>NZ_FQYR01000004.1 GCF_900141815.1 Rubritalea squalenifaciens DSM 18772
TGGACGATAGGTCCTGTGAGAGTAGGTCGTCGCCAGGTTATATGCCCGCACTTAGTGAAAGCTGAGTGCGGGCTTTTTTTGTGTCCAGTTTTAAGAGTGGGGATGAGACGGGTTTCACTGTGTAGGCAGAGAGTCTGATGACACGAGCTCTGGTGATGTTGCCTCTGTATTTGCTCGGTTTCGAGCAAGCGGCTCTGAATGCCTACATTACCTTGGTGGGTGTCCAGGCTGTGGCGATTCATGCTAACCTGGGAATCAACTTTGGTTGGCTACGTTATATCATCGCGACTCCCAAGTTCTATCACTGGCACCATGCCAAGGATCATCGCTACATGGATGCGAACTATGCTGTTCACCTGCCAGTGATCGATATGATTTTTGGTACCTATCGTTGTCCCAAGGGAGAGTGGCCGGAAGAGTACGGGAATATGAGCGGCAAGCCGCCAGAAGGATTCTGGAAGCAATTGGTCTTTCCCTACAAACGGAAGTGTAAAAAGAAAACGAAGTGATTCTCTTAGGTGTAGATTCATCTGCTTTTTATAATGGCGGGATATGTCTCATTGCTGTTAGTTACTAGGCAATGAATCCGATACTTGTAGTAAATGATGATAGTGCTCTTTTGAATGAAATCACCACCGTTTTGAAAGAGGAAGGTGTGTTTCATTTGGCGGCTTCTAGCGGAGAGCAAGCTCTGACAATGGCTTCTGGATATGATTTCCCTCTCGCGATCCTCGATCTTAAACTGGGGGATATGGATGGAGACGAACTCTACAAGCAGCTTTTGGAAAAAGAGTCTCATTATGTGCTGCCAGTGGTAGCTCTGGTAGATGGACTGGACGGAGCTGAAGTCGAGGTCCTTAACCGCCTCTTGCCACAGGGACAGGTGACGCTGCTCTCCAAGCCTCTGAAGAAGGAATGGTTGGTAGATCTCGCTAAGCGTTACGGTGAAGCACGATAGATTTTGACTAACAATGATGAAGCCCCTGAATGTTCAGGGGCTTTTTTTATGCTCTGGAGTATTATGGAGTGCGACTATCTGTGAGCCTGAGTCTGGCGAAAATTTTCGAATGATTGGGAGCTGTAATGGTATGAGTGACTTGTGAAAGACCATTACCTGAATCGACTCTATTCGTGGAGCTTGTACCTCCTACGGGAACATTGCTCCATTCTACAAGGTCGTTAGAATACTCTGCTGTAAGTGAGAGCCATTCTGGTAGGTCGCGAAGATGGTGTATGAAGGTGTAGGTGTCGTCGGTACTTGCTTGATTGAGCTGGATCAAGGGCTGGTCACTGGGGGACATTTCGTCACTGCCGGTAAGGTATTCGATTAGGTCTGGTATATTATCTCCATCAGTATCTCCGTTGCCTAGAGTTCGCGTGTTGCCGGTGATGCTTTTTTCATAGATGTCAGGTATGGCATCTTTATCGATGTCTTTTTGATCATGTGTCTGGAGGAAGTCGGCAGCAGAGAGTTCTTTCAGAGCGATTCGCACGTAATCGATTTCTCCTGTGAAGGCATGGCTGCCACTATTGAATCTGCCGATGCGCAGAGACTGGCTGTTTGCATGTGATCCTGTGGTGGTGTCCTCGATATCGGTGATGAGTACGCCATCGAGAATGAGTTTGAGCCGTTTCGTATCTCCATTCTTGATGGCTACCAGGTGGTGCCAGTTACCGTCATTGACCGTGATGGATTCAGAGGTGGCGATGGCTTCTTGGGTAGAATCTGAAACGAGAAAACGGATGATGCCTGAGCTTTCCATACGAAGCCACCAGGATGGCTGGTTTGATCCCAGATCTTTGGCGATGATCGCTGAGGAGGAGTTATGACCATTAGGAACCCGAAAGACGGTTTCAATGCTGAAAGTGTCGTCTGCCGCGAAATCGAAGTTGTTCCCTGTTTGAGAATCAGCAATGTAGATTGAGGTGTCACCAGAGAAGCTGAGTGCGGTGCAATTCGGGTAGCCTGTGGATGATGCTGTATAAGGTATGGCGGAGACGGCGGTGAGGTGGCGAGCATTGCCGTCAACAGCTGTGTCGAGGATGCTGGCGTTTGTTGTGTCTACCTGGGCACCAGCCGTTTTTTCTTCAAATCCCCAAAATGCCGAGGCTGGAGATTCCGCTGGTGGCGCTGGTACATCTAACCATTCTTCATTCACACGGATAAATTTGATGAACTTATACCCTCCTGTGGAATCGCCAGTTTCAAAGAGGACACCCAAGTTGTCGTCTGCTGTTTTGACCATATCAGAGTAGGCGAAGAGGCCGTCGAATAGCTGTTTGGGTTGTGACCACGTTAATGACTCGTCGGTTGTCATCCAGAGCGAACCGTTTGAACGTGATGAACCGTTCGGACTTGAGAAGATGATGCGGTTGGTGGCTGCTCCTTGGTCAATTGCACTGAATCTAACAAGAGATCCTTGGCAGATGGGCGTTACGAAGTGTGAGTTTCCATCGTAGGCGGTGGTGTAAGTGTTGCCGCCGTCTCCAGAGTAGGCTTCGGAGCGGTTACCTGCATCACTACTATAATCGCGGGAATTGATGTAAATGTGGGAACCTGTACCTGTATCATCAGCGATTCCCGGCGTGTTCAGCTCTACTAGAGTCGTCTCATTCGGTGCTGCTCCATTAGCTGCATCTGCGTAGGCACTCATCTGCCAGGTGGCGCCGTGGTCATCGGAATAAATGATTTGAGCCCCGAATGCGCCGGAATCCGAACCGTTTGTTCCTACGCGATGATTCGCCGGAATGACGAGTCTGCCGGCCTGAGAACCTCGAGTAAGCTGAATACCATGACACGGGCCTGTGGCATACCAGCCCCAGTCGGGGAGTTTGACATTGCTGGTGATTTCGGTGGGCGTTGACCATGTGGCGCCGTGGTCAGTGGACTTCATGTGGAAAACGGTGTCGTTCTCACGCGTGAAGAGAAGGTGCACATGGCCAGTGGTCGCATCGAGCACTGGGGCAGGGTTACCAATGGTGATTGGTGCTGTGCCTCCTTCTTCATGGACGAGTTGAAGATTTCCCCAGGTGGCTCCGTTGTCAGTAGAGCGTTTCATGACGAGGTCAATGTCTCCACCATCGGAATAGCTAGATCTTCCCTCGCAGAAGGCAAGCAGATCTCCATTGGCTGCTTTGATGATGGCGGGAATACGGTAAACAGGGTAACCCTCTCCCGATGTGAAGACAGTGGTGACACTGTATTCGGGGGCAGCCTGGCAGAGGGAGGTGACGCATAGCGAGAGCAGGGCTACGGATGTGAGTCGTGTGAGTGGTTGCATTCAAAAACGCTAGCACAGATGGTCTTGGTGGCTCTGAGCAAGCTTTGGTTCATTATGAGACCAATTGGGTTATAAGTGTTTAAAGCGTATGAGGATATGAGGGCTTTTAGGCGGGGCGCAGTGACGCCCCGCCTGATCCTTGATAACACGACACGAAAGTGATGGATCGCTAGAGGAGCTTTTTGATGTGTTCCTGGAAGCGGTTGTACAGATAACCGAGAGCGATGAGGGTGAGTCCCAATACAATGAAGCTCAAGATACGGCCGAGGGTGTCGAATCGCATCACATCGATGCAGATGACATAGAGAGCAGCTAAGCTCAGCCAGAGCAGGCCCGTGTAGCGGTAGATCCTAAACTTAGAGACGAGGCCTAGGCTGAATATGATGAAGGCTAGGAGTGTCCAGGTGATAGAAAGCCCGTGGCCGTTGTAAGCGTTGGCGACATCACATGAAGCAGCTAGGAATAGCAGTAGTAGTGTGAAGACCGTTGAGAGGGTGTGTAGGGATTTCCAAGGTTTGGGTAATCCTCTTGTTAGGGGGTGTATGAGCAGGGCGAATCCCAAGCAAAGATAAGTGCTCAGGGCGCTGTCTCCATAATAGGGGGCGTTCAGGATCTGGGCCACCGCCAGTGGTAGGTAGGTGCCAAGGGTAAGGAAGGGAAGGTCTTGGCGCTTGTTGGCCCAGAGATAGAAGACGACCGCGAGGATGATGAAGGCATAGTACGGGTGTGTCAGGTGGCCGTGGAGCGGGACGAGTGTCAGGGTCATGCTTGTCGCCAGCGTGGTGCGCAGCCACTTGAGATCGAGTGACTTCAACCACCTGTCTGCAACCATCAGATGAAGACCGATTATGGCAGGGACGAGCAAACCTACTCTGCCGATCAGATCGCTCTGGTAGATCAGGGTGAGCAAGGAGGCGACGATACCAAAGAGCGCAGGAATACTGAGTGAACGGCGGCCTGATCTCTCAGAAATGAGGTGGGCGGTAAAAGCCATGATGCAGGGGAAGATGGCTCTGCTGATTAGGGCGCCATGCAGCGTGTACAGAGTCCCGTAGCAGACCACGCAAGTGAGGATGCCCGACACCCAGCCAATGGGTGAATCCTTGGCGGGAGGAAGCATGGAATAATAGCCTAAGGTCTCTTTGGCGAGACGGTGGATGACTGGGCTGAGGAACCAGAACGCGAGAAAAGCTCCAAGGGTCAGATAGGTGAGAGGATAGGAGTTCGTTGGTTGGGTGAGTTGCCAGAATCCCCCAATCATCAGGGGCAGCGGCGTCACGAGGGTGAGGTCAACCAAGGCTTTAAGTTTTGGTACTTTGAGGTGCAGGCACAGGAACGTGAGGACTGTCGCCATCAGTGCGAGAGTACGGTAGCTGGTATCTAGCTGACCAAATACGCCGAAGCAAAGAATGATCCAGGTGAACAGGGCTGGGATGATGGCGACGGCTGCATTGTTTGTCTCAGGGGTATCATGCACCGCTTGACGCACGAGAATGGTGTAGGCCGCATTGAGCAGCGTGAGGGAGACATAGACAGGAATACTTGCGGCGGGAAATCCGCCGAAGAAGCATAACCCAAGCGAGAGCAAGTACACGATCGCGGAGATGCCTTTGAGGGTGGAATGATCATGACGAATACCTGCAGCGAGAAGAATACAGGTCTCCGCAGCGAGTATGAGGAAACGTGTGTGACCTGCGTAGCATTCCATGATGCCTAGGGTGAAAAGGAAGAGCCCTTGGTAGGCAAAGGTGCTGGTGAGGTGTTTCGGCCACAGTTTGCCCGTACTGGAGATGGTACCACAGAGCATAAGGAGAGTGCCAAAGCCTAGAGAGAATTCACCATAGAAGTCTTGGGGAAGGAGTTGGGGAATACTGTAGACGGTGAGGAGCCAAGCCCCTGCGTTGTTCATGCTAGCCAGGAGTTTTGAGGTGCTGGTCTTAATGGACCTGCAGGATGGCAAGGCCAGAGCCGTGATAAAGAGCAGCCAGTAGCTGGCCAGATAAGTCAGACGTACCGTGTCTGTGGAGGTATGTGGATAGAGCCCTAACCAGAAGGCATGAGAAATATAGGCAGCCGCCACGGTGACTAAGCCCACCGAGGTCCAGCTGTGTCTAACAAGAAGATAGATGCCGGAAGCGGATAGAAGGAGGGCAGAGAATAGGGAAAGCCAGCCAGTGGGGTTGACGACCGAGCCGTAGAAGGCCAGGCCGATGGCCATAACGCTGATGATGCGCGAGCGTTTCCAGCTGGCATAGACCAGTATGAGTCCGGCCCAGAGCGTGAGTAAAGTGGCTGCCAGTGGGGGGCTGTGCACGACTTTGAGTGAACTGACGAAGTGCGAGGCATAGATCGTGTAGTAGCCTGCGGCTAGACCTCCCGCCGTGATGACCCTGCCATAGCGGCGAAGGTCCTGTTTCTTTTTCTCAAAGAGCATTCCACCCAGGGATAGCATCAGCGAGATGAGCATGAAGCAGCTCAATTTCACGGGAGCCGTGGCGGCGAATAACCAGTTATGATACGCGTAATTTCCCAGGAAAATCAGACCAGTGAGCAGGGAAACGATCCCGAAGCGGACAAACCAGATTTTACCAAGCTTGAGTTCCCAATCACTGGAAGAGGGAGAGGCGTTGGAGGCCGTTGCTTTTTCTGCCGCTGGTTTGACGGACTGTGGCTCCTTGAGGGGAGTAGGATCAGGTTTTGTCTCGGATGCAAGAGGGATAGACTTCTTCTCTTGGATAGGAGCGTGCGTAGTCTGGGTGACGGTTTGCTTGGGTGGCGTAGGAAGAGGTGGTGGTGTTTGTGCTGGCTTGGGATCTTTTTTGATTTGCTCGATCGAGTGGTCGAGCTGCGCACATTCCTCACGCAGCTGGTCGATCTTGTGCTGCAATCTGCGCTGACGGAACTGAATGTCCGAGATGGCGATGTCCTGAGGAGTGGGGTCCATCTCGGGACTTTAAGCGATGTGCTTACCTCTGTGTTATCGAATATTCTTACGTTAGTATCGATTTGAATGATGATTGCCGTCCGTCTCTGGACTGTTGGTCATCCCTTCCAGGAAGGCTGGGAATAGAAAGTAAGACTAATTTGTTAACACGAGGAGGGCGATGTGCGTGAGATAGTATAGATTACTCTCTACATGTCTTCGAATTACGAACATAGCCCGGAAGAGCAGCGCGAATTCATCAGTCTGGTCACACAGTATCAGCCTTCTTTGCGTGCATATATCATTTCACTGATGCCGGGCATGGATGGGGCGGCCGATGTGCTGCAGGAGACTAATTTGATTATTTGGGAGAAGAGAAAATCCTTTGAGATAGGCACTAACTTCGTGGCCTGGGCTTATGCGATTGCCCGCTTTGAAGTGAAGCGTCACAAGCGCCAGTATTCTAAACAGAAATCCAAAGTCTGTACTCTGGATGATGACCTTGCCGAAGAATTGGCGGAATTCTGTAGTTTGGTGCCAGAGGAGACGGAGAAGCGCATGCTGGCTCTTGAGCGTTGTCTCTCCAAATTGAAGAAAGAGGAGCTCCAGTTGATCCAGCAGCGCTATGGCTCGGACCTCTCTCTGAAGGATTATGCGGATAAGGTCGGGAGACCCTTTGGTTCACTGCGGGTGACCTTGCATCGTATCCGTAGCGGCCTGCGTCAATGTGTGGCGTATCAATTGAACCCCAGTCTTGGAAGCCGATGAAACGGCGTGAGCTCGAACATCAGATCCAGGATTTGCTGGACGGTAACCTAGACGAGAGTCAGCTGGACGCTTTGCAGTATGAACTCAGGACCAACTCTGAGGCTCGTGAAATCTACCGTGACTTCATTCATTTGCAGAATGCCATGCAGATGAATGCCACGGTTCCTGCGGCAGTTGGTAAGGCTTTGATACCCATTGACCGGGTGGTGCGTCGTCAGCGAGTCAAAGCACTCAGGCTAACAGCCCTGGCTTCGGCTGCAGTTCTGCTGGTAGGTCTCGTGACTCTGGCATTGCTGACTGTGAGGGTGAAGCCGAGTGAACAAGCAGTCTTCAGAGTAGCGCCAGGGACACAATATAGTGTCAGTCATACGAAGCAAGCATTGGAGGGAGGGATGCAGCTAGAGGTTGGATCACGTCTTCAGTTGCAACAAGGGACCGTGGAGCTGCTCTTCGGGAATGGGGTGAAGTCGGTCGTTATGGCGCCAGCTGACATGATCCTACTCAAAGGGAATCACTTGCAGTTGAACAAGGGCAGGGCCTGGTTCGAGGTGTCCCAGGGTGCAGAAGGATTTACAGTTCTTACCAAAGAACTGAAAGTGGTGGATCTGGGGACGCAATTTGGTGTGCTGGCAGATCACGTGAAATACGATGAGGTGCATGTGTTCAAGGGGAAGGTGCAAGTGGAAACCTTGAAGGAGGGAGCGGAGGCGGAAATCATCAAGGCTGGAGAAGCTCGTAAGCTGAAAGCGATGAATACCCTGCTCGCAGTGGACGTAGAGCCTGAAAAGTTTATAGAAACGCTACCTGATAGCTTACCTTACTTGCACTGGTCCTTCGATCATGCTGAGGGCAACGCCTATCCGGCAGAGGGATCTATGCCTGGAGTGGAATTGGCCGCTGCGAGCCCGCGCATCGCCAGGGTAGAAGATAATAAAGTACCCGGTAAGTACGGGGCGGGAGTGACCTTCCGTAAGTTTGAGAATGAACTGACGACAAAGCATCCCGGTATTGGTGGTGATAGACCCCGTACTGTGGCCTGCTGGATCAAGGTGAAGAAGGCTCCCCGTGGGAGAACGATGCGTACGAATATCGTGGGGTGGGGTGATCGTGATGTGATGCTGTATAATCGCCAACGTTGGCAGCTGGCCGTGATGGGGGATGGTGAGGGGGCTTCAAATCTAACTGTGGTTGGTGCGGGGGCGCATCGCACGAACTCGAAACTGGAAAACGGGGAGTGGTATCACGTGGCTGCCGTATGGGATCCCGGTGCCAAGCCCCCCGAGACTGGTGTGATGAGAGTGTATATCAATGGCCAGGAGCAAAAGCTTGGCGTCTATCAGAAAGATGTCTGGCCAAATACGAAGGTGGGTCAAGAGGCTCTACCTATTGTGATTGGTGCGACGATGACACTGAAGAACAACAATCGAAGTACTTTCCACGGCGCGATTGATGAGTTGTTCATCATCGAGGGGGCTATTGGTCAGGATCAGGTGATCCAGCTCATGGAGAAGAATTCCATGAAGTAAGCTTTAGCTTGGATGCGTGAGTGCGCGCCCCAAGCGACTAGAAAAAACACATAAGTATACAAACACACAAATGAAACATATGATGAAGCTAACGAGCTGTCTGGCTATACTCTCTGTCACCAGCCTCTCGGTTAATGCCGCGAATGTCATTCTGAACGGGAGTTTTGAAATCGATGACATTTCCAATGGAATTGACAACTCAGGAGTGGCACTGGGCTCTGACGGCTATGCAGATAACTGGGTGAATAGTTCCATAGCCACTGGAGGAGCACTGGGTTCCAATGACGGGTCTAATAGAACATTTACAGGTGATGATAGTACTTACATCTATCAGCTGACATCTGCTACCGTAGAGGGCGCAGGACAAGAGCTGACCTTGGACTTCTATGGGAATTCCGGAGCTGCAGGCCGTGGATGGGTCGGTGAGATTTTCTGGACCACCGACGGTGGAACTACACGTAATGTGTTTTCAGGGTCCAGCATCACCTTGAACATGAACAATGTCTCTGGCGACTGGGAGCAGGCCAATGGCTCAGCCACATCCTATGTGCTCTCTGGTGCGGATGTCATTGCTGCAGGTATTGGTGCCACTATCGGAGTACAGTTTGTCGGTACCACCGGTTCCACATTCAAGGGATTAGACTCAGTATCCCTCGATGTACAGGCCATCCCTGAACCATCCTCGACTGCCCTTATTGGCATGGCTGGCCTTGGCCTTCTACTGCGCCGCAGACGATAGGCGCTCGCAGACATTTCATCAGGATTGGCGGAATGATTCCGCCAATTCTTTAATGGATTGGGTGTGGGTCGGGCAGGTCTGGCATTTTGGCGCCTTCTGGACTGACGCTGCTAGCTTTAATGGAAAGTAGGGTGACTCGTCCGGGGGTGATGGAAAAGCCATAGGGGTGGATAAAGGTTTGACCGTTTCGAAGGGTGAGGCCGGTATTGAATTGAAAGCCCTCTTGATCTTTCTGGGCTTTGATGAAAAGAGCCAGACTGAGGTCAATGATACGGTGGTCTTCACTAATGATAGGTTCGACTTCAAATTCGTGAGTAGGATTATCCGGATTTCCGTACGTGGAGATGTGTCGCTCACATGATTGAGTTAACGCAGCGAAAGTTGCCAGAACCTTGGGTTCATGGGCTTGAACTTGTTCTTTGTCCCACTCGAGGAATGGGTCATCAGGTCGTTTGACGGAAATGAGGGTTCCTTGAACAGATATAGATACCGGGGCCTTGACGAGTTGCTTGGCTGCGAGCTCTTTGACGAATTTGATTACCTGAGGTGTCGATTTGACAAGGATGTGGCCCGAGCTGATGTCGTAGAGAATATACTCACTCTCTTTGAAGGTGTGTTTTGTTAGGTTGCTTTGGATGTGTGGGATCAGGTTGTAGACCAGGTGTCCCTCGGGAATGAGATGAGCCCAAGGTTTGGGAGTGTTCTCAGGTGTTAGTTTGACGGCCTTGCTGCGACTGATGTCCTCGATGATGTCTGAGCCGTAGTAATGCTTCCAGTAGCGTAAGTATGGGTCTGCTACTGGTTTCGGCCTGTCTTGAGCAAGGAGGGGGGTAATCAGAAGAAAGAGGAGTGTGTAAAAGCGTAGCATGGTTAATTAGAGTTTGATGATATCAGCTCGGAGGATGAAGTAATGCTTTCGTTGTGAGCCGGGCTTGGATGGTATTTGGGTGATGAGAGGCATACCGTCAGCGAGGATAATGCCGCTATCGGCCAGCGCAGAGGGGGCGATGATGGCGTATCGAAGATCGATATGGCGTCCATCCTCACTAAGACTGGGTTCAGCCTCCAGACTGAACTTGGGCAAGGCATCTGGATCTATAGTTGGGTGGCTTATTGTGGACTTTTCTCCGCTTCGGGAAATGCTGGTGACAGATCCGTGGATCACTGCATCGGGAAGTTTAGACAAGTCCTGGGGGCTGGTCTGATAAGGGTCGGACTCCACATTATTGGGGGTTGAGATGTGGATCACAGTGAACTTGATCATCGGGTAGGTGTGGCGGCAAGACCAACGCAAGAGAGCCTCCAATAGATCGTGGTTAATGGCGGTGCTGTGAGTGACCAAGGTGCTACGTGTCGCATTGAAAATACACCATGATTCGTCACTGAGAACGACACCTGTCGTGGCTATAGCTTCTTTAACGTCGTAACAGAGGTCTGAGGAGGAGGTGATGCCAGCGATATCCGGAGACTCAACGAGCCTGAATTGGCGAGGCAAAAGGATAGCATTTGGTTCTTCTTCCGTAATTGCAAACGGGTCCTCGGCAGCTGAGGAATAGGCGCCGTAGAGGAGGTTTAGTAAATCCTCAGGGGCTTTTAGGGAGTGAGTAAACAACGTGCTATCTTCATCAGGGTAGGGAGCTGTATCTGGAAATGGAGAGTGGGAGGATAGGGATGAGTGATCATCTATTCTCTCGTGAGCATGAGGATCCTCCACCGGAATCATGTCTGCTTGGGTTACCTCTCTAGTTGGGGTGAGTTCTTCCACGATGTACTGGAAGGTGCTGCTCATGTCTGCATAGATTCTCTGGGTTTTGATATGAAGATGATATTGGATGTTTCCTCGCTGATGGATCAGCTGCTTGTGATCTAATCCCAGGGGGTAGATGAAACTGCTGGTATGTTGAAGATCTAGGCCTTTCAATTGAAGCTTCAGTTCTCTGACTTCCATGGATTGGCCGGCATAGTGAAAAGTGGACTCTATACTCAAGTCAACGGCCCCATCTGTGAGAGTGAGTATAGTGCCCGAGAGGTGTGGAATCGTGCCACCTAACAAGGTCTCAGCATGAGTATTATGGGCGGTATCTTGGCGAGTGATCAGAATGTTACTGATGTACTGTGAAGGAGGGTCATGGCGTATGTTAACTATGATACTCTCAAATAGATCGTGGAGGATTTGATCCCCGTAGATGTGGAGATGCTGCTTGCTGTGGTTGTAAATGAAGTAGCAGCCTTCTTTGCAGGTGATTCCATAGGTAGAGAAAAATTCAGCAGCGTCATAGACTACATCATCAGCGGAAAAGTAATTGCCGAGTTGGGGGGGCTTGATGCGCCTGGATGATTTGGCAAAGCCAGCAACACCTGTCATGGATGAGAGTGGATTTTTCGGCTCTGGAGGATCAGCAAACGGATCATCTGAGTCTCCCTCGAAGGGCTCACTAGGGGCCAGTACTTGAAGAAATTCAGGATCTACCCAATAGCTTTTTAGAGTGAGCTTCGTGTTAGACTCGGGTTTGATTGCGAGATAGTTTTCCGATGAGTCAGGCCGATACTTATTCTCTAGTGTGAAACCATCGGTGAGCCTGATGGCGGGGCTGAGTGTGAGCAGCAGGTGGTAGCCGGTAGAGCGCTTGATTTCCAACGTGGTGTCCTGATTCAAGGTGAGGTTCACCCCGGTGCTCAGTGAACAATCATACTCAGCCAAGCGGAAGTCGAGTTGCGTGTCGATGACCCACGGGTATTCTCTGTGGTAGGATGGCTCGGTGCTGATGTAGGAGATGTCGCTCTCTGGTCCCCAAGTGATGTCTGCTTTACTACCGTTGTACGAGGTGAGGTCGATGGATTGGATAATCTCGGATAATGCTGGTTCAGGAGTGGCCCAGATGAGCGGAATTTCTTGGCGTCGGGGTACCTTGTATATTGTGGCTCTGATATGTGCGTAGCTGGGTGAGTTATAGAGGTAGTTATGATAGACTTGTCCTATGGTTTCGGTGAATGGGACATTACCATAGATATAGAGGGTAGAGCTGGAGTGGTGGTAAACGACAAGACCGCGAGTATCGGTGGCCTGCATATCTTCTCTATCGAAGTAGAGGTTATGTCGTGCGCCTAACTGAGTGATCTTGTCAGCTTCCTGGAACTTTTCGGTAATGAAGCTGGGGATTTCTGTGGGAGCCTCGTTCTCGCCGAAGTAATGGATGATCCCCGGACCTGCTGGTAGACTAGTAAGGATACGCTCGTTCTCCGCGTAGGGCTGAAGCGTGACCTTGGCCGGATCCAAACTGGGGGCTTGCAATAAGCTACTGGCTGGGGTGTCGGGAGAAGCAGATTTGTTAGAGTTAGTGGCGTCCCGGCAAGAGGGGAGAAGAATCAGTAAGGTAATAGCGAGAAGCGCGAGCACCTTGGATCGTGCGGCGTGATTCTTCGGGTGGAGATCTGTCGTTAGGCCTAGGCTCATGAGCTTTCTTGTTAACTCATGTACTAGGTGGAGTCTGTAAATTAGTTACAGCTAAAGGTGTGCGAATCCCGGGAGTGGGCTATTCCGCAGTGGGCATGGCGTCTGAGCTGGGGGAACTCTGTGTGGGGCCCATGGTGGGGGAGTGTTCTGCGCTGTTGTTAGAATGGCGGAAATTGGCTTCTTTTTCCGCGAGGCGGTCTTCGAAGTTGTTGACGAGCTCGGCGTTGGAGAGGCGTTTCTCGAGTTCCGCGATTTTCTTCTGCATCGCCTCGAGCTGTTTGATGGTGGGGGAGTCTGGCTTACGGGGGCGTCCAAAGATCCAGATGGAGGCGACGGACAGCGAGGAGGTGAGCAGGATGATACAGGGGAGGTAGACCGCAAATCCGAGTTGAGAATTGGCAACGGCTGTCGTGACGAACAGCAACAAGGTGACCACCGAGATGATTCCGGTGGCGACTGTTTTATTGAAGGTGTTTCCGAAGCTGTCTTTCACTGCGATGCGTGGTGATTGGTAGGTGTATTCTAGGGCGATCTCGGTGGTGCGCAAGGGCTACCAAGGTATAAAATGCAGGTGTTTTTGGAGTCAGTACAAAAAAGTGTGTAACGTTTGGGGGGTAATGGAGATGCCTCTATGTACTCAATCATCTGCTTTATGTTCGCACGCATTCTACTATCTACAGCCATCAGCCTGGCAGCAGCTCGGGCTGAAATCATCAACCTCGCTTTCCATTATAATGGGGATACCGTCTATGAATTCAGTGAGAGGCCCAGCGGTGGCGTGGTCACCAATGGCTCGGGTGGTTTGAGATACTGGAATAATATTTTCTATGATGGAGGCGCTGGGCTGAGGTTTAAAAACCATGGCTTACGTAATGGTGACGGTAAACCCAAGGAGGTGAAGCTCAGCGTGCAGGCTGGCTATGTCGGTACGAGCCCTATAGTTGGCGAGACGTTGACGGACGACCACGTTCTGTACAAGGGCTGGTACGGTTTTAGGGGGGGGGAATTTCTAGAAATATCTAATGTGCCAGCCCGCTTTAAACAGGTAGGGTATAAAATCATTCTCTACACGAACTCGGATAATGCCGACAGGTTGATGGAGTATTCCCTGAATGATCAGTCAGGTTCGGTGAAGGAAGAGGGCAATTATTCTGGAGAGCTGGTCGAGGGGAAGAATATAATCGTCTTTCACGGCCTCAAGGGCGGCAAGGTAGTCATCAAAGGTAACAAGAATCCTGAAGGGCTTCGTTCAGCGATCAATGGCCTGCAGCTTGTGACTGATAACCATGCCCAGTTTTATACTTATCATGAGGAGGGTACTCCTGAGGGAAAGGCCTGGGTACGCTGGGAGTGTGGAGGCGTGGTGAAAACGGTCAAGGTGCTGGGGCCGAACGGAGGGGTCCTTCATCAGTCTGATCAGGCTATGGGGTCTTTGCTGGTGGATGCTGCCAAGGCTGGGCAATGCAAGCTGGTGCTCCAAAAAGCAAAGGGTACTTATACCATTCCCGTCCAAAAGAAATAAAGCTCCAGCCGCAGGGCGGCCGGAGCTTTCTAAGCGCTGTTATGGCGGTTAGGAAAGGATGTTAGCTGGTGGCCAGCTTCTCAATGCGGAAGACGACGGGCTCCTCGGTCACGCAGTCGAGAGCCTCGCATTTCTTGAGGGTTTCCTGCAGTTTTCCGAACGGGCATTTGTGCAGCAGGAAGACCATATCGACGAAGTCCTTGTCTGGATCCTCTGGGTCTACTGGTGAATGGGTACCGGAAATGCCGATGCCATCATTGGCGAGGATGTTTGCGATCTCGGCGATCACGCCCGGGCGGTCGGTGACTGCGAAGCGCACGTAGTAGGAAGTTTCGGTTTCCTCGATCGGGCGCAGCTGGCCGCTCTCGCTATAAGGAAGGAATCCACGGTGACCCGCGGTGTGGACGAAGGTGTAGGCTGCCTCGACGAGGTCGGCCACCACTGAGGAGGCGGTAGGTTCCTTGCCGGCACCACGTCCGTAGAAGAGGGCTTCTCCGGAGGCATCACCACGGACAGCGACGGCGTTGAAGACGCCATTCACGCTGGAGAGAATGTGGCTCTTGGCGATGAAGGATGGCTGGGTGCGGAGCTCCACGGAGCCGTCGCTGTGCTGGCGTACTACGGAGAGGAGCTTCACTGCGTAGCCCAGCTTGGTGGCGAAATCGATATCGATGGTGCGTACGCGCTCGATGCCGCGAACGTAAACCTGTTCCGGGTCCACGGAGAAGCCGTAGGCCAGAGTGGCCAGTAGGATGGCCTTGTGTGCTGCATCCCAGCCGTTCACGTCGAGGGCCGGGTCAGCCTCAGCATAGCCCAGGTCCTGGGCTTCCTTGAGGGCTTCCAGGTAGTCGAGACCTGCATTGGTCATGCGCTCGAGGATGTAGTTGGAAGTGCCGTTGATAATGCCGGACATGGTCTCGATGCGGTTGCCCACATAAGAATCCTGCACCGCTTTGATCACCGGAATACCTCCGGCGACAGCGGCTTCAAAGTGAATCGGAGTATCGTACTGCTTGGACAGGGCAAAGAGTTCCTTGCCGCGCTCTGCGAGCAGGGCCTTGTTGCCTGTCACGACAGGTTTCTTCAGCTTGATGGCTTCAGCCACGATGTCGAAGGCCGTGGTGGTACCACCGATGAGTTCGACCACGATGTCGACCTCCGGATGGCGGACGACTTCCTGCCAATCCGTGGTGAAAAGATCTGCCGGCGCATCATCGATGCGCTTCTTGGTAATGTCACGAACGGCGGCCTTGATAATGGAGAGGGAGAAGGCTCCCTTGGCTCTGTTGCTAATCAGAGAGCCGTTGCGCTGGATGGTTTCCCATACTCCGGTACCTACGGTGCCGAATCCTGCCATGCCGATGCCTATGTTTTTCGTGCTCATTGTGCGGGGACTGTGGAGTGAATTTTTGCTGCTGTTAAGCGTTAATTTGCGGAATTCGGTCATCGTTAAATGTAAGCTCTGTGAGCTGTCACGAATCGATGATGATTTGCGTTTTCGGAGGCAGTGATGATTTTACTGCCAATCTATCGACACATTAGCGTGTTGTGCTCAATGTAGAAGCATGACCAGCTTCATGCATCCAGAAATCCACGATGACCTAGTCAAAGCCGTCCTTGAGCGAAAGCACTATGTGGAATTTAGCGTGCATGGTTTGTCTCATTGGCAGCGTGTTGAGAGAAATGGACTCTATCTGGCGGAGCGTGAATCTGGAGACAAGGTGGTAGTCAGCTTATTTGCCTTGTTTCATGACTCACAACGCATCAACGATTTTGATGATCCTAACCATGGAGAGAGAGGTGCTGCTTTGGCCAAGGAGTTTTTTGAGGCTAGTTATTTGCCTATTTCAAAAGAGCAATTCGATTTTTTGCATGAAGCCTGCTGTGGACATACTGAGGAGTTATTTCACGAAAATCCAACGATCAAATGTAGTTGGGATGCCGACCGATTAGATCTGACTAGGATTGGTGTGCTACCCTGACTAGGATTGGTGTGCTACCTGATCCTGAGTTCTTGAATACGGATACGGCGAAGGAGATAGCTTCTTCGATGGATTATAGTGAAATCGAAGCGTACATGTGTGTGGGTTAATTTGCTACCAGCATGCGTAGACTTTGTGCAGTTGATGGCGACTCTTTGGTGATGTCATGGGTGATCGTCTGGTCTAATGATAGAAGTTGACAGTGACTGTTAGGTGAGGTTTATAAGCCGCGTAACTTATTACTACCCTAAATGAAAACTACCACCCTTCTAGTTGGGCTGGGACTCTTGGTTCCCAGTATGATGCAGGCTGCAAGCACTTCCTATTTTTTGGATGACGGTACTGGTGAAAGTGGCCTTGGCGGCTACGGGACAACCACAGTCTGGCTAAACTCGTTCACTTCTCAGGCAGGAGCTGAATATATTCAAAAAGTGAGTATCTCTTTTGGTGGCTCTGGAGCTAACCCTACAACCTACAATGGTATGGCCTTTGGGGTGCATGTCTGGTCTGACCCAAACAATGATGGTAACCCTGATGATGCAGTGCTTCTGGAGAGTGGATCAGGAGTGATATCAGACTTTAGTAATACTTCCAATGGAGCTTCGACTGGATTTGTAGAGTTTACGCTGGATAGCGCTGCCTACATTGCGAGTGGAAATAGCTTCTTTGTGGGGATGTCTATGTATTTTAATCAAAATGTTTTAGGTCCCGCCAGAGATACCAGCAGTAACGAGGGGAGAAGCTGGATGTATCGATGGAATGGTGATGTTGCCAATTCTGCTCCGGGTTCCATGTCGACCGCTCTGAATAAGAACAACTATGACGATATCTTAGGCGGCAATGCCATGATTCGTGCTGAGGGTGTTAGTTCCGTTCCAGAGCCTTCATCAAGTGTGCTATTCGGACTCACCGGAGCCATTGGCTTGATGAGAAGAAAGCGCTCTTAGTTCGGCTTTTCCACAAAGGTCAGCGTGACACCCGTCTCTGTCAGGCTGGCCTTTGCGCCGTTATCTTGGGCGGAGAGAATTTCCTTAGCGGCTACGAGGAAGGCCTCGGCTGAATTTTGATCTGGCCAGTTGATCGACCATTTGATGGTGGTGGTTTCACCTTGGTCGCCGCTGGTTTCGATGGTGAGGGTGTCCGAGCTGTAGGTTTTGATGATGGCTGAGATTTGTTTCTCAGGCATCACCTGCTTGAGAAAGGCATGTACGGTGAGGGCTCCCAGGCTGGTGGTCAGCGGAGTTTCCGCTGTGGGTGCCGGAGGCTCCTGGGCTTTGCTCCACTCAGCAGGTGGGGTATTCAGGTAGATGTCCTTCGTGCTCTGTGGTGGGTGGATGAGAGCTTCGGCTAGTGCTGCTTGGTCTTTCTGGTAAAGGATTTCGGCAAAGCTTTTCCCCTCGGTGTTCGGGAAAGTAGTCAGTGCCTGTACATAGCCACAGAGTGCTTTGAAGGTTTCGACTGCTTCCGTGTTGTCTCGCTGGCTGACGAAGCCGATGCTGCGGGCGTTGATGCTGTAAAAGCGCTGCTGAAGCATGCTGGCGCGGCCACGGTGGATGGCCTCTCGGGCATGAAACATATCGTCGGTCAGGATTTTTGGCAGCGGCGCATGCTGGTCTAACAGAGCAATGGCCAGTAAGCGAACGGCGCTGGCCTGATCGTGGACGCTGCCAGTATCGAAGTCCTCAGCGAGCAGGATTTCTCCGGCGGTCACATCGTAGTAGCCGCGGGAGCCGACCGTCTCGGCTATGATGAGCTGACCAATGAATTGCTGGCTGGGCGGGATGATACCGAGTTTTTCGAAGGCATAGGCTCGCATCTGCATGCCGGCTTCATTGAATGCCGAGAGGTAGCGCTGGCCAGCCGCCTCGCGGATGAAGTCCTCATTGGCGGGGAAGACCTGCGGCGGTGACTTGAAGGTGAGGCCGATGTCTTTCTCGACAAAGGTGATCAGCTCATCGGGCAGGGTGATGCCTTCGGCTGATTGGGCGATGGCGCGAAGAGTTTTATTTTCCTTCTGCAGTTCAGCCACCTGGTTCTCGATGGTTGAGATGTAGTTACGCATCTCCGTGGTCAACTCCTCCTTGGGCTGGGTGCTGGCCAGTTCGTGGTTCACGTAAAGGCGTGCTCCTACGATGGTGGCTGAAAAGGTGAGCAGAGTGAGAACGGCGTTGGGTGACATCAGCCGGAGTATAGCCCCAAAAAGTAGAGGTGCCAGAGAATCCTAACGCATGCCGACTTTCTTGTCCGCAAAAGGGTCCTCATCTGGCATAGTTCCATTCTCCAGCCCTACTGACTGAAGAAATTCTGGTAGGGCTGATTCGTCATTGGCAAAGACCAGAGGTTTGGAGCGCTGGTCTTTATGGTCGTATGTGTAGCGAATGGCTCGAATTGGCTTTTCTCTTTCAGAATCGTTCGGGGAAGTGCGCTTGAGTTGGGCCTCGAACATGTTCTCCGCGACGAAGCGACCGGAGGTTTTCTCGTAGCCATAGACGCAGCGGGCTACCAGCGTTTGCTCAGCGTCATAAATTTGGGCGCTGGAGATTCTGCCGCTCCTGTTTCTGCGGTAGTGAATACGTGCGAGGCCTGTCTTGGTGCCGTCTGGTTGGAGGCGGAAGATATGCCTCACGAGAACAGTGTTTTCGGGGTTGGCTTGGTACTCTGAGTGGAGTTGGCCGGCTTCTGGAGTGGATACTGGCGTGACAGGAGTCACTGGTGATGGAGGGAGAGCACGGGGCTCGGTTGCCACAGCGGCTTGAGCAGGGGCTTCTTCAGCGGAACGTGAAATGGAAACATAGATGCCCGCGAAGATGGCGCAGCCCAGTGAAGCTGCGCAAGCTGCCTTGATGTATCCGTTCCGGCTCATCGAGGTAACTTACTCACCCAGGCGTCTGGCATTGGGGTTCACCGGGTCGTTGCGGAATGGGTCTGCACTTGGCAGAGTGCCGTCCTGCATTCTCTGCTCGCGCAGCCATTGCTGGAGCTCCTGAGCGTCCTTACCCTCCATGGAGGAAAAAATGATCGGCGGGGACTGTTCGCCGTGGCTGTTGTAGGTGTAGCGGAGTGCGCGGACAGGCATTTCCTTGCTGGGGTTGTCTGGGTAGGTGCGCTTGACGCGGGCATCGAACATGTTCTCGGCGACAAGGCGTCCGGTTTCCTTGTCGTAACCGTAGACGATGCGGAAAAGCATGGTGCGCTGACCGTCAAAGATGTGACCACTGTAGAGTTTGCCGAACTTATTGCGGCGGTACATCGTGCGATTCCTAATGACTTGCTCTCCATTGCGCTTTTGCAGGTAGGTCACCTTCTCAAGGACGGTGTTACTGGGGTCCCTAGAGAATCGGGTAAACGAGCCGTCCGGGTTGCGGATGATGCGGACGAGCTTGCCTTTGTTGACAGTTTTTTGCTGGGCGAAAGATGCTGCCGGCAGGGTGCAGGCTAGCGCTGCAGCCATGCAGAGCATAGTGCGTAGGATCGTGGTCATGCGGGCTAGTCTGCGACAAATTTGGCAACATTCAAGTTTTCAGTTTTCGAGAGTGGGTCAAATAAGGTAGTTAGTCAAAATGCGCTGGAAGACAAAGAGCCGTGTAGTTGACTTCACCTACCGGGGAATGATCATGGGTATCCTGAATGTGACGCCTGATTCCTTCTCCGATGGAGGCAAATATGTGTCTGTGACCGATGCCGTGGATCATGCGGTTCGGATGATGCAGGAAGGTGCGGAAATCATCGATATCGGCGGCGAATCCACCCGACCCGGTGCGGAGCCGGTCAATGCCATCGAGGAAATCCAGCGCGTGGTGCCTGTGGTGGAGGCGATCCGCAAGATGAGTAAGTGCCTGATCTCCATCGATACCAGCAAGGCGGCGGTGGCCGAGGCCGCGATCAAAGCCGGTGCGGACATCGTGAATGATGTGACGGGTCTGAAGGGGGATGTGAACATGGCCAAGGTTTGTGCGCAGCACGATGTGGGCGTGGTGGTCATGCACATGCAGGGAGAGCCGAAGACCATGCAGCAGAACCCGAGCTACGAGAATGTGGTGAAAGAGGTGAAACAGTTTTTCGAGGAGCGCTACCGTACGCTGACCCGTCTGGGGATCAATCCGCTCTGTCTCTGCTTTGACCCGGGAATCGGATTTGGCAAGGCCATGGAGCATAACCTCGAGCTCCTGAGGCGTATGAAGGAACTCCATGTTCAGGAGCGCCCGATGCTTTTGGGGGTCTCCCGCAAGCGAATGATCGGCAAGGCTCTGAATCTGGAAGCCGCCGACTCCCGCGACGATGGCACGCTGGCGATCACTTCCTTAGGCCGTGAAAAAGGTGCCGTCATCCACCGTGTTCACGCAGTGAAGCGCAACTACGAAGCCATGCGCATGGTGGAGGAAATTATCAATTTCGGAGAATAGCTCAGTATCAAATAAGGTATGGCAAGTTACACTGTCAGAATGGTCGTGTTGTGGCCATCCCGGGAGGATCAGAAGTTAAAATACCTCTATGAGGAGAGGATCACTATATGGCAAGCCGAGTCGATGGATGAAGCCATTGAGTTGGCCGAAGAGGAAGCCAAAGAGTATGCGGAAAGTGAAGGCTTTGAATTACTCGATCTTTTTCAGGCTTATTGGATGTTCAATGAACCTCTGACTGTTGAGCAGGGGATGGAGGTTTTTTCGCTACTGCGGGAAAGCGACCTGGAAGCTAGTGTCTATTTAGATACCTTCTTTGATACACATCACGAGAGGCAGGGGGTGTATGAAGATAAGGAAGACAGTGAAGTGTGATTAGCTATAGGTGCACTATTAGGCCCTACACATGTGTGGAAGATGTTGGGTGTGAGGTGCAGATAGATCATTTTCTTGTTGCGAACTTTGCCGACTGCGGTCTGATGCTTGTCCTTTCGAGACGGGGCCAAGATGAAGATAGAGCGGATCAATGTGATAGGAGTCAGCGGGAGTGGGAAATCCACAGTCGCTAGGATGCTGGCGGAGAAGCTGTCTCTGACTTATGTAGAGATGGACCGCATCTTTTGGGGACCTGATTGGTACTGGCCTAAGGATGAAGAGTTTTTTCAACAGCTGAAACAAGAGATCGCAGGTGAGCAGTGGGTGCTGGACGGCAATTACAGCCGTACTGCCCCGCTGAAGTGGGAGCGGGTGCAGCTGGTCGTTTGGGTAGATATGCCATTCTGGACTACCTTGATCCAGGCGACAGGCCGGGCCGTCAAGAGATCTTGGACCAAGGAAGAACTTTGGCCGGGCACAGGAAACCGGGAGTCGTTCCGCAAAAGCTTCTTGAGCAAAGACTCCATTATCCTGTGGACGATCAAGACCTACAAGAGTGTGAGAAAGCGCTATCAGGAATGTATGTCTGATGAGCGCTACTCACATATTCAGTTTGTTAGGCTGAGGTCGCGTGAAGAAATTCGGCGGTTTGTGGCCGAAATGGGGCGTTAAAGATTGGGTGCTTACTTCAAACCTTCCATCATCTCCTCCACCGACTTCTTCACCTCGCTGGCGGGAAGGAGGAGGCCCATGGTGCGGGTGTAGCGGGCGATGTAGATGCCGATGAGTTGGCCGTCCTGATTGAAGACCGGGGTGCCGGCGTCTTCTGCGAAGAGTGGGATGGAGCAGATGTAGCTGACCGGGTAGGGTGAGCGGTGCTTGCTGATTAGAGTGTCCTTGGCATCAAGTGGTCCAATGGAGGCCTGGTTTTTATTTTTGCGAGTGGTGTTAGAGAGATTGCCCCAGAGCTTCCAGCCTTTGGCGTTGATGGCATAGATGAAGTCTCCGGTCTCAGTTTTGCTGTCATCCTGAGGCCACTGGATCGTCGGGAGTTTCTTTGCCTCGGCGAGCTGGAGGAGAGCCAGGTCACGCTTTTCGTCTCTGGAGACGATGCTGACTGCGGTGGATTTCTCCCCTTTGCCTAGGCTAAGACCTTCTTTGTTCTCAACCAGACTGAGTTTGGCTAGAAGGTGCCTGTCGTCCAGCGCGAGAGCCAGTGCTGCGGAGTTGTCTTCACTGTTGAAAATGCGGACGGGCTTGTTGTGCTCATCGGGGAGAGCTGGAAGCTGTTTGGTGAGTGCCGGGTCGTCCATGCCGAGGCTGATCGGCTGCTTGCGGCTGAGCATGATGGCATCCCGCTGCATGTGCTGGATGAGCTGCTGCGGGGTGATGTTGACGGTATTGTCTTTCTTAATGTGCTGCCTGATGAAGTCCAGTGTCGGGGGATAGTTGAGCTGGAGGCGGCGCTGAAGCTCCTTCTGTACGAGGGCGAGGACATCTTCAGTGGCGGAAATGGTGTAATTCTCTGCCTTGGTGGGAGCGATGTCCGGGTTACCGAAGCGTTCGCCTTTCTTGAAGCGCTCTGCGTCTAGATAGTACTGGTCAATGCTCGGGTAGATGTTCATCCCGATGATGCCAGCCGCTGAGGAGTTGATGCCGATGAGTTCTCCTTTGAGATTGAAGAGACCGCCGCCGGAGTCACCGGGCTGGATGTTCATGTCTGAGATGAGCATGCCGGGTTTGTCTCTCAGCGTGCTCAGGCTAGTGATGCGACCCAAACGGACTACAGGTCTTTTCCCATCCTGGTAGCCAAACTTGCTGGAGTTGGTGAAGCAGAAGCCTCCGGTTTTGGTTGTGGTTTTGGCGAGTTTGGCGTGCGGCCATTCCCTGCGCTCAGGAGACACGATCTTGAGCAAGGCCAAGTCTGTTTCCACGTTCCAGCCGAGGGCTTCCACGGTGGCTTCGGTGCCGTCCAGGTAGATGATTTTAACATCCTCTTTGTCCTTCATCATCTGGCCGACGTGGCCCGCAGTGAGAACGTAGCCGTCTGGAGAGATGACGACGGCAGCGGCATTGCCGCCGAGGCCTTTGAAGGAGACGCAGCCACGAGCTGCGGTGGGAAGTGCGTGCTTGAGTTCGCTGCAAAGCTCTGCCGGAGAGGAAACTGCGGTTGTTTCCTTTGCGGTGGTGAGTGAGCTGAGCAGGCCGAATGAAACGTAGAGAGCGGTAAGTAATTTCATGGCCTGAGGCTATGTTGTGTGTTTATTTGGTTATCTCAGTCCCTATGCCGGACTGGGTGAAGATTTCTAGGAGGAGTGAGTGAGCTCGACGGCCGTCGATAAAGTGTACCTTGTCGACCCCGTTGTTAAGGGCATCGAGGGCTGAGTTGATCTTGGGTATCATGCCGCCGGAAATGGTGCCGTCTTTCATCAGCTCATCGGCCTTGGCCGGGTTGATGGACGGGATGAGGGTTTCTGGCTTGGAAGGGTCCTGCATGAGACCGGGGACGTCTGAAAGGTAGATGAGCTTGGAGGCTCTGAGGTCTTTGGCCAGAGCGGCAGCGGCGAGATCGGCATTCACGTTGAGTGGTTTGCCGGTGCCGAGTTCGGTAGCCAGTGGGGAGACGACGGGAACGATGTTTGCATCGAGAGCCTCCTTCATTTTTTCACGCTGGCAGCCGACGACTTGGCCTACGCGGCCGATGTCCTGCATTTCGCCGTTCTCGTCCTTGCCCTTGATGCGTTCGCCGATGAAGACATCAGTCCCTGGCACGCCGACGGCTTTGCCGCCGAAGTCACGGATCATGTCTACAAGACCAGGATTGATGGTGGAGGATAGTGTCTTCTCTACGATGGAGATGGCTTCAGGGGTGGTGACACGCAGGCCGCCGATGAATTTGGCTTCTAGTCCAGCCTCAGCCATGGCTTTGGAGATGGCCTTGCCTCCTCCGTGTACCACGACGGGGTTGATCCCAGCGACTTCCAGGAAGACGATGTCGCGCATGACTTTGCGGACAAGTTCAGGATCGTCCATGGCGGATCCTCCCATCTTGATGAGGAAGGTGGAGCCGCGAAATGCCTGGAGATAGGGAAGTGCCTCAATAAGTACGGATGCCTTGGATTCGGATGTCATGATGAAAAATATGAAAGTGCTTATTTGTCCTCAGAGTCAGCAGGGTAGAAGGGGTACTCGGTTTTGATGTCGATCTTTACCTTGCTGGTGATTTGTCCTGGCGCCGTGGCTTGCTTGTTACTTTCGGAGCTTTTCTCCGTCTTCGCAGAAGTATCGTCGGCGTCGGCTTGATTTGTTTTTTTCTCTGCTTGTTTTTCTGAGGCTGCTGAGAACATCGTGGCCTCATCAGGTATCAGCTCTTCTTCAAATGCCTGTGCAGAAGGTTTTCCTGTGTGGGTGTTCTCCTTCTCTGGTTTGGAGAGTTTGATCTCCTGCTTGCTCTTCTTATCCTGAGAGTTTTTCTCAAGAGAGGCCTTGAAAGGTTTTCCTGCCGGCTCAGATGTTTTTTTTGTGGCAGGCTTTGGATCACGAGACTCTTTTTTCTGAGACGGGGCTTTTGCTGCGGAGATCTCTTCCTCGGATGCGCGAGTGGCAGGCTCCTTCTTCTGATCCTTCGTGCTGGAAGCTGCGGAGGATTTGCTCTGGCGAAGTTTCTTACGCACCGGGCGACTCAGCAGGGAGGTGAAGATCCAAGCGGAAATCAGCGTGAGGAAGTAGGGAGCGGATGGTGACCAGTACGCGGTAAAGCGGTTGAGCACAAAGATGATGGCTCCCGTGGTGAAGAGGGCGATGGTGAAGACCGTGTGTCTTCGGCTTGAGCGATAGGCGAACAGCCAGGCGCCGAGTGCAGCGAGGTCCAGTACGAGAAGGATTTCCAGCCAGAGAGGGAAGCGGGTCAGCGTGCTTTCCTCGCCTACGGTAGGGGTGTGAGCGATCTGGGCAATGGCGTTGTAGGGGTTGGAAATGGCGCTGTAGACAGATGATTTCTCGCCGTCAGCACTGAGGATGGCTGAGGTCTGGGTAATGCCGATCATGGATACTTCTCCAGAGTAGGCGGCAGTGACCGTGTATGGCTCCTCGGTGGCCTGGTAGTCCGTCTTATAGTGACCGAACTCATCAATGGGGATGATGTTCCCCTTGTTTCCAAGCCGGATATATTGACCGGCTTCGATGTAAAGGTCGTCAATAGTGAGGCCAAGGTGCTGAAGAAGCTCTAGGAGAGGGGCGTAAAAGATGATGCGGTCATCCCAGCGCGCGACCAGTGGGATGCTGTTTTCCAAAGCTTCCTCTGACTCAATCTGGCTGAAGCCGGCAAGAGTGTTCTGAGGTATGGTGATGTTTGGAGCGAGACTGAGCTGGTTGACTCGAGGCAGGCTGCTAGAGTCCCCGGATACTTCACTTGCGGGAAGGCTGGCCCGAATGAAGTAGTCAGGAATGGGATCACCTTTGACGCTGCGTTTGACTGGTGTGGCGATGGTAGCATGCTCAAACTTGCCAATGGCTGAGGAGAGGGCATTAAGCTCGACTTGATCTAACTCAGGCCACTGGAGGTGGGTGGTGATGAAGATGGAGCGCATCTTCAGCTGGCGCAGATTTTCCAAGGCGATGGAAAGGTCCGCAGGGTGATAGAGCCCATAGGCATTGATGCGGTCAGGATCGTCATCAATGGAGCAGAGCAGGTACTCTGGAACCTTGTTGTTCGGGGCAAAGACCTTGCGGAAAACGCGCTTGCGGTGGCTTTCCGGGTGAGGGTCTTCGACAATCGACCCGGGAGCGATATTGCCCGATTCCTGCGGCGATAGCATCGTGTCCACCAGCGAGAGGGCTGGGACTTTATCCAGGGTAAACAGCACAGCCAGCCCAGTGCCAGCGGTAAGGGCTAGGATGAGGAGCTGTGCTTTACGAATGATGGACACGAATCTGCTTGAGGGCTATTTTCTGTTATTTGACGAGGTCGAGCACAGGCTTGATGGCTGCCTCGACAGGTTTGCCCTCGATGAGTTCACCCAAGAGCTTGGCGGCTACCGGGATGTATTGCTCGAACCATTCATCTCCTTTGTTGGAAACGAGATTGCCATAGGCGCCCAGAGCTTGCATGAGCCGCTGGATGGCGCATTTCTCCAGAATGTCTGGAAGCGGGCGCTCTTCGGTGACGTCTTCCCAGATGTCTAGCAGCTTCTCGCGCTCTTCGGCGGAGTGGTTCATGTAAGGATCATAAAGGAGAGAGGCCAGGTCGTACTCTTGGCGTCCACGGCGCATGCCCTGGAAGTCGATCAAGTAGGCTTCTCCGTCCTTGATGATGATATTCTGGGACTGGAAGTCGCGGTGCACGAGATGGCGAGCTGAGGCTCCAAGCTGCTGGGCCATTTCCGCAAGAGCCGGGTGGTCACGCAGTGGAGTGGTCTCGCCAGCGGACATGCGCAGATAGATCTCAGCGAGGTTGTCGAAGAAGTAGTCTTGTTCCCACTTGTAGAGCTCCGGGTCAAATGGTGGCTGGAATTCCAGATCTTTAGGTGGGCGGGAGTAGAAAAGCTTGTCGAGTTGCTCGAATGCCGAGCGGTAGATGGGCTCGCGCACTTCCCAGGGCTCGTCTTTGAGTGACAGGAGATCAGTATCCCCTAGGTCTTCGATCAGAGCGCAGCGGCGGCCAATGTTGTCATAGAGTACCTCAGGCACGTTGATGCGCGCCTTCTTCAAAAACTTGGAAACGGGCAGGTAGTTGGCATTGTCCGCGCGCTCCATGGTGTAGTAGATGCCGATGTACGTGGCATAGCCTTCCGGCTTGATCCGGACGATCGTACGACCTGAGCCACCTTTCTTGATGGGCTCGATGATGACGGAATGCATCGGGTCCAGGTCGAGATGAGTTCGTGTAGCTGTGAGGAGGGTGTCTGTAGGCATGACGTAGAGTATTTGGTGGGAAAGCTGGTATGGCTTAGAGATCTTGGTCTTGGTGTTCTCCGGCTGCCTGCTCACGCACGATGCAGCCGTAAAGGTTTGAGTTTTCAGAGATAGTGGCGTGTGGCCATGCGATTGTCTTGCGAAGTTTTACATTTTTTTCAATCACACAATTCGGTCCAATGATAGTGTATTCGTCTAGTTCCGCGCTGGGGTCGATTTTGGCCTGGGGGTGAATGGCTGGAAGTGTGGCCTTGCCGGAGTCTTGCAGGTGCTGGTGCGCGGCGAAGTATTCCTCGCGGGTGCCGAGGTCATGCCAGCTGGCGCCGTCCGCAATGTAGGCGCCGAGTTTGCCCTGTGCCGCCAGCTCCAGGAAGGCCGGGACAATGGAGATTTTCTCATTGGCCGGGATGAGAGGTAGGATTTCCGGCTCAATGATATAGATGCCGGTGAACTGGTGGGTGCCCGGGTGGATGCCGTGTGCGTGACGCAGGTCCACGACTTGATGACCCTCGACCGCGACATTGCAGTTGGGTCCCTCTGAGAACAGAGCCAGGGTGGCGACATTGCCTGAGCCGCGGTGGGCAGCCATGAGCTGGGTCAGATCGAGGTCCGTGAGGATGTCTCCATTGTAGACGAGGACGGGGTCCTCGCCGATGAATGGGGCGATATTCTTGATGCCTCCGCCGGTCTCCAGCAAAATGGGCTCGTGAAAGAAAGTGATGGGGGCGCCCTCGAAGCTGCTTTCCGGGTAGGTCTGCTGCCAGGCGGCCGGAATGTGGTGGGTATTGATAGCGAAGCATTCGATCCCGGCTTTGAGGCAGTGGCGCATGGTGTGGCTGGCCAGGGGCTCGTGGAAAAGAGGGACCAAGGGCTTTGGCAGGGTATCTGTGAGTGGGCGCAAACGGGAACCCAGCCCTGCGCCTAGAATGAATGCTTTGAAAATTTCGCTCACGGACGGTTTTTTAAAGGTATTTTAGGATTTGAACACGAAAAAACCTGCCAAGCTGTCTAGCTAGCACGATGGCGGAGAAGGAGGACATTTTTCTGGTGGTTTTCATGCTTACAATCGTTTGACAATGAATGATTATGGGTGAGCTTAGCGAGTGACTACAATTGTGTGTGAGTCACATCAAATTGCTAACCAAAACCCTACAGTTAACATGAAAAAACTGACGAAACTGACCGGGATGACCATCGCTAGTATGGGACTCCTGACTACCGGCCTCATGGCAGAAGATCCTGATTCTCCTGTAGCCGAACCAGATACTCCAGCAGCTGAGCCCACATTGGATGAACCTACTTCCGATGAGCCGAGCGCTGAGGAACCAAGTTCGGAGGAGCCTGCATCTGAAGAAAAGATGAAGAAACAGGAAGAAATGACCGTGGTGGCTATTGCAGATGGTAACAAGGACTTTACGACCCTAGTGACTGCTATTCGTGCAGCTGGCCTGCTCGAAGCACTGAATGGTGACGGCCCTTATACCGTGTTTGCCCCAAACAATGCGGCATTCGAAAAACTGCCCGAAGGTACTCTGGCTGATCTGCTGAAACCTGAAAACAAGGATAAGCTCGCAGCCATCCTGAAGTATCACGTGGTGCCAACCAAAGTCATGGCTGAAAACGTGAATCCTATGAAAATCGTGACTCTTGAAGGTCATGAGTTTGAAATAACCAACAACGATGGAGAAATCAGAGTCAACGACGCCAAAGTCATCAAAACTGACATCGTTGGAAAAAATGGCGTGATCCATGTGATCGATACCGTGATCATGCCTCCTGTCGAAGACGAGCAGTAAGGCTCTGGATTATTCGCAAAGTACAAGTCATCACCACGGGTGCGGGGTTTCCTGCGCCCGTTCTTTTTTTGGTGACTTGTTAGCGAAACTCAGTTGAATCTTTTAGGTGTTCATGTAAGCATGTTTATATGAACACTCTCGAAAAGCTGGAAATCCTAGCTGATGCAGCGAAGTACGATGCGTCTTGTGCGAGCTCTGGTGCCCGGAAGAGGGATTCCCGGGGCGGAAAGGGCGTGGGTTCGGCAGGCGGAGTGGGGATCTGTCACTCCTATGCTCCGGACGGACGCTGTATCTCCCTGTTGAAAGTGCTGCTGACGAATGTGTGTCTCTATGACTGCCACTACTGCATCAACCGTCGATCCAGCAATGTCAGGCGTGCGCGCTTTACTCCGGAAGAAGTTGTGGAACTGACGCTGTCCTTCTACAAGCGCAACTACATCGAAGGCCTGTTCTTGAGTTCCGGAATTGTCCGCAGTGCTGATTACACCATGGAGCAGGTGCTTAGAGTGGCGAGGCTTCTGCGTGAGGAGCATGATTTCCGTGGCTATATACACCTGAAGACGATTCCTGAGGCTTCCCCGGAGTTGATCGCGGAGGCGGGGAGGTATGCCGACCGGTTGAGTATCAACGTAGAGCTGCCGAGGCAGGAAACGCTCAAAGAGCTGGCTCCGGAGAAGAATGTAGCGCGCACGAGGAATGCCATGGGGACGATCCGTGGAAGGATCGATGAGGCGAAGAGCATTCGCCGGGAGAAAAGCCGCAGCCGCAAGAAGTACGGGGTCTTTGCCACCGGGCAGAGTACGCAGATGATCGTGGGCATGGATGGTTCTACGGATGCTCATTTCTTGCACCGAGCGGGTGACCTTTATGGGAATTTCAAATTGCGGCGGGTGTACTATTCGGCCTTCAGCCCCATTCCGGAACCTTCGGTGGTGCTGCCTCTGAAGTCGCCCCCACTTGTTAGGGAGCACCGCTTGTATCAAGCGGACTGGCTCCTGCGTTTCTACGGTTTTGAAGTGGGGGAGCTGACGACGGCGAAAGAGCCTAACCTGGATCTGGACTTAGACCCCAAGTTGTCCTGGGCTTTGCGTAACCGGGCGACCTTTCCTGTAGATGTGAATCGTGCCAGTT
Organism: Rubritalea squalenifaciens DSM 18772; assembly: GCF_900141815.1. Classification (NCBI taxonomy): domain Bacteria; kingdom Pseudomonadati; phylum Verrucomicrobiota; class Verrucomicrobiia; order Verrucomicrobiales; family Rubritaleaceae; genus Rubritalea; species Rubritalea squalenifaciens. The sequence continues at coordinate 29,811 of NZ_FQYR01000004.1, forward strand.
TGGAAATGCTGTACCGCATTCCAGGGCTGGGGGTGAGAAATGCTCAGCGTATTGTTAGGGTGCGTAGACATCATGCCCTGCGCTTGCAAGATTTGATCAAGATGCGTGTGAATGTGAAGAAATGCATGCCTTTCATGATCTGTGCTGACCATCAGCCGGCACGCCTGGAGTGGAGCAGCGAAAGACTGCGCGCCCATTTTGCGCCACCTCCGGAGCAGATGGAGCTAAGTTTTGAAGGCGTGATCCAGACGAAGGCTCCTAAGGTGCCGGAGGTGAAAGTGAAGCAGGCTCAGCATGAGGCAGGCGCGGAGGCTCTCAGTGGAGAGTTCTAGTCAACTTGAAGGATTCTTGGGATGAGAGTGATTTCTGTAAAAAAGGGTTTCAGGGAGTGGCGGGCGAAAGCGCGGCAGCTGTTAGTGGATGGTGTGCGGCCCCATGAGGTGATGTGGGTGAAGGATGCCTCCTTGGAAACGATGTTTGTCGACACGCTGGAGATGGGCGGCGGAAGCAGTGAAACTGAAACCTTTGCCATCAATGTGCCAAAGCAGTTTATCGCTCTGGGAGAGACGGTGGGCTGTCACCGTATGGGGAGGCAGTGGCCTCTTCTCTATGATGTGCTTTGGAGGATAACTCGAGAAGGTAATAAGGGGTTGTTAGGCAATGAGGCGGACGATGCAGTCCGTGAGCTAAAGATGATCGCTGCCGCAGTACGGAGAGATATCCACAAGATGCGTGCATTTGTGCGTTTCCGTCACGTAGATACCTTGGAGAGTGGTCGTGAAGTGTATGTGAGCTGGTTTGAGCCAGAGCACTTGATTGTGCGGGCGAACGCGCCTTTCTTTCAGCGGCGTTTTGCCGGGATGGACTGGTCTATCTTGACCCCCGATGAGTGTGTGAGCTGGGACGGGAAGCAGCTGAGCTATACTCCGGGTGTGGACCGGAGCGTGGCGCCCAGTGAAGACAATCTGGAGGATCTTTGGCGGACTTATTATCGGAGTACCTTCAATCCTGCCCGGGTCAAAATCAAGATGATGCAGTCCGAGATGCCGAAGAAGTATTGGAAGAATCTTCCCGAGGCGGAGATCATCCAGCAGCTGATCGCGGAGAGCGATCAGCGTGTGCGCGGGATGATGGAGGAGGAGGCCAGGCCGCTGAAGCCTGAACCTAAAAACGAGTACCTTAATAAGCTGCGTGAAATGGGGGAGTAAGCGCTGCTTATTTCACGGTTGAGCCCGCTTTTTGTGCGCCGGCAGACAAGACTGCACTGAGGAGCTCGCGGATCGGGCAAGCCTGGTGTGGGTGGTGCTTGGTGTTGGGGTTGATCCAGGTGTGGATCTTCGTAGCACCGAGCTTCTTGTAGCGCTCCTGCAGGATGAGTGCGTTATCTTTGATGGGGACCACCTCATCCTTGGCTCCGAGTACCAGCATGACGGGGACGTTGGCCTTGGCGAGGGCGTCGAGTCCATCAATGGGGTTACCTTTGAAGTCCTTGGCCTGCTCTGCTGTGATGCCATATTGCTTCATGCAGGTATTCCAGAGAGGTGCGGACTTTTTGGCAGGCCAAGAACGGATGTCACACACTGGGTTGTCACCATAGATTGCAGTGACTTTATCAGGATTCTGCTTAGCCCAGTTAAAGATGATGAGGCCGCCGCGGGACATGCCTTCGAGCACAGGCTTGGCACCCAGTCCAAGTTGCTGGCTCAGCGCGTAGAATTGATCCCAGCGTTTGGTGGCATTTGGTGAACCGAAGAGGTCTGCTACATCGACAAAGCAGACGTGGTAGCCGCGGTCGAGCAGAGCTTTATCGAGTGCTGGCTGATGGCCAAAGAAGCGAGCACGCCAGATCCAAGGCTTGGAGGTATCCGCAGAGTGTGGGGCTACGATGATACATTTCAGCTTGGTGTCAGGAGTCGTGAAGCGGTACTGACGGTAGCCGTGGAAGTTGGACACTTTGGGCTCGATTCCTTGTTCCTTCAGCTTGCTGGTGATGTCAAAGGCAGGCTCGTAGTTGTGAGTGAGCTGGTAGGCGACACGCCCGGCAATCACCTTGGCTCCATCAGCTCCCGGGTGGATGCGGTCAGGGGTCATTGCGATCGCTTTTTTAGCACCTTCGAGTGCGTATTCTTGGTGGAGGTTGATGAGTTCCAGGTTCTTTTCTTTAGCTAGATTGATGAGGCTGGGAAGCTGCTGTTTGGCGATGACTTCATCTGTAATTCCATAGACGTTCTTGCCTTTGTCATTTTTGTAAGCGGGAACCGGAGTGCACAGAATGATGCGCGGTTTGCTGGAGAGGTTCTGGTAGGATTGGACGAGAGCTGCAGCGTCTGTGGTGTAGCTGTCTCCGTGCTTCCAGTTGTGAGGTTTGGAATCATTGCTGCCGAGTTTGATGACCACGACGTTCGGGGTGAAATCGAGTGAGGCTTTGTAGGCACCTTGCTTGGTGTATGGCTTGTCACCGGCATTAAGCATCGTGGCTCCATTGACGCCGAAATTTTTCACTTCATAAGTGTCTCCAAGTAGTTTCTGGAGTTGAGCTGGATAACTGTTTTCTTTGCGTTCTTTGATGCCGGCTCCGAAGGTGATGGAGTCTCCGACACAGGCTACGCGTATGGGGTCTGCCACGACGAGAGTGGTCAGGCAGGACAGAATGCAGAGTGATATCTTCATGAGTCAATAGGGTGTGTAGGACAGGTAACGAGATGAGAGTGATTACTATTTCAGCAATGTCAGGGAAATACGAATCATTTAGATTTTCTTAAGTATAAGCGTAGCCTGCTCACAGGGCTATAGTGTTCTGTTAGGCTTGGTGGAAATGCCTCTGCGCTGGGGGCTAGGGGGAATGTGAATGAAGTGTTACAAAGAGTTCATGCTAAATGGTTTTACCTAAACGTGCGTTTGTCGTTTACTCTTGAACTTGCCCCCTCTTCCTACCCCTGAGAAATCTGTTTTTGTGTGTCGTCAGAATCTCAAGGGGTAAGGAGTGGCTGGCGTCGAGAACTGACACCCCCCTTAGGTTCTAATGACAACAGCAAGACATGTTTTTCTAGGAGAACTGGCGTCCGGAGGCTTTGGTCGTGTGTTTCTAGCCCGTGATGAATTTCTGGGCAGAGAAGTAGCGATCAAGCGTGTCCGGCATGACCAGAGGACATCCAGCTATTTTCCGCGTGAGCAGCTGCTGCATGAGGCGAAAGTCTTGGCTGCGGTGCAGCATCCTAACATCGTAACCATCTATGATGTGGCACGAGTCGAGAGTTCCACGGAAATAGTGATGGAGTATGTGGCAGGAGTGACGGTGCGTCAGCTTGTGAATCGGCATCTATTGACTGCCTATGACTTTAAGGTGTTAGCCAAACAGATGTTATGCGGGCTGGCTGCGGCGCATGAGCATGAGATACTACACTGCGATATCAAGCCGAGTAATGTCATGATAGCCTCACTCTCTGAGAGTCGGATGGTGGTGAAGTTATTAGATTTCGGAATGTCTCCGAGTTCAGACAGTAGCAAGCAGCAGTTGGTGGGGTCCGCGCTGTTTATGGCGCCTGAAATCTATGAAGGTAAAGGCCATAGCGTGCAGACAGACCTGTATTCTCTCGGTTGTCTATTTTACTACATGCTGGCAGGTGTAGTCCCCTTCGACGGGAGAGATACGATCGAAGTCATGGCAGCCCATTGTGGTGGTGATTTTCATCCTCTGTCTCACTTGAGAGAAGATCTTGCAGAGGATCTGTGTAGTTGGGTGGAGTTATTCATATCGTCTGAACCGGAGAAGAGGTTCCATGACTGTCATGAAGCTCTGGAGGAACTCAAAGATCTTGAGTTCCCCTTGAGTGAGAGCGAGCGTGATATCGAATTAACCGAGGGCATTGTCCAGATCGTACGCCCTGTCACGCCCGCCTCGCTCAAGCCTGCCTGTTTAGAAGAGAGAACCAGGCCTCAAGGGGTTTGTCAGATGAAGCATTCTGAAATGCTCCACACGAGAAAGATCTCTGCAGGAGTGAGAGCTTATGCGGAGAGAGAAGCTGAGCGGTTGCCCGTCTACCGCCTCTGTGCCTCAGAGGTGAAACCGCCCAAGCAGATTGAGGAGCAGGAGGTGCTGAAGCTGAGGAAAGAATACTGGTATGCCATGTTGCATGGGCGGCGGACTGGGCCGTTAGACATGGAAGCCATCGGCAGGCTCATACTAGGAGGCTATATCGGTAGTGAGGATCTGGTGTGGCATGAAGGTTGGAATGACTGGAGGCGGGCGGATGAGTGCCCGCTCACAGGAGTCTACCTCTGCGAATACCAGAGAACCCACAGGCAGATAACACAGCCTGTAGAGGTGAAACATGAGAAATGGCACACTAAGTTCGTCGAAGAATTCGGATGGGAGATGTGTGCCTTGGTAGGTCTGAGCCTGATGTCATTCGTCGCCGTCTATATCTATCCCCATGCATGGATGACGGTGATGAGTGCGTTCTCCATTCTACTTGTGTTAGGAGGTTTTCTTTCGCTCAAGTGTTGTGAAGGAAAGGAGGGGAAAAAGTGGTTGGTCGCTGGACTGCTTATTCCAGTGATTGGAGATGTCTATTATGCATGTGGGCACCGTAGAAAAGCCATGAAGGGGCTTACCTTGATTGTCTTGGGTGGCGTGTTTCTGGCTGGAATTATGAACGCCAGCCAGTGGAGTTGGGAGGTGCTTGATGCGCTTTTTGCCGTACTTTCTTAGCGGGTAAATGCGTTTTCTGGTGTCAGCGAATCCAGTGCTGCCAGGGTCACGTTGACCTGATTCTCTATCATTGAGTCGATCTCCTTTGGTGAGGGGTCAGATGAGAATATTTTGGAGGAGGTAATCGGGTAGTTGGAAAGGACTGATGAGAGGCAGACGACATTGATCTTGGCGAGCTGAATGACCGCCGGAGCATCTGTGCCGTAGAACTCGATCAGCATTTCTTGGATATAGTCAAGCTCCAGATCATGGGCTTCATCCAGGACTCTCTTTACTGGTGAGTCAGGCGAATACATGGTTTTGGCAAAAATCCTGCCGAACTGGCCGGCTGGTCCTTTGTCCAGGGAGCGTTTGAGACAGCTGCGTACATAGCTTGAGAGCTTCTCGCGCGCGGGGGCATCTTGAGGAAGGTTGCCCCGTGTTGGGTAGGTCATTTCTGAGATTTCATGCGCCTTGCGGATGGCCTGCATGTAGAGATTCTCCTTGGAGCCGAAGTGGTAATTCACGGCAGCAATGTTGGCATCAGCTCCAGCGACGATGTCAGAGACACGGGCTCCACGGTAGCCGTTATTGGCAAAGACTTCGATGGCGCTGTTGATGAGTTTGATTTTGGGTTCTGAGGGCATGTGTTTTGAGTTGTTTGGATCGGACTTAAGCTCGCCTCACTATAAATCAAACGAAAATTTAAAAATGTGATTTTACTGACAGATTTGTTGGAAAATCACTGGAGGGGAGGGGAGAGGTGTGAGACTCTGTGGGGTGATGAGTTTGTGTCGATTATTACTCACGGGTTTTGTGGCGGCTATGGTGTCGTGTACACCCACTGGGAACTGGGAAGCTGGTACTATGGAGACAACGGTGACATCTCCGACTGGAGGGGTGAGCCTGTCTCAGTCCTACTGGGGGCACCGTCCGGGCCCGAGGGGATTCAAGACGGTTATCATAGATGCTGGTCATGGCGGGCATGACTCTGGAGCCGTAGGCCGTAGGGTAAGAGAAAAGGATGTGGCGCTGGATACCGCTCGCAGGCTACAGCGTAAGCTTCAGGGTGATTTTAAAGTGGTGATGGTCCGGGACAGTGATCGTTTCATTGACTTGAACAAACGGGTCTCTATTGCGAACCGTTACAAGTCGGCAGTGTTGGTAAGTATCCATTACAATCACTCAGGCAGGAGCTCGCGCGGACCAGAGACTTACTACTGGCGGGTTGATAGCTACGGCCTGGCAAAGCGCTTGCAGCGTGAAATGGCCAGGGTGAGTCCCAGTGAGAGAGGAAGCCGGGGGCAGGTGCGCCGGAGGCTCCGACTGACGCGGAACACCAAAATTCCCAGCGTGTTGGTGGAGATTGGCTATTTGTCCAATTACTCGGATGCGCGTTTGAGCCGCAGTTCAAGTTACCGAGACAAGATGGCCGAAGCTATGGCACGTGCGATCAGGCGGCAGGCCCTGGTTGGTGATGCCGGGCTGGGGCCGCTGCCCAAGCCAATCAATGCTCCAATCTCAAGACCAATGGATCCACCCGGTAGCTAAAACACAAAAAACCGGCAGGACGAGCCTGCCGGTTTTGAATGTGAAATAAATAGCGAGCGCTACCTAATTACTTAGCAACTGTGTTGATAGTCTGGATAACGCGGGAAGCGATCTTGTATGGGTCACCCTGTGAGTTAGGACGACGGTCTTCAAGATAGCCCTTGTAGTCGTTCTTAACGAAGCTGTGCGGAACACGGATGGAAGCACCGCGGTCAGCAACACCCCAAGAGAACTTGTCGATGGACTGAGTCTCGTGAAGGCCGGTGAGGCGCTTCTCGTTTTCAGGACCGTAAACAGCGATGTGCTCTTCACAGAACTCTTCGAATGCGTCCATGAGCTTGAGGAAGTACTCCTTGCCGCCAGTTTCACGCATGTAAGCGGTGGAGAAGTTACAGTGCATGCCGGAGCCGTTCCAGTCACCTGGGATAGGCTTACAATGCCACTCGATGTCTACGCCGTACTGTTCGCAGAGGCGGAGAAGGAGGAAGCGAGCCATCCAGATGTCGTCAGCTGCCTTGTAGGAGCCCTTTCCGAAAACCTGGAATTCCCACTGACCCATAGCTACCTCGGCGTTGATACCCTCATGGTTGATACCAGCTTCGAGGCAAAGCTCAAGGTGCTCGTCAGTGATCTGGCGGCCGATGTCGCCAACGTTCTTGTAGCCAACACCACAGTAGTATTCACCCTGTGGGTCTGGGTAACCGCCCTCTGGGAAACCGAGTGGGCGACCGTCTTGGAAGAGGAAGTACTCCTGCTCGAAACCGAACCATGTGTCTGGATCGTCTTCGATGGTTGCGCGAGCGTTGGATGGGTGTGGAGTACCGTCTGGAAGCATAACTTCACACATAACGAGTACGCCGTTGATGCGAGTTGGATCTGGGTAGACTGCTACTGGCTTGAGAATGCAGTCAGAGTCACCGCCTTCAGCCTGCTGTGTGGAGGAACCGTCAAAGCCCCACTCAGGAAGTTGCTCGAGAGTTGGGAACTCGTCGAATTCCTTGATGCAGCACTTAGTACGAAGGTTGGCTACAGGTGTGTAACCGTCGAGCCAGATATAATCGAGTCTGTATTTAGCCATTGTGATATGTTGTTTGTCTTTGTTTACGAGCCATCCTTAATAGACCCGCAAGAGGTTGAATTGCAATTAAGCAAAAGGTGTGCCAAGTCTGTCAAAATCCTATGGGGAATTAGCAGACATCAATAACGATCAGGGTGGTGTCATCCGAGCCTGCATTATCGACTGCGCGTGCCATGAGAGCGTCTGCGACCTCGCTTGTCGAGGATTCCTTGCGGCTTAAGCCGGAATGGATGTGCTTTTCCCATAATCCGTCAATAACACCATCACTACAGATCATGAAGCGATCGCCTTTCGCATAGGGGACAGCAGCGACTGAGGGGCGAATTTTCTGATGGCCACCCCCGACAACTTCGAAGAGAGCCGAGCGTCGTGGATGGTGGCGGAACTCACGTTCATTTAGTTCGCCTCGGTTAAATTTGCTCCAGGCAAAGGTGTGGTCCTCTGTTAGCTGGGAAGTGTCATCAGCGCGTTGAAGATACATGCGCGAGTCGCCGGCATGTGCGATGTAGAGGTTTTCAGGGGTGAACCATCCGAGGGTTAGAGTGGCACCCATGCCTTTTAGGTTAGGGTCTCCATCTGCTCGCTCATTGATAGCAGAGTGAATTTCTCTTACCTTCTGGTCCAGAATTTCCAGGTAGTCAGGGTGAAAGCCTTGAGCGGCAGCCTTGAAAGTCTGAGGGATGACCTTGGTGATGTGCTCTAAAATGAGCGATGATGCCAAGTAGCCAGCATTGCCGCCGCCCATGCCGTCTGAGACCGCGAAAATAAGGTCGTGAGTATTCAACTCGTGCTCGCCATCCTCTAGTAGCATGCAGCTGCCTTTGGCTCCGGCTGCGAAGGCGAGCCAGGAGTCGTCGTTTTTCGGTTTGCGCCTGCCGGAGGTTGTACGGGCGGACCAGAGGAAATTAGGATTCACTGCTAGATGGGAGCTGGTGTGGTTGTGTTGATCGAGTGACGCGCCAGAATAGAAATCGCGCTCATAATCTGCAAAGCCAATTTGTGACACACTGTCACAAAAATGCTCAGGCTTTTACTCTTCCTCGCTGGACTCCTCTATGGCTGGCATGGGGAGCAAGGTGGAGAGCTCAAAGTCGATCACACAGAATTTACCCTCCTTCTCGTTGTAGGTGATGTTGCGTGGTTCTGGGTCGTCATGCTGGACGCCGAATTCCTTCTCGAGCTTGGCAAAGAGAGAGTCTGATTTTTTACGGGAGATGTTCGGGGCCGGAGAGCCGCAGTTCGTGGTGCAGATGTAGTCTTCCGCTAGGTCGAAATCGAGGAGCTTGGGGACGAAATCACAACCTCGCTCCTCCAGAGCCTTGAGGATTCTCACCTCGTTTTCGCAGCGCTTGTCTTTGTCTGTGCCACGGAAGTACTTGTGAACATTGCCGTAGAAGTCGATCTTCACGAGTGAGCGGATGCCGTCTTTGAGGTTTCTCATGGTAATATTTCTATGGTTATTTGTTCCGCTTGTTTTTCTTGGAGTGGAGCTCCTTGAGAGTGATTTCGGGGGCCAGGTCTTGATCGTTGAATTTAGGTATCGCGATACGCTGAGACATGTAGATGCCAGAGTGGCCACTGGCGTAATAGGCTATCAGGCAAGCAATGGCAAGGTAGATGCCGTGGGTGGCACCGAAGAGTTCGATTCCCATGATGGTGCAGGCGATGGGGGTATTGGTGGCGCCAGCAAAGATGGCGACAAAGCCGATGGCTGCGAAGAGACTCGGAGGAGCATTGAGTACCCAGGCCAGCACATTTCCCAGAGCGGCGCCGATAAAGAAAAGTGGAGTAACTTCACCGCCTTTAAAGCCGGCTCCAAGGGTGATGGCTGTGAAGAGCAGTTTCCAGAACCAACTCCAGTGATGGATCTCCGGTGAGCTGAGCAGCGAGGAGATGGTGACGGCGTCCGGATTGTTTGACCACACACCAAGCCCGAGGTAATCCGGTGTACCCACAAGAAGGAAGAGACCTATCACGATGAAGCCGCCAATGAAGGGGCGTAGTGGTGGGTATTTGATCGTCGATTTGAAGACGTGGCCAATGCCGTGCGTGAGTTTGGCGAAGAGCGTGCCAGCCAGGCCGAAGAGAACGGCGGCGAGCATGACCTTGAGGAATATCCCCAGCTCCAGGTGAAAGAAGGCGGATGGAGGATCAATGCTGGTGAGGTAGGAGATGGCGTAATGTGTGTGATGCGCGCCCCAGAGACGGCAGGTCCAGTCTGCGGTGATGGCTGCAATGAGACAGGGAAGCAGTGACTCGTAACGGATGCGGCCGATCATAAGGACTTCCAGTGCGAAGATCGCTCCGGCTATGGGGGTGCCGAAAACGGCTCCAAAGCCTGCCGCAATTCCACACATAAGCAGGACTTTGACAGAGTCTGGATCTAGTCTGAGTCTGCGACAGAGCGTGCTCGCGATGCTTCCTCCTATTTGCACCGCTGTACCCTCTCGTCCAGCAGAACCGCCAAAGAGGTGGGTAATGATCGTGCCCAGGAAAACCAGCGGAGCCATACGGGTCGGGACGCCTCCTCCAGGGGCATGGATCTGATCCATGATGAGGTTGTTTCCCTCATCAGATTTACCTCCAAAGTGATGATAGAGTAAACCGACAAGGAGACCGCCTAGTGGAAGGAGGTAAATGAACCATGGGGAGGCAAAGCGTGCGTCGGTGACGTAATGCAAGCTCATGAGGAAGCCTGCACAGATGGAGCCAATCAGCATGGCTGAGGGGATGATGAGAGCGAGCCAGATGAGGGCGGAGCGGAGTTGTTGGATTCTGCTGGTCATCTTGGGTGGCTGTGCGCTGTGTCAATTTCCTACAGGCTGATCCCTCTAGGGTCAGCGACTGTGGGCTGTTTTTCTGAAAAGAATACCGTAGCGGGGAGAGAAGAGGAAGGCCAGCAGGAATAGGATGCCGAGAAGTAGGATGATGGCGGGGCCTGCCTGAATGTCCAAGGCCAGTGCTAGTAGAATGCCACCAACGCCAGAGATGCAGCCAATGAAGGCGCCTCCCCAGAAAATGAGAGAGGTGCGGTTCGTAAAGAGAAGCATGATGGTGGCGGGGGCAACCAGAAGTGCTGCAGAGAGGATGGTGCCTACCGCTTGGAGTGAAGCTACCAGCATCAGAATCAACAAAGTGAAGGTGAGGTACTGGATCGTGCGGGTAGGGACGCCCTGGGCAGCGGCTACGTTAGGCTCAAACAGGGTGAGCAGAATAGGGCGCATGAAGAGTGTGCAGAGAACCAGAGTGATGGAGCTGATGATGAAGACCATTTTCAGATCTTCCTGCGAGATGTGGATGATGTTGCCGAATAGCCAATCGTGTAGACTGTTTGCCACCGGGAGGTGAGGCAGAAGTGCGAGACCACCAGCAAAGGTTGTGGTGTAGATGACGGAGAGGGCTGTGTCGTGGGGGATACGGGAGTTTCGGCTCACCACGACAGAGCCAAGACCAACTACGAGGCAGGCGATGAGTGCGCCTATGAAGGCACTGGTCTGGCTGAGTGAGCCTGTGATGAGTACTGCTACAGCAATACCCGGGAGCATGGTGTGTGCTAGGGCGGAGACGGCGAGTGCGTCCTTGCGCAGGTTGACGAATCCAGAAAAGAAGCCATTGGCAAAGCCAATGAGTGCCGCCCCGAGAATGGCATTCTGCAAGAAGTGATTCTCCAAGATTTCGTTGAGCAGATCCATTAGTGGGTGAAAAGTGAGTTCAGGGTATCCGGGGTGATGAGTTCATCCACGGGGCCGAATCCAACCTGTTTGCGGTTGAGGAGGAGCACTTGGTTGAAGATGGTCTTCACTGTGCCCATGTCGTGATGGGAAGAAATGATGAGGCGCCCCTCATGAGCTAGCTTTTCCAGTAGGTCAGCCAGTGAGTTTGACGAGGTGCGGTCCAGACCAGTGAAAGGTTCATCGAGGAGAAGGACATGGGCTTCCTGAGCGATGGAGCGTGCGATAAATGCACGTTGCTGCTGGCCGCCGGAGAGTTCTTTGATCTGACGGTGCTGCAGGTCGAGTAGATCCAGTAGATCCAGGGCCTCATGTACTGCTTCCGCATCTCGATCTGAATACTTGCGCCAGAATCCTAGCTGGGGATAGCGGCCCATTTCCACGAGGCCTCTCACAGTAATTGGGAAATCCCAGTCGACATCCTCGCGTTGTGGAAGATAGGCAAACTCCGATGACCACTTGCGAACCGGGGTGCCGCGCCAGCTGATTCTGCCTGAGGACTTCCTGAGCAGGCCGGCGATGGATTTGATGAGTGTAGATTTACCCGCACCGTTGGGACCAACGAGGGCTACACGGTTACCGCAAGATGTGCGAAACGAAATGTTCTCCAGCGCACGCACTCGCCGGTACTGAACGCAGAGATCATCGACTACCAGGTCGTGGTGGTCGTGATGATGGGCGCAGCATTGATGATCGGCGTGTTGAATGGTTGGGAGGTAGTTAGAGTTTTACCAATTGAATTTGGCGATGTCAGAGATGTTGTCCTCGCTGCGTAGCGTGACTTCACGGGAGGCATGCTGTGCAGGGCTGAGGGTAATCACTGCCATATTCATTGCGCCAGGGTTCTCCCACTCCACGTCAACCAGGAGTTCAACCACATGTCCTTCCAGGCTGATGGCAGCTTCACCAAGCCACTCTACGGAATCAATCTCGGAGGTGTTGAAGATTTCCTGCTTGGTAACTGGATTGGTGATTTTAAGGGACTTCGGCTTGGAGGAGAAAATGATCTCAAATTGTGTTTCCACTGAGCTGTCGTCATGGCCCGTGCTGCCGTGTGCCGCGTGATCGTGACCGGAGTGGTCATGGCCTGCGTGTGCAGCTTGGGCTTTGTCAGCATCGCCTAAGACGATGGTGCGGGTGACGGTGTAGAGTCCGAGAAGAACAACGATAACGATCAGGGTGGCGATGATTGGTGAGCCTTTCATGGGTTGTTTTGGATAAGTGAATGATAAGGTGAAACCAAAGGGAAGGAGAGGGGCAGCCTGTGCTTGGCTGCTGCTAGAGATAGCGTAGGAGGTGTTCTTATTGCAAGAAAATTGCGTTTAGCGTGCGCGCAGGATGGCGCTCTGTAGAGCTTGGACTTTATCGAAGTCTTTCACGCCAGGTTCCGATTCAGATCCAGATGCGACATCCAGCGCAGCTGGTCGGACATCATGGACGGCGGACTCTGCATTGATTGTGGTGATGCCACCTGCGAGTAGCACAGGAAGCTGCGGATAATCTGCGATGACCTTTTTAGCTAGGTTCCAGTCAAAGGCATCACCTGTTCCTCCGTAGACGCCAGGAGCGTGTGCGTCCAGTAGGATGGCGGTGGCGCCGTAGTCAGCGATGTGGGTGAGGGAGTCAGAACTTTTGACACCCACGGCTTTGATGAAGGGGAGTTGCGCGTCCCTGAATGGCACGGTGTAGTCAGGCTCCTCGTCGCCATGAAACTGCGCGATGTCAATGACGCCACTTTCCAGCAAGCGGAGTGGAAGCTCGGGATCGGCGTTTACAAATACTCCGACGCGGACAATGTCACCAGCTAGTTCCTTGAGAAAGGGGGTAGCGAGATCAGGCGAGATGTAGCGTTTGGAGTTTGGCCAGAAATTGATCCCAAGGGCAGGTACTCTCAGTTCGACAAGTTTATGCGCGTCTGCTGGGGTCGTCACACCGCAAACTTTAAGTGAAGTGGTGGCAGGGTCTAAAAAAGATTTCTGGAGGCTCATGGCTTGTGACTCTCGGATATACTTAATTCTAGCATGAGTCCAGTAAGCAAAAAGCTCCAAAGTAAACTTTGGAGCTTAGATTGTTTAATGGTGAATTACGAGAATCGTGCTATTCAACGTAATTAAGTCGTATGAAGCCATTTTCTCCCTCTTCCATAGGAAGCATCGCTTTGATTTTCACCCTTTGAGAGGTAGACTCGAGAACCTCCTCGGTGATTCCTTCGGAAAGCCAGTCACTCATGTTTGAGCTATGCTCGGGCACGATGTTGAGTGGGCTAACTGCGCCGATGTTCTTCCAGTAGATGATGCAGAGGCAGTCGTCAGTGAGATGGGACTCCACTTTGCCGTTGTCTGATGCATTCAGTGGATCAGAACCATGTAGGTATTCCTGAAGGTTAGTCAGTCCGTCCTTGTCTGGGTCATCGTAGTTGTTGATAGAAGCAGCAAGCTCAGAGCCGAAGTGGAGTTCTTTCCATGCGTCAAGAGTCTGTTCAAAGACTGCTGTCACCGTGCGGTCGGTAGCCATGGTGACTGATGCAACGCCTGTTGTGGTGTCTACGGAGTCAATTCCCTGCCATCCGGCAAAGCTCCAGCCAGGAGCGGCAGATGGTGTGAATTCCACAATGTCGCCAGTGTAGTATTGCGGTGCGCTGAGAGACTGGCTTAGTGATCCGTTACCTACTGTATTGATAGAAAGTAGGGAGACGGATGGCGTATTGGTAAGAGTGATGTCTCCAGGATTAGTTGAGTCTACCACGATGTAATAGATTGTTCCTTTCTTTGCCTCAAAGCTCTTGGTGTCGCCCGCAGTGGATTCTTCCGTGACAGCAATCCATGGCCCTTCAGACTTGGTACCTCCTGCTGTGAGCGGCCAGCCTTTATAGACTGCGACACCTACACCTTGAGGGCCTGATGCTGAGATGGTGGTATTACCTGTGAATGGAGCTCTCCATTTCCACCATACGCTGATCCCGCTACCGAAGCCGTGATCAATTGCACCAGCATCTCTGCTGCCATCGATTTCGAAGTGCTGAATGGTTGCGTTGGAGTTGTTGCCATTGGTTGAAAATGCGGGGTCAGTAACTACTATGGCATTAGAGATATGGTCGTTATCAGGATACACCACAAGCGAGATACTTCCTTGGTTGGTGGTGGTCGTATCCTTGGCATCCATCATGATGGTGAATACTTGACCAGCTTCGAAACTGATAGGGAAGGTGTAACTCTTCTTGGGAGAGGATGTTACGATGTCTGTTGTGCTGTAGACCTTTTCAAGAGTTTCGATGGAGTCGCCAAGGAATAAGGTAGCAAGTGCAGGACCGGTAGTGGCTGTAGTTGTGATCATGCCCTTACCTGTGTGAGGGGCAGTCCACTGATACCAAGCACTGTGGGATCCTGTTTTATCTGATTTGAGATTTAGCTCATCCTCGAATTGTTCGCGTGTAGCGATGTTCATATCGATGATCGTGTATGAGCCGCCCAAGTCAGGGATGGTTATGGCGTCGGCAAAGTTGTCGTTATCTACGTCAAGTGTGCCATTAAGCAATAAATTGAGGTTCAGTTTACTACCGGTAGCGATTTTGCCGTTCAAGGATGGAATCGGTGTGGAGAAGCCATACAGGCGTGCAATAATCTCGCTGTAACCAGCTCCTGGGAACTGAGCGTAAGCAAGTGCTACTGCACCAGCCACCTGTGGGGTTGCCATGGATGTGCCGCTGTTTAGTTCATACTTGTCGTCACCAGTAAATGAGGTTGAGAGAATGTCCACACCGTGACCAGCAATATCAACCTTGGTTGCACCGTAGTTGGAGAATGTCGCGAGAGCGTCGTCATGATTGATTGCGGCAACTGACACAATGTTGCCAAGATCGTAGTTCGCTGGAAAGCTGCCGGTAGTATCGTTGTTCGCTGCATCATTGCCTGCAGCAGCTACGAAAACCATGTTGTCATTCAAGCATCTCTGGATGGCTTCAAACGCAAGCTGATCCGCCTGAGGGCCTCCCAAACTTGCGTTGATGAGGTGGGCGCCTTTAGTACGGGCATATTCATAGCCGTCAACGATGTCTGAGTTTGTTCCCGTGCCATCAGCACCCAGTACTCGGCAAGTCATGAGTTGAACGTCCCAAGCGACACCAGTTACCCCAAGGCCGTTGTTACCAACAGCCCCGATAGTCCCTGCGACGTGCGTACCGTGGCCTTGTTCATCATCAGGGTTGGGATCGCCATCAACAGCATCAATACCCCATTCACTTGGGTTGGTAGGGTTTGTCCAAATGTTTGCGCTGAGGTCTTGGTGGGTGCGTCTGATACCAGTATCGACTACGGCTACCACGATGTCAGCTGCACTACTGCGAGTGTCCCATGCTTCAGGTGCATCGATGTCAGCATCGCTCGTGCCACCTGTCTGACCCGTATTGTCTAGTCCGTATACTTCACTGAAACGAGGATCGTTGGGGAAAGTGGCTGCGCTGTATCGAAGGTTGTCGTAGTCTGCAAATTTGACGAGATTGGGGAGATTCTTCTCGATCTTGGCGATGTTGATCTCGTGTGCATTCGGAGCTGTATAGTTTTGTAGCTCAGCAATGAGGTAGTATGGACGTTGTTTACGGATTGTGTAGCCGAGGCCCTGTAATGCTTCGGCAACAACGCTTGGGTCAACATTGTCATTGAGGCCGACCGTAAGGTGATCTGCAACGGCACTTCTTGTCGTGCGAACGATAGTTTCTCCGGTATCAGGATCTGTGGTAACCACCTCTTCGAAGAGGAGATTTGGGTACTTGAAGTTTGCCTTAACGAAACGGATACGTCTTCTGCTGCGCTCGGAAGCAGGATCTAGCCAGACCACTTTCTGAACTTCCTGGACATCGAATCGCTTGGAGAGGTCAAGCCTTTCTTTTTGCACACTTGTTAAATTGCGTTGTTGAAATTCGGCAAGTTCCTTGCCTGTGACCTGCTGTAACATCTCTGGATTGTCACCCTCAGCCAGTTCTGGGGTGCTGACTTGTTGAGGTGATGAGCTCTCATGACCACTGGTGGCCTGGGGTGTGCCGACCGGGGATTGAGGTGACGGATCGGAGCTTAACTTCCAGAGTACAAGACTCAGGAAGGCTCCGGATGCGAGAGTTACAATGAAGCGTTTTTTCATGTTATGTAGGCTTTGAAGGTGTGTCTGCCGTGTCACGATTTTCACGTGATCTCATAGTTTCTGATTGGAAGCTATTGAGGCAAAAGCGACATTGGCAAGAACATTAGAGGATACAGGTGCACCTTTGCACGCAAAAAAATTACAGAATCATCAGTCTAGCGTTCACCATTAGAGGTGATGGCTGCTTACTGCAGGATAAGGCCTGTTGGTTTTCTGAGTCCAAAAGCAACGGGGAGCATGGCCATGCCGACCCCTGCAATGCCGGCCAATAATATGATTTGAGCATCAGTACCTGGCAGGGTGATAGAGTCGGCGGGATTGAGGTCGAAGCCTGCCGAGCGTTCCTGGACTAATCGATAGATTGGTTTCCAGGTGATGAAGGAAAGGTATATGCCTAGAGAGACTAGGGTAAGATTTTCCAGAAATCCGTGTACGAGTAGTAGTAAGCGTGGTGTTCCAAAGCTTCTGAGTAGAGCTAGCAGATAGACTTCTTGGCGATATTCAAGCCAAGCAATGGTGCCTAAAATCAATGCTAGAATTAAACCGCAGCTCAGGACAATCCCTATCCGAAATGCTTGCTGAATTTGTTGAATCTTCTTAAGTCCTTGAAGGACTTGGAGTGCAGAAAATAGCTGGTAGTTGCGCTTTTCGATCCTATAGAATGCTTCTGCTCGCTCTACGAATTTTTCAACGTCTTCAATATTGTCGAAACGCGCATGAACATGAGCGGTGAAACCTTCTCTCAAGATGGGTAGAGCTATCTCGATGGGGATCGCGACTATTGTATCTTCATTCAATATTGCCTGTAGGCGTGGAGGTATGGATTTGGGTATCGCGGTTATTTGTTTACCGCCGAGCTGTATCGCTTCCTTGCTCTCCAGATTTTCAGCGTATTTAGATAATAGCCAGATTGTCGGAGCTTCTAGATCTTCTCTGTATGTATCAAGTTCAGGAAGGCTGCTGCCGTAGACGATAACAGGGATTTGTTTTTGGTGGCGCCTCCACTGGACAGTGGTAAAAATTTGGCGGATGTAGAGCACGTTATCCGGTGTATAGTAGTTGGCCCACATCTCTTCGTCTTCGATGCTCGTTTGAGCGCGTAAGCGATTATCTAGGGAGATGGATTGCTCGGTAATGTATACGTCGAAGCTGTTACCTTCTTTGAGCTTCTGACGCATTTGAGCTTCAGATTCAGCAAAGAAAATAAGTACCAGAGTGGCTAATAGACCTAGGAGAAATGGGACAAGGATTTTGCTCAACGGCGAAATCGGATTTTCAAACCATCTCTTTAAGGTGTTCTTCCATAGGTAGGAAGGTATTAAAATCAAGGATTTCATGGGCGATGGTTTCTAGGCGATGGTCGTGAGTAGCGATCAGGCATATGGCGTCACTAGGGATCTTGGCCTTCAGAGCATTAGAGATGACCGTTGTGTTAAGGTCATCAAGGCCAGAGGTCGGCTCGTCTAGTAAGATGATAGAAGGTGCTTTCGATAAAGCTCTGGCTATGGCTGCCCGCTGTTGCTGGCCACCTGAAAGTTGAGTGGGTTTCTTTTTTCGCAGAGGGTCCAAACCTAGGATGTGAATCCAATCATCGGCAATAGATTGGGGCTTAGATGCTAACTGCGCCGTGAGGCGTATGTTTCGTTCAACACTTGCCAGAGGGAGTAGGTTCAATTGCTGGAACACGAAGCCCACCTCATTGCGTAGATAAGCTGAAGAGCTCCAACGGTGCTGAGTAGTCGTGGATATAGTGCCTTTTTGTGGTTTGATGAGTGACGCGATGAGACGTAGCAAGGTGCTTTTGCCACAACCTGAAAAGCCGCACAGAAGTGTGATGCCAGGCTTGGCTTCAAAATCAAAATTCTCAAAGACGGGAGTCTGGCTGCCTGGATAACGGTATGTAAGGTTATTAATGCTTATTTCCATCGTCCTTGATTACAGCAAGAGTTTTTGGGCCAATATGGAGTAGTTTGTAGCCAGGGTATAAGTGCTTAATCAGGCCTGGCCAGCCCTCAGTCTGGAGGACTTTTGGGGCTGTGAGCGCGATTTGGTTCTTTTTGATCACGTAGCAATCTTCTTCCAGGGTAAGGTAGAGAAAAATGGTTCGTGTTTCACCGGAGTTTTTTGCCGCAAATTCGGAATGCTTCTCAGGAATGGTGAAGATATGAAAATCTCGAATGGCTCCACCAGTGTCCTTGGTACGTAGCTCTTTGTATTTAGCTCTGATGAGTTGCCTGCTCACGCCATCGTCCACCATCGCGATCAGCTTGCTGCGATCATGTGAGTTAAAAGCCGGATTCCGATTGGTGACTTCGATTTCGTAGTGGGAGTCGTTTGTGATGGACGCGTAGAGTTTGTTAATCTCTACCCACTGAGGTTTGTTGACGAAATTGGGGTCTTGGGTCTCATCCAGTGAGATGGTGAGGGTGCCTTGGAAGTCGGCCTTGAGGTGGGAGCGTTTCTCCAGTTTTTCGTGAGCTCTGATTTTTCTATCCAAGGACAAGGTGAGTTCTTCGGATTTTAGTTGAAGCTCGCTTTCTAGGTTTTCTGGCTTGATTGACTTTTGCAGGCGAGCTTCCTGCTCGTCTAGCTTGGTCAAGGCTTCACGAATTTTGTCTTTGAGTTTATCTGGCAGAGAAGAATTCTCCAGTGACGCTTTCAACTCGATGCGTTGTAACTTTAAGGCCTCAAGATTAAGGAGCTGTTTGTCGATGAAGGCTTGTTGTTCCTCTTGCAGATCATCGAGAGCTTTGCTGACTTTCTTTTTTTCCAGTTCTAGGGCACGAGATTCGAGATCTAGTTGATCTTTGTCAATGATTGCCCAGGTCTCACCTTCTTGCAGTTCAGCTCCATTGGGTTTGAGGAATGTGATATATCCTTCCGAGAGGGAGCGATACTGTTTCAGGTTAGCTGGTTGGATAAGCCCGTCTTCTAGGGATAGCCATATCTTTCTGGATGTAGGATACTCTTGAATTGATTTGGAGGTCACATCCTCGGCCCGCAGCATTGGTTGTGTGCCGAAAGTGGAAATCAGAGCTAAACTAGTTAAGAGTGATCTTAGCATAGTGTGTTTACCATTTAGTGTCATCCCAGACCCAAAGTTGGATGTCGAGTTGTGTGATTTGTTTTTCAAGGCTCTCAAGTTCTTTCTGGGCGCTTTGATAAGTTCTGATTTGTTGACTTACCAAGGCTGGTAGGGCGACGGTGTCTGCTGATAGGCCAGTATTCACCTGCTTTCTTATTGTCTCCCGTCTCTGGATGAGTCTTTTGTAGAGAGCTTTGGTGGATTCCAGTCGAGAGATTTCAGATTCCATACTCAGGAGTAGCTGGTCACGGCTGGTTTTTGCCCGGAAGTTAGCGTTCCTGATATTTTCTGTGCTGAAGATATCGGTGAGATCAATGGATTTAGAAAGTCCTGTGAATAGCTCGTAATCAGCGGCATTGAATTGGAAGTTCTGCTCGCTGTTATTGCTGTAGAGTTGCGGGGAGGTCATGCCGACTGAGATGGAAGGAAGGCGAGATATCTGAGCATCCAGCTTGCTGATGAGTATGCCTTCTATTTGAATGGCTTGGAGTTTGAGGCCGATAAGGCCATAGCCGTTCTTGAAGGAGAGTTTATCGATTTTCTTTTCGTAGGAGATTTTTGGGATCGCGCCAGTGAGTTTCCAGTTTTTGCCTGGAGTGTTCAGCATCGAGTTGGTTGAGACGCGTAGTCTTTCTCTGGCGTTAATGACTTGTGTTTTGCCTGCTTCAAGTGTCTCAATAGCTGTGATGAGCTTGTTTGGACTCAGAGATTCCAAGGACTTTCCCAGTTCAATAAGTTCTTGAGTGCGCCTCTCAAGTTCTTGATGCTGGATGAAAAGGGAATAAAGTTGAATCACGAGCTGGCGGCGCTGTATTTCCAGTTGATGTTTCGACTGGATCTCAAGCAGAGCGATCGAGTATAGCTGTGAGTAAAACTGAACAGGATTGGGAATGTTCAGGCTAGACGCAATGTTTAGGGATAGGTCATCGCTGGTGATATCTGCGATTTCATCTATCGAGCTGCTGATATTCACGTAAGTGAATACTCTAGGTACGAGGCCTTTCCAGAGTTTACTGCGTCTCTGTGTAGTCTGGTAGTATGAAAACTGCTGGCTTTTATAATTCAGATTACGCTCCTGCGCCATCTTGACGGCTTCGTTCCATCGGAGCGAAGTATAGTCTTGTGAGAATACTTTGCTCTTTAGGTCAGCGTGAGCAGCTTGTTGGTCCAATTGGTGAGCATTCAAACGCTCACTCAGGCGAGAATCAACACAAGCTGGGAGAGAAAAAAGAAAGATGCACGACAGGGCTGTCGTGCATCTGAGACTTTTGGAGAGAGAACTCACCATCTAATAATTCGGTGAAGTCAATCTGACTGGTTATCGGACGTTTCTGGTGTCGCGGACTGTGAAGAAGCCGGTTTCACCAGCCATGTCTCCACCTTTGATTTCGTAGAAACCAGTTGCGCGTTGAATCAGTTCATCAATATCGCCTGATTCTTTGGTGCGGAAGTTGAGGCGATATTTATTGTTGTAAATAAGACTGTCACGGATGATGAATTCACCATCATCAGTACCTGGGATTTTCTCATAGGTGTATGTGCCAGCTCCGATTTCTGTGACGTTGTCATCGTCAAAGATGGTGGCAATACCTGTTTCGGTGAATGATGGGTCGATCTCGAACGGATCGTTTGCACAAGTGACACTGAATGGCTCAATAGCTGGGTTGTCAGGAGTAAAGAAGATGGTTCTTTCATCCAAGGAGTCGAGAGCAATCTGGCTGTTTTGTCTGTCAACATCTAGGATGTCATAGTTGGTCTCAACTGGTGAACCGTCAAATTTAACGATGTTGCCGTCCATGAAGTAGGTGGCACCTTGAATTGTGGTGATTAATCCTGGTGCAGGCTGCCATCCAAAGAGGGGGCTGTATTGATAGGTGCTAAACTCTTGGTTATCAAGGAGCTCGTTAGGTGCTACCCGCATTTGAATGTTCGTGAGGAAGTTCCCATCAGAAGAGAAGGTAACGAAGTAGTTTGTGGTACTCTTGTACGCTGTTGTTTGTGAGTAATAACGAATACGGACCTGTGGGGATGAATCTGATGGGTGGATATAGCCGGCATCAGAACAGATAACCTGAAGGAGTCCTGTGTTCCTGTTGATCGCGGTGTATCTGTAGGTGATCTCCGCTGTAGATTCAGGGTAGTTCACGCTGAAGAATGTACCACTGAGCATCTGTCTGGTGACAATAGGCTCAGTTTGGCTGTAAATAAGTGCACCTTCTTCGAAATCGCCATTATTCACCGCAGATTCAGATAAGGCTGAACGGTAGAACTCTAGAGATGCGGCTCTGTCGTCGAGTTCGAGTCTGAGGCCGGATAGAGATTTAGGACGAATAGTGATTTCGCTACCACTGCCACCAACGCCACCGCCACAGTTTGTAATCGTCAGGGAGGAAGCAATTACTGCAGAAGCGGCACACAGCTTACAGAATGATTTAATGAGTTTTAAAGGTTTCATGGGATGAAGTAGGTATAAACCCAAACGAGGGCTGATAACGCGAGGAGTTAAGGTGTCTGGCCTGCTCGCGTCAATAAGATTTTTGGGAACGCAGAATTGTTTACAGGATCAGCATGCAGTCTCCATAACTAAAGAATCTGTAACGGTTTTCGACAGCTTCCTTATAGGCGCGGAGTGTAAAATCACGCCCGGCAAAAGCAGAGACTAACATGATCAGCGTGGACTTGGGCAGGTGGAAGTTCGTGAGCAGTCTGTCGACTTGTTTGAATTCAAAGCCAGGGTTGATGAAGATGTCTGTTTCTCCTTCTGCCTCAGTGAGTAAGTTCTGCTTTCTGCCAAGGGATTCCAGGACGCGGGTGACCGTAGTACCCACGGCGGTGACACTTTTTGCCTTGTTGATGGTTTTGGCCGATTCTTTGGAAAGGTAGTAGCGCTCAGCGTGCATCTTGTGGTCGGTAATGAATTCAGCCATAACGGGTCTGAAGGTTCCGATGCCGACGTGAAGGGTGAGGAAAGTGTGCGGAAACTTCTCTAAGTAGTCAGGGGTGAAGTGGAGTCCAGCTGTGGGGGCGGCAATGGCGCCTTCTTCCTTAGCGAAAGTGGTCTGGTAGCGGTCACGGTCCTCAGGTTCGGCATCGCGGCCCATGTAATGAGGGAGGGCAAGCTTGCCATAGGTATCCAGATCGACCGGTTTGTCCCACTCGATGATGCGGTTGCCGTCTGGCAGGGTTTCGAGAACGGTACCGGTGGACTCACCGACTTCCACAGTGCGGCCTGGTTTCATCTTTTTACCAGGGCGAACCATGCAGGTCCACTGGGTAGCGGACTGGCGGTCAACGACAACGAGTTCGATCTTGCCGTCATTGGAGAAGACGCGGGCAGGGATGACCTTGGTGTTGTTGAGCACAAGGAGGTCTTCAGGGGTGAAGTATTCATGAAGGTCGGAGAACTGGCGGTGCTCGATGGTCTGGGTGTCCCGGTGCAGTACGAGCATGCGCGAGCCGATTCGGTTTTCCAGCGGTTGGCTGGCGATCAGCTCTTCGGGGAGGTGGTAGTCGAAGTCATCCGTGCGAAGCATGAGGGAGGTTTATGCCGTAAATTGTAAATTTAAAATTCAAAATTGCCTGTTAGTTGACGTAGAGTCCTAATGATGACGCAGAGAGGGACACGGCTGGAAGTGGACGGGAAGTTTTTCCGCAGGGGCGGAGAGCGCCTGTTCGTGAATGCGGTGACCTATGGTCCCTTTCCTGATCCGCAGCCTGACCACTTCGCCGAACTGAGGCGTGTGGCGGATGCCGGCTTCAATACGATCCGCCTCTATGAGGCTCCCAATCGGCAGCTGCTGGATGCGGCTCAGGAGAATGGCTTGATGGTCATGGCAGGGGTGAGCTGGGAATGGTACCGCTTGTTTCTTGGTGGACCGAACCGTACGTGGCTGGAGGAAGGGCGGTTGAATATCCGTATGGCTCTGCAAGAGTGGGGGGAGCATGAGGCGGTGGTTGCGTTTTTTGTGGCAAATGAGGTGCCCTCGGATCTGGCACGGTGGATGGGGCCAGCTCAGGTCAAGACGGCCTTGGAGGATTTGATCGAGGAAGCCCGGAGGATTGCACCTTGGTTGTTGGTTGGGTATGCAAACTACCCAAGTTCCGAGTATCTGGAGCCGGGTAACGCGGATTTTACCGCATTTAATATATACCTGGAGGAGAGGGATAAGCTGGCAGGCTACTTGCCGAGATTGCATCATCTGGCCGGTGACCGACCAGTGCTCTTGACCGAGTTCGGGCTCGATACCCGGAGAAATGCAGAGGAGAAACAGCGAGAAGCGTTGAAGTGGTTTTACCTAGAGGCGGTGGATGCCGGTATGGCCGGGTGTACGGTGTTTGCCTGGAGTGACCGTTGGAGGATTGGTGAACGGGAGGAAAGGGAGTGGGATTTTGGCCTCGTTCGCAGGGACGGGAGTGAAAAGCCCGCTTTAGAAGTAGCTGGCAAGCCGGAAGGAACTGATTTCGAGAAGCCGAGAATTTCGGTCATCATTTGTGTTTATAATGGTGAGGAACGTATCGGTGCGGCGTTAGAGTCTCTCAGGCAGGTGGATTATCCAGACTATGAAGTGATTGTGGTGGACGATGGTTCCACGGACGGGACTTTGGAGGTCGTGCGGAGCTTTGATTTCGTGAAATTGGTGCAAGCGAATCACGGAGGCCTGAGTGTGGCTCGTAATGCCGGGGCCGCTGCGGCCACAGGGGAAATCCTAGCCTATACTGATGATGACTGCGAGGTTGACCGTGGTTGGCTACATTGGCTGGCACGTGGTTACGCGGAGCATGGTTGGGATGCACTCGGGGGACCCAATATCCCGCCAGAGCCAGCTTTTGAGGATGAGGCCGTGGTGGCCAGTGCCCCTGGAGCGCCAAGCCATGTGATGCTCAGCGATGAATTGGCCGAGCATATTCCAGGGTGTAATCTGACGGTGCGCAAGGCGGTGTTTGAGGCTCTTGGGGGGTTTCGTGCGGCCTACTTGGTGGCAGGTGATGATGTGGACTTCTGTTGGCGACTGGAGGAGGGTGGCTACAAGATAGGTTTCGAGGGGGCTGCTTTTGTGTGGCACCGTAGGAGAACGACTTTCTACCGCTATCTGAAACAGCAGTGGGGATATGGTAAAGCTGAGGCCATCCTTAAGCGTGATCATCCAGAGCGATTTCGAGGTGGGGTCAGCGCTCATTGGCGTGGACGGGTATACACAGGGGAGCCGATGGGGGTAAGTGATGGGAGTGTGATTTATTTTGGAGCCGCTGGGTTGTCTGGCTATCAGCAAGTGGAGGTTGGCATGATGCCGCGGCGTGCTTTGTATACGAAGTTTAAATCGCCACGTGCTGAACTTAAGTTGCGTGTGGCCGAGTGGTTACAGCCGCGTTTGAGGCATTGGGCTCGCTGTTTCTACACGCGGAGTTATGGACGCCTTCTGAAGAGTCTGGTGCCCAGTATTCGCCTCTCTTCACTCATTTCAGAGAATGGAGAGAGAATCAGAGAGTTGTTCTATCATGCCCTCAAGCAGGATGATCGTGTGGAGCTTCTGCTTCGGTTTCAGGAGGCGGGGTGGCAACATGCTGAGGATACCTCGCCCTGGGATTTGAAGAAGGGAGATGTGCATCTACTCTTTGCCATGCTCAAAGTCGGGCCTGACAAATGGAAGCTTGGTGTTCGCATCTGCGCTCCAGCATTGGAGATCAACTACGCGCAAGCCGAAGTGGAAGAGATTCTGGGGCCAGAGGTGAGGACTCTAGAGTAAATCGAGTTGATCGTTACTAGCGGGGCCTTTGGTGGCCTTAGGCTTGAGAGTAATCCAGCGGTCGACGGCGAGGACGAATTCTGTGCCGGCTTTTTCTTCCTCATCCAAGATGGCACGGACTTTGGTGCGCCATAGTTCAGCTCTCTCGGGATCATTGTCGGCCAAGTGCATGGTGAGCTCTGTAAGGCGCCCGCTCTGGGAAAGGTCTTTGCGGAGGCGTTTGAGCCACTTTTGCATGAATGCCTGGTCTGAGTTCACGAAGGTGACTTTGCTTTGTGAATGTCTGTCTTTCAAGTCTTAGAAAAGAACAGTTTATTCATCTTTGCTGAATTTGATTTGGTCATTCTGTGTGCTGTCTCAGGAGTCTTTCCCTTGTTCTTGTTGAAAGCGGTGTGCTGCTTTTGAGGGAATAAGGTTGAAGAGTAAAGGGGGGGAGTTATGAAGGAGGCAGATGTTTTATTGGTGGGACATTATCGGGACCTTCTTTTTCTGCGTGTCGGGGGCTTTGGCAGCGCGGCAGGTGAAGATGGATTACCTAGGGATGTTTTTGCTGGCCTTGATCACTGGTACAGGTGGAGGAACCTTAAGATCAATGATGCTGGGAGATACGCCTCCGCCTATCTTCCGGGCACCAGACTACATTGTAGTATCAATCGTGGCAGTGCTTGCGGCGATCCTCTATGAGCGTCTTTGGGAACGCTATCAGCGCGAGGTCAGTGTGGTGGATGCCTTGGGCTTGGGGTTGTTTGCCTGTGTTGGGGCTCGTGCTGCTGGTGATGCAGGCCTGGCCTGGTGGGGCTGTATGATGATGGGTATGGTGACGGCGACCTTTGGTGGTGTTATTCGAGACATTATCCGCAATGAGGTCCCGCTGATTTTTAGGAAAGAAATTTACGCCACTGCGGCCCTGTTAGGAGCAGGTTTGATGTTGTGGTTAGATAACCTAGGAGTGCAGCCGGAGGTGAGTGTGGTGCTCTCTGCGCTGATCACTGCTGTGATTCGTCTATTGGCTATTCGTTATGCCGTGCACATGAAAGAGGATAGCTAAATCTGCCTTGAATGCATCTTGACGTCAAAGTTAGAGAGCCGTAGTCTACGAGTTGATTCGTATTATACCTCTCATGAATTATCTAACCTCCACTCTAGTATTTTGTACACTTACCGCCTCCCTGACCTGTTCACAGGCTGCTCTCATCGCCCGCTATGAACTCAATGAGTCATCCGGAGGCGCCTTCGACTCTTCCGGTAATGGCTATGACGGCACTCCGGCTAATGCTGGTACTGGCCGTATCTATAGCCAGCCGACTGTTGGGGCTGGCACCTATGGGGCAATCAATGTCTCCGCCGGCCAGGCAGCTGCGATGGGTACTTCGATTGATTTCGGAACCGATGGCAGCAATTTCGGAAACTACAATATTGGTGGGGCTGGACAAGCTGCCATTGATGCCCTCTTGGAGCCAGGAACCGGAGGTAACCGGATTGACGGGACCATGACGGTAATGGCTTGGATTAACCTCGATAACATCACGGGGGTGCAATCTATTTTTTCTAGTGTGCAGGGTGGGGGCAGTGATGGTTGGCGCTTCGGTACCAATGGCAGTGGTCTTCGGTTTACGACATTGGGCGCGCAGGATTTCAACCAGTCCGCATCCCTTACCGCAGGTACGTGGTATCACGTGGCTGTAACGGTCAATAATGACGATATAACTTTCTATTTAAACGGCAATGAGATCGGTAATACGACGGCCACCGTCAATTATATCGAGGAGGCGACCGGCTTTGAAGTAAAGCTGGGTGGCAAGTCGACAGGGGCAGAGAATATGTTTGGCCGAATGGATGAAGTGAAAGTTTACGACACGGCTCTGACTCAGGGAGAGATTGTCTTGAATGCAGTCCCTGTGCCTGAACCTTCGACTTCGGGACTGTTTGCAGTTTCATTCCTTGGATTTCTAGCTAGGCGAAAGCGCTAGTCTTTGGATGTGATCATGAAAAAGCCCCGGAGAGATCCGGGGCTTTTTGTTTCTATGAGAGAGATCGTTTCTGAAGATGTCTAGTCCACGGTCTGGAACATGGGGATCTTGTGGGTATCGAACTTCCAGCCTTTGAAGTTTTCGAGATAGTCGAGGTCTCCTGGAGTGAGCTGGCCAAAGACGAAAGGAGGAAGAATTGGGCGTCCGTCGGCAGCCTTTTTGTAATCCTCACCTTTCTGCTCGATCATCAGAACGAAGCCGACCTTACCACCAGGACGCTCACCAATGGCTACATCCACATCAATGGTCTGGCCTTGTCTCAGTGAGAACCATTCACCATACACAAGTGGGATTCCAAATGGGCTCTTGTGGTTAGGTTGCTTGCGTGCATTGGCGCCAGGGACATCAAGGATTTCACGGAGGTCAGTCCATGGTGCTACGAGGCGCATCTTGCGATCAATGGATACCCCAAGGTAATCATCACCGCAGCCGACCAAGCGATATTCTCCGTCTTCAGGGACTTTGATGGAGCCTGAGTAGTGTACCAGCCAGCCACTTGGCTTGACTTGTTTTTCGGCGTTAAAGAACTTGGGGCCATCGTTTGCGTTAGAGAATGGGATGGCGATGTAGCGTACGTACAAAGCTTGTGGAGCTTTGAAATACTTTCTGAATGAGGACTCGCTGAAGCGTGCTCGCTGGATAGATTCTACAGGATCCGTGAAGTGAGAACGGTTGCCTGTATCATATCCTCTTACAGGAGTGCCTCTGCTTGTTTGTTTGAAGTCATAGAGGTAGCCTGTGAGAGTTCCGCCGACCTTGTTAGGTGAGCCAAAGCCTCCGACGGCTCCACCAGCACCGCTACCACTTCCATTGCCCCAACCTGTGCCGAAGTCGTCTCCGTCACCAAAATCAAGACTGGGCGTGGTGGCTTCAAACTGTGGGTTGGGAATAGATACGCTGCTCATGTTGGCAGCGGCAATGACGCGGCTACTAGAGGAGCTGGGTGCAGATGGTTTACGCTCAACAGCGTTACTGATCTCAGGTCTTTCTATAGCTTCATTGGTTTCTGAGCCTGCATTGAAGGTAATAATCTCAGGAGTCGTTTTGAACTCAGGACTCAGCAAAATAAAGGCCATAATGAGTCCCAAAAGGACACAGGCTAGCAGGGCAATCATGATGGACATGATGGTGGAGTTACGCTGACTTTCGCGCAACTTTTGAGCAGCTTCCGGACTTAATTGAGCGTGTAATGACATGATGTGTTAAGAGTAAGGTGATTCTTATTAGCAAAACGGCAAAGTGGAGTACTTCCTTAGGGCCGATGCCCTATGGATAAGGTTTGACCCTCTATTCTGACCATCCGTGCTTCTGTCATTCTTCTGTACAGTTTGTTTGTCAGTTTAGTCTGCGGCATGGAAGGGCAGAATTTTATGAGTGTCCCAGCGCCATCCTGGGAAATTCTCAAGATAATCGAGATCGGAGGGCTGTAGTTGTCCAAAGACAAAGGGTGGTAGTATCTTCCTACCATCAGGGGCTTGCTGGTACTCTTCTCCTTTTTTCTCAAGCATGAGAACGAAGCCGACTTTGCCACCTGGGCGTTCACCGATAGCGATGTCCACATCGATCACATCGCCCTCTCGCAGGTTAAACCATTCCCCGTAAGTGAGAGGGATATTAAAAGGGCCTCTGTGGTTGGGTTGTTCAGAGGCATTAGCCCCTCTGACCTCCACGCTTGGGGCAATGTCTGGCCAAGCGGCGACGAGACGCATCTTTCTATCAATGGAGACGCTCATGTAGTCGTCTCCAGAACCGACCAGACGATACTCGCCACTCTCAGGTACCTTGACCTTTCCCGAGTAGTGGACCACCCAGCCGCTAGGCTTCATTTTATCCTCAGCCTGAAAGAATTTTGGTGCGTCAGCAGCATTGGAGAATGGGATGGCGATATAGTGTACGTGCAGGGCCTGAGGAGCTTGGTAGTATTTACGGAAAGAGGATTCCCGGAAGCGTGCCCGATGAATATCATTCACTCGCTCAGTGAAGTGGGATCGGTTCGCAGTGTCGTAATCTCTCACTTCGCGACCTGTGCGGGTTTGTTTGAAATCATAGAGGTGGCCGGTCAAGCTGCCGTAGCTTGGTGTGGGTGACCCATATAGGCGAGGTCCCGATCCTGGTTGTGTACCTGGGCCATTGTCATAGCCTCTGCCGAAATCGTCATCCAGGCTGATGCCCATATCCAGGCTTAGTTCCGGACTGTTGATCTTTGGAGAAGGTACGGAAAAGTTACTGGAGTTCAGGCTGTTTAGGAACCTGTTGGCAGTGCTGCTGGGAGGAGAAGGTTTTCTGACGACCTCATTCCTGATTACCGGAGGGTCCTTGATAATGGTTTCATCATTTGGATTCCCAAAGGCGATGAGCGCAGACACGTCCTTGGACGAGCTTTTGAGCAGGATGAAACCCAAGACGAGAGAGAGAAGAACACAGCTCAGGAGGGCAATGAGAATGGCGGCTATGGAGGAATTCCTGCGGCTAGACTGCAGTTCCTGTACCGCCCCGGGAGTTAATTGGGCATGTAACGACATACCCTGATAACGAATGAGAAAATCATTCTCTTAGAGATGGGCACAAAAAAAGACGGAGCGATCGGCTCCGCCTTTTGAAATGGAATTGGCTGATGCCAGATTAGGCAAGGTGAGTTTTGAGTCTGCGGCAGACCTCTTCAACGTTTGCGCGTGAGTTGAACGCAGAGATACGGAAGTAGCCTTCGCCGGCAGCACCGAAGCCGGAGCCTGGAGTGATGACCACGTTGGCTTCCTCGAGCATCTTGTCGAACATGTCCCAGGATGTTACACCCTCTGGGCAAGCTACCCAGACGTATGGAGCGTTCTCACCACCGAAGACCTTGAGGCCGATTTCGGTGCAAGCTTCGCGGAGAAGTTTGGCGTTGCCCATGTAGTGGGTGATGAGTTCCTGTACCTGCTTCTTGCCTTCTTCAGAGTAGACGGCTTCAGCACCACGCTGAACTGGATAAGAAGCGCCGTTGAACTTGGTGGAAGTGCGGCGGGACCAGAGCTTCTTGATGGCTACTTTTTCACCTGTAGAGGAAGTACCA
The DNA here is from genome assembly GCF_900141815.1 of Rubritalea squalenifaciens DSM 18772. Taxonomy (NCBI): domain Bacteria; kingdom Pseudomonadati; phylum Verrucomicrobiota; class Verrucomicrobiia; order Verrucomicrobiales; family Rubritaleaceae; genus Rubritalea; species Rubritalea squalenifaciens. Next base: position 59,905 of record NZ_FQYR01000004.1, read on the forward strand.
GTCACTGTCTCAGGAATCACGATGTAGCCGCAGCGTACGCCTGTGAAGCCACCGTTCTTGGAAAATGAGCGGAATTCAAGAGCACAGTTTTTGGCGCCTTCAATTTCGTAGATAGACTTAGGAACGTCAGGATCCTGAATGAATGCCTCGTAGGCGGCATCGTAGAGGATGATGGTGTCGTTTTTCAGTGCGTAGTCTACCCAGGCCTGAAGCTGCTCGCGAGTGGCTGAAGCACCTGTCGGGTTGTTCGGGTAGCAGAGGTAGACGATGTCTACTTTCTCTTCAGGGATCGCTGGAACGAAGTTGTTTTCAGCATTGCACTCGAGGTAGACGAGGCCTTCGTAGCGGCCAGATTCGTCAGCTTCACCAGTGTTGCCGATCATGACATTGGTGTCTACGTAGACCGGGTAAACTGGATCAGTGATGGCGATGGTGTTGCCCTTGCCGAAGATATCGAGGATGTTGCCTGTGTCACACTTGGAGCCGTCGGAGACGAAGATGTCGTCAGCGGAAATGTCTAGACCAGCGTAAGCATTGTCAGCCACGGCCTTGCGCAGGAAGTCGTAGCCTTGCTCTGGACCGTAACCGCGGAAGGTGTCACGGCATCCTAGCTCGTCCACAGCCTTGTGCATGGCTTCGCGGACTGCGAGTGGCAGTGGTTCAGTAACGTCACCGATGCCGCAGCGGATGAGTTGGGATGCCTTGTCCGGGTTGGCCTCTGCGTAAGCGGCCACACGACGGCCGATTTCTGGGAAGAGGTAACCTGCTTTGAGTTTCAGGAAATTGTCGTTGATACTTGCCATGATGCGCGGATGTTGGAGCAGCTCTGGCGACTTTCAAGTTTGAAGTTGGCGCGTGACGGAATTAGGTGTCTGATCAGCACAAATGGAGCAGGCACGAGGAATCATTCTGAGATTAACCAAGCTCACGGAGACCAGTCTGATCGTGACTTGGTGCGTAGAGGGCTATGGTTTGGTCAAGGCGGTCGCGAAAGGAGCCCGCAGACCCAAGAGTGCCTTTACTGGGAAGCTGGACCTGTTTCATAGCGCGGAACTTCAGTGGACCAACAGCCAGCGTAGCGAGTTGGGCACGCTCGGTGAGGTGAGTGCGGTCACTTACCGGGAGGGTCTTCGAAAGTACTATGCGAATGTCGTTTGTGCAGCCTATTTTACAGCTCTTGTGGAGCATGTGATGGAGCCGGGACATGGAGAAGACGGGATTTATGATCTACTGGAGCGCGGGCTCAACTATCTGGATCAACAGGAAGCTGAGATGCGCGCATTACTGCATTTCGAGCGTGAATTGGCCAAGCTACTCGGTGTGTGGAGCGGGAAAGGTAGGCCGGAAGTGGCTCTGCAAATGGCTTTCCAGAAACTCCCGGCTAGCCGTCAGCAGTGTGTAGACTTGCTCTCTCGCTAAAAGGTTAAGTTCTGTGACTCATTTATTACGAGTGGTTTGTGTGTTTGCTCTGTATTGACAATGAGTGACTTATCTGGGATGCTAGAGTATGGACTCAGGAACTTTAAATCTACTGGATATACTCACCGAAAGAGTACAGACACTCGTGGACGACGGACAGTGGGAAGAGGCCTACCGGGCAGCGGATGCAGCCGTGGAAAAAGCGAGACGCTCTCTGAATGGTCATGATGAGAGCAGTGTGTTGTCGTTGATATCAAGCCTTGAAATCAAGGGCGACCTATTGCGGCAAATGGGGCATCTGGAGGATGCACGGTTAGTTTACTTGGAAGCGATGGAGGAACTCAGTGCTTTGGAAAGTTCTTCTGAAATGATGGCCCGGCTCAATGCTAGCGTGGGGGTCATCTATGACCTTGCTGAGAATGATGAGGAGGCGATCCGCTTCTATGAGAGAGCGGTGGCTCTGCATGAGCGGCAGGAATTTCCAAACTTGTTAGAAATTGCTGATATTACTAATAACTTAGGCTATATCTACCGCAGCCTTGGAGACTATGATAAGGCCGAAACCCTCTTTTTGAAGGCGCTTGAAATCTGCCACAATGAAGTAGGGGACAAGCATGAAAAGACGGCGACCATCTTTAATAACCTTGGAGCCTTGTACCTGAAGACGGGTTACGATGAGCAGGCGTATGAGATGCACCGCATGGCACTCGAAATTCGGTTAGAGCTCTTCGGTAAGGACCATACGGAAACCGCCCAGTCCTATGCCAATTTAGCGCTCGCACTGGCTAGAATGTCCCAGATCAAGCAGTCACTTGAGTGCTTTGATACGGCCATTCACATCTATGAGCATCATCTCAGGCAGGAGCCCGAAGAGTACGCCGCGGTAGTGGATAACTACGTGGAGTACCTCAATGCCTACGGCTACTTCAAAGAAGCTGAGCATGCGAGGAAGCGTGCGAACAAGAAGCTCTCCAAACTCAAAATAGCAGTCTAACGATCTATAATTACGGTTACTGGGTGACTGGAAATGATTGATTGAGTAGCCACTTTTTGATGGTGTCATCCTCTGCTGTGAGATTACCGATCACACGGTAGTTGGAGTATTTGAGTGAAATAGCTTCCGGTTCGGTCTCATCTACTACGCGATAGGGTGTGCGCCCTGAGGAGTGGATGAAGCGGATCGACTTGTCTTTGCCCTCGTGGACGATGAAGCCCACGTGTTTGTCCAAGCCAACCAGGTAGATCCCCTTGGGGAGCTCTTTCATCATCGTGAGGAAGTCGTAGTAGCCCATGCCTGCGCGAATTTGGATACGTGATTTGTCCACAAAGGTACGAATGATATTTTGTGAGGGTTGCTGGGCGAGTTTATAGCGATCAACCTTGAAGCCGGCATCCTTGAGGGTGGTGGAGACAAAATAGCCACAGGCGATCTTGCCCTTGCCGGGGCCGTCGCACGTGCCGTGGAAATCCCACGGAGTACCCAGCCAGCAACGCATCATGTCTGGCAGAACGGCTTGGAGTAACTGAGAGGATTCCTGGAGAACAGCTTGACGAGCCTCTTCTGTACCAGCGTCGCGATATCGTCGGGAGAGTGATTTTCTCCGAATTTCCAGATCTTCTGTGAGCATGACATAGCGCTCAGGGTCAGGCTTAGGAATCGCTTCGCTGCTGACTAGTTGGTTGAGGCCTAGTTCGTAACGAAAGACATAAGAGGCTATGGTTGCCATAAAAATCAACACCGCTACAGAGTAGATCAAGCCAGCCAGAAACCGGCGTTTCTTGGGGACCTTGTTTGGCTCTTGCTCTTCTGAGCCTTTTGTCGGTTTCTCTACTGATTTGGCCATGTTTACTGACTTGTTGTCCCTTTATGGAAATGAAGCTCTACTTGGAAAGTGGATATATGAAAAGCAGTAAATCTAGCATTTGGGAGGTTCTTGGCAAAACAAAAACCCGCCAGTCCTGAGACCAGCGGGTTCGTACACTCACAGAATAGCTGTTTAAAAGTTATGCCCGGCGTCTTCTAAGGCAGAAGCCAAAGAGGCCAAGTGCGGCCAAAGCGGAGGATGTAGGCTCAGGAACCGCGGTGATTCTGATTTCACCAGGGCCAGCGTAGCGGCTGGCTGTACGGATATAGAGGCTGTCAGCTCCCGCAAGATCACCCCCAGTGGTGGAGAGGGCGACGTCATCGATGAGGAGAGTATTGTCGCTCTCTGGGTTGAGGATGAGGTCAGCCGTGCCATTCACCAAGTCGAATTCCAGACGCAGGGTGTTGTAAGAATCTGCTGTGGCGCCTGTACCGGCTTCGTATCGCCTGGTGCCTCCATCCTGGATGAAAAACTTATTGTTCTGGTTGAAGTCTGAGCCGATCGCAAGAACGGTGGAGGTGCCATTGGAGATACCTGCCGTCCAGAAGTTGGCTCCCGAACGTACATCGATCTCTAGAATGACTGAGGTCGAGCTGGCGGGAATGGAATAGGAGAATCCTCCGTCATTCATGCGGGTAATGGTGTTATCACCGTCATTCGCGTTTCTGGCGTAGAGATTGCCGTTAAAGTTGTTGGTGATCCAGTTGTTGATGTCTGTGCCGGCCCAGCCGTCGGTCGACAAGAGGGTGCCGGCGGCACCGACATCATCGATGTCATAGGCATAGGTTACGGCGGCGTTTGCGCCACCAGTGAGTAGGATAGCGCAGGCAATTGAGGGTAAATGCGTTTTCATGTTCATGTGATATGTGTGTTACAAGTGCATCATCAGCATTGCATTAGGATCAGAAATTGTCTATGTGTGTATATCTCTTTTATATGGTAATATGACTCTATATGGCGAAGCGTCTGACTATATATTATGCGACATACGTGTATGATGAACGCATGCATCGAGGGATCCTGCACTATGGGAGATCCCGCGGCTGGAGGGTGCAGTTGTTGCAGCCTCATGCTTGGAGCCTCGTCAGGGGGATGAAGCCAGATGGACTCATCAGCCTGATGGAGCCTGATGACGATACGACAGGGATGACCGATTATGTGCTCTCCTTGGGTGTTCCCCATGTTGATTTGAGTTACAACCGTCCAGAAGTAGAGGTTCCCCGATTTCTCCCGGACTTGGAAGATGGCGGAAGACAGGCAGCAGAGCATTTGGCTATGCTGGGAGTGAGTAGTCTTCGGTGCGTGCAGTGGGGTGAGACCATAGCGGACGAGCTACGTATGCGGGGATTTCTTGAGTCAGCAGAGGAGGGCAATTTACCAGTGGAATGTCTCCATATGAGGCATTGTAAGAAGGAGCCTCATCAGAGTTTGCTGAACTTTATGAAGTCTGCTCCCAAGCCTGTGGGAGTGTTCTGCTCCGTTGACCAGTATGCAGGCCGAGTGCTGGATATTTGTCTGGATGAGGGATGGAGAGTGCCGGAGGATGTAGCTATCCTGGGCTTTTATAATCATGAGATTGATTCCGCCTTGGCTGAGATCTCGCTATCTTCCGTAGATATCGATATCGAGGGACGCGGGTACCAAGCCGCTCAAGCTCTGGGCCGGATGATCTGTGGAGAGGAAGTGCCTGTTGAACAAAATTTAGTGCCTATCAAAGGCATCGTCTGTAGGGCGAGTACCACTAGTAGGATGAAAGATGACAGGTTCGTGGCCGGAGCACAGGAATACATCAGCTCAAACCTGCGTAAACCACTCACCGTGGAAGAGCTGGTGGGAGCCGTGGGGATGTCACGTGCAGCCCTTCAGAGAAGGTTCAAGAGGGTTCTCGGACATGGTGTGGCTGCAGAAATAAAGGCGCAGAAAATGGCGATGGCGAAGCGGATGCTCAGACAGGGTGATGAGACGGCCACCTACATCAGTGAGGAACTAGGCTATCCGGATGTCACCCAGTTTTACCGTGTGTTTAAGCGGGAGACTGGTGAGACGGTGGGGCAGTTCCGTAAGAGAAGCCGATAGCGGGATTTGCCCTTGGGAAGGTAGGCTTGAGTCGTAATTCCTCAGTGAGAGGAATCGTAGACGATGAGGAATAAAAGCCGCTGTGCCGTTCTGGGAACTGTGAGCCACTAATCCGAAAGCTCAACAGGTGGGGGCGTCCTCTCAGCTACTTTGTCTTCCTAGGAAGGCATGACATTTCACCTCCAGGGGTAACCCCCGTAACATAATCATCGGTCTGGGCACGTTCCCTTGCGAACGCGCACAGCAGCTACCGCCAATATAGGTGGAAATGCGTCCAGAGCAATCGCAATCGGCGATGAAATTACGACCTGCGTATGAGTGTCTGAACCAGAGGGATCCAAGACTCAGCTTTTTTCTGATCCAGGAAGGAAAGGCGTAAGCGGCGGGCTAAAATGTCCTCTGGAGTACGTGCGTAGCTGTGCTGGATTGCGGTTTGCACCAGACTGGTCATTTGGCTTTCATCAGGCATCTCATCCAGGGCGCTGAGAGGCGGGGTCGCACCGTGCTCGGTCAGGATGAGGTGGTGGGTGCGGCAGGCTTTGGGGGATAATTGGTGAAGGCGAATGGCTTCATCGATGGTGTCCTGAGCCATGCGTCGGCAAGTGGTCCATTTCCCGCCGAGAATGGAGATCAGTCCATTGGGGGCGACATCGATGATGTGCTTGCGTGAGAGCTTGCTGGTTTTCTTGACCTCGGCCCGGCTGACGAGTGGGCGTAGGCCTGCCCAGCTGCTGGTGATGGTGGAGGGATCAAACTCAAAGGCGCGCTGGGCTTCCTCGACAATGAAATCGATCTCTTGCTGGGAGGGATGAGGATCTTGCACAGGCTCCTCTGTGGGGACGTCCGTGGTGCCGATGAGGGTGTGGTCTTTCCAGGGAATGGCAAAGAGCACACGGCCGTCTTGGGTCTTCGGAATGATGAGAGCCTTATCCGAACCCAGGGCATTTCCTGGGCAGACGATGTGGGATCCGCGGCTGGTGCGCATGCGCCAGTGGATCCAGGTCTTGTTTTCCTTACGTAGTTGGTCGGCGAAGATGCCGGTGGCGTTGATGACCACCTTGGCTTTCATTTCCCAGGCCTCCAGAGATTCCATATCGCGGGCAATAACGCCCCTGGCCTGGCCGCCTTTGATGATCAGCTTGTCCGCTTTGACATAGTTGATCGCGAGGTTGCCTGTGTGGTTGATGCACTGGGCGAAGGCAATGGCGAGCTCAGCGTCATCGAATTGCCCGTCGGTGTAGGCGATGCCACCTTGTAGGCCGGGACGGTGATAGGCGGGCAGGTGCTCCATCAAGGCCTTAGGCGAGAGAAGTTCGGAGGGCTCGATCCCTTGGTCTCCGGCCAGGGCATCGTAAAGCCACATGCCAATACGGTAGTAGTAGCGTGCGAGCGGAGCGTGGCAGGGCATGGCGAAGCGCATGGGACGGCAGAACTCCGAAGCATTTCTCAGCAAGAGGCTTCGCTCCTGCAGAGCTTCTCGCACCAGTGAGAGCTCTCCTTGCTGAAGGTAGCGCACACCGCCGTGGACCAGTTTGGTGGAGCGGCTGGAGGTTGCGGAGGAGAAATCATGGCTCTCGATCAGCGCAGTGCGGTAACCGCGGGAGGCGGCATCCCATGCCGTGGATAGGCCGGTCGCCCCACCTCCGATGACAATGACGTCCCATGATTCTGGGGAAATAGCCTGTGAGATGAGAGTGGATCTGGGGTCTTGGGGCATGGGTGGTTTTTTTACGAAATGATGTGTGAACGGGAGGCTTAACACGTATACTACTAACATGACCGTTAGAGGGCAATTTCCATTTACGGTGATTGGTCACCGTGGCTGTGCTGGTGTGGAGCCTGAGAATACACTCAGGGGGGTGCATCGGGCGATCGATATGGGATGTCCGATGGTGGAGATCGATGTTCATGTGTTAGATGGTAGGCTGATTGTGATCCATGATGGCAAGGTGGATAGGACTACTGACGGTAGAGGTGTGTTAGAAAAGTTTAAGCTGGAAGAGCTGCGTAAGCTGGATGCAGGGCTAGGGGAGAAGATTCCTTACTTGGAAGAGGTCTTGGAGATGTGTGCTGGCAAGTGTCAGCTCAATATCGAACTCAAGGGCAAGGGCTCTGCGGAGGCCGTGGTTGAGGTGCTGGAGCGCTGGGGGCCAGTCCATGTGGTCATTTCCAGCTTCGAGTGGGATTGGCTAGAGACGGTGCGTAAGCTGGATGAGGTGCTGGATATCTCAGTGCTCGTTAGTAAAGCTTACCTGCTGGACGCCGCCATCCTACAGGCAAAGAAATTGCGCGCAGTCTCAGTAAACCCCTCTTTGAAAATTCTCAGCGAGGCATTCTGCGACAAGGTCCATGCTCAGGATATGCTAGTCTACACCTACACGGTGAAGGAGCAGAAGCATCTGAAGCACGCACAGGCGTGCGGAGCTGATGGATGCTTTGCAGACTTCCCGGATGCGGTACTCAAGGAGCTGAGATGAAGTGGTGGTGGTCAGGTCTGGGCTTGTTTCTGCTGGCGGCCGTGATGGTTTGGTTCAAGCCGCAGCGCGAGCGTGCGCATGGTCCCATGGTAGAGGAGGTCTATGTATGGCAACGCGTGTGGGGGAAGGATGTGTACGAGGCCGTAAAGACTCACGGTGGGGAGTTTGAGCGGATCGTTGTGCTCGGGGTAGAGATGGATTACGGCAAGTCTAGTGGGTGGACGGTACAGTATTTCAAGGATCCGATCAGCTATGCTGGAGAGCATGAAGGTACAGGGCTGGCAATCCGGGTGGGCTCAGGGGCAGCAGCTACCCGGTGGAACAAGGAAGCAATCGCTCAGGTGATTCAGGTGGTGGAGAGTCTGCCGGATAACTTAAAGGTGATCCAGATCGACTATGATTGCCCATCCTCAAAGCTTGATGATTATGTGCAGCTGATACGTATTTTGAAGCAGATGTTTCCAAAGAGGCAATACGAGGTGACCTGCTTGCCGGATTGGTTGGACCAGGATGCGTTTCAAGCTCTGGTGACGTCCGTCGATGGCTATGTGATGCAGGTGCATGGCCTGATAGGTTATGGTAGTGCCGGAACTTTGTGTGATCCTGAGAAGGCCAAAGTGGCCGCGGAGAGGTGTGGGGAATACGGGAAACCTTTTCTCATCGCCTTGCCCACATATCGACATGCGGTGCGGCTCTCCAATGAGGGCCAGATCCTCCAAGTAGTGTCTGAGGGAGGAGGCTTGCGTGCAGGAGCTGAATATCACCTGGCTAGTGCCGATCCTGAGGAAATGGCCGCTCTGGTGAGTGAATGGACCGAGTCGAGGCCTGAGTTGATGCGCGGCATCATCTGGTATCGCATGCCAGTCACGAGTGACCGGATGAACTGGACTTGGGGAACTCTGGACGCAGTAAGGAAGGGTGGAACTCCGATAAGGGATCTATCGGTCATTGCGGAAAAAGAGAGTGATGGGCTTTATGAGGTGAGTTTGGTGAATCGCTCGCTCATGCGTGAAGATTGGCCCAAGAAAATTAAAGTCTTCATAGATGGTGGTCGGATCATGGGAGGAGAGGGAGCACATGGCTATGCTTTTACTCAATCGCATGACGGTTGTGCGGAGCTTCGCTGGTTGGCTCAGGATCCTCGACCCATGCTGCCCGAGAGTCGCCTCAAGCTAGGGTGGGTGAGGCTGGAGGGGGCGGAGGGACTTAAAGTAGTTCTCTCTGATTAAATAATGATATAAGCTAGGATGCTATAGCGTAGCGCTAATTATGAAGTGTAGTCTTGGTATTTGGTGGTTCGGGCTTGGTGTCCTGAGTGTGATCCTGGCCTGCGGCGGGAATTGGACTCGAAGGGCGATTTCTTCTTCAAACGAAATCTTGTCCCCCGCAGATTCTGGCTTGGATAGGATGTTCCCGAAACCCGATCGGGGAGATGTATTTCCAGATAGGGTGTCTCTGTTAGATGAGAGAAGGAAGAAGACACTTGAGGCCGACTGCAAGGAGATCGAGCTGGCGGCTCCTGACCTGGATCCTAAATTCCTTCTTCGTTATAAAAAAATCCGGGAGTCAATGATCGCTTCTCAAGGACAGTTTTTCTGGGATGGACTGAAGAGAGAAGAGTTGTTGAGTAGTTGGGATGATCCAGCCGTGTTGAAGGCGATTCCTGAAGAGTTTTCTCTCTACGTCGAGGGAGCGATTGCGTATCGGCGTAAGGATATAGAGAAAGCCACCAAGCTATGGCAGGAACTCCTGAAGCTGCCGGCGGAGAAGCGGAAATACCGTTCGGTCTGGGCGGCATGGATGTTAGCACGTTGTGACAAGGAGAACTCGGTTCAGTGGTATGATGAGGTGGAGAAGCTAGTGGATGCAGGTTTCGCCGATAGTCTCGGGGTGACCCAGGACCGGGAGGCTTGGCGCATCTATTTTGGTTACCGTAGTGGTGAGTGTGTTCCTGCTCTGAAGTATTATATCGCTCAAGGTAAGGAGAAGAAAATTTCCTCCTTTGAGGCGGCAAATAGCCTGCGGACAGTTTTGGATGCAGGATTGGCCCATAATGAAGAAAAAGTGCTCAAGGAGATGCTGGAATCCGCAGAGCTACGCATGGTCCTGTGCCGCTATCTGGAGATTAACTGTGGTCGTTACCATTACAACGATCAGGGGCGGGAGGCCAAGGTGGATGAAGCGACCCGGGTGACGATGGAGAAATGGGGAAAACTTCTCAAAGAGGAAGGCGGGGACTTCTCGGCTGAGGCCGCGGTGATGGCCGCTTGTTGCTACCGGAACATGTGGTTTGATCAGGCCAAGGCTTGGCTGAAGCTGGTCAAGACCGATACGGATGACAGTCTCTTCGTAAGGGCTAAGCTGGCTGTTAGGGCGGGTAACTATGCTGAGGCTCAGAAGTTTTACCAGAAGCTGGTAGTGCTTGTTGATCCCAAGGGAAAAGGCGGTGCTGAGAGATGGTATGTTCCCAGCTACAGGGGGATCAGCGAAGAGGGGTCCAGAGTTTTTGCCGCATACTCTGAGTATGCCTGTATCCTTCTCGCCCGTAAGCAATTCAAGGAGGCGTTGCTTAACTTCGACCGGGGCGGAGATACCGCCGATGCTGCTTATGTGGCGGAGTCTCTGCTCACAGCGAATGAGCTGATGTCCGTGGTGAGCCAGCATTACCCAGAAGCGGGGAGGGAGACCAGCTGGGTGCGTAGATTGTTAGGGAGACGCCTCGCGAGAGAGTACCGCTTTAAAGAGGCTAAAAAGTATTTACCCGAGTCGAGTCATCAGCGCTTGGACATTTACGCAAAGGTGTATCAACAGGCTCATGATAAAACTCAGAGCCGCGAGGAGAGAGCTCAGCAATTTGAGAAATTGGCGGTTCTGCACCTGGATTACTCTTACTGGCTATTCCGGCTGGAGAACGGCTGCAGGCCGGAGTCCAGGGTGATCGCGGCAGGTTTGCCGGTAGATCCTCGCTATAAGGATGATGCGCCTATGTACCATGAGGTGCTGAAGATGACTCCTGAGGAAAAGAGCAGGTTCAGAAAGCATTTCAGGCGCATCAGCCCCCATCATGTGGCCAGATACGATGCGGCGGAATACCTCTATCAGGGCGCGAAGCTCTTGCCCAAGAATGATGACAATGCCGCCGTGCTCATGTGGAAAGCTGGTTGTCTACTCAAAGATGGAGATCCCGAGGCTGCTGATAAGTACTATCAGGCTTTGGTGCGCCGATTTTGGAAAACAGAGCTCGGCAAGCTTGCTGACGAGAAACGTTGGTTCCCGGCTGGTGACTGGAAGACTGCGTGGTAGTTGGGTCGATCTCAAGGAGTTCGTAATCCTCACTCAGATTTTTTATGGGGGAAATGTAGTGCGTATTGGCGTAATCTATAGGGCTTCTCGATCCATATAAAGATGACGCATTAGTATCTATGAAAGCTCTCACTCTGATCACGACTTTGGTTCTGTCGCTTCATCTTTTGGCGGCGGAGAAGCCGAATGTTCTCTTTATCATAGCGGATGACTTGAACGATTTTCCAACCTACATGGGGCGCTATCCGGATGCCAAGACTCCGAACCTTGATACGCTCGCAGCCAGAGGGATGGCGTTTCAGAATGCGCACTGCCAGTATCCTCTGTGTGGCCCTTCACGTGCCAGCTTCATGACGGGAATGCACCCGCTCACATTGGGCTACACTACCCACATGACAGATGAGGCGCTGCAGAAGAAGGCGGGGCAGATGGGCACGAGCCTGCTGCATTCGTATTTTTCCAAGCATGGCTACAAGACGATGGCTGTGGGTAAAATTTGTCATAAGCACGTGCCCAAGGGGAGTGTCGACCTCTCTGGCGGAAGGGGTGATTTTTCGGCAGGACTGGGACGGCTGGGCAAGCATTGGAACGTGAAGGGGACTTCAACTGACTGGGCTGCAGCACCTGAGAAGGACGTGCAGATGCCTGACTATGAAGCAGCCCAGTGGGCTATCGAGCGCCTACAGGAGAAGCACGAGAAGCCCTTCATGCTGATGGTCGGTTTTTTGCGTCCTCACGTGCCCTGGTATGTGCCGCAGAAGTGGTATGACCTCTATCCGGATGTGAACACGCTGACAAAGCCTCCTTATAGGAAAGATGACCTGAATGACGTGCCCGAGATTTCCAAAAAGTTGAATATCGATCCCCGTATGCCCACCACGGAGGAGTTGAAGCTGAGGGGGCAGTGGGGAGATCTACTCCAGTCCTATCTGGCCTGTGCCAGCTTTACGGACCACTACATTGGTGAGGTGCTAAAAGCTCTGGAGGACAGTCCGTACAAGGAAAATACGATCATCGTGCTCATCTCAGACCATGGTTACCACATGGGGGAGAAGAATACCTTTCAAAAGCACTCCTTGTGGGAGCGTTCTTCTCATGTGCCGATGGTGATTGCTGGTCCTGGAGTAAAGCCCGGCCAAAGTAGCAAGGCGCCAGTGGGGTTGATCGACCTTTACCCGACTCTGCTAGATCTCTGCGGACTACCTGCCAATGCCAAGAACGAGGGGAACAGTCTGCTGCCTTTGATCCAGGATCCCGATCTGAAATGGGAGCATCCCGTGCTTACCAGCTGGCAGGGCAACAATATCGCTGTGCAGGACGAACAGTACCGTTACATCCGCTACGATAGTGGTGAGGAAGAACTCTACGATCATAGCAAAGACCTGAATGAATGGAACAATCTGGCGACGGACCCTAGACTCGATGGGGTTAAAAAGAGGCTTGCCGCGGAAATGCTTCAACCCAAAGCCAAGCCTGAGCGATAGCAGTGCTACCTAGAGGCATTCATCAGCATGTCCCGGAGCTGGGAGGCTGCTGTGAGGGCGACGTTGACCTGAGGCTCGGTGATCTCCTGGGCCTTCTCATTGAGGAGGGCTGGGTGGGTGAGTTCTGCGCTGAGCGGGGACCCTGGAGATTGGGTGAACTGGGTATTGCTTTTGAGAGTTTCTAGCAGCTGAGGGTCGCCGGAGAGGGTGGTCCAGTCGTTTGCCTCTGCGGCGGTGGCGTCTGGCTTTTCTTTGAGCACGATCAGGGCGAGGAGTGTTTCTTTCTCACCGAGCAGCTGCTGTCTGGTGTCTGCGAGGTGGCCTGAAAGATCCTTGCGAGCCGGGGCTAGGATGAAACGGAGGGTGGTTTCCGGTTTGAATTCGGCAAGGGAGCGGATGACGGAGGGGATGATGGCGAGCTTAGCGGCATTGCCGCGCGTTTTCTCGCCTTCCAGCTCGATGAGAACAGCGATGACCTGGCGCTCTTGCTTCAGGGGGAGGACTTTGTTTTCGAGTTTGTCCTTCTGGTATTTGGTGATGTCGACGTAGGACTGGTAGACGGTCTTTTCGTCGATGTTCGTGCTTTTGACTTTCTGGAACTGGAGGCCGGTGCCGCCGGGGCTGACGACGCCTTCGATAAATCGGCGTGTGGAGCGGATATTCTTGCGGCCGAGTTCACTCTCCATGTTGCGCTCGCCGATGACGAGGGCGCCATCCATGGCAGTGCCGATGTCCTGCACATTGAGTTCTACGGCGACTTTGAAGGCAGCTTGTTCCTGCTCGATCTGGTCTTTGCGCAGGTGCTGGACAAGGCTGGTGATGGTGCCGACGGCAAGCCCGATAGGGAGGAGCATGAGCAGCCACCAGTATTTGCGGGCACTACGTTGGTTGATTTGCTCCTCGGTGTGATCTGGTGAGTGGTTATCCATTGATAGTCTTGACGATGGCGTTCGCGGCGCGCTGGTGGCAGCCAGGCTCGCCGAGCTTGGCGGCGGTGGCTGCGAGTTCTGCCTGTATTTCGGCGGCGAACTTGGCATCGGTCATGAATTTTTCAAGTGCTTGCTGGATATGACACGGATCTGCATCTCCCTGGATGAATTCTTCCACCACGCCCTTGCCCGCGAGGATATTCACGAGGCCGATGTAGTCCACCTTCACCAGCATCTTGCCGATGAAGTAGGTGGGCCAGGCAATGCGGTAGATCAGGCAGTAGGGCAGGCCGAACCAAGCGGCCTCGAGAGTGGCGGTGCCGCTGGCGATGACGCCACAGGCTGCCTGCTGCATGAGGGCATGGCTGTCACCAGTGGAGATAGTAATGTAGTCTTCCTTCAGCTTGGCCTTCTCCAGGATCTCCTGCATCTGATGTGCCAGCTTGGGAGAGGCTGCCGGGGCCTGGAAGCGCCACTCGGGGTGCTCCGTGTGCATGCGGCGGGCGGCTTCCACCATGACGGGGAAAAGGCGGGCGACTTCGCGCTCGCGGCTGCCGGGGAAGAGGCCGATGAGTTCCGGGTCGCGCTCGGTCTCGATTTTCTTTTCCTCCAGCTCGTCGACGATCGGGTGTCCGACGAATTCGGTGGGGAGACCGGCGGGCTCAAAAATCTCTTTCTCGAAGGGGAAGATGCAGAGCATCTGATCGAGAATGTGAGCCATCTTGGGAATGCGGCCTTTGTTCCAGGCCCAGACCTGCGGAGAGATGTAATAAATGATCTTGGTGGATGGCAGGGCCTCGTGCACAGCCTTGGCCATGCGCAGATTGAAACCCGGGTAGTCGATCAGGATGAGGGCGTCCGGCTTGCTGGCGATGATGTCTGCCAGGATGATCTGGAATTTCTTCTTAAACCAGCCGTAGCGCTTGAGCACCTCCCAGATGCCCATGACGGCGGCGTCCTCCACCCAGTCCTGGATTTTTCCTCCGCTGGCCTCGCGCATCTGCGGGCCGCCGTATCCGAGGCACTGGAGCTCGGGAAGCTTCTCGACGAGGGCGTGAATGAGCTCGGCGCCATGAGTGTCGCCGCTTACTTCGCCAGAGAGTAGATAGATAGTTTTCGCCATCGGACTTCGCTTGTATAAATGAAAATAAGAAAAAGCTAAGATCTAAATGCCATGGGAGGTGATTTTTGGGGCGAGGGGCGATGGGGCAGGGATAGAAAAAAGGCCACCCAGTGTTAGGCGGCCTGTGAAATACGTGTCTGAAGAAGGGATTACTTCTTCTCCTCTTTGAGCACCTTGCCGGAGTCTTTACCGAGGATGGTAGCGATGGCGGACTTGTCGAACTTGAGGAACTGGTTGTCTGCTACGCGGATGGAGACTGTCTTCTCGCTGACTGCATTGACGGTGCCGTGGAGGCCGCCGATGGTGATGACGTCGTCACCTTTCTTGAGGGAGTCCTGCTTGGCGCGGAGCTCTTTCTGGCGCTTCTGCTGTGGACGGATGAGGACGACCCACATGACCACGAAGAGAAGGGCCATCATGATGAGGCTACCGTATGGGTTGCCGTCGCCTTGAGCGAGAATGTTGAATGTGTTGATCATAGTTTATTGTTCTTTGTGAGAATTGTAGCGGGTGATGAATGCATCCTTGAATTCGGCGAAGGTGCCGGCCTCGATCGCCTCCCGGCTTTGCTGCATGAGCCTGAGGTAGAAATGCAGATTGTGGAAAGAAAGCAATCTTAAAGCCAGCATTTCCTTGGCACGCCAGAGGTGGCGGATGTAGCTGCGTGAGAAGCGGGCCACGCTGGGGTGGGTGTACTCGGTAAGGGGACGCTGGTCGAACTCGAACTCCTTGTTCTTGATGTGGATTGGGCCGTCCTCCGTGAAGGCGAGACCGTGGCGGGCCACGCGAGTCGGCATCACGCAGTCGAACATGTCGACGCCGCGGGCAATCATTTCCAGCATCTGCGGCGGGGTGCCGAGGCCCATGGCGTAACGGGGCTTGTCTGCCGGGAGGTGCGGTACAGCGTTGTCGATCGCGCGGATCATCTCGTGCTCCGGCTCACCGACGGAGATGCCGCCGACCGCATAGCCGTCGAATCCGATCTCGATGAGTTCCTTGGCGGATTGTTCACGTAGTTCAGCGTAGCTGGAGCCCTGGACGATGCCGAAGGCGAGCTGGCGAGGCTGTGGCATGGGGCTCTCGCCCAAAAGGGAAGGCTCGGTCATCCAGGGGACGATCTTGGAAGCATTTTCCTCGTGCCATTCCTTGCAGCGCTTGGCCCAGCGTGTGGTGAGAGCCAGCGAGTCTGCGGCGTATTTTTCCTCGCATGGATAAGGTGGGCACTCGTCGAAGAGCATGGCGATGTCTGAGCCTAGAGTGGCCTGGATCTCCATGCTGGTCTCCGGGGAGAGCATCATCTTGGAGCCGTCGAGGTGGTTGGCGAACTGCACGCCTTCCTCGGAAATCTTTCTGAGCTTGGCCAGCGACCAAACCTGGAAGCCGCCGGAGTCCGTCAGGATCGGTTTGTCCCAGGTGGAGAACTGGTGCAGACCCTTGGCCGCGCGGATGACATCGAGTCCCGGGCGAAGGTTCAGGTGGTAGGTATTGCCCAGGATAATCTGGGAGCCGAGGTCGAGCAAGTCATCCGGATGCAGGGTCTTGACGGTGCCCTGGGTGCCGACGGGCATGAAGATAGGCGTCTCAATCACACCGTGCGCAGTCGTGAGCCTGCCGCGGCGCGCCTTGGTTTCCTTGTCTGTCTGGATGAGTTCGAACATGGCTTTGCTTGCAGGACTTGTGGGGCAGGTGGGGGGGAGATGCAAGTTTTACCCGATATTGATAGCAAAATCAGGGTGTCATGGGCGATTGGGAAAGAAGGATAAGCTGGTTTGCTTGGGAAGAAAGTAGCTTTACCGGGACATTGGATTGTATTAGGCTTTATGCATGAACGAGAGAATTACCTTTAACCCGAAGCAGTGCGGTGGCAGGCCATGCATCCGGGGGATGAGGATCCGGGTCAAGGATGTCCTGGACTTGCTGGCAGCTAATGTATCGCGGTCCGAAATACTCGAAGATTACCCGTATCTTGAGAGTGAGGATATCGATGCTTGCTTGGTTTATGCTGCCGCCGAAGCTGATCACCCTGTTCTTCTTGCTCAATAGGTATGCGCTTCCTTGTCGATGCCCAGCTGCCTTCTGCCTTGGCGCGATATTTGGCAAGTCTTGGACATCAGGCCGAGCACGTCTCGGATGTTGGTATGCTGGATGCGGACGATTCGCCCATCTGGGATTACGCGGTGGCATGCGGAGCTATTGTCTTGACCAAAGATGAGGATTTCCCGCATCGCCTCAGTCAAGCGCCTCTCAAAGCTCCAGTTGTTGTCTGGCTCAGAGTGGGTAATGCAAGTCGAAGGGCTTTGTTAGAGTGGTTCGGGCCGCTGTTGCCAAACATTGTGTTGCTAATTGAAAATGGCGAGAAGCTCATTGAGGTGCGTTAGGTGGGCTGTTGCGTGAGTAGTATTAAATTGATGGTGCGGGTCAGTGGCGAGCGGGCTTTGAATTGGGAGAGTTTGTCAGTGCTATCTATTTACTGAAAGTAGAGAGCTTATCTCAGGAATTGAGCTTGAATCTCTGATAGATCCATTCGTTGCCGATGCAATAAGGCGTAGGGTTGAGTGACCTAGGCTATCCGTGTAAAAAAATCAGCCCCCGTGTGAGACGGAGGCTGATCCAGCTTGTAGAGTGTGAGTGTACAGCTGTTAGCGGAGAGGGGGGAGGTTAAGCGTCTTTGCCTTCCCAGGAGCTCCACCAGTTGCGGAAGAGAGCGTGCTGCTGGTTGAGGTAGGCTTCCTGGGCCGGGCTGAGTTTATCAGTCGGGTTGATGTGGTATTTGTACTCTTCGTGACCTTCGAGAACCATGAGGTGCTTGTAGTAGAGCACGAGGTCTGGCTTCTCATCGAAGGTGGAGAGAACGTTCATGGCTTCGCTGAGCTCGAGAGCGTAGCGGCGTGCGGTAGCATCGCCAGCAGCGGCGCGCTTGCAGAGCTCGACCATTTTAAGAACTTCCTTAGGAAGGGCACAGCCGACACCGGTGATGGCGCCACCGGCGCCGCAGTTGACGAAGCCGTGGTAAGCGCCGGTATCGACACCCACCATGAGGGTGAGGTCGTCGCGGCCTGTGGTGATGTTCTCAGCAGCGTAGCTCATTGGGGCTGCGCCACCGAATTCCTTGAAGCCGATAAGTTGTGGGTACTTCTCGTTGAGTTTGAAGAAGAGGTCAGCCTTGGTTTCGAAACCGTAGTAAGGGCTGTTGTAGATGACGGCTGGAAGATCCGGTCCGCCTGCCTCCAGGATGGCTACGAAGTGGTTGTACTGGGCAATCGGTGTGGCACCGCGAGAAAGTACGCGAGGAATGACCATGAGACCGTGTGCGCCGACTTCACGGGCGTGAGCTGCGTGGGCTGCGGCGTAGCGGGTGTTTTGGGCACCTGTACCTACGATTACCTTGATACCAGCATCGACGAGTGCCTTCACACCAGTCATGCGCTGTTCTTCAGTAAGGAGTGGCCAGTCGCCCATGGAGCCGCAGTAAACTACGGAGTCCATGCCTGCGTCGATAAGGCTCTTGGCGGTGTTTACCAGTGCGTCGAAGTCGGGATTGCCCTCGGCGTCGCAAGGGGTCATCAGTGCGGGAATAGTTCCTGAGAAAATGTTACTCATGCCAAGCATCATAGCAAAGCGGGTCTTGACGGATTCGGAGGCGGGAGCTGGTTTTTTTGGCAAGGAGGGTGGGTTTCATGCACAAGCCCAGTAATGGATCGGTATAGAACGTGGTGCGTTTCTTGACTGATAATGCTGGCGTTTATGGGAAAGGGCGTGGATTCTCAGGACCTTAGAGGGATTGGGGAATCGGAATAATCGCTAGCTTCAGGATGCTGACGAGAGGGGGAAATGGCTGTATTTATAGGGAGGTGGCGGGAGTGGAGAGTTTATAATAACTGGGTTTTTCCACGGCCTCTCCGGCTTGTGTCATATCTGACACTAGAAATGATAACTTTGTGCTTGCTATCGGTAGACAATCGGCGTATTCGTTGATCAGGATAGAAATTCAGCAATGAAAGCATTCACACCAAATATGATTATCAAACGCTCCAAAGGCTCCTCCGTTGAGTCCTTCGGCGCTATGATGTTTGGTGGTTCCTCCATTATTTCCAAGCGCTCCTATTCCAAGTATTTTTGGATGGGCCATGGTTTCAACTCCAAACAGAAAGGAAGCCGCGAGCTGCATACGTAAGTAAATAAAGACCATATGAAACTTATCGCAGCTCGCATTCCGAAAACGGAAGCGAGCTTTTTTAGTTTTGATAAGGTCGACTCAACGGAAACGTATTCAGAATAGAACGAATATTTAGACCATCCTAGCCAGGCATCTTGCCAGAACTCAGCCACCTCGATTGAGCGGATCCCTCGATTCGAGTATATGACAAAAACAAACCATCGAGGCATCGACTAGATGCTAGCAGGGGTGTGCGTGTAGTTATATCTCTATAGTTATAGGAATATATGTATAAGACATGCTAAAATGTTCAAATGAACTCGCGTTAGCGAATCCCCATCAACACCAAACAAGAAAACTTTTCCAATCCCACTTTAATTATGAAAAAGACATACAGAAACGAGCGCCTGACACAGCGCATGAGAGCCAGTGCAGGAGATGAACTGAGCCTCCTCGTTCATCTGACACGCGCCGAGAAAATCGGCACCCGCATGCTACTTCGCAATCTCGTAGAGATCGTCAGCGACGATCCAGAACTGCTGGTAGATGTCGTACTCTTGTTGACCGACACCAAGCGCAACAAGCGCGGTGAGGTCGCCATCGAAGAGTACAAGGAAGCTTACAAGGCAGTATTGAACGCCGAAGGGCTCCGCGGAGCGAGCGTTCTGGCATCAGCCATCGAGGAAGGTGCCAAGAAGGCAGGCTTTCCGCATCTGACCGCTCCAGAAGGTCAGGCCGCCTAAGAGGCCATAGCTATTTACAATGTTGTTTGTTCGATTATGGGGGGAGATTCGCGAGAGCGGGTCTCCCCTTGAAGTTTTAGCCCCGTCATCCACAGGATACCGGGGAGTATGAAGTGGGAAGTTTTCAGTGTGCAGTGTGAGGAGAAGGTACACGCTAGTCTTCTTGACCTGTTGGAGAGGAGTACGCATTCTCAGCGTATGAGATATGTGCTGTTGTTTTTCTTTGTGAGTTTGTCAGGCCTGTTTGGCGCTGAGCTGAAGCCTGGTGAGTATATGTTGGAGATGACTGTTCCAGGGGTTGAGCCGACTGAGATATTCATTGTGCCTGGTCGCTTGAGTATAGAAAAAGGAGAGATTCGCTTCCAGACCGGGCAAGGGGGCATCAAGGGGATGAGTTTCAAAGGGCGTTTGGTGGGAGAGAAGTTGATCATCTATTACACGACTGAGTCAGATGAGGGAGTGGAGACCTATCATTTGATGGGTTCATTGATTGAGGGAGAAGATGGGGTGCTTGCGAAGGGTAAGCTGGGTCTTTACCGTAATCATGATGATCCGGTTCAAAGTGAGTGGAGGCTTCTCAGCAAAACATTTTACTAAAAATAGAAGGGAAAGGTCCGGTGGCTGAAATTAATTTCACGGTAACCTTGCCAGAGTGGCTGGTGGAGCAAGTCCAATCTGGGTCGACTGTGTTCCTGACTCAGAAGGAGAAGATGCGCTTTGTGCTCGAGTTGGCACGCAAGAATGTGGCGCAGGAGACCGGCGGTCCCTTTGCGGCTGCGGTGTTCTCGCTGGAATCCGGCGAGCTGGTTTCAGCTGGGGTGAATGTGGTGGTGGAGAGCAGGTGCTCCTCAGCACATGCGGAGGTGGTGGCTCTCTCGCTGGCCCAGAAGGCAGTAGATTCCCATGATTTGGGGGCAGCAGGTTTGCCCAGAATGGTGCTGGTCAGCAGTGCTGAACCCTGTGCGATGTGCATGGGAGCGATCCCGTGGTCCGGGGTGAAGCAAGTGATCTGCGGTGCCCGAGATGAGGATGTGCGCTCAGTCGGCTTTGATGAAGGAGCGAAGCCGTTGGAGTGGGTGGAAGATTTTGCGGAACGCGGGATCGAGGTGATCCGGGATGTACTGCGCGAGGAGGCGACTGAGGTGCTTTGGGACTACCGCGAGCGCGGTGGGGAGATTTATTGAGAGGGTATGGAGAAAGAAAAAAGCCCATGCCCAGAATAGAGCACGGACTTTGTTGAGGTGTATTTCCTGTATAAACGCTGTATCGGAGTTTAGCGACGGCGACGCATGAGTAGGCCGAGTCCTGCCAGGCCGATAAGGGCTGTGGAGCTGGGCTCTGGTACGGCTATTACATCACCTTCGATGACGATGCCTCCATTGCCCTCGGATACGAGCAACCACTGCATTTCAGCGTTACCTTCGGTGTAGGCAAACTGGATGGACTTGGAGCTGGATGTCAGGTCTGTGATGCTGTTCCAAGTGTAGGTGTTGTTTCCGCTACCCGGGGTGCTGGATTGGGTGCCTTGGCTGACGCCGTCCACAAAAAGTTCGATCTCCAGGAAGCCATTGCCCGCAGCGCCGTTGGCGAATTGGTAGGACCCAAGAGTGATGGTGGTGATGTCGAATGTTGAGGTGCCGTCGGAGGCGAAATCGATCTGTGGCTGGTAGGTGTTAGTAGCAGGATTGAGACCGCTGAAGCCCCAAGTCCAAGTGTTGTTGTTGCCGCCGTCAGCGAAACCGCCGTCCGGATCAATGGAGTGGCTGACAATGACCGCATCCACCACTGGGGTGTCCCAAGTGCTCGTGTTGGTCGGGTTGTATTCGAGTAGCACTGCAGCTTGGCTGGCGAGCGTGCTCGCAGCAAGAGCTGTGAGAGTAAGTACGAATTTCATGTTTTTATTCCTTGCAGGTGGTTGTGTTTATGGCGTGCAAATAATGGGTGGCACGCTTCAACAAGTCGTATCGCTTCAGGAGTATGGTTTTCAAATTTCTGACATCACTTTTTTCTGGTATGTCTACCGTTCCAGATTTCTCTCGACCTACTTAAAATAAGATCTTAGTCTGGTGGTGTGGATACCCCTCTTCAACGGATTACCTTGGCGCGTCAGTTGGCAGATCAGCTTGAAAAGTCGATTAAGGATAGGATGTGGATTGGTAGATTACCTGGCACACGTGTGCTGGCTGGTCATTACCATGTGCACCGGGATACGGTGGATGCTGCTATTGCGATATTGGAGGCGAGTGGTGTGGTGGAGGCGGCTGAGCCTCGTCGGGCAAGAAGGATTCTATGGGGTGCTGGATCAGGGGAGAGAGAAAAGAAGGAAGGTAAAAAGCGTCTGCTATTGATACATAGAGGGCTATTTGTTGCTGATCGCGAGGATCTACTCATTTTACAACGGATGGATGGGCTGTGGAGATCCCGCTATGGTGAAGTGGTTTGGGAGCAGGTGGACTATCTAGCTGGCCAGACTCCGGAGAAGCGATTGGCAGCCTTGGTAAAAAAGCATTCGGTTAATGCTATACTACTTCATGTTCCACCGGTCACCTGGAGTCGTGCTGCAGCCGAATTGTTACCGACGTACTGCTGTGGAGGAAGTTCACCGGATGAGAAGTCCATATCACTTTCTGCGTATCATGCGCACGAGCAGTTGAAGTTGGTACTACGTCGGTTGGTAGGTTTGGGGCACAGAAGGATATTGGTGCCGACACTAGATATTAAAGGGGACTTTGCAAAAGTGGCAGTACAGGCTTTGAAGGAAGAGCTGCCTGGCCCACCTGTGCAGGGTACTTACGAGGATCTGTGTCCAGCATGTCTGGTGATGGATTCGGGGTCTTGGTTCGAGTATTGGAAGAGGGAACTTAATCGTACACAAGCCACATCCGTAGTGTTGTGGTCGACAAGGCATTTACTCTCTCTCTATAGCTACTGCTTTCAATACCAAATAGCTATTCCAAGGCAGCTCTCAGTAGTGCTTTTTAGCTACGATGAGCATATGGAGTGGCTGCGCCCTCAGCCAGTAATGTTCCGCTACCCTAACAATAAGGCAGTCAGGCATTTTGAGAGGTGGATAGATAAGGGGCTATCCCCAATAGGTTCGCGCTTCTTTGATTTAGAAATGATACCGGGCCAGTCGATCGCTAAGGTGGAGATTTAAGGGCAGCCTAGCCCACTTCGTTGCGGAAGGCTTTGGGGGTCATGGAGGTGGTTTGCTTGAACTGGCGGGAGAAGGCGGACTGGTCCGAGTAGCCGCAGTCGAGTGCGATGTCTGCGATGGATTTACCGGTGCAGCGCAAGAGGTTGCAGGCCTTTTCAATCCGGGTCTGGGTGATGAACTGACCAGCGGATATCTGGTAGAGATTGCGGATGCGCTGGTCGAGCTGGTATACGGAGAGGTCCACCATTTCAGCGAGCTCCGGCAGGCGTAGTGGTTGGTCCACGTTGTTACGGATGTAGACGATGACTTTCTGCAGGGTGGCGAGGTCATCACGCTGCTCTGAGGGGGAGTGGATGTCCCGGGAAATACCTGATACTCCAATGATTTTGCGATCCGAGTTAAAAATCGGTTCCTTGTAGGTGAGGCACCAGCCGTGCTTGCCATTCGGGTAGAGGTGGAGTTCCAGCCGGCCATGGATGCCGGCACCCGTGTGGATGATATTTTGGTCCTGTGTGGAGAAGCCTTCACCGAGCGGATCCGGGAAGACATCGACCGCTTTCTTGCCGATGATGTCTTCTTTGTTCTCGAGTCCGAGACGCTTAAGAAGTGTCTTGTTCACTGCGATGTAGCGGCCTTCTGTGTCTTTGATGAAGTAGACGATGTCCGGTACGTGGTCGAACAGAGTCACCCCTGTCAGAGGGTGGTCGAGTTGGGCAAAGAATTCTCTCGGAGTCATAGCGAAGCTATGCGGATTTTACGGGATTCCCTGAGTATTTCTACAAGAATCGTTCTGCTATCTTTATAGGGCATGAATAAAACAGGATACCAGACGCTCAAAATCGTTGATTCCCACACCGGTGGTGAACCGACTCGCGTCGTTGTTGAGGGGTGTCCAGATCTCGGGAAAGGGGATCTGGCGGCTCGTCGTGATGTGATGCGCAATGAGCATGACTGGGTGAGGACATCCGTATTGCTGGAGCCAAGGGGCTTCGAGGCGATGGTGGGTGCGGTTCTTGTGGAACCTCATGCTGAGGATTGTGTGGCTGGAGTGATTTTCTTCAACAATGCCGGCTACCTGAACATGTGCATTCACGGCACGATCGGTCTGGCCAAGACGCTCAAGCATCTCGGTGTAATTGAGTCTGGCTCTCACCGTATTGACACGGTGGTGGGGGTAGTGACGATCCATCTGAATGAGGACGGCAGTGTGTCTGTGGACAATGTGCCCAGCTATCTGATGCAGGAGAACGTGGAGATCGAGGTTCCTGTCTACGGTACGGTGACTGGCGACATCGCCTGGGGTGGCAATTGGTTCTTCCTGATTGATGGTCAGGGGCCTGAGGTTAAGTACGAGAATATCGACCAGTTGACCGATTTTACGTTGCGTGTGGGGGAAACACTGGCTCTGCAGGGAATCACAGGCGAGAATGGTATGGAGATCGACCACGTGGAGGTTTTCGGCCCGCCGGTCAATGATGAGGCTGATAGCCGCAACTTCGTGATGTGCCCGGGAGGCGAGTATGACCGCTCACCCTGTGGTACGGGAACTTCTGCCAAACTGGCGACGCTTTACGGCAAGGGCAAGCTCAAGGAAGGCGAGACCTGGAGACAGGCAAGCGTGCTGAACACGGTATTCACCGGCAAGGTCAAAGCGACCGGTGAAGGGAATGCTGTGATACCAACCGTCACCGGACGTGCCTGGATCAATGGCGAGTGCACGGTCATCCTGGATCCAGAAGATCCTTTTGCACACGGAATTTTTAACGATAGTATTCAATAGTAACCATTCACTTCTAGAACCTAGAAACTAACAAAAAGAGACATGTCATTAACTGGTCAATCATTCATCGGATTTTCAAGAGGTGCAGGTAGCGAGACTTGCGGTTCCGCCATCAACCCTGCAACAGGCGAGGCGCTGACACCTAACACCATCGGGGCGACAGATGCTGAAGTGCAGCAGGCGCTTGAGCTAGCAGCGAGTGCATTCCAAGTTTACCGCGAAAAGAGCGGTGCTGAGAAAGCGGCATTCCTGCGCGCCATCGCAGACAATATCGAGGCTGTAGTCGATACCATCGCGGAGCGTGGTCCACAGGAGACAGGCCTTCCTGAAGCACGTATGCGTGGTGAAAGTGGCCGTACCATGGGGCAGCTGAGAATGTTTGCTGCCCTCGTGGAAGAAGGTTCCTGGGTTGATGCCCGTATCGAAAACGCACAGCCAGACCGTCAGCCGCTTCCTAAGGTAGACCTTCGCTCGATGCTTCGCCCGCTCGGACCAGTCGCTGTTTTCGCAGCTTCTAACTTCCCATTGGCATTCTCTGTGGCAGGTGGTGACACCGCTTCAGCGCTGGCTGCAGGTTGCCCGGTGGTGGTAAAGGCTCACTCTTCTCATCCGGGACTCTCTGAGATCGTGGCTGAAGCTGTCGTCAAGGCGGCTCAGGAGACAGGCATGCCTGAGGGGGTGTTCTCCATGGTCTTCGGCGGTGGCCGTACCGTGGGTCAGGCTCTGGTAAAGGCGCCACAGATCAAGGCGGTTGGCTTCACTGGTTCTCTGGCTGGTGGGCGCGCGCTGATGGATATCGCTGCGCAGCGTGAAGAGCCAATCCCAGTGTATGCTGAAATGAGCGCGATCAATCCGGTTGTCGTTCTCAACAGCGCGCTTGGGGAATCCAGCGAAGCTCTGGCTGAGGCTGCTTACGGTTCACTGACCATGGGTGTTGGTCAGTTCTGTACCAACCCAGGTTTGTTCTTCATTCCAGCGGTTGAGTCCGATGCCTTTGCTCACAAGCTTGCCGAACTTACAGCAGCGGGCGCTACTGGCACCATGCTCAACGAGGGTATCTGCCAGGCATACCGCGACGGCATTGCTGCATTGCAGGGGCAATCTGCAGTTGACCAGCTGGCACTGGTTCCAAGCGAAGCTACAGGCCAGGGCGGTCCTGCAGTATTCCGTACCACTGCGGCTGAGTTCCTCAAGAACGAGGCGCTCACCAATGAGGTCTTCGGTCCTGCTACCTTGCTTGTTACTTACCATAGTGAGGCTGAGCTGCTTGAGCTTTGCAGATCGATCGAAGGTCAGTTGACTGCTTCCGTGCACGGATCAGCAGAAGACTTCGAAGGTGCTGGTGAAATGATCCAGATTCTTGAGCAGAAAGCTGGTCGTCTCATCTTCAATGGATTCCCGACTGGCGTAGAAGTATGCCACTCCATGGTGCATGGTGGTCCATTCCCATCGACGTCCGATGGCCGCTCTACATCCGTAGGTTCCATGGCGATCTTCCGTTTTGCCCGTGCTGTTTCCTACCAGAGCTTCCCGCAGGCGGCACTTCCTGCTGAGCTGCGTGATGACAACACCCTCGATATCTTCCGTATGGTGGATGGTGTGCAGGGTAAGCACTAATTCAAGTTTCACTCACTAAAACTAACTGGCAAAAGGGTCCCTTCGGGGGCCCTTTTTTCTTTAAGAGAGTGGAACTTGGTGACGTAAAAATGCCAGCAAGCATGCGATATCGCCAGCAGCTATCCATGGTGTCAATGACTTGTGTGGGTATAAGTGACGAACCAGACATGGCAACATTATGAAACTCACTCTAGCTCTTCACTCTCTCACTTTGACGGCATCACTCGCGCTTCCCGCGGCTTTGATGGCATCCGGCCCAGGTACGACCAATGACTTCGGTGGTCGGCGGGTATTGTACATTGGTATCGATGGAGTCAGGCCAGATGCTTTGCAGGCGGCGAATACGCCAAATATGGATGCCTTAGCAGCGGAGGGGGTGATTACCTACAATGCCTTTTCGGGGGGAGTTCTCGGGACATCCAGTCAACAGTCGACTTACAGTGGTCCCGGGTGGTCGAGTTTGCTAACAGGTGTCTGGACGGACAAGCATAAGGTGACGAACAACTCGTTCACAGGGCATGATTTCCAGAACTATCCGCACTTCTTTAGAAGGATCAAGGAGAAGGTGCCTACGGCTCATGTGAGCAGCATCATTCACTGGAGCCCGATCGATACGGTCATCGTGGAAGGTTCGAAGGATGGTGGAGTAGAGTTTGCGGATTTTCGTAGTAATCAGTCGACCGATACCGGGGTCGCCAATGTGGCGGCGGCTCAGTTAGGCTCGAGTGATCCTGATGTGATGTTCTTGCATTTTGATGAAGTGGACTACGCGGGCCATGGCTACGGCTACAGCACGAGCGTGCCAGAGTATCTCTCTGCCATTGAAGGTGTGGATGGTTATATCGGTACGGTGCTGACGGCACTGCAAAACAGACCTCAGTATGCGCAGGAGGACTGGCTGGTGATTGTCAGTACTGATCATGGTGGTACAGGCACGGGGCACGGAGGGCAGACGAGTGGTGAGCGTACGATCTTTATGCTGGTGAGTGGTGGGGCTACGGAGAATGGCGTGGTTTCGACAGAGTCGCCAGGGCAGCCAGCGGCTCCAGCTACGGCAATGAAGCATCTTGGTATCACTCTTGATCCATCTTGGGGATGGGAAGAGGATGCGTTTGGTTTGCCCGCTCCGCGTTTTGATGCGGAGGTAGCTGGAGACTATGCGTTGCTTCATTGGGATCTCCCAGAAGGAGGATTGAGTGGTCTAACCGGCTTTGAGCTGCTTAGGGATGGTGTGAGTATCGCGACTTTGGGGCTTGAGGTGAGGAGTTACACGGATAGTCCAGTTGTGCCAGCGAGTGGAGGTGTGCAGTACTCTTATAGCCTTCGTTTCTCAGGGAGCAGTGAGCCTGATCAGAGCGAACAGCTTACATTGGGAACGGGGGATAATGTATCTGATCTTGAGATGTACCTGACCTTTGACGAGGTGACTGAGGATGCATCAGGCAAGGGGCATCACGCTACAGCAGTGGGTGCACCCTCCTATGTGGATGGTGTGAGTGGTAAAGCGGCTGTGTTAGATAGTGGTCGGTATTTTACAGTTCCTCAGACGGGAGGTTTGCTCTTTGGGTCGACTATGGATTTTACGGTTTCCTTCTGGATGAAGAGCAGCGGCCAGTGGTCTGGAGATCCTTCGTTTGTCTCGAACAAGGATTGGGATTCTGGTGCCAACCAAGGCTGGATAGTGGCTGGTCAGGCTAATGGCCCGGCCTGGCAGTGGAATTTAAAAGGAGACGCTGCATCACGAAGGGATTTTGACAATGGTGGGCTGGTACAGGACGGCAAGTGGCACCACATCCTTGTCAGCCATGATCGGGATGGAAGCGCGTCCTTCTATCAGGATGGTGAATTGATCGGCTCGGTCAATATCGCCAATGATGGCAGCGTAGATACTGGATTTCCACTGGTTATCGGTAGAGATGGTGAGCTGGACTATGGCTTTAATCAGGAGCTCTACATTGATGAGGTGAAGATCTGGAGGCGTGCTCTCAGTGAAATCGATGTGAAAGCGGAAGTGGCTGGCCGCAGCGAATACTTTGTCTGGCAAGAAGATCAGTTCAGCGAGGCTCAACTCGTGGATCCTCAGGTCAGCGGAAATGATGCGGATCCAGATCTCGATGGAATGAATAATGCGCTAGAGTTTGCATTGGGGCGCAATCCACTGGTTGTGGATGCGGCCACAGTGTTACAACTGGAGCAGGTTGATGGTGAATGGATCGTGAGTTGGCCACAGAGAAGTGGCGGCACTGGCATAATCGGAGTGGATTACCAGGTATCTGGCATAGCTTATCAATTGGAGGCATCGGCGTCACTTGGTGGCTGGCAGTCTGGAGCTTCAGTCATTCACCCACATGGTGGCCCGAGATACCTTCAGCCCGGTTGGCACAAGGCCAGCGCGAAGTTGCTCACGCCTTCTTCAGAAGACTCTTACTTTTATCAGTTGAAGGTAGATAAGTAATCTGGTGAGCGGATTATGCTAGTTAACTTTCTTTTTGGCTAATAGTGTAGTATGGTTGAGGCTAGGTGGATGGCATAAAACACATGTTGTCCACTTCTCTGCTCATGACTGAAACTAAGCCTACAGACACTCAATTCCTGACAATCGCCGTCCGCATTCCCAGTTGGCTGGGCTATGGGCGGGAGATGTACCAAGGGATAGCCTCCTACGTTACCGAGAATAACTTGCGTTGGCAGATCCAGACCGAGGTGGATTCCGATGGCGAGCTGATGCCGCACTTGCTAGACGATTCCTGGCATGGGGATGGGGCGATCTTTTTCCGCTATACGGATGAGGAGATTGAGGTCCTGAAGGCGAAGAATTGTCCGGTGGTATCGACCAGCCGAGTCTCTGAGCACCCCTGGGTGTCAAAGGTGCATGCTGATAACGTGCAGATAGGCAGGTTGGCCGCAGAGCATCTGATCTCCACTGGTGCTCCCAATCTTGCGTGCTGGATTGATCCGGAGCGGGCGTATTGCCATGAGCGTTTGAAAGGTTTCATGGAGGTAGCCAAGAAATACCACCGTGATGTGCAGGTGCTTGAATGTATTGCTTCCGTCTACCCGGCAGATAGGAAATGGTCGATCATTCGTGAAGAGATGAGGCAGCAACTCCAGCAGCTTGCGAGGCCCACAGCCTTGCTTGCCCGGGATGATATTGCCGCGGCTGGGTTGATCAAGATGGCGCTGGAGCTAGGGATCCAAGTACCTAATGAACTCACAGTTCTGGGGGTTGGCAATGATCCTGTGCTAAGCTGGATTACGATGCCAGCGATGAGTAGTGTCGCTATTCCCGCCAAGGAGATAGGCTGGCATGCTGCGCGTGTTCTGCACCAGCGAATGGAGGCTGGGCGTATGAACGAGGAGGTAGTCAATGTCCCTGTTCACGATGTGATTAAGCGTGACTCGACTCGAGTCATCCATACCTCGGACGAGCTGGTCGCCAGGGCGTGCCATTTCATCAGGCTGGCTGATCCGGAAAGGCCGGCATCAGTGAAAGATGTCTGCCATGAACTAAATGTGTCTGCGACGACTTTGTTGAAACGCTTCCAGGCTGTGCTGCATTGTTCACCGAAGCAGTTTATTGACCGTTCTCGCTTCGAAGAGTCCTGTCGAGTGCTTCGAGCCAACCATGCACCGATCAAGACGGTGGCCTACAGTCTTGGGTTCAAGTCTCCGGAGGAGTTTGATCGTTTCTTCAAGCGGCATGCCGGGTTGACTCCAAGTGCCTATCGCGAGGGGTGCTAGCTCTGGTCAGGGGAAAACATTTAAAGTGTGTTCAGAGTCATTTACGGGGGGCTGGATGAGCTTATGCCCTGAGTATTTGATTGCAGTCAGTGATGTAATCATCTTATGGTGAAGTATGTGTTCTAAATTGCTTGAGAAGTTTGTCTTTGCCATATCAGTTAGTTCGGCCTGTGCTGTGGTACATGCTGGCGAGCTAACAGAAGTGACGAATGAGGTGAATGCTGAGCCTGATGCCTCCATACCTTTGTTGGCTGTGGATGGCCCTGAAATGGCTAGCTTCTACTACGACTATGTAGGAGAGATGGATTTTGAGGATGAGTCGGGATCTTATAATTTGAATGCTTTCCGGCTCCAGTCCCCCATAGCGGGAGCGTATGATGATGGGTTTGGATGGGGAGTAGATGTATTCCTGGAGTACACTGACTTTAATGTGAAGGATCAGCCCGCATTGGAAGATTTGGACCTTTATCGGATAGGGATGGATTTGAATTTTATCTGGCTGAATGTGAAGGGCTCAAAGTGGTCGCCAGTGCTCAGGCTGTCTCCGTCGCTATCGAGTGACTTTGAGAGTGTGTCCACGGATGACTTCAGGATGACTGCCACAGCGGGAGCATTCTATCAGCAGAGATCTAACCTGAAGTGGTTGTTTGGGATCTTTTACACGAACAACTACTACAGTGATAAGTGGAACAGCTTCTTTATGTTGCCGGTAGTGGGGTTCAGTTGGCAGCCTGCCGACTGCTATGACATTACGGCTCTCGGGCCGAGGATCGATTTTAGCTATCTACCCAATGACGACTGGAAAATAGGGGCCTTTTTTGCGGCTCGTAGTCGTAATTGGAATACTGAAGGAGATAATTCATTTCAGGTCAGTGCCTACATCGTGGGAGTTAGGCTGGATTACCAAGTGGTGGAAGACTGCTGGATCATCGGTGAGGCCGGGATGACCATTAATAATAGTGTCGATGTCTATGACCGTCATGATAGGGAACTCTTCAGCGAAGATGCGGATGCGGGAGTCTTTGCTTCCGTGGGTTTGCGATATCGTTTCTAGTGGGGTGCAATGGGTTCAGGGGCTCTGTCTGGCGAGCCTGTTACATTGGCTGCTAGATTCTTTGCTTTGGTTCATCCTGAGTAATAAGTACCGAGGTAAGGTGTTTGTCCTGAGTGGAGTGCATCTGCGACAATTTTGTGAAATGGCTTCCCAGAGGTGTTTTTCTTGGGGGGTGAGGTTTCCTAAGCAAGAGCATGGGGTGATCTAGCTCAGAAGAGCCTAGTCTCGTTCTTAGTCAGTCAAGAGTATGGCTTACGGCCTGAATTTCAACTACGCGGAAGTATTGACCGCTACTTCAACAGTGGCGCCGTAGTGTTATCTAGGGGAGCGATGCGAAACCCATCGTTCTTGGGATGCTCCCGGTGCGGGGCTGGTCGTGGGTTCTAAATTGATAGTGGACTGGATGTTTTGCCATGGCTCGCCACTAGGCGGCAAGTGGTGATGATGATTGGATGATCACTGATCATTGAGTGTTTCTGGCAGGTGCAATTCCTGTCGGAAAGCTTATGGCGCATTGAAGAACTCTAAGATACACATTCATGAAAACACACACACTATATGCCGCCGCAATCCTCGGGTTGGTTTCCACCGGAAATTTGATGGCGACTACGATCATCCTTGGAAACGCGGGGAGCGGAACGAATACAAATATCCCAGATACCTTCGGAGATAATGTATCGGCATCTGATCCTGGGCGCTTTGAAGTAACAGACGGAGGTACTCCCAATATTGGTTTGACCTGGGATGCCAGCGGAGGCACCAATGCGAACTCCTGGCAATTTCATGGCTGGGGAGGATCGGACTATGCCGCTGGGGGAGCGCTCCAGATGGACGGTTCATCCACGAATAGTATCTTTTCTATCACCTTTACTCCGGAAGCCGGGTTTGGTGTGGTGCTCAACGGTTTCGATTTTGTCGGAGACACGAACAACGATACTTATCAGTACCGTGTAGATCTGGTAAGAACCTTTGACAATAATACTGTATTTACGACCACGACAGCCGAGTGGACGACGGACACCAGTCAGCCTCAGGAGAATGCTCCCTCTGTAACGATTGATTACACTGGAGCACTGGGTGAGGAGTATCGCTTGGATCTAGTCCGCTTGAATGATGATAGCTCAGACACTGGGAGTCGCGTGGATATTGCTATCGATAACCTGAGCTTTGGTCAGACGGCTATTCCTGAGCCGACCTCAACGGCGCTGGTCGGCCTGGGTGCTTTCGCTTTCGTGCTTCGCCGTCGACGCTAACATTTTTTGTGTACATTGTGTTACCAGTGTTCCCTCCGGGTGGTTTTCCACTCGGAGGTTTTTTGTGCCGTAGTTTGGTGGCTGAGTCGTCTAACTTCCTGATTTGCATTCTGGAGAAATGAGGACATAGTATGCCCTATGTGTTTTCATTTCCTCACAAAGAGCTTTCTAGCAGTTTCTATAATGGCTCTCCCTCTAGCAGCGATTCAGGCAGGTGAACTCATGGAGATCCCTAGTCCGGAGGCTGACGCCATGAAGCCTATCGTATCTAAGGACGGCCCGAGGATGTTGAGTTTCTACTATGACTATTTTTCGGAGGTGGATTTTGATGATGAGAGTGGGAGCTACCAGATGCATGCAGCACGACTCCAGACTCCTGTGGCAGGAGGTGGGGGAGAGCGGTTTTCTTGGGGTGTGGATGCCTTTTTCGAGTACATCAACTTTGATGTGATGGATCAGCCTTTGCTAGAAGATCAGGATCTTTATCGCACGGGGCTAGACCTGAATTTCATCTGGCACAAGGTGAATGGGTCAAAGTGGTCTCCTGTGATCCGCTTGAGTCCATCGCTGGCGAGTGACTTCGAATCAGTGACCAATGATGATTTTCGGATGACTGCCTTTGTTGGTTCGTTTTACCGTCAGCGGCCCAATCTGAAGTGGCTCTTTGGTTTGTATTATACAGATAATTTGAATGATGAACTGCTTCTCCCTGCTTTCGGGGTAAGCTGGCAACCGACTGAGAAAATGGATGTCACTTTGCTGGGGCCCAGGATTGATGTGAGCTATCGGCCTCAAGAGGATTGGAGACTGGGTTTGTTTGCCTCGGCGCACAGCCGGAGTTGGAATATTGAGGGGGATACGGGATCCGAATCCTTCGAGGTAAATTCCATGAGAACAGGAGTCCGGGTGGACTATCAGATGAAGGAGGATCTCTGGCTTGTGATGGAGACTGGTGCTACCATGCTGAATGCCGTGGAGCTGCTAGATAATGATGAGCATGAAGTTTTTGATGATGATGCGGAAACTGGCTTCTTCGCGAAGCTGGGGATGAGATACCGGTTCTAAGAATTTCCATTGCCATAACAGAGAAGCCCCCTGTCACTACTAAGCGACAGGGGGCTTCATGTTTCAAAAGGATTCAGGCTCGATCGTTACTTCTTATTGGTCTCCTTGAGCCATTTGGTGAGGAGCTGATCGAGTTCTGCGACGACTTCAGGTTTCTCCTTGGCGAGGTTCTGGTGCTCTCCAAGGTCATCACTGAGATCATAGAGTTCGTATTTCTCTCCTGCATCGAAGCGAATGAGCTTCCACTTGCCCTTGCGGATGGCATTGGAAGGCTTGTGGCCGGATCCATGATTGTGCGGGTAGCTCCATCCGATGAAGCGGTCTTGCAGGGGTGCGCTTGGTTCTTTGCCTTCCAGAACGCTAAGCAGGGACTGACCGTCGAGGTGTTGCTCGGGCTTGAGTTCCAATCCGGCGATATCCAGCAAAGTCGGGTAGATGTCCATGGTGATGGCGGGCGTGTCCACGACATGGGCTTGGAGCTTGCCTTTCCAGTAGAAGATAGTCGGTACACGGATGCCGCCCTCGTAGTTCCAACCCTTGCCGGAGCGCAGTGGAAGGTTGGATGTGGCGCCATGCTTGCCACGGAGATGGCAGTGGCCACCGTTGTCTGAAGTGAAGATGATGAGAGTGTTCTCCAGTAGCTTCTCTTTCTCCAGGAGTTCCACGACACGTCCCACATTTTCGTCAAGACTTTCCATCATGCCAGCATAAGCAGCGTTGTCCTGTCTGCCGCGTGACCAGGTGCCGTAGCGGTCTTCCGTAAAAGGAGTCTTGGTCTTGCCATAGACATCTTTGGACTTGGCCTTATACTTGTCCACGAGATCCTTGGGGGCTTGCAGTGGGGTATGGACAGCATAGTGTGCGAAAGTCAGGAAGAAGGGCTTCTCCTTGCCTTTGTTTTCAGAGATGAACCCAAGAGCGTGATTGGTGAGGGCGTCTGTGAGGTAGTCTCCTTTCTTGCCGTCTTCAAGGTCCGGCACATCCCAGAAGGCTCCATTTCTCTTGTTGTTGTATGGAAAGAAGTAAGAGGCTGGCTGGCCAGCGCGGTTGACGCAGCGCATCCAGTCAAAACCCTGGTGATCCGGGAGCTGGTTTTCTTTTTCCCCCAGGTGCCATTTACCGATGTAGCCAGTGGTGTAGCCGCCTTCCTTGAGTGCCTCGGCCATGGTGACCTCCTTGAGCGGGAGGTGAATGTCTGAAGGTTGAGGAATCCATTGGGTGATGCCGACGCGTTGAGGTGCCTTGCCTGACATCAGGGCGGCACGGGTGGGGGAGCATACCGGGTGGGCGGAGTAGCCGTTGGTGAAGTTTACCCCCTCCTTGGCGAGCTTGTCGATGTTGGGAGTCTCGTAGAACTTGGAGCCATTGGCGCCGATGTCAGCCCAGCCGAGATCGTCGATGAAGAAGAGGACGATATTAGGCTTCTCTGCGGCAAAGGTGGAGCAGGTCAGGAGGGCGGTGAGTAAGGTACTAATTAATTTCATGATCACGGAGTACTCAGGTGTACGTGCTAATAGATCGCTTTTATCAGGGATATATTAGCAAACAAATGCAAACTAATCTCTCGCTGTGTTCTTATTGGGCACAGTTGGAGATAGATGGCTAGTGAGGTTTTACTGGCAGATAATCACCGCGCTTGCGGCCTGCCGAGGTGGTTTGATGGGAGCGAAATGGGCAAAATGTCAGGAAATTCTCAAAAATTTGGCTTGTATATTGCCGTGTTAAGACTAGTTTGCGCGTCCCATGGCCAGAAAAGCAGGAAAAGCCAAGACACGTAAGTCAGTAGCTAAGCGCTTCAAGGTCACCGGTACAGGTAAGATCCTTCGCCGTAAACAAGGTAAGCGCCACATTCTTCAGAAGAAGAGCAGCAAGCGCAAGCGTTCCCTCGGGAAAGCTACCCTCGTTTCCGAGGCGGATGTACCACGCGTTAAGGAAAACCTTCCTTTCGCCTAATCCGGTGAATCATTGAGGTGCGTCAACTGACGCGCCCCACCCGCGAATCGGGTGGAACTCCACGTAGCCTGTCCAGCCAAGCTGGAATACGATCAAGCGAGACTGCGGGAGCTATCAGAAAACAGTTTGATCAAGAGAATAAGAAAACATGCCAAGAGCAACAAATAGTCCGGCAAGCCGTTCTCGTCGCAAGCGTATCCTTTTACGCGCGAAGGGTTTCCGCGGTTTCCGTTCAAAGCTATATCGTTACGCCAAGGACGCTGTCATCAAGGCACGTCAATATGAGTACCGCGACCGTAAGAAGCGCAAGGGTCAATTCCGCCGACTCTGGATTCAGCGTATTTCCGCTGCTTCCCGTGCACAGGACCTTACCTACAGCCGCTTCATGGAAGGTCTCAAGGCTGCTGGAATCGAAGTAGACCGCAAGATCCTCGCTGACCTTGCTGTGAACGACATCGCTTCCTTCAACGTGATCGTTGAGCAGTCCAAAGAGGCACTCGCGAAGAAAGCTGCTAAGTAACACACAGCACTCCAATAAACTTTTTACACAGCCGCCTGGGTTCTCCCGGCGGCTGTTTCTTTTTGTGCCCTGCTGCATGTGGGGTGGAAATGGGGCCGGTGATCGCGGGGGATTGTGATTTGTGGTGCCCAGGAGGCGGGATTATTGAAGGCGGGAACAATAATCTAAACTGAGACAATGATATCGAAGACTTTGACATATGCGGCACTCGCCATGCTGGCAGCCCTTCCCGTGGAAGCCCAGCAGAAGGAAGAAGCGAAGGCTGGGAAATACCACAGCGTGCCACTGATCCGTACGGATAGATCTGGCCACTATTTGGCTCCCGTGAAGGTAGGGAATCGTGATTTTCGTTTTCTAGTGGATTCTGGAGCAGGCATGGAGCTAGTGCTTGCGCAAGGTACTGCGAAAAAGCTCGGCAAGCAGCTGAATGACGGAGGTAAAGCGGGTGCAGCGGGTGGATCGGTTGCCATGCAGAAGACTCGCGTTGGTCGTTTCTCCATAGGTGATGCACCGAGAGTGGCTAAGGGGGTGCAGACTTATGTGATTGCCCTACACCATGCGGCGCTGGAGTTGGATGGAGAGAAAGTGATTCCAGACGGGCTGATTGGTGCTCGCTTGCTGAACCAATGGAATGTGGTGGTGGATACCGCCAAAACAGCTCTGCTTGTGCCTGATGAGGGGCTTTCAGAAGGTGCCTTTGCTGATCGGTTCGAGGACGATAAGGCTGTAAAGATTCCTTTCGAGAGAGGTATGCATGGCATGCCCTTCGTGGATCTGATCATTGATGGTGAGTCTTATTCATTTCTGATCGATACTGGTGCAGGGACTGGAACTATCGAACCGGGTGTTGCGGAAAAGCTTGGCTTGGAAGTTATCAAAGAGAATTCCTCCTTTGGCGGCGCTGGAGATAAGCGCGTGAACAATGCCAAGGTGGTGATGGCAAAGGATGCCGTACTCGGTGGTAAGGCGAGGTTTCCAAAGATTTATTTCCACACCCACACCATGGATGGGACACTCAAGGCGCCAAAGGGTAAGAATCTTGGTGGTATCTTGGGGGGCAAGGTGCTTGCTAGCGGAGGTGCCTTTGTCGACTTTGGAAGTCAGCAGATCATCATTCCTAAGCGCATTGTTCTCAAAAGGGGGGCTAAGGCTAACTAGTCGGCCAGAGATCATTAGAAAAAAGCCGCCCAGATTTCTCTGGGCGGCTTTTTGATTTCGGGGGATGGTTAAAGTTTGCTGGTGAGGGTGATGCTTTCTCCGGCTTTGAGTGTCGCCACGAGCAGGCCGTCCTTTGTTTTTATCGGGCGTGAGCTCTGATAGGGCTCTTTGCCAAACGGGTTTCGTAAGTTGACTTGGCCGCCGTGTTTGGAGCTGATTGTCACACTCTGGGTCATGCCGTCCTTGCGGGTGGCTGAGACTTTGAGTCCTCCCTCCGCGCGCAAGTCGCGGAAAGAGCAGTCCTTCCAGTCGGCAGGAACACTTGGGAAGATGCGGAGTGTTTCGCCCCAGCTCTGCAGGTACATTTCCTGAACGGCGTCCATAAAGAGGAAGTTCCCTTCCAGGGTAAAGGGGCGGTAGGTGAATCCGGAGAGACCGCTTTTAGTCTGGTCCCCATTGACGTGGAATCCATTGCGGGTCACGAAGGCTCTTTCGAAGTCGGTGAGCAGGCGTGCTGCATCCTCGGGGAATCCAGCCCTGGCTGCCAGAGAGGCAGCCCAGGTGAATGAATACCCGGTCCAGGCGGAGCTTCCGTTATCGATAAGCTGGCGGACTGAGTTGCGCACCAGTGCTTTTTGCTCAGGCCCTTGCTCGATGTTGAGGATGCCCAGCGGGTGGATGGCCAGTGTGTGGGAGAAATGGCGGTGGCTGTGGTCGAAAGGAATGCCCTTGGCGACCTCGAGAGTCTGTGTCTCTGAGTCGACCTGGAGTGAGGGCATCTTGGCCAGGTAGCCAGCCCATTTCTGGGCGTCTTGCTTCTTGTCCAATTCCTCGGCCATTTCCTGTAGGGCGCCAAGTCCCCAGCTCAGTAGAGCTTGGTCGAAATTGGAATTGCCCTTGAGGTAGGCATTGAAGCTACCGTTGTTCCACTCCGGGCTGGTGGAGAGTTTCAGGTAGAGCTTGCCGTCTTTTTCATCGGTCAGCGCGATAACGGAGCTCATGATCTCGGCCAGCCATGGGTAGGCGGTTTTTTCTAGAAAGGCTCTATCCTGGCTTATCTTCCAGTGCTGGTAGAGGGCGTGGCCGTTCCAGAGTCCGGCAGTCATGGACATGGCGTATTGTGGCCAGCCGCCCATGGCCTGACCCTTGAGTGTCATCACACCGGGGACCATGGCGGTATCCAGACCGAAGAACTCTTTGCCGTACTTGCGGAACTGCTCCATGCGGTCCACGTAGTAATTGATGTAGGACATGCCTGACTCCTCCAGGCCGGCAGCTTGCCAAGCCACGTAGTTCATTTGCGTATTGAGGTCGTTGTGGTAGTCGCCCTTCCAAGGTGGCAGGCTACCTTCGTCAGCTGTCCATACGCCTTGTAGGGGCATTGGTGGGGCATCGGCGCGACTGGCGGAGCCGTAGTAGTATTTGACCAGATTGTAGTGGTTTTGCAGGCGTGGCTTAGGGATGGAGACCTCTGATTGGTTGTAGAACTTGTCCCACCACTGCCTGTGCTCATCGAGCAATTCGTCCCAGCCTGTGGTGAGGCCGGCCATCGCGTATTTTCTGGCCAGCGCAAGGCTATGGCTGGACTCCTGGTTGGTCGTGATTGCGATGGCGGTCAGCAAATGATCCTCTTGTTCCAGCCAGCGTACATAGAAGGTGTATTCCAGTCCTTCGGCAGTCTGCTGCGTGAAGAAGGCTTCGTTGGTACTGGTCTTGGTGTTTGGTGCTGGGTAGCCGAGCTTGTCGATGGACTGCGGGCGGATGAGGTTGAACTCCGTGCCCAGTGGCAGTTTCAGCAGGATGACTGGCTTCGTGGCAGAGAAGAAGGCCTGCGCCTGTTGTTTTTTGCCCAGATCTACAGTCGCCAGCGCCTTCTCGAATTCCAGATGGAAATTCTCCGCTGCGTTTCCCTCGGGGAGGGTCATGACAAGGCGTGCTCCAGGGATCTTGGTCCAGGGGCTGCCGTTGTAGGTCTGGTCGAACAGACGGCTAAAAGTCTTACCGTCTTTGTTCTCGATCGATTCCAGCAAGGTCTGCAGGTTGCGCTTGGGGTCTTTGCTGGCTGCGTTGCCGCGCTCGTCCCATAGATCGCCTCGATCGAGTGAGAGGCGGAGCTCGCGTCCTTCGCCCCAGAGTAGACCGCCGGTCAGGCCGTTACCGAGTGGTAGCGCGTTGTCCCAGCGCTGAATGGGGGCAGGAAGGCTCATGGAGTCTTCTCTGAGTGTGTCCTGGATGCGTTCGGGGCTGGTTTGCATACTTTCTGCGTTCAGTGGTAGGGTGCAGAGAACACCGGCCAAGGAATATGTCGAAATCGCTTTAAGCATAAGATGTCGTGCTTGTTGTGTTCCTTCTTTACCCTCAGGGGGGTGGGATTCTTTCGAGGTTGTGCAAAATATTTTGCATGGATGCGCTGGCTCTAAATCATGAGTCAAAGTCGGGGGGAGGCCGCGTGTGAGGTGAATGCATGGGAGTAGAGGGTTTAAATCAGTGGACTTTGGCGGGGATTTGTGGCAAGGCACAAGGCGTCCATGAAAGAGCAGATTGAAACCATTCAGGCTGATGCGCTGGCTGCGGTAGCAGCGGCTACAGATGAGAGATCTCTTGATGATGCCCGCGTGGCTTTCCTTGGGAAAAAGGGAAGCCTCACCCTGGCGTCCGCAGGTATGAAAGACCTGCCAAATGACCAGAAGCCTATCATGGGCCAGGCGCTCAATGTGGCGCGCACCGCGATCACCCAGGCGATCGACGAGAAAAAAGCCGCTCTTGAGTCTGAGGCTGACAAGAAGTCTGTCGAGGGTATTGACCTGACTCTTCCCGGCCGTGAGCTTCTTCAGGGTGGCTTGCACCCGCTGACGCTGGTGAAAGACCGCGCCGTTTCCATTCTCCGCCGCATGGGCTTCGCGCTCGCAGACGGTCCTGAGATCGAGACCGAGTACCACTGCTTTGATGCGCTGAATACTCCGGACGATCACCCGGCACGTAACGAGAAGGATACTTTCTATTTCGATAGCGGCAAGCTGCTGCGCACCCACACCTCTAGCGTGCAGATCCGCACCATGGAGAAGGCTAGCGCGCCAGTCC
The DNA here is from genome assembly GCF_900141815.1 of Rubritalea squalenifaciens DSM 18772. Classification (NCBI taxonomy): domain Bacteria; kingdom Pseudomonadati; phylum Verrucomicrobiota; class Verrucomicrobiia; order Verrucomicrobiales; family Rubritaleaceae; genus Rubritalea; species Rubritalea squalenifaciens. Next base: position 99,859 of record NZ_FQYR01000004.1, read on the forward strand.
GCATCATCGCCCCGGGCTCCGCCTACCGCCGCGATGAGATCGATGCCACCCACCTTTCCGTCTTCAACCAGCTCGAAGGTCTCTACGTGGACAAAGATGTGAAGCTGGGCGATCTGAAAGGAACGCTGGAATATTTCCTCCGCGCCATGTTCGGCACGGACACCGAGGTGCGCTTCCGCCCTCACTTCTTCCCATTCACCGAGCCTAGCTTCGAGATCGACGTGAAGCTTCACGTGAAGGGGCAGGAGCCAAAATGGATCGAGGTCGCTGGCTGCGGCATGGTGGATCCGGCTGTGTTCTCCTCCGTGAGTGAGCAGCGCAAGGATGATGCCTTTGATCCTGAGAACGTGACAGGCTTTGCCTTCGGTATGGGGATTGATCGCCTTGCGATGATCCAGTACGGCATCAAGGACATCCGTCTGCTGATCGAGAATGATGCGCGCTTCCTCCAGCAGTTTGCCTGATTTTGCCAGCCGGGGTGACGATTTGCGCGCCCCGAAGGCCTGACTTTACATGTGACGGAGAAGTTGTAAGATTTTTCTGTAATGACCGAGAAAGGTTCCCTCCAAGAAATTCTGGCGAAGAAGAAAGCCGGGTTGAGACGCATGCAGGCGCGCCAAAGCCGTGTGCATGGAAGGATTGCGGACTATATTGAGCAGCATCCCAATTGCATCAAAGAGGCGATGAGCGTGGTCAAGCAGCGTCTTGCTGGCCCGGATCGCTGCAATGCCGTGACCCGGGAATGGGAATTGATCCTGCAGACCTGGGGGCTGGAGAGGATTATCGCGATTTTCCGGGATCAAGATCCTGTGACAGATCAGTTACGCGCTTGTTCTCCCTTTGTTTTTCCCGCTGACTATGACGGCGCCGATGCAAAACGCTCGTGAACTATTCGAAAGCGACCTGAAGATCGCCCTGCAAGCCGCTTCCAAGGCTTATGACCGCAAGCGCTTCGTGGTGGTCGGCTCCGCCTCGATCCTCGCTTCTCATCCTGATGCCCCCGGATACCTCCGCCTCTCCGCGGATATCGACATGTTTCCCATCCGCCGCCTGAAGACAGAAACCTTCAAGCCGGGCGATGAAAAGGTGGGGCAGTACTCCCAGTTCGAAGTCGAGCACGACTTCTATGTGGAGCGCGTGGGCGACTGGACCATGCTGAGTCAGCCGGAGGGCTGGCTGGAGCGCTGTGTGAAGTACGCCATTGGAGAGATCGAAGGCCACTGCCTGCACCCGCTCGACCTTGCCTACAACAAGACCGAGGCCGGCCGTGAGAAAGACATCCTCTTCGTCGCCGGCATGATCAACGAAGGGATCATCACCTCCGCTGACCTGGAAAAGTTCATCCATAACGGCTGCCCACACCCAGAGCTGCTAGAAGGCGTGCTCAAGAACTACGCCTTGGTGAAGGAGAGGTTGAGGACGAGTTAGGTTTCGACTGCGGATTTTTCGATCTGGATAGTCTTTTGAAATGTGTATTAATACCGCTTCAAGATGTTTAGAGATCTAACTGAGTATCGTAATAATCGTGGCCTGTGGGGTGAATTGGCATATGTTGAAGCTAAGTCTGATGATAGAGCTAGGCATGATGGCAATGAAAAGAATAGATATAAGGTTCTATTGCAGCTTCAGTACGATAGGCGAGTAGAGGATTCTGAGTTTATAAGATTCTTGTTTGATGAAGAGATTTTAGCGCGTCGCAAGGATAGCTTTCAGGGGATCGGCGAAGCTTTGTGGTTAGTGGCTACAATGGCACTTGAGTTTGGTGATCCTGCTGATGTTGGGCGGTTTATAAAAGCTAAGATCGCAAATTTTGATACTCATTGCGGATTTGATATCGAGTTTGCTTTCCATACGCTAAGGGAGAAAACCAATGATTATGTGGCAAAAGAGTTTCCTGATCTATTGGAAGCGATAGATGACTATAAATATGAAGAGTATGCCGATGGGCTTGATGAGTGGTGGGACCGTATGAAGAGCCAGTATCCTCGATCGGAAAATGAGGAAGAGGCTATCACGCTCTACGAAAGGTATTTGTACTTTGGTAACCTCCCTCTAGCTCGTAAATATCTAGAACAGTGGGAAAAAGCTGAGCCTGAATCGGCTGCTAAAAACAACTTCCTAATGCATGCATATAAAGCTTTGGGGGAGTATGAGAAGGTTGCAGGTTATCAGTTAAAGAAGTTAGACGGCAGTGAAAGCCATTGGGATAGAACCAGCGTTTATGGGAACCTCATCTCCACCTGTCTTAGCTCAGGCGATTATGATTCAGCCTATGAGTACGTGTTAAAAGTTGATGAAGAGCTTGGTCTGTTTGATGAGTGGCAGGGTATTGGCCTTGGCAGAATGACCATTGAGGTGCTGTTTGAATTCTCAGTCGGAGTGGATAATGAGGAGAGGGCAGCTCAATCCTTTAAGATTGCACACAAGTGGACCAAGCAAGTAGGTGGTCTACACCTGAATGCTCTGAAGAAAGGCTATACCGCTGCAAAACGCTCCGCTTCGTTTATTACAGTTAGGAGGTATTCTAAACTGATTAAACAAGAACAGGACAGGATTGATGCGATGCTGTGATCCTACTTCAGCACCTCATACACATCACCGGACTCCGCGATCTTTGAGTCTTCATAGGGAGCAGCCAGACGGCGGTACACTTCCAGCTTGGCGCATTCCAGGACGCCCACGACCTCATTGATGTGTGTGTAGCGCAGGCCGCCTTTCTGAATGAGGTAGGCATCCACGAGTTTGGAAATAGCGTAGTTCAATTCCCCGGCGTTCTGCGGTGCATCCCCGGCATCAATGGCCGGACGTCTGTCAGTGTCAATATATGGCATGGTGATTAGACTAGAGAGCCGCAGTTTCGGTGTCTAACTCGATTTTCCTGATTGCTTCAAATTGGTGTGTTGGTTGGTGTTTGCGATAAGCGCAAATAGTTGTTGGTCTATTTGCGAGGTGAGCACATAGTGTGTCGGTGATCGGTGGCATCAAGTGCAAGGAAGCTAAGCCATGGAGGTTGAAATCTGCGACTACCACTAGCCTTGGTTACCTCAAAATAACGAACCGAACAAAGCAATGAGCACAAAATTATCTGAACCAAAGCCCGGCGAAGTCTTGCAACTTGAGTTCTTGGAGCCGATGGAGATTAGCCAGTACAAGCTGGCGAAAGCTGTCGGAGTGCCTCACAGCCGCATCACGCGTCTGGTGAAAGGCGAGGTGGCTGTCACTGTAGATACGGCACTGCGTTTTGCACGCTACTTTGGTACTACCGCGCAATTCTGGCTTAACCTTCAGAATAATTACGACCTGCGCACGGTAGGCGAGGAAAAGAAAAGCGAGATCGAGCATATCCAGCCCGTGAGTGCGGCATAGCACCGGATGCATTGGCCGGTGCCGGGGTGGGTAGCTCGCTTTGCGAGCGGTGAATGTGTACCGCTGAAGGATTGACATTTTGGGGGTTCTGTTACAGGGAACTTGAGGCAAAATCCGGGACGCGGCTGTGTTTCGGAGCTCAAGTTTTCAGATATACCAAGCTATTTACCATGAACGTTTCATTCAACTGGCTCAACGATCATCTCGACCTCAGCGACTACAGCATCCAGCAGCTCGATGACCTGCTTACCTTTGCTGGTGTGGAGGTGGAGGGGATTTCCGCTTCAGGAGTACCATCCGACAAGATCGTCGTCGCCCAGGTGAAGGAGGCTGTTCAGCATCCGGACGCCGACAAACTCAAGGTTTGCAAGGTGGATGCGGGTGAAGGCGAGCTGCGCCAGATCGTTTGTGGTGCCAAGAACTACAAGGTAGGGGACAAGGTGCCATGCGCGCTTCCTGGTGCCGACCTTGGTGGTGGCTTTGTGATCAAAGAAGGCAAGCTGCGCGGCGTGGAGTCCCTCGGTATGCTCTGCGCTGCTGGTGAGATCGGTCTGATCGACATGGAAGACGGCCTGATGATCCTTCCAGAGGACTACGAGATTGGTAAGCCGCTCGTAGAGATCTTCTCCAGTGACACGATCATTGAAGTGGAGGTCACCCCGAACCGTCCGGACCTTCTCAGCCACACAGGCATGGCCCGCGAGCTCTCCGCTCTGACTGGTAAAGAGCGCAAGCCCTTCGAAATCCCAAGCGCCGGTACGGCTGCCGCTGGTGATTTCATCAAGATTTCCGCAGCGGACCGCTGCCCTTACTACACCGGAGTGAAGATCTCCGGCGTAAAAGTCGGCGACAGCCCGGAGTGGCTGAAGACCAAGCTGGAAGCCATCGGCCTGAAGCCGATCAACAACGTGGTGGACATCACCAACTACGTCCTGCACGAGCTTGGTCACCCGCTGCACGCTTTCGACGCGGCCAAGATTTCCGGCAATCTCGACATCCGTCTCGCCAAGGACGGTGAAGAGTTCAACGCTCTCGACGGCGGCAAGCTCAAGCTTACCGAAGACGACCTCCTTATTTCCGATGACGCAGGCAATGCCCTTGCTCTGGGCGGTATCATGGGAGGTGAAGACTCTGGCGTGAACGAGGCGACCACCGACATCGTTCTGGAGTCTGCTTACTTCACGCCTTCCTTCATCCGCCGCAGCTCACGCCGCACCGCACTCAGCTCTGATTCTTCCTACCGTTTCGAGCGTGGCTCTGATCCACAGAGTGTGCTCGCCGCTTCCGCACTCGCCGCCAAGCTGATCGTGGAAGTCGCTGGTGGTACGATCGAAGGAGACACTCTCATTGCTGGCGAGGCTCCAGTTCTTACCGCCCCAGTGAAGCTTGACATCGCCAAGCTTGAGCAGCTCATGGGTGGCAGCATCACGCTCGATGAAGCCAAGTCCATCCTCACCAAGCTCGGCCTCACCGAAGGTGCGAACGACGAATGGGAGATCCCTTCCTTCCGTCTCGATCTCGTGCGTCACATCGACTTGGTGGAAGAGATTGCCCGTGTGCACGGCCTCGATAAAGTGGAGTCCCGTTTCCTCGGTTCCTATGTGGAGGAGAGCGACGTGGACAAAGCCTACGATTTCCAGATGAAGGTGAAGCAGCAGCTGGCTGCGCTCGGTTTCTACGAGGCACAGACCATCAAGCTGATCGCTGAGTCTTCCAACGACAACACCGTCGCCCAGATGAAGGACGCACTTCCATTACGTCCTCTCATGGATGGTGATCTGATCAAGGTGGCGCTTCCGCTTTCCGAAGACCACGCCGTCATGCGTCCGAGCCTGGTGCCGGGTCTCGTGGCTGTGGCTGCCCGTAATATCCGTCAGGGTAAAAAGGCTCTGCGCTTCTTCGAAATGGGTCGCCAGTTCCGCAATGCAGGTGGCGGCAAGGCCAAGGACCTGGAGAGCGATTCCGTAGCCATCCTGATTTCCGGTGACAAGGCTCCGATCCACTGGAGCAAGAAGCAGCCGGATGTGACCGATCTCTACGATCTCAAGGCGGTGATTTCAGCGCTTCTCCCTCAGGCTAAGATCCAGCTTAAGAAGCAGGATCGTGAAGGCTACATCCTTTGCGCCAATGTTCTGGCAGACGACAAGCCGATCGGTGCATTCGCCCAGCTCAGCCCGGCACGCTGCCGTGAGCTCGATTCCACCAAGCCGATCTATGTGGCCGAGCTTGAGCTCGCCAAGCTTCAGCAGCTTGCCAGCGGTCTGGATAAGGTGGAAGACCTTCCTCACTTCCCAGGCTCCAGCCGTGATGCCGCAATGGAGGCTCCAGCGACTCTCGAGAACGCCGCCATCGAGCAGGCCATCAAGAAGCACAACGAAATGCTGCTGGTGGACTACCACTGCTTCGACGTCTTCACCGACCCGACAGGGGAGAAGCTCGCCGCGGACAAGAAATCCATCGCCTACAGCTTTCTCTATCGCTCGCCTGACCGCACGCTCAAGGCCAAGGAGGTCGATGAGGCGCACCAGAAGCTGCTCGATACCCTGCAGAAGAAGCTCGGTGTCAGCTATCGCTAAATGCGCGTATTTTATTAAGTAGTCTTAAAGGACCCGGACTTTGCCCTTGGCAGATTCCGGGTCCTTCATTTTCGTGATTTGGTCTCAAAAGGGTATAAAATTTTTAAGCCCAATCTATGGGTTGCGGAAGGTGGGTAGCGAGGCGAATTTTGAGCAGAGGATGGAATTTTTTAAAATTTTAAGGAGGTGGATTTGCTCTAACAAAGCTGAGATTTTTTTTAAGGCCCAAGACTGCCGATAAGTGTCGTTTTGGACATACGAACTAAATGCCCATGAATGCTTCATTTTTGGGCGATTTACGCTGATTAGTGGGACAGCTTGGAAATCTGTACAATTTAAACATACACCATATGTTGTATTGTGAATAATTTGTGGATACTATATAAGAGAAAATGACGTTGACCGAAACTCGTCCTCCCTGCATAGTCGCTACCGTGCCGCGATTGAGCGAGCAGCCCCAGAAACCTCCCCGAATCACTCTTTTTTCACCCACAGAAACTTAAGCATTTACCACCAATGGCTACTACCACCATCACCCTCGGAGACCGTCAGTTTGTACTCGATGCAGACAAAGCCGAAGCCGCACTCGCAGACAAGCGTGTGATCAATGGTAAGGACAGCATGTTCTTCAATATCCTCCCGATCAAATACCAGTGGGCCTATGAGCTCTACAAGACCATGAAGGCAAACCACTGGGAGCCAGAGGACATCACCATGCAGAAGGATGTAGAGCAGTGGCGCTCCGATGAGATCTCCGACGTTGAGCGTTGGATCATCAAGATGGGTATTGGTTACTTCTCCGCAGCAGAAGGCATCGTAGGTGACAACATCCAGCACGTGGTACGTGAAGTCGTGACTGCTCCAGAGCTGAAGCTCGTACTCGGCCGCCACGCTCACGAGGAAAACATCCACGCAGACAGCCTGGTGTACATGATTTCTTCCCTCGGCCTGAACCCACACGAGTGTGAGGCTATGTTCGAGGACATCCCGACCATTTCCGAGAAGAATGCCTTCGTGGTGAACAACAGCCGCTCCATGCGCCGTGACATCGACCTGACTGTTCTCAAGAACAAGCAGGACCTCGCCAAGAACATCTTCCTCTTCGGTCAGGTGATGGAAGGTACCCAGTTCTACGGTCTCTTCGGCATGATCCTCTCCCTCTACCGCCAGAACAAGTTCCCGGGTATCGGTCAGATGTTCCGCTACACCCTGCGTGATGAGTCCAACCACATCGAGGTGTTCCGTAACCTCCTCATGGACCTCATCGATGAGAACCCAGACATCTGGACTGAGGAGTTCAAGACAGACCTTCGTGAAACCATGGCTGAAGGTATCCGTCTTGAGAAGAAATTCATCCGTGACTGCCTGCCAGTATCCTCCGTCGGTCTCAATGCTGAGGAGTTCGAGCAGTACATCGACTACATCGCCGACCGCCGTCTCACTTCTTGTGGTCTGCCTCCACTCAATGGCGAAGCCACAGCCAACCCATTCCCATGGCTGGCCGAGATGATGGACATCAAGAAGGAGCAGAACTTCTTCGAAGGTCGTGTCACCGAGTACCAGAAGGCATCTTCCCTCGCTGAAGTCGACGACGACGATCTTTAATTAAGTATGAAGGAAAAAGGATAAAGTATGAAGCGATGGGCCTAAGAAACTTTGAGGAGCTGGAAGTATGGAAGCGAGGTTGCCAACTGGCGGTCGATATCTACACAGCACTCCACACCTCAAAAGACTTTGGCCTGAAAGATCAAATGCAGCGTGCGGCAGTTTCCATAGCTTCCAATATCGCAGAAGGATCTGAACGAGCCAGCACTCAGGAATACATCCGCTTCCTCCGCATCTCAAAGTCTTCATGCGCTGAACTCAGAACCCAACTCTACATCTATCAGAAAGCAAAGAAAGCCACAGGGCAACCGGCACTACCCGATAACAAGCCTCTCATTCAAGAGACGCGAGAAATATCCGCCATGCTCCAGGGGCTGATCAAATCCCTCCAAGCCAAGCAGTAGAGCACTTTATCCTTTCTCCTTTTTCCTAGCCACTCACCGTAACAACCAAAAACCCCAAATTCGTAGCCCACTAACATGTACCGTAACCTGTCACTCGAAGAAGACGTCGCTCTGAAAAACGTCGTCACCCGTCCACGCTCCGAGAAACCTGATTTCGCCTGGCGCGATCAACTCGGAACTAGCTCCCTCAAAGTTCCTCAGATTTTCGTATCCAACGGCGAGCAGGAGAACGAACTCTCCCTCGCTGATGTGGCAGATACCATCGGTAGTGCTCTGACCGATCTCTTGCTGGCACGCCAGGCAGAGGAGGAAAGCATCTTCAACGAGGATAACCGCCACTTTGTTTCCAGCGTGGCGCACAACGTCGCTGAGTCCCTCATGGATCAGGTCGGTGAGGCGGGCAAGCTGACCCTCACTCAGACAGACCTTTACCTGCTCATTGAAAAGGCACTCATCGAGAACGACGCACACGACGTCGCCAAATCTCTCGTCTTCAATCGCTCCCTCGCGGACCACGGCTCTATCGAAATGAGCAATGTGTCTTCCGAGCCGTTCACTGTCCGTCTCATCCGCCGCAGCGGCAAGGTAGTGCCTTGGAGCGAGACCAAGATCGAAAACGCCGTCCGCCAGGCCTTCCTCAGCATGAAGCGCGATGCCGCTCCGGCTGCCAAGGTGGCCCACGCCGTGACTGAGCGCGTGCGTCAGGAAGAGAAAGCTTTCGTCCACATTGAGGACGTTCAGGACATGGTGCAGGAAGAGCTCATGCGTGCTGGCCACTTCAAGACAGCTGAGCACTATATCCTTTACCGCGCTCAGCGCGCTGCCAACCGTAAGCTGGAGGAAGAAGCTCCTACAGAGGATCCGCAGCAGGAGTCCATGGTCGTTGTCTCCAAGGAATCTGGCGATACTGATTTCTGGGATGGTTCCGAACTGAAGAAGCGTATCCAGTTCGCCGCTATCGGCCTGGACCTCTGCCTCACCGAGACAGAGATCGAGCGCGAGCTACGCCGCTCCATCGGTTCTGAAATCACCGAGGCCGGCCTGCAAAAGACCATCATTCTCAACGCCAAGTCCCTCATCGAGCAGGACGCGGATTTCGCCAAGTTCGCAGGCCGCATCCTTCTTTCCTACATCTATGAGGAAGTGCTCGACTGGTCCATCCTGACCGATGGTATTGAAGGTCTGAAGAAGGCACACGCACGCGCCTTCACCAAGTACCTCAAGCACGGTGTGAAGATCAAGCGCCTCAGCCCGGACATCATCGACGGTCGCTACGACCTCAAGAAGCTAGCAGACGCGCTCGACCCGACCGCTGACCTGGACTTCGATTTCCTCGGCATCCAGACTCTCTATGACCGCTACCTCGTGGTGGACAAGACTGGCAAGAAAGCACGCCGCCTGGAAGTACCACAGTTCTTCTGGATGCGTGTCGCCATGGGTCTCTTCAAGGAAGACGGCGAGAAGAAGGAAGAATGGTGCGTGCGCCTCTACAACCTCTACAAGAGCCGCCGCTTCTGCTCATCCACCCCGACTCTCTTCAACTCCGGTACCCTGCACAGCCAGCTCTCCTCCTGCTACCTCTACAAGGTGGACGACTCTATCGAGAGCATCATGCAGCGCGGTATCGCGGACAACGCCTACCTTTCCAAGTGGGCGGGTGGTCTCGGTGGTTCCTGGACAGCGGTACGCGGTACTGGTGGATACATCCAGGGCACCAACGGTGAGTCCCAGGGGGTCATCCCATTCCTCAAGCTGCACAATGACCAGCTGGTCGCTGTGAACCAGGGCGGCAAGCGCCGCGGTTCCGGCTGCGCCTACCTTGAGACCTGGCACAACGACATGGAGGACTTCCTCGAGCTGCGTAAGAATACTGGTGACGAGCGCCGCCGCTGCCATGACATGAACACCGCGAACTGGATTCCGGACCTCTTCATGAAGCGCATGGAAGCCCGTCAGGACTGGTCACTCTTCCGCTCAAACGAAACTCCAGACCTGCACGATCTCTACGGCAAGGCCTTCGAGCAGCGCTACCTCGAGTACGAGGCACTCGCTGAGGAAGGCAAGATCTGGAGCCGCAAGATGCCAGCCATCGACATGTGGAAGAAGATGCTCAAGATGATCTTCGAGACCGGCCACCCATGGATCACCTTCAAGGACCCATGTAACCTGCGCTCCCCGCAGGACCACACTGGCGTCATCCACAGCTCCAACCTCTGCACAGAGATCACACTCAATACTTCCGACGAAGAAACCGCTGTGTGTAACCTCGGCTCCGTGGTGCTCGACAACCACGTCCGTGAGGACGGTTCCCTCGACCACGACATGCTCAAGGAGACCATCACCGTGGCCATCCGCGCGCTGGACAACGTGATCGACATCAACTTCTACCCGACCGATGCCGCCAAGACTGCGAACAGCCGTCACCGCCCGATCGGTATGGGTGTCATGGGGCTGCAAAATGCACTCTACAAGAAGAACCTCGCCTTCAGCTCAGACGCAGCCATCGAGTTCAATGACGAGTTCATGGAAGCCATCGCTTACTACGCCTACAGCGCCTCCAGTGACATTGCCGCAGAGCGTGGCACCTACAGCACTTACAAAGGCTCCAAGTGGGATCGCGGTCTCCTGCCACAGGACACCATCGACCTGCTGGAAGACGAGCGTGGCGTGAAGATCGATGTACCACGTGGTGGCAAGATGGACTGGACCTACGTCCGTGAGAAAATCGCCAAGCACGGCATGCGCAACTCAAACGTACTCGCCATCGCGCCGACCGCTACCATCTCTAACATCATGGGCACCACCCCATGTATCGAGCCGAACTACAAGAACCTCTTCGTGAAGAGCAACCTCTCCGGTGACTTCATCGTCCTCAACCGCGAGCTGGTGAATGACCTCAAGAAGAGCGGTCTCTGGACCCGCGAAATGCTTGATCAGCTCAAGTACTTCGACGGCGAGCTAGACCAGATCGCCGAGATCCCGGACGCGATCAAGGAGAAGCACCGCACCGTCTTCGGCGTGCCATTTGAGGCCGTCATTGATGCTGCTGCCCGCAGGCAGAAGTGGATCGACCAGTCACAGTCGGTCAACCTCTTCCTCGCAGAGCCAGACCTCAAGGTGCTCTCCCACATGTACCGCCGCGCCTGGCACACTGGCCTCAAGACCACCTACTACCTCCGTACCCTCGGCGCATCTAACATCGAGAAATCAACTGTTAGCATGAAGAAGGAAACCCGCGGTGCCGTAGGCAGCCAGAAGCAATTCACCGCCGCAGAAAAAATGGCCTGCTCCCTGGACGCCATGCTCAACGGCGGCGAGTGCGAAGCTTGCCAGTAAGAAGCAATAATAGCTTAGTTTAAGCCCACATACCTATGAGGTTGTGGGCTTTATTTATTGGAGGCAATAATATGAGCAAAATTCACATTAGACAAATTTCAAAAAAGCTGCAGGAAGAAATTGCGCCATTTTTGAAAGATAGCGCCAAGGATAAAGAGTCACAAATTCTGTCCAAATGCTTGGCTGCATTTGGTATCAAGTTGGCAACAGGATGTTCAAATAAAGCTGCTGCTCTATCAGTGACTGATGGTGCAGACGACAATGGTATTGACGCTGTATACTACTCAGAAGATACTAAAAAGTTGGTAGTGTGCCAAGCCAAGTGGGTACAAGACGGAAAGAGTGAGCCGAGTAGTGGTGACGTTGGTAAGTTCATGAAGGGTGTACGTGACTTGGTCAATTTGGAGAAAAGTAACTTTAGTGATAAATTTGATGAAAAGTGGGATTCGATTAATAAAGCTTTAGATAGCTTTGGGGTTGAGTACGAATTGGTTACGATATATACAGGTGCCCCGTCATTAGGTGTGCATTCCGTAGGTTGTATAAATGAAACACTGGAGATGCTTAATGACCCTGAGCCTCTCTTTCATTCTGTGGTTTTAAATTTAGGTGAAGTATATAACGCCTTGGCCAAAGATGTGCACGATTTGCCAATTAAACTACAAATGACTCTTACCAATTGGGGTAAAAATGAAGCACCTCATATGGCATACTATGGGTTAATTAGCGGTGGTGAACTTGCTAACTTTTTTAAAGATTATGGTCCTAGGTTGTTTGCAAGGAATATAAGAAGCTTACTTGGCTCAACTGTGGTGAATGAGGAGATTGCACAAACTCTGAAGAAATCTCCTGAATATTTTTATTACTTTAATAACGGTATTACAATTACTGCGGATACTGTTAAAAAGTCTGGAGCTGGCGGGACTAAGAGAGATATTGGTCTTTTTGAAGTAAATGCAGCAAGCATTGTGAATGGGGCGCAGACAGTTTCGACGATAGGTAAGTATGCGGAAGAATTTGGACTTAGTTCACTAGACTCGGTCTCTGTACCAGTAAGAATTATATCATTGGAACATTCGGAGGAGGATTTCGGTAATTCAGTAACAAGAGCGAATAATACTCAAAACAGGATTGAGGGTCGTGATTTTGTAGTGCACGATAAAGAGCAAATACGTTTAGTGACTGAGTTAAAGGTTGAGGGCTACACGTACAATGTTAAGCGCTCTATTCTATTTAAAGCCAACGATAAGTCCTTTGATTTGATAGAAGCTTGTATTGCTCTCGCGTGTTTACATCAAGATGTGGGTTTAGCAGTTCAGGTTAAACGTGAGATCGGTAGATTTTGGGCTGATTTGAACAAAGCTCCATATAAAAGTATTTTTAATCCGACAACTACAGCTCTAATGGTCGTGAATGCAGTTATCGTATTAAGGACAATTAGCGAGGTGCTGGTGTATAAAGAATTTCAACGTAAAGGTGAACATTGTGGTATTATAGCCCACGGGAATAGGATGATACAGACTCTAGTTTTTAATGCGTTAGGCCGTAGTAGAGTTGCTAATTGTCATACTGGGTTAGATGATATGTTGGGTGAGATACCTAATTTAGTCGATGAGCAGATAAATAAGTTAGAGTTGATTATTTCTAGAGATTATAAAAATGCATTCTTGGGTAGCTTGTTTAAAAATCAAAGTAAGTGTGAGTTGATATACAATGAATGTGTCGGGAATATTCAACCAGTAGTAGATACAGTGGATAATGGCACAGATGATCTTTTCGCGTTCGCGGAGAAGAAATAAAGCTGGAGGTCTATCAGGAGGATCGGCAGGAAGTGGATAATCCGGGGGCGGAGTGGGTGACCTAAGGGAAGCTAATGAAGGCGGCGAGTCTGAAGCTTGCCAGTAAGGTTCACTAACCATCTAAAATCAAAGCCCTGCTTGAGAGTGCTCAGGCAGGTTTTTTTGTTTTCTGGGGAACTGAGTTCGCGAGATAGAGTTTATTTCATTCACTTCACTCAAAAAAGATGCACCTGCTTACCCAATTTCACGCTTCTCCCTTTCCCCATTATTGAGTAGCTAGTTAAGGATGCATACTTCACGTAGAACGTTTTTGAAAAGCTCCGCGCTGCTTGCTGGCGGGGTGTCAGCCATACCTACAACGCTTCTCGGGGAAACAGCCGAGGAATCTGGAGAAACAACGAAGACTCAGGCAAAGATCCGCAACCGGATCGGGGTGTCTTCCTATTCTTTCTGGGGATTTCAGAGAGAAGATCTGCGTCCGATGGATGTGTGCTTAGAGCACGCTGCGCGTATGGGGTTTGACGGGGTGGAGATCTTGCAACGCCAGTTAGAGAAGACCGACAACGCGACTCTGCAAAAGATCAAACGCCAGGCCTTTGTGCTTGGGTTGGACCTGATGGGCTACTCCACGCATCAGGGCTTTCTCTCGCCAGACGCGGAGAAGCGCGAAAAGAATTATCAGCACACGCTGGACTGCCTGCGTCAGGCTCACGCGCTGGGCATCCCTACCATGCGGGTAAATTCCGGCACCTGGGGGACTTCCAAATCTTTTGATGAGCTGATGAAAAACAGGGGGGTAGAAAAACCTCTTCCCGGTCACACCGAGGAAGAAGCCTATCAATGGGTCATCGATGCCTACGGCAAACTCGCTGAGGAGGCGGGGAAGCTAGGTGTCGTCATGGGGCTGGAGAACCACTGGGGCCTCGGCTGCACCCCGGAAGGGGTAAAGCGCGTGGTGGACGCCGTGAAATCCCCTTGGCTCCAAGTCACCTTGGACACGGGCAATTTCCTGGAAGACCCTTATGATCGTCTGAGCATGCTCGCCCCTCAAACGGTCCTGCTCCAGGCCAAGACCTACTATGGAGGCGGCCGCTGGTACACGCTAGATCTCGACTACGCCCGCATCGCTTCCATCATGCATCAGGCCGATTTCCGGGGTTACGTTTCCCTCGAATTTGAAGGCAAGGAAGATCCGCTCAAAGCCATCCCCGAGTCTCTCGCCATGCTCAGGAAGCATTTTAGTTAACCACCAGCAGTGGTGCTGGTAGCCAGGGGGAATACCATCCTTTCTAGCACGATGACGATTCCTTTTGACTGAAGGGGAATCGATGCGTTGTTAGTGGATGGAAAAGGTATGGAGAAAAACCACCGGAGTGCTGGCTGCGCTGGTGCTTGGGACTGTGACGAGTATGGCTGAGAACATTGCAGAGTTTAGCGAAAAGGAAGTCGACGCGCAGGGCTGGCGTGTGGTGGATGATGGTGTGATGGGTGGTCTTTCTCAGGGGAAGATGGAGGTGTCCAAGGATGGGGTGCTGCGTTTCAGCGGTACCTTGTCACTGGAGAATAACGGAGGATTCTCCTCGCTGAGGACGGGGAACATACCGCTCGATCTAAGTGCGGCTGATGGGGTGGTGCTACGTGTGAAGGGGGATGAAAGGACCTATCAGCTCCGCTTTAATACGGATGCCCGTTTTCGCGGGAGTGCTGCGGTCTCCTTCAGTGCTGAGTTTGCTACGGTCAAGGGAGAGTGGACGGAAGTTCGTGTGTCTTTTGAAAAGTTCCGGGGGAGCTTCCGTGGAATGCGCCTGGATCAGGAGAAGTTTGACCCTGCCAAGATCGAGCGCATGGGCTTGCTACTGGCGGACAAGAAAGCTGGACCTTTCGAGCTGTTTGTTGACTGGGTGAAGACTTACAAGAAGAGCGAGAAGGAGTGAGCGTGTCACGCGCTAAGACCAGCATGGTACTATCCGCAGGGAATTGCTCGTATTTTCGTTTGTCCTGTTAGGTGGTGTCTGCTACATCCTCTCCTTGATGTGTAAGAACTATTTCGGATGTTTGTTGGTAGCTTTTAGCTTTGCGGGCTCTGTCTTGGCGGAGGAAGTGAAACCTCAGGTCTATCAGGTGGATTGGAAGGAAGGGGATACGCCAGGCTCAGAGTGGGTTACCAAGGGGAAGGTGATGAAGTCGCCCAATGGTGCGCGTACTTTCCTGGGCGGTATCACGGATGAGGCGGTGACCTCCCTGCATGTGAAGGATCTGCCGGAGCACGAGGTGCTCACGCTAGAGGTGGAGCTTTTCGTCGTGGGTACCTGGGATGGCTCGAATACGACTTGGGGGCCGGACAAGCTGAACATTTCCCTGCTGGATGAATATGTCTTGTTAAACACGACCTTCAGTAACTGCCTAGCTAACAACTGGACGGGCAGCCAGCACTACCCGGAGGATATGACTGGGCGCGGCAAGTACAATTGCTTCACTGGCATATCCTATATCGGAGAGCTCGGCTACCGCCAGCAATGGGCCCGCTATGAGCCGGTGCAGAACGTCCCGATTGACTCCACCTACAAACTCAAGTTCTCCGTCCCGCACAGCGCGGATTCCTTCACCCTCAACTTCCAGTCCGATGCCAACGAGCAGGACGGCAAGGCCGATGACCAGAAGGAGCAATGGTACGGCATCGGCAAGGTCACTGTCAGCACGCATAACGACCAAGCCGTGGATGAAAAGGAGTGGGCCAAGCTACGCGCCAATCTCCTCAATGGCTTCATTCCTATCAGCAACCACGCCTTCTGGGAAATGATGCGCTACCCGGACCGCTTCCGCGCCGACTACCAGCTCCTCAAAACCACGTCCAGCACCCAGCGCTGGTGGTACCCCCGCGCCGAACGTCTGCTGATGAAGGGCGAGACGCTTGAGACAGCAAAGGGAGAGTAGCAAGTACGAAGTAGTTGTAGAATTTGTTAGGATTTATAATTGAGGTGCCATCAACCTCTGTGCTGATATTCTTCTCATGAAAAACAAAGTGTGTGCTCTTCTTGCTGGGGCGATTGTATCCTTACTTGGAAGCTTTGCCTCTGCGGATATCATTCGTTATGAAGTAAGCGGTTCGGTGACTTCGTCTACAGGGGGATCTCCAAATGAGTATGTTGGAGCTAGCTACAAGGTCGATATTGTCTACAACTCTGATGCAGAGGCGACTAGTACCAATCATTATTTTGGGGCGGTTTATTCAGCCTCTCTGGAGATTGGTGAGGAGAAATTCTGTAAGGCTTTTTATGAATCGACTTATTATGCTCCAATCCGCTACTACCCAGAGCTGCGTTTTGAGCAGCTGATCGACTTTGAACGTGTTGTGCCGAGTATCCAGAATCCGGGGGGCTACGAGTACGCTCAGGGGGATGAGGTGAAGAATGTGTACTCAGAGATCGTGCTACATGATAATGATGGAGTCTATCCAGCAGGCGAGAGTCTACCAACCACTCTCGATTTGAATCAATTCGAGAAGAAGTTTGCGAGCTTTGACGTCGGCGGCGTGGATCTCACCTGCACCATAGAAACCATCGCTTTCACGACGATCACTGGAAACACAGTGAATGTCGCATCTCCTTACTTCGGGAAGAGGCTTTTGTATTCGAACACCTGGGAGCATTACACGGCAGTCGTTGCTACTCCACAAATCCCAGGGACGAAGCTGCGCTGGTATCAATCACTCGATATGAGCTCCTGGACGGAGCGTACAGGTTTTAACTCACTGTTCGCCTTCGGCGGACCTGTTGAGCTGAGGTTTCACCAAAGAAGTGGGTCAGAGTTTCCTGAGGGGCCAAGTATCGAGAAGGCTTTTTATCAGGTGACATCGAGCTACTCGGTAACTCCGTGATGAAAGAGCCGGCTTAGTGGCTGTTATTTTACTGGATCAAAAAAGCCGCAGACCCGGTGAGGGCTGCGGCTTTGTGTTTTCCAGAAATGGCTGACTAGCTCACTGGGCCATCAGACCTTTGAGGCGGCCGTCACGGTATTCCTTGAGCTCTTCTTCGGTGAGCTTGTGATCGGCGATGTTGATGATCACCTTGAGGATTTTTCCCGTGAACTTGAAGGGGACTTTGTAGTCCTCACTGACGGGGGTTCCGGTGTCCTCGCCGATGTCCAGGGTTTCATCAAGTGACATGCGGAAACCGATAGTCTGCGGGAGCTTTTCTTGGGCCACCTGCTTTCCGTCCACCGTGAGGGTGGCTGTTCCGCCTTTGCCGACTCCGCCGCCATCGTAGTTGAAGTCCACAGTGACGACGTGCTTGCCAGGAGTGAGGGCATCCGGGCCAGCTACTGAGTAGCGTTCCACGCCGCAGAGGTTGTAGTGGAAGACGGGTTTGCCTTCTAGCAGGTAGAGGCCAAGTCCTGAGAAGCGTCCGCCCTGGGTCATCACCAGACCTTCAGCCTCTCCCTCGGGGATTTCCAGCTCCGCGCTGATGCCGAAGGACTTGTTCTTCAGGTCAGGGGCGGAACCTTCAGGGATCCGGATCATGCCTTCGTGGTAGGTGAATTCCTTGCGTCCCTCGGTTAGGTTTGGTCTGTTAGAGATGTCGAGTCGCTCGACCTTGGAGTTATCGAGCGGGAGGACATCATACTTGACTGCTTCTATGTAGAAGAGACGTTGCAGGTCCTTGAGCTTTTCAGGGTTCTCCGAGGCGAGATTGTTCGACTGGGAGAAATCCTCGCCGATGTTGTAGAGTTCCCACTTGTAGCCCTCGATGGGGTCGACAGCTTCAGCCACACTCACCCAAGGCGGGGTAGTTGGGGTGGTGGTGGCGACCCAGCCGTCGTGATAGAGTGCCCGGTTGGCGAACATTTCAAAGTACTGGATCTCGCGCTTGGATGGCGCTTTGGCATCGTCAAAGGCGTACATCATGCTCACTCCTTCGATGGGGGCCTGCTCGACCCCATAGACCGAGCTAGGGTGTGGGAGGCCAGTGGCTTCCATAATGGTGGGGAGGATGTCGATGACATGGTGAAACTGGGATCTGATTTCTCCTTTGGCTTTGATTTTCGCGGGCCAGGAGATGGCTAGGCCATTGCGGGTGCCGCCGAAGTGAGAGGCGACCTGCTTGGTCCACTGGAAGGGAGTGTCCATGGCGTGCGCCCAGCCGATCGGGTAGTGGTTGAAGGTCATCGGTCCACCGAGCAGGTCTTTCTTGGCATAGAGCTGCTCGAATGGTTCCGGGATGTTATTGAAGAAAGTCATCTCATTGAACAGCCCTTGGGGACTACCCTCGGCGGAGGCGCCGTTGTCTCCCATGATGTAAATGATGAGGGTGTTATCCAGTTCCCCCATTTCCTCAATGGCGTCAATCACCCGGCCAGTCTGGTGGTCGCAGTGGGAAAGGGCGGCGGCGTAGACCTCCATCATTCTGGCATAGAGTTCTTTTTGCTTATCGTTCTGCTCGTCCCAGTCAGGGATGCCTTCAGAGCGCTTGGTGAGTTTGGTGTTCTCTGGGATGATTCCCATTTCCTTCTGCTTGGCGTAGGTGATCTCACGTTGCTTGTCCCAGCCGTGGTCGAACTTGCCCTTGAACTTCTCGATCCATTCCTTGGGGGCATGGTGAGGGGCGTGGGCTGTGCCCGGAGCGTAGTAGGCGAGGAATGGTTTGTCCGGGGCGACCGCGTGCTGCATGCGCAGCCAGGCGATACACTTGTCTGCCATGTCCCGGTCAAAGTTGTAATCTGGGTCATCGTGGGGAGGCTCGATAGGGCGGGTATTTTCCACGATGGCGGGGTTCCACTGGCTCGTGTCACCGCCGACGAAGCCGTAGAAGTACTCAAAGCCCAGGCCCACTGGCCAGAGAGTGAAGGGGCCAGCCTGGCTGGTGTGCCAGTCGGGGACGTTGTGGTTCTTGCCGTACCAGGAGGTGTTGTAGCCGTTGAGCTTGAGGATGTCTCCCAGGCCACGCTTTGATTGGGGTACTAAGGTGTTGTAACCGGGGTAGCCGACGCCGGCTTCCATGATACAGGCCGTGGCGACACTGTGGTGGTTGCGCCCGGTGAGAAGGGCCGCCCTGGTCGGCGAGCAGAGAGCGGTGGTGTGAAACTGGTTGAAGCGGATCCCATTGTTAGCCACGCGATCGAAGGTGGGGGTAGGGATGGGGCCACCGAAGGTGCTCGAAGCTCCAAAGCCCACATCATCTGTCAGGATAATCAAGATGTTAGGAGCTCCCTCAGGAGCGTAGGGCTCAATGGGGAAGTCTTTTTGGGAGTCGGATGGCCTGAGGCCTATCTTCCCTTTGAAGGGGGTATCTGCCAGAGGCAGGATTTTACGGTCGAAGGGGTCGGTTTGGGCGGCCTCCTTCTGAGCTGTGGCAGCCACAGTGCTGCAGACGATGCAGCCAGCAATTAGATGCTTGATCATGATAGGGTGGGGTTTTTATTGCAATACGACACAGTGATGACTGTGAAAGAGAAAGGTTGTAATATTATCTCTATTAGTTTGTTAGGTCAAATTGATTTTGGTCGGTCGTGGAGTGGCTGAGGTGACTTGATAGTCTCCTGATCCAAACAAAAAAGCCGCAGACCCGGTGCGGGCTGCGGCTTAGGAAGTGATAGATAGGCGGCTGCTTACCTGAAATTGGTGATAGTCTCCACGAGTGCGGCGACGTTTTCAGGCTTGGCGGTAGGGAGGATGCCGTGGCCGAGGTTGAAGATGTGGCCCTTGTGGCCGCGCATGGACTCAAGTACGCGAGTGGTCTCGATGATGGTGCGCTCGGCCGTGCCATCGAGGATGGACGGGTCGAGGTTGCCTTGGACGGCGATGCCTTCAGGCAGTGCGTTGTGGAAATTTGGCAGGTCGACTGTCCAGTCCACGCTGAGTACTTTGGCTCCGGCGCCGATGAGGGAGGCGGAGTGGTGGGCCATGCCTTTGGCGTAGATAATCACCGGGAAGTCCTTGGGAAGGGCCGCGATCACCCGGCGCATCCATTTGACAGACATTTCCTCGTAGTCGCGCGCGGAGCAGTAAGCGCCGGCGGAGTCGAACATCTGCAGGGCATCCGCACCGTGCTCGATCTGCATGAGGAAGAGGTCGATGAGCGCTGTGGAGATTTTCTCCATCAGCTTTTCGAAGAGGGCGCGGTTTTCGTAGAACATGTGCTTGAGGCTGGAGCAGTTCTTAAGGGAGCCGCCTTCGGTCATGTAGGCGGCAAGTGTCCAAGGGGAACCACCGAAGCCTAGCAGGGCTTTCTCCATGCCCATTTCCTTGCGGATGGACTGGAGGGCGTGACCCATGTAGATGAGTTTCTCGCCAGTATTCTTCTCATCGAGAGCATCAATCTGGGCCTCGGTCTCTAGCACGTAGTCCATGCCGATGCCGCCGGTGTCTCTGAAGTGGTAGGGCTGGCCCATGGCTTCGGGGATCACGAGGATGTCTGAGAAGAGGATGGCTGCATCAAGCGCGTAGCGGCGCAGCGGCTGGAGGGTCACTTCGGTCGCGAGCTCCGGGGACTTCACCATTTCGGTGAAGGAATAGGATTCCTTGAGCTTGCGGTATTCAGGCAGGTAGCGGCCGGCCTGGCGCATGATCCATACGGGTGGTCTTTCCAGTGCACCGCAGTTGGCTGCGGTAAGAAATCTTTCTCTGCTAGTCATAATGTTAGATCGTAAAGGGTGTAAAAAATTCTCTGGTTTAT
Organism: Rubritalea squalenifaciens DSM 18772; assembly: GCF_900141815.1. Classification (NCBI taxonomy): domain Bacteria; kingdom Pseudomonadati; phylum Verrucomicrobiota; class Verrucomicrobiia; order Verrucomicrobiales; family Rubritaleaceae; genus Rubritalea; species Rubritalea squalenifaciens. The sequence goes on from NZ_FQYR01000004.1 coordinate 120,615, forward strand.
CTTTCCTCCCAGATCATGTGCTCCATCTCCAGGTTGCGAGCGCGCTCAGCGAATTCCTGGGCTTGGGGGCCATTGGCGTAGGAGGCAATCTTATTGGCGATGGCGATGGCTGCGCGCGGGCGGTCAGCATTCTCCAGCATGAGGAGGGCTTTGCGGCCGCAGCGGTAGAACCAGTACCATTCCTGATCATCTTCTGCAGTGCCTTTGGGCACGTTCTCGCGGTTGATCACCGAGTAGTACGCATCGAGCGCGCCTTTTTGATCACCCATGCTTTCGAGGGCCTGGCCTTTGAGGAAATGGATCTGGTTGTTCCAGGCCAGGTTGAGGTCGCGCTGCTTGAGCAGGGTGTCGTAGATCTGGATGGCTTGCTTGTACTTGCTGGGGTCCGTACTGCCCTGGGTGTGTAGGGCGGCTGCCAGGAGGATGCCGATCTCACGCTGCTGGGCACCATTGGCCTTTTCCTCGTAGACGGACTCGAGGGATTTGACGGCTTCATCCACGCGGTTGAGATCGATCAGGAGTCTGGCCTGCTGGATGCGGGCCTCCAGAGAGACCGGGGAATTGCTGTCGATGACTTTGGCGAAGATCTCCACACTCTCCTGCAGGGCCTGCGGGGTGCCTTCCTGTCTGGCTGCCATGGCGGCGTAGTAGAGCGCCATGGGGGTAAGAGGGCTCTCCGGGTAGTCCATCGCTAGCTTGCCGAGTACCTGTCTGGCTTTGTTATGCTCACCGTTGCGGTACAAGGCGAGTCCGTTGCGCATGCTGAACTCGGCGGCCTGCTTGTTAGCCGGGTATTTCTCCAGCCAGTTGCTGGCGATGTCAGCCGCGTCCTTCCATTCGTGCTTGAAGGAAGCAAGCTGATACTTCGCACGGGCATACTGGGTGAATTGCTCCTCGTTCAGCGTGTCCGGATTGATGGTATCCAGCAGGGCTGTACAGAGGACCGGGTCCATCGGCGGCTGTGAGATACAGAGGGAGGCGAGGGCGATGCGGGCTTCGGCGATCCTTGGGTGATCCGGGTAGCGGCTGGTGAATTGGTTCAGCGTTGGTCTGGCTTCCGGGTGGTTCAGGTTAGCCAGCCAGAGGGCTTTCTCGAGGAGGAGTTCGACGCGAAGCTTCTCATCGTCGATCTTCTCTAACTGCTTGTCGAATGATTTTAGGTCGGCAGTACGCAGGGCGGCAAGGCCGGCATTGATGGCTGCGTTGCTGGCCACGGTGGGGGAGGTCGATTTGGTCGCAATCTCAAAGGCATCGAGTGCGGCATTGTAATTGCCGAAATTGATGCTGAGCAGACCTCTGAGGTAGGCGGCCTTGGCCTCTGTGGTTGAGGATACCGGGAGCTGGTGGGCGTCTGCCAGATCTTGCAGTGAGTTCAGGTGTGCCAGAGCGGCGTCTTTGTTGCCTCGTTTGAGTTCGATCTTTGCCGTTTCTAACAAAGAGTCTGCAAACAATGGATGAGTCGGGTTGAGCGCTCTGAAGGCGGAGAGCTCGAAGAGGGCGCGCTCGTTCGCATTGACCAGCGAGGAGTGGGCAATGAGTTTGGCGTAGTAGAAATGGGCGAGTGCGCTCAGTTCCTCCGGTGCGCTGGCTGGTGTGATGCCAAACTGAGGCGGCTGGGAAACCACAGAGCCAGTGTCAGGGAAAGGTGAGATGGGGGCATTCGGGTTTGGTGTACGGCCAGCCCAGTCACGGAGCTGGAGCAGGACTGAATCCGACTCACTGATATCCTGATCAATCCACTGGGTGACACGCTCTAGCAGTGGCTGCAGGGTGGTGGACTGGGGATTGGCCTTGATGAACTCCAGGGCTTCCGAGGTGGCTCCTTTTTTGTCGCCCGAGGCATAGCGGGAGTCGATGATGCCGAGCAAGGTGAGGTCGTAAATGCGCTTGGGCACATTGTCCGAGGATTCCAGCAGGCTGCGGTAGAGGCTGATGGCATCCGCATACTTTTCCTCGCGGAAGGCGATACGGGCCCGCATGAACTCTTTCAGTCGGGTGGCGCGTGCGGAGTTGTCCGGTGTGCGTGCCAGCACCTGGCGTGCGTCTTCGAGTCTATCCTGCTGAAGGTAGATTTCAGCTAGCGTGATGTAGGACCTGAGCTGAATAGCCTTGTCCGAATGGCTGGAGGATTTTTTCAGATACTCGATGGCTGAGCTGGTGTCGCCAAGAGCCTCGGAGAGATTGGCCGCCGTGAGCATGGCCTCGCCATAAAAGGGATCTTTGGGTTCCAGCGTGGAGAGCAGCTCAATGGCCTTGTTGTACTGACCGCCAACGGCCAATGCTTGACCGCGCCAGAAAGTCGAGCCCGGATAGTCCTGGAGATACTTGATGTCCAAGGTCTTTAGGGCTTCCTCGGCCAGGCCGGAGCGTACCTGGGCCTCAGCGAGCTTGATCAGGATGGTCTGGTTCTGCTCGTCTGTCAGTCCGCGTACCTTGTAGGCTTCCTGCAAGCGGATGACGGCCTGCTCGGGTAGGTAGTCTGCCAGAGCCTCGATACCGCGTTGATAGGAAGGGACTTCCGCTAGGTTGACAGTGGGTGCAGCATCCTGGGCACTAGCTAGAGGAAGTGTCAGGGAGAGGGTAAGTATGGATAGGCTGCGGCGCATGTCGGTCTCGGATAGAAAAAGCTAGAGGCTGGGAGGTAAATGGTCAATGCGTAGTGAACAAGATTCTAAGTTCTACTCTATGAGGATTCTTTTGGCGTTGCATGGCGGCAGGGAGAAATTGAGTATCAGGCATGGCCGAGGCGGAGTTTAGCATGAAAAGAATCGGGGTGGTGGAGACCTGCTACCCGGAAAAATTCGGGATTCCCCGTCAGCCGGGTCTGGTGAAGAGCGCCCGTGGCAAGGTGGTGTTTGATGAGACGTTTAAAAATCCGGACATGATCCGCGGTCTGGAAGGTTTCAGCCACATCTGGCTGGTCTTTGTTTTTCATGAAGCAGGGGAAAAGCCGGGACGTGCGATGGTGCGACCACCGAGACTGGGTGGCAATGAGCGCCGTGGGGTCTTTGCTACACGTGCACCCTACCGGCCGAACTCAATCGGGCTCTCCGTGGTGGAGCTGGAGTCGGTCGGCGAGGATGGCTCACTCTATCTCAAGGGAGTGGATCTGGTGGATGGAACGCCACTGCTTGATGTGAAGCCCTACATTCCATTCTGTGACGCGGTGCCTGACGCTCGAGGTGGCTTTGTCAGCGGCGTGCCGGAAACCATGGAGGTGATCTGGGGATGCGAACAGCCGGAGGATCCCGAGGCGCTGGAAGTCATCGAGGAATCTCTCGCCTATGATCCGCGTCCCGCCTACAAGCGGGATGAGGAAGAGCGTGAGTACGGATGTGCTATCGCGGGCTACGAGCTGCGCTGGCAAGTCCGGGCTGGCATTGCCACCGTATTGAAGTGTCATCCGCAGCAAAAATAGCACTTGCGGCAGGCAAGAAGCCGCCTAGTATTCTGGCAATGAAACTTTCCAAATCCATTTGCCTTGGTCTTGCAGGTCTACTGACTCTCCTGAGCGCTTCCTGCGGCAGCCTTCCTGAGCCTCAAAAGGATCTCGGTCCAAAGAGCGAGCACAGCGACATCCCATGGAACCGCCGCCTCCCTGGTGAGGGACAAGGCGCCCTCGGTGGATTCGGTTCCCAGTACTGAGCCAAGCCACTAACTCTTTTCCTAAAGCCGCACTGCTCCAGTGCGGCTTTTTTATGTTTAGAGGGAGCTATGGGATGACTTTCCTTGTGGAGATCGAAATCCTCGGGTAGTAGAGCTTTGTGAGTATGTTGACTATTAAAGATGAAGCGATGAATGGTAATGTCATTCGGCGTTTTACGATCAGAGATTTGTCCGAAGAGGTGAGTGTCCGGGAAATTATCAAAGCCCGCATTTACCAGGAGGTGCAGGATTATAACCAAGCTTCCGAAGAAGAGGGATTCGAGGGGCTCATTAAACCTGGCGATGTGGAGGCTCAGTTAAACCCCAAGAAAGTTAAGCAGAAAAAGGAAATCGACTGGGAGAAGCAATACGAAGTGGCATGCGATGCCTTTGAGAACAATGGGTTCTTTATTTTGATCGATGATAAACAGGCTGAATCCTTGGAGCAGCGAGTGGTGCTCCATGTTGATTCGGAAGTGAGTTTCATCAAGTTAACAACATTGGTAGGAGGTTAGATAATGCAGCAGACAAAAGAAGTATTTCAGCAGTACTTTCCTGAGCATTTGGATTTATTATCCGGTGTCATCAATTCTAGTCCTGACTGTAAGTTGAGGCGAGCGGCCGGATATTCAGAGGTATTGAAGGTATTCCCTGAGTGTAAGAAAATCGTTCAGAATTATGATGGGAGCGATGATGAACTCTGCTCGCGTCTATTGGATCTTGTTAATGAAGTGGTTAACGGATCACACAATGGAGCTGGAACAGTCATGGAAGAAATCCACACCCCCGAGGGGGCTACTTGGTGTGTAAAGTGGGTATCGCTTTCGATGCTGGGTTGTTTGCTGAGGAGAAAAGGGCTCTTGCTGAAACCTGAGAATATTAGAAGGATTATCGAGTTGTCTAACAGAATGTTCTATCTTGGTGATGCAGTGCCTTATGAGACAGGTGTTATTCTGATCGAAAACCTCGGTTATTCAGTAGAGAAGAACCGGGAAGAGTTTGGGGAGTATTTGCTGCCAAGAGTTGATATGAGCAGAGACCATTCTCTCTGTTATGATACCCGGAAGCGTATTTTGCGACTGCAAAAGCTAGTAGTTGACCCCAACCCAATTAGATTGGTTGGGGGAGATGCATGGTCAGTGATGTGTGTGGAAGACATGCATAATGGAGGTACCGAGCTTATTAATCAGTTGTTCGATTTGTTAGATACTGCAATGGGGAAAGCTAGACCTAGTGCTTCCTGGGTGAAGCAGTGTAAGGGGTTTATTGAAGAAAAGGATTCACAAAAGCTGGAGACTTTACTCTTGAAGTGGCTTGGAGCGGTCGATCAGCCAAAAGTCAGGATGCCGGATGGAGGGCAGTATCATGAGGAGGACCAGATCCGGCACACGTTACATGAATCTGATGCAGAATATCTTCGTGGCATATGCTGGGTAGCTTCTTTTCTTCCCAGTGAGGAGATGGCGCGTAAGTTATCTCAGGTAGTTTTTTCAGCTTATAGAAAACTTCCCTATATCGGTGCTAGATCTGTTAAAATCGGGAATGCTGCTGTTAATGCCCTTGGCATGATGAAGCATGAGGCGGCGCTCGCAGAACTCGCTAAGCTGAAGATTAAGGTGAAGTTCGGTACAGCCCAAAAATTGATTTCTAAAGCCTTGGATGTGAAAGCCGAGGAAATGGGAGTGTCTCGCCACGAGGTTGAAGAGATGGCTGTTCCAGACTACGGGCTGTCTGAGGTGGGCTATGGTGAGTTTCCATTTGGTGAATTCAAAGCGATAGTAGAGATTCAAAAAGGAAACAAGGTAACTATCGTTTGGCGAAATGCGCAAAGCGAGAAAGTCCAGAAGTCCATACCGAGCGCGATTAAAGAGTCTTTTGCCGAGGAGATCAAAGAGCTGAAAGCCAAGACGAAAGATATTCAGAAGATGCTACCTGTACAGCAGGAGAGAATCGACAATTTGTATTTGCTTAAGCGTACCTGGAGTCCAGCTGTTTGGAGAGAGAGGTACATGGAGCATCCCGTTATTGGATGGGTGGCGCGCAGGCTTATCTGGTGTGTCAAAGATGAAGGGGAAGTTAAGTCTGTGATATGGAACGAGAGCGGATTTTTGAGCTACGATACTGATGCCTCAATAACTATCAGTAATGACGCTGAAATCACTCTCTGGCATCCCTTGGATGGAACTACTGATGAAGTCTTGGCCTGGAGGGATTATCTGATTGCTCATGAAATAACCCAACCGTTCAAGCAGGCATTCAGAGAGATTTATCTTCTTACTGATGCTGAGAGGTCTACCGGGAGTTATTCCAACCGCTACGCTGCACATATCATCAAGCAGTACCAGTTTAATGCTTTGTGTGGAGCAAGAGGTTGGAAGAATCGACTCAGACTGATGGTGGATGATGAGTACCCTCCAGCGATGAAATATCTTGATGAATGGGGCTTGAGGGCTGATTTCTGGATTGAAGGAATAGGTGAAAATTATGGAACCGATTCTACCGAATCGGGGGCCTACTTGCGTTTGGCGACAGATCAGGTGCGTTTCTATCAGATTGATGCCATTGAAAGTTCAGCTCATGCCTGCGGCGGTGGGTATTCTGCAAATCGAAATCAGGCATCGGATGAGCCTATTGCTCTGGAAAATATACCTGAGCTCGTTTTTTCTGAGGTGATGAGAGACGTGGATCTCTTTGTCGGGGTGGCGAGTGTCGGTAATAATGCCGAGTGGCAAGATGGAGGAGAAGAGGGGAGACGAGATTATTGGTACGGCTATTCTTTTGGCGACCTAGCTGAGACGGCGAAAACTCGCAAAGCTGTTCTGGAGCGCCTGATTCCCCGGATGAAGATTGCTGATCGGTGCAGTTTTGAGGAGAAGTTCCTCATCGTCCGTGGAGATGTTCGTACTTACAAAATCCATTTGGGAAGTGCGAATATACTGATGGAGCCTAATGATCAGTACCTTTGCATCGTGGCAAAGCAGGCTCCAACCACAAAGGCGGACAAGCTATACTTGCCATTTGAGGGAGACTCGAAGCTCAGTGTGATCTTGAGTAAAGCTCTCATGTTGGCAGAAGATGCGAAGATCAAGGACCCGACGATCCTTTCACAGATTAATACCAAGAGATGAATCGACTGGTGGGTCATACCCGATGGTATGGCTCGCCGCGCTGGATGGTGGCGACCCGGTAGAGTTGTTCTAGCAGGACGACGAGGGCGAGCTCGTGCTGCAGGGTGAGTGGGGAGAGTGCCCAGACGAGATCGGCGGAGTCACGGAGTTCCGGGGTGTGCCCATCTGAGGCGCCGATCATGTAGGTGGCGCGCTTCTCGCCGCGCATTTCCCAGTCGGAGATTTTTTTGACGAGTTGCTCGGTGGTGAGTTGCTCGCCGCGTTCATCGAGCACAATGCGGATAGAGCCCTGGCTGGCCTCCAGGTGACGCTTGGAAACGTCTTCACTGCTGCCGTCCTTGATGTGCTTCAGCTCGTACTTGCCGTAGCGGGTGAGGCGCTTGAGGTACTCGGCGGTGCCGTCCTTGCAGTACTTGAGGGCGGGCTTGCCGGCAGCAATGATGGTGTGGTGCATGTGTGGTGTACTCGGTAAGGTGAAGGAGGGAGTGTAGCAAGCCGCGGAGAATTGAACAGGCTAAGCTGATTAACATTGTCGTGGCTGTGGTCTTACGGGCATAGTGTCGGTATGAGTTATTTGCGTTTCGTTTTGTTGGGCTTGCTGCTAGCTGTGCCGGTTTCCGCTGGGGTGCTGGAGCAGAAGGTATCCTGGAGCGGCACAATGCGTAAGGTGACTGTGGGGGAAGTATTCGCCAGAATGCAGGGCTGGAGTGAGGCGGATCAGCTGGAGGGGCAGTTTGTATTTGAGGAGAGATTGCCAGAGGAGGTGAGAGCGGTGAAAATCGACCGCTTGAAGGTGGGCGCAGGCGAGGGGCTGACTTATCGTGAGTTTGCCAAAAAAGTCTTTAAGGAAGCAGGAAAGACCGTGGTGCTGAAAGAGACGGATCAGGGTATCGAGGTGACTTATCTCTATGGTAGGTCATTTAGTATGCATCCCAGTAAGTTACTCAAGTGGAGCAAGGCTGGAACTACTCCACAAGAGGGGCTGGAGAAGCTGTTAACGGAGGCTGGTATTAGCCTTTCTCAACATGCCAGTCTCTATGTGAGTAAACCCAAAAGTGTGCTTACGGTTAGGGGGACTGAAGCTGACATAGCAGTATTAGCCCGTTTTCTTGGTAGAAGGTGAGCGATTACACAAAGGCGTCCCTTTTGTAGTGGAGTTTCGGGAGGAATGGTGCACTATGTTAGTACGAATAAACGAACCGTTAAAAAATTATGTTTGGAGCCGTTACTATCATACTCATCATCATAGCAGTTATCGCTTTTGGAGCCATCTTTTGGGTGATGGGGGCCTACAATGGCCTGGTCAAGCACCGTAACCGCTACAAGAACGCGTTTGCGCAGATCGATGTCCAGCTGAAGCGCCGCCACGACCTGATTCCTAATCTGGTGGAAGTGGCCAAGAAGTACATGTCCCATGAGCGTGAGACTCTGGAGGCCGTGATCGCCGCCCGTAACAGCGCCGAGGGTGCCCGCAAAGGTGTCTCACCTGATAACGAGGGAGGCATGAAGGCCCTGATGGCTGCGGAAGGTGGCCTAGGTGCTTCCTTGGGAAGACTGTTCGCGGTATCCGAGGGATATCCTGACCTCAAGGCGAACCAGAATATGATGCAACTGAGCGAAGAACTCACCTCTACGGAGAACAAGGTGGGTTTCTCTCGCCAGGCCTACAATGATGCCGTCACTCTCTATAATACGAAGCGTGAAACTTTCCCGACGAACATGATTGCTGGTATGTTCAACTTTGGCGAGGCGGTCCTCTTCGAGGTGTCCGATCCCGGTGAGCGCGAGGCGGTCAAAGTGGAATTTTAATTTTATTGTTGGTGTGTGTGCGCCTCTGCTTCTGTGAGGCAGGGGCGCTTTTATATTAGGAAATAGATGAATTTCTACGAAGCTCAGGATGATGCTCTGCGGAGGACCAAATTGCTGGTCTTCTACTTTATCCTCGCCGTCATCGGGGTGGTGCTTGCTGTCTATGCGGTGCTTGGGGCCTTGATGGCTTATAACGGGCAGTCCTTCTGGGATGCCGGGCTGTTTCTAAAAGTCTCTTTGGGAACGACGGTGGTTATTTTACTGGGTTCTACCTTCAAGGGACTGCAGCTCAGTGCCGGTGGTGAGGTGGTGGCTCGTGACATGGGGGGGCGTCCTGTTGATCCGCATACGACGGATGTCGAGGAGCGCAAGCTGATGAATGTGGTGGAGGAAATGGCGATTGCCTCAGGTTTACCCGTTCCTCAAGTCTGGGTGATGGATGATGAGCCTGGGATCAATGCCTTCGCCGCGGGCACCGAACCGGGCAATGCTGTGATCGGGGTGACGCGAGGTTGCATCCAGCGGCTGACTCGATCCGAGCTTCAGGGGGTCATTGCTCATGAATTCAGTCACATCCTGAATGGCGACATGAAACTGAATATGCGCCTGATAGGCTGGCTGTACGGGATCATGATGCTCTCTATCATCGGTAGGATCATGTTTGAGGCCTGGCGCTTTGCTGGAACGACTCGTAGGAGTAGCAATGGCAAAGACAATGGAGCGGCGGTCGTTATCGCGATCATGCTGGCGGGGATTGCTCTCATCATCATTGGCTCGATCGGCGTGTTCTTTGGTCGCATGATCCAGGCGGCAATTTCCAGACAGCGAGAGTTTTTGGCGGATGCCTCTGCTGTGCAGTTCACTCGAGAACCAGAGGGGATTGCTGGTGCGTTGAAGAAGATTGGAGGTCAAGAGTATGGATCGGGCCTGCATTCTTCCAAAGCTGGTGAAGCGAGTCACATGTTCTTTGCGGATGGCGGCATGTTTTCCTACGGCATGGCCACCCATCCACCCTTGGATGTCAGAATTAAGGCGATCGAAGCCCACTGGAATGGTGAGTTTGAGCAATCCGAACTGCCTCCTGTAGCGTCTCATCAGTATTCGAGAGATGAGCGAGTCAGCGGCTTCTCTGGCAGTGTCACCGCGCCGGAGATGCGTGTGGAAAGAAAGGACTGGGATCAGATCGGTGATCCGAGCACGACGAACATTGCGACAGGGAGCATGATATTAAACAGTCTCCAGCCAACTTGGGTGGAGGCGTGCCGTGACCGTGAGCAAGCCCAGGCATTGGTGTTTGGTTTGCTCTTGGCCGTTGATGAGAAACTCAAGCTGGGCGAGCTGGAGTATCTGAACAAGTCGGCAGGAAGAACTGCCTGCGAGCTGGCACAGCAATGGCAAGTGGAGCTGGGCGATGAACATTCCTCCCAGAAGATTGCCTTGGTAGATCTGTCTATTCCTACCCTGCGCAGACTAACCAAGCCCGAGTACGAGAGATTCATAGGAATCACCAAGTGGATGATCGCGAGCGATGGGCAGGTGGATATCTTTGAGTTTATGCTGCAGAAGGTGTTAGAGCGCCATCTGGATGCCCACTACGCCCCAAAGGGTACTCCTAAAATTCGCTACACAAAGCATGCCCAGTTATCGAACGAAATCAATGTGCTGATTTCTACGATGGCAGGCATCGGTGCCCGTGGCAGTGGCGATGTCCAGCTGGCTCACGAGTCAGCAAGCCAGGCCTTGCAAGAACATGGCGGAGTGGCGCTGCAGCTTTTGCCGCCTGATCAATGTGGTCTACGTCTAGTGGATACCGCGTTGGAGAAATTGGAACAAGCGACACCCACAATCAAACGTGATGTGCTACACGCCAGTGGGGTAGCCGTGATGCACGATGGGGTTTTGGGCAGTCGTGAGGCTGAGCTACTACGTGCGGCGGCCGATGCAATCGGCTGCAGTATTCCTCCTTTTGTGAAAGCTTAAGTTTCATAAGAAGGGTCATAGGGGTGGCAAGTGCGGGCTTGTTGGTTTACTCTCCCACCAGATGTCCGAGCTGCACGAAAAAACGCAAAAGGCTGACCAGAGCTATGTCATGGCCTGGTCCCTCTGGGTGGGGGTTTTCCTGATGCTGGTGAAGCTGGTAGCGGCCTATTTGACGGGCTCAGCAGCGATCTATGGAGATGCCGCCGAGAGTGTCGTGCATGTGGTGGCAGTGGCCTTTGCAGCCTACAGTGTGCGTCTGGCCTGGAAGCCTGCTGATGACACGCATCACTATGGTCACGACAAGGTGAGCTTTCTCTCCAGTGGCTTTGAGGGCGGCATGATTTCTGTAGCTTCCATGTTTGTTGTCTTTGAAGCGGTGAGAAGATGGATAGAAGGCGTACCCGTTCACCGGGTGAGCGAGGGCCTAATGTTGACCGGCTTTGCGGCACTCGTGAATCTGGTGTTAGGTCTGTGGCTGATAAGGAAGGGAAAGAAAATGAAGTCCCAGATTCTACGTGCCAATGGTTTGCATGTTTTAGCAGATGTCTGGACTAGTGCTGGAGCGGTTGTAGGGCTTTTGCTCGTGCAGGCTACGGGAGACCGGATGTGGGACTCGCTGGCGGCTTTGGTCGTGGGGGGATTGGTCTTCAAGTCAGGGATTGTCCTCGTGAAGGAAAGCCTGGGAGGTTTGATGGATACTGTGGATCCGGAAATGGATAAGCGGGTGAGGGAGGAGCTAGAGAGAGAATGCCAGAAACGGGGACTCACCTATCACAATTTACGGTTGAGACATTCCGGCAGGATCTACTGGGTAGAGTTTCACTTGGTGGTGGATGATGGGCTCAGTGTGAAGATTGCCCATGAGATCGCTAGTGAGGTGGAAGCTGCAGTGGCCAAGATTTTGGAGCCTGATGGCAGGGTGATTTCCCATATTGAGCCGTTTTCCGAGGAGGATAGAGAGCGGTCCTGGGAGCGGTGATCCTCTGATGACTGACGAGTCATCGGTTTGTTCTAACGAATATTTTAGAACATAGTTCTTCCCTCATTTGGGCGAAGTATGGTTTACTGTAATATCTTCCCATGTGTATGAACCATTGCTGTAGAGTTAGTTTTCAAAATGTCCTCGGATCTGTCCTGGTGCTGATAAGCGTGAGTAGCTGCACGATGGTAGGACCGGATTATCACTCGCCTAACACGGTGACACCGGACAAGTGGCACCAGAGTTTGCCGGGAGCGACGAGTTCTAACCGGGCTGAGATTCAGGCTTGGTGGCGCAATTACAACGATTCCAAACTGAACCGCTTGATAGGCTTAGCAGAAGGGAAGAACCTGACTCTGGCACAGGCTAAGGAAAGGATAGAGCAGGCTAGAGCGGCGCGCACAGTGGCACGCAGCGGACTATTTCCCTTCGTTGATGGTACAGGTGGCTACACCCGCAGCCGAACGACTGAGAATGGAAGCTCATCCTTTGGAGGCGTAAGTTCGGATACCTACTCGCTGGGCTTTGATACGGGGTGGGAGATTGATTTCTGGGGGAGAAACAGACGATTGGTGGAAGCGGCTGCTGCGAATGAGGCGGCTTCAGTGGAATTCATGAGAGATGCTTTGGTTTCGCTCTACGCAGAAGTCGCGGTGACTTACCTCGAGATTCGTACGGTGGAGGAACGTATCCAGATCACGCGGAGGAATTTAGGAACTCAGAAAGATTCCGTGAAGCTGGCCCAGGAGAGACTGGATGCCGGTTTGGTGCCGGAGCAGGATGTTACTCAGGCGCAGGCGAATCAGGCCAATACAGAGGCGACCATACCTCAGCTCAGGCAGCAAAGAGCGGCAGCACTCAGTCGCTTGGCGGTCTTGCTGGGAATGTACCCGGGTGAGGTAGACCGCTTGATAGGCACCAGTGCCAAGATCCCGATGCCCGCCAAATCCGTGACGAGAGGTTTGCCAGCGGATCTCTTGAGAGCCAGGCCCGACCTGCGTGCTGCCGAGCGAAGCCTGGCTGCCGCGACAGCTAACATCGGGGTGCAGAAGGCTGAGCTTTATCCTCAATTCACCTTGGGGGGCACCTTTGCCTTGCAGGCGGCGAGCTCCAGAGACGTGCTGGAATCAGGGTCTCGCAACTATGGCTTTGGTCCAGGCTTCCGCTGGCAGCTGTTCTCCGCTGGTCGGGTGAAGAGCTTGGTAAAGATTGAAGAATCGCGAACCCGGGAAGCCTATCACGCTTATGAGAATGCGGTGCTAACCGCGGTTTCCGAAGTGGAGAGTTCGATGGCTGAACTATCGGAAGAGCGCAATCGTCTGGCTGCTCTCGACCGCGCCCTGGAGGCTGCAAAGAAGAGTAATGATTTGATCAAGCGCAACTACAAGAACGGCTTGGTACCTTTCCAGAATGTTCTCGATGCTGAACGCGTGGTTCTCCAGACAGAGGATAACCGAGCATTCAGCCGAGGAAAAATCGCAGCGGCCTACGCCCGGCTATACAAAGCCCTAGGTGGAGGCGCTCGTGTCCAATCCAAATAACCTACCCACCATACCATGAGTCACTTCAGCAAAACTCTCCCCCTCAGTCTGCTGTTAGCTGTTAGCTGTCTAAATTCCTGTAAAAAGGAAGCTCCACCACAAGCTCCACCACCTTCTCCAGTGACCGTGGCTAATCCTGATTTGCGGGAGGCGATCGTCTATGCAGAGTTCCCGGCGACCATCGATGCAGACAAGACCATCGAGATCCGCGCTCGCGTTCGTGGAGTCATGGAGAAGCAGTACTTTACCGATGGTCAATTGGTGAAAAAAGATGAACAGTTGTTCCTGATAGAGCCGGAGCCCTATCAGCAGGCGGTAGATGCCGCTGAGGCTGACCTGAGCAGGGCGAAAGCCGCTCAGGAGCTTGCCCAGAAACGCTATGATCGACTGGCTCAAGCCCTGAAGCAAAATGCGGTCTCTCAAATTGAGACGGAGATCGCTGCTGCCGAGTTGTCCCAAGCAGCAGCTGGAGTGAAGCAAGCCGAGGCCAAGCTGGAGAATGCCAAGCTGGACCTCAGCTACACCAAAGTGATTTCCCCGATATCTGGGCGTACTTCCAGAGCGTCTGTGAGTGAGGGGAACTTAGTTGGTTTTGCTGAACCCACACTATTGACCACGGTGGTGGATGATACGAGGGTCTATGTGTACTTTGAAGTACCGGAGCGCCAGATGATTCGCTATTTCCATGCGCGTTCTGATGAAGATGCTGCCAAGCGATTGAAAGAGCTGAAGATCAGATTGAAGCTGGCTGATGGATCGATCTACGAGAAGACGGGATCGATCGACTTTGTGGATAACCAGATTGATCCTTCCACGAGGACGAACAAGGTGCGGGCAATATTTCCCAATCCCAAAGGCTTGTTAGCTTCAGGCTTGTACGGTCTGGTGGGGGTGCCGATTTCTCCTGATCCGGATAAGCCCAAGGAACCCAAGGCTCTGGTGGTTCCGACGGAATCAATCCTGAGAGATATTGCTGGTTCTTTTGTCTGGGTAGTCGGTGAAGGAAATAAGGTGGAACGACGAGGGGTGGAGCCAGGGAAGATCTTACCACTGGATCAAACCGAAGGGAAAAAGATGAGTGTCATCCTCAAAGGGCTCGATGCATCGGATAAGGTGATTGTTGCCGGTCTGCAGCGAGCCAGAGAGGGGGCGGTAGTCGCGCCGCAAGAGGCGCCCAAGCCTGCTATGGAAGAATCTAAGGAGGGTGAGTGATGTTCAGCGCATTTTTTATCCGACGTCCGGTTTTTGCGGCAGTGATTTCAATCGTCATCGTCGTGCTTGGTGCCATTTCCTTGGTGAGCATGCCGGTCTCGCGTTATCCAGAGCTGGCTCCCCCCACGATCCAGATCTCTGCGGTGTATCCCGGAGCTGATGCCCAGACCGTGGCGGACGCCGTGGCTGCGACGATTGAGAAGGAAGTCAACGGGGTGGAGGGGATGCTCTATATGAGCTCCGTGAGTGCGAATGATGGTTCGATGAACCTGACGGTAACCTTTGAACCGGGCACGGATCTGGATATTGCCAACGTCTTGGTGCAAAACCGGGTGACCAAGGCCGAGCCACGTTTGCCTAACGAGGTGCAGCGTACTGGGGTGACCGTGAGAAAACGCTCCACCGATACGGTGATGTTCATTGGTTTGACTTCGCCAAATGGGACATATGATGCGGCTTTCCTTTCAAACTATGCCAACCTGAACGTACGTGATGAATTGCTCCGGGTGGAGGGTGTGGGGGATGTGATGGTCTTTGGTGCTGGCGAGTTTGCCATGCGCCTTTGGTTAGACCCTGATCTGCTAAGGGCGAGAAATCTCTCAGCGAATGAAGTGGTGGATGCCGTGCGTGAGCAAAATATCCAGGTGGCTGCTGGTAGAGTGGGGGCGGCTCCCAGTCCGGCGGGGACAGCCTACGAGTACGTGCTGAGTACTCAGGGGTGGCTGGCGACAGTGGAAGAGTTTGAAAATATTGTCGTCCGCACGGAGGGCGATGGTGGCTCAATCCGCCTTCGTGATGTGGCGAGAGTGGAGCTGGGTTCAGATACTTATAATTTTAAATCACGCCTGAATGGTGAGGAGTCATGTACTATGGCGATTTATCAGATCCCGGGGTCCAATCTGATCGATGTGGCCGCAGGGGTACGTGAGAAACTGGCTGAGCTGGAGAAAGCCTTCCCCGAGGATGTGGCGAACAAGGTCGTGTACGATTCCACTGCCGTGATCAATGCTTCGATCAAAGAGGTGGTGATCACGCTTTTTGCCACGCTCGTGCTGGTGGTGCTGACGGTCTATATATTCTTGCAGAGTCTTAGGGCGACACTGGTACCCTTGGTGACGATTCCGGTTTCCTTGATTGGTTCTTTCACCGTGTTGCTGGCACTGGGCTTCTCCTTAAATATTCTCACCCTGTTTGGTTTAGTTCTCGTGATTGGTATTGTGGTGGATGACGCGATCATTGTGGTAGAGAACGCGACGGTTCACCTGGAGAAAGGTCTGCCAGCCAAAGAGGCGGCGATCGAGGCCATGAAGGAGGTCTCCGGCCCCGTGGTGGCGACGACTTTGGTGCTGTTGTCGGTCTTCGTGCCTACGGTGATTCTTTCTGGGATTACGGGAACCATGTTTAAGCAGTTCGCTATCACGATTTCGGTGGCGACTGTATTCAGCTCTATCAATGCGCTTACACTGAGTCCTGCACTCTGTGGTATCTTGCTCAAGAAAAGCGAGGGTGAGCCTCGGGGTATTTTCAAGTGGTTCAACAAGACGGTGGAGAGCTGTAACAGCTTCTATCGAGTACTCGTGAGAGGTGTGATCAAAGTGGCTTTGTTGGGCGTGATTGCTTATGTGGGGGTGACTTATCTTGCGGTGAAAGGTTTGGGGGGATTGCCCACAGGATTCGTGCCGCAGGAGGATGAAGGGTATTGCATGGTCGGGGTACAGCTTCCGGATGGTGCCACACTGGAGCGGACCTCTGATGTGATGAAGCAGGTGGACCAAGTGGCCAAAAGCATTCCCGAGATTGTGGATTGTCTCACGATCACAGGTTATTCTGTGGTGGATGGTGCAGCCTCCGCGAATACAGGCTTTGCCGTGATTACCTTTAAATCATGGGATGAAAGGGGGGCTCCGGAGCAGCACCAGACCGCGCTGTTAGCAAAGCTGCAGAAAGGACTCATGGGGATTCAAGAGGGGGGAGCTTATGCCTTCCCGATGCCCTCACTCCCCGGAGTTGGGGTGTCCGGCGGCTTTACCTACATGCTGCAAGATAAGCAGGGTGCTGGGGCGGAGCAGCTCCAAGCCGTGGCGACTGAGATGATCGCTGGCGCCAATCAAGATGCCCGCCTGAACTCGGTGCGTACGACTTACCGGGCCAGTGTGCCACAGATCTTTGTGAATATTGACCGCGAGCAGGTTAAAAGGACGGGAACCTCCATGACTGCAGTGAATGAGACCATGCAGACCTATTTAGGGTCCACGTATGTGAATGACTTTTCCTTATTTGGGCGTGTCTTCAAGGTGACGGCTCAGGCGGATGCACCATTCCGGGCAGAGCCATCGGATATCAATTCTCTGCAGGTGCGAGGAGCGGACGGGAAGATGATTCCTCTGGGGGCCGTGGCCGAGCTGGAGGAAATTCTGGGGCCTCAGACGGTGGTGCGCTTTAACATGATGCCTTCGGTCAAAATCATGGGGAACCCCGCCCCGGGAGTGAGCTCAGGTGCAGCTATGAATACGATGGAGCAGCTGTCTGAGCAGGTTCTTCCCCAGAGCATGGGCTATTCATGGTCCGAGCTTTCCTTCCAGGAGAAGCTGGCAGCGGGGAGTGGACTGGGGATGGTCTTTGGCTTTGCGATCCTAATGGCCTATCTGGTTTTGGCTGCTCAGTATGAAAGCTGGACCTTGCCTGTATCTGTTTGTCTCTCGGTGCCGCTTGCTCTCTTGGGTGCGGTGGCTGCTGTGATGATACGAGATATGGAGAACAACGTGTATACCCAGATCGGTATCATTCTCCTGATCGCCTTATCGACCAAGACGGCCATCTTGATCACCGAATTTGCCAAGGTGAAGCGGGATGAAGGTATGAGTCTTAAAGATTCGGCGACCGAGGCGGTGAAGCTCCGTTTCCGTGCGGTAATGATGACTGCGCTCTCGTTCATCCTAGGTGTTCTGCCCCTACTGATCGCGTCTGGGGCTGGAGCGGAATCCCGCAAGGTGCTTGGTACGGCGGTCTTTGGTGGCATGCTGGCGGCCACCTTGCTCAGTATGATTGCTGTGCCACTCCTCTACTACGTGATTCAGGGAATGGTCGAGAAAGTGACGGGCAAGGCTGAGAAGGAAATTCCAACTGACGAGTCATGATGGACAGGAAACGGCTTGGGAAATCTGGTGGGCTGTTAGTCGGGCTGTTGCTTCTTATTCTGATTTCTGGGGTTTCTCCCGGAGGGAATGGCTATCTGCTGGATCTACTGATCTGGGTTTATTACCTGCTGGTATTCTGTATTGGCGGCTATCTGCTGTCAGCGAGCAAACATTGGCTGAAAGTATCCCTGTGTCTGGCGATTCCTACTTTCTTGATAGGTGTTCTTAGTTCAGTGGTGGAGCCTAGTATGACACTGCGGCTTGTGGCGCACTCTGGGGCACTGCTCTTGCAGGCTTTGATGATTCTCGTGGTCATCAAGTTTTCTCTCTTCGATGAGACTTCTGGTGAAATAGGTCGGCTGGTGGCAGGCGTCTGCGGCTATCTGATCTTTGCCCTGCTCTGTGCTAACTTATATGGGATCTGTGAGACGGTCTTGCCTGGAGGTTTCCATAGCAATGACGGTAGGCCGGTAACCGAGGAAAGTGGAACGCTGCTCTATTTCAGCTTGGTTACCCTGACGACTCTGGGATACGGAGATATCTCTCCGGCCACCAATTTGACTCGAACGCTATCGGCGCTGGAAGCGGTATTAGGATCACTCTATCTGGTGATCTTCATTGCGTCACTCATTCCACGCAAAGGAGGAAAGTAGAGCTTACTCGACGTTCTGGATTTGCTCGCGGACTTTTTCCAGCTCGGTCTTGGACTTGACCACGTGCTGGGCGAGTTGGGCGTCGTTAGCCTTGGAGCCGATCGTGTTGAACTCACGGTTGATTTCCTGACAAAGGAAGTCAAGTGAGCGCCCGACAGGGGCATTCGTATCCAGATACTCGCGGAATTTGGCAAAGTGGGAATGGAGGCGAGTGATTTCCTCCGTGATATCACAGCGCTCGGCAAAGATGCCGATCTCCTTGAGCACGCGGTCATCAGCCAGATCGATCTCCAGGCCACTTTCGCGAAGGCGCATGTGAAGATTGTCCCGGTAGCGTTTGACGACGCTTGGGGCACGCTCGGTGATGGCTGCTACCTCCTGCTCGAGGGTTTCGATACGAGTCAGCGTATCTTTCTTAAGGTCATCACCTTCACGTGTACGCATCTCGACCAATTTCTCCACAGCCTCTTGCAGGGCTGGGAAGAGGGCTTCACGGATCAGATCCAGCGAGAGATTGTCCTCATCGAATCGGATGATGTCAGGCACTCGGAGAATATCAGAAGAGGTGATTTCCAGAGGGTGGCCAATGTCGTGGCTGAGGGTCTTGAAGGCATCTGATAGGGCCTTGGCACGGGCGGTATCGATCTGAATCGGCGAGGGTGAGTTCTCCGTACGATCGATGGAAATACTGATATTGACCCGCCCACGAGAGACTGATTCCAAGACATGTTTACGGATTTCCGGCTCAAGTTCCGCATAGGAGCGCGGGAGTTGGACGACGACCTCTCCCTGCTTGCGGTTCACAGAGCTGGCCTCGACGCTAGCTACAATGCTGTCAGTGGCGTGCGAGGCACGGCCGAAACCTGTCATGGATTTCATAGAATAATCTAACTCTTCTGGGGTTTAAAAAGAGATTTTAGCGTGGATTGTTCGGGTTGAAAAGATCTCCTTGTGGGTCATCGTCACTATCTTCATCGTCAGAGCTTTCCTCTTCATCAGGGCTGTCAGCCTCTTCAGAATGCTCTTCGTCAGCACTGGCTCCAGGATTGTAATCGATCTCGTAGGGATCATAGAGGTCAGAGGCATCTGACTGATGACCGAAGGCTCTAGGCGCATCATCATCATTGTCTTCCTCAAGACCTTCGACCACGCCGTCGTCGATTTCTTCCCCTTCATCCTCATCTTGCTCGGCAGGATCTTGGTCGAAATATGCAGGGTCGTAGTCGTCCTCGTAGGTGCGGTACGGAAGGTGCTCTTCATCCTCATCTTCTGAGCCTGCTGCGACAACGCCAGCGGCAGGCGCAATGCGTGGAGTTGCCTCATTTTCGCGAGCGTAATGGGATGTCTCTTCCTCTTCTTCGGCGATCTCTTTCTTACGCTGTAAGAAGGCCAGCCAGATACAGATCTCATAGAGGAGGATCATAGGCACGGATAGCATGGAAAGAGTGAGCGCATCTCCTGTCGGGGTGATGATTGCCGCAATTACTACGATAGAAACAATGGCGTAGCTGCGGGTGTTGCTCATGGAAGTGTAATCAAGCAGGCCGATCTTGACGAGAGTCATTACGACTACAGGAAGCTCGAACGCTAGGCCGAAGATCAGAGTGAACTGGGTGGCGAATGTGATATAGTCACCGATACGCCATTCGTTCTCTACCCCCATGGAGGATGAGTAGGTGTAGAAGAAGTCCAGGGCTTCAGGAAGCACCCAGAAATAGCAGAACAGGACACCTGTCAGGAAAAGGCCAAAGCCGATGACCATGGCTGGCCAGAGTGCTTTCTTTTCATTTTCTTTGAGGCCGGGAAGGATGAATTGCAGGGTGAAATAAAGCAGGAATGGGAAGGAGACGATGATACCGGCAAAGAAGGCCAGCTTCAGGGACAGCATGAAGGTTTCTGTAGGTTTCAGAGAGCGCATGTAGACGACGTTGTTCTTGGCGCCCACGGTCGCGTTAGGTCCTTTCTCAAGGAGCAGAAGCACGGTGTCTTTTTTCTTCTGGTCGGTATCGGGGAGATTCTTGATGAACTCCGGTCGTTTCTCGGCATCCGGAATAGCGAGTGCGGCTCGATAGTAGGCAGCGCATTCCCCGTAGTAGCGCAGCTCTTCATTGTCGAACTGCTGGAGGTAAAGTTCCTTCTGGGCGTCTGTCAGGCTGGAGGCATTTTGAGCCACCACTTTGGCCTGTTCCCAGACGTCTGGAGTGATTGTCTCCGGAAGTTTGTCTTGCTGAGATTTCTCCCAGACCACCTCGATAGGGTGACGCAAGACATCCATCAAGGTGTCCTTGAAGACGTAGCAGGCAATCGTCGAGATAAGGAGGGTGATCACGATTTGGGTGATCATGACGCGTAGGTCTTCCAGGTGCTCGAGAAATGGTTTCTCGAGACCGTCATTCGCTTTGTCGCGAAGATTGAATGCTTTTTTAAGGAGGAACATAGTGGGATGGCGTACTTAGCCGAGGAAGTCCTGCGGAAATCTGTTTAGCCCCTGATACTGTGATTGAACATGGTTTTTTTCGCTGAATCTCTAACCTACTCTGAGGGGATCTCCGTTTCAACAAGATGTGTAAGAGAAGGTATGGTATGAGTCGCGAGGGAGAAATCCAGGCATGAGGTCAGTCTGGAGGGGACGGCGATGGTCTGGCAGCCTGCGGCGATAGCGGCTTTGACTCCATTCAGGGAATCCTCGATGACCAGGCAATCGGCCGGATCTAGCTCCAGTCTGCGGGCTGCTTCCAGATAAAGGTCAGGGGCCGGTTTGATGCGTGGGGCATCCCCTTTGCAGACGATCGTTTGGGTAAACTTGATCAGGTCCAGTTGCTCCAGCCAGCTGTCGACCCAGTCATGAGAGGAAGAGGAAACGACAGCGACAGGAATGCCTTTGTCGCTGAGCAGTTGGAACAGTTCGTTGACGCCCGGGAGTGCGACTGGATTTTCCAAGGCAGCCAGGATTTCAACCTGACGAGCCGGGTTGATTGTGTGCCAGTCATAAGACTTGCCGGTCAGATCCTCGAGGTGCTTCTCAGGAGACCAAGTATCGAAGTCCGAGCCAATGCATTGAACATAGGTCGGGATGGGCAGGTCGTGGCCCTCGGATTTGAAGAGATCCAGCCAAGTCTGGTAGATCGGCCATTCGGAGTCGAGGATGACTCCATCGAAATCGAAAAGGACTGCTTTTGCTTTAGTGAGCATGGCAGAGCCGAGGTAGCAGAGGATTTCGGGATGGGGAAGAGAAATACCACTGATTTGCGGCTGTAAGTCAGTGAAGTGGACAGTTTTTGACGGATTGCGGAGTGGAAAATGAGGATTAGGTGGGGATTGTAAGAAGAATCTGGTATATATCGTCTCTGATTTATGCGGTTTTTTCTGACACTCTATCTCGGATTGATGCTCTCTGCCGCAGCCGAACACGGCTTTGCTGAGAGGATTAATGGTGCCTTAAGCAAGGACTATGCAAAACAGTCTGCTGCTATCAGGAATCTTAACCTGAAGCCCTACTGGGCGGAGGACGGTTCTTCTTTTATCTATCGCAAGGAGATAAAGGGGGGACAGCGCTACATCATTGTGGATGCGAAGACAGGAGAGCAGAAGGAGGCTTTCGATCACAAGATCATGGAGGCGTTCTTTGCTGCGCAGGATAAAAAGATGGAGCTGCATCACATGGTGTTTGGGGAGGGGTATTTTGAGTTTCGTATCAAAGGTGATAGAGAGACTTACCAATGGGATGGTGAGCAGGTCATTAAGGTGGACTCCCCCAGGAAAAAGCAGCAGGAGGAGCAGGAGCGCATGCACCATGGGCCAGTTTCTCCAGACGGGAAGTGGCGGGTGGACTTCCGCGAACATAACGTCGTTCTGGTGGAGCTGGAAAAAGGAGAGAAGGTTCTGACCTCAGATGGGAAGCCTGACCATTACTATGCCCAGGTAAAGTGGGCTCCTGACTCCAGCCGCCTTGCGGTGATGAAAGTAAAAGCCGGGCAGAGGAGGATGGTCACGGTGGTAGAGAGTTCTCCCAAAGATCAGCTCCAGCCGAAAGTGCACAGCTGGCGATATGACAAGCCGGGCGATGTGATCGATACCAGAGCGCCTTGGGTCTTTTATGTAGACGGGAGAGACCCGCTGGCACCAGATCTCTCTCTCATTGAGAATCAATTCAGCCTAGGCAAGGTCTGGTGGCGAAGCGACAGCAAGCGTATTTCCTATGACTATGTAGAGCGAGGCTACGGGAAGTACTATGTGCTGGAGGCTGATACTGAGGCTAGGTCTCATCGTATAGCCGTCAGGGAAGAGAGTGATACTTATATTTTTGTAGGCGGGAATAGCTACCGTTATGATGTAAATGACGGGGAAGAATATATCTGGGCATCAGAGCGTGATGGCAGGAACCATCTCTATTTGATCGATGGTAAGACCGGCGCGGTAAAGAACCAGATTACCAAAGGAGAGTGGGTGGTGTTTGATGTAGAGCGTGTGGATGAAGACAACCGCAGAATCCTTTTTATTGCTGGTGGTATGGAGAAAGGAAAGGACCCTTACTATCGCAAATACTACTGGATTAATTTTGATGGCACTGGGCTTGTAGAGCTGACACCTGGAGATGGGACTCATGAACTGTTCCTTTCACCAGATGATCAGGTATACATAGACAAGTACTCCCGCTATGACATGGCTCCAGTCTATGAGCTGAGAAATCTCAAGACGGGGAGCTTGATTAAGGAGATCCTCCGGGTAGATCTAGAAGAGTTGAAAGCCACTGGCTGGCAGGCTCCCATCGCCTTCACGGCGAAGGACCGTGACGGGAAATTTGATGTCTGGGGCTATGTACTGTTTCCCAAGGATTTTGATCCCACGAAGAAATATCCGGTGATTGAGAATATCTATGCGGGCCCCCATGACCAACATGTCTACAAGCCTTTCACCGTCTGGAGAGGTGCGATCACTGACTTGGCTCACCGAGGCTTCATTATGGTGCGCATTGATGGCAAGGGGACTGGAAAGCGTTGCAAGGAATTCTCTCATTTCTGTTATAAAAACATTGTGGATGCTGGCTTTCCGGATCGTATCAAGTGGATGAAAGAGGCGGCGAAAAAGTATCCGCAGATGGACCTGGAGCGAGTGGGTATCTATGGAGGTTCAGCTGGTGGGCAGAATTCGACTGGGGCTTTGCTGTTCCATGGAGACTTCTACAAAGTGGCAGTCTCTGACTGTGGATGCCATGACAACCGTATGGATAAGATCTGGTGGAACGAGCAGTGGATGGATTGGCCGATTGGTCCTCACTATGCAGAGCAGTCCAATGTGACTAACGCTGCCAAGCTTAAAGGTCGTTTATTGCTTACCGTAGGCGAGATGGATCGGAATGTAGATCCGGCAAGTACCTATCAATTGGCTAGCGCGTTGTTGAAGGCGGGTAAGGAGTATGAACTGATTGTTGTGCCTAGTGGTGGTCACGGGGCTGGGGAGCAGCTTTATCCTCGCTGCCGCCGTGTTCAGTTTTTTGAGAAGTGGTTAGGCGCGCCTACTCCCATGAGTCACTAGTTCACGGCAATTCTTTTAGTCAACGGGCTGTCTCTCACGAGAGCAGCCCGTTTTTCTGTTGGTCAGATTTCTCCAGAATGCCTGGTGTGGTAACTGAGGGATAAGGACTTAAGAGCTGCCTGGTGGATTCAGTAGGTGAAAATTATCAAAAATGTTCCTCCGAACACCTTTTTGGTTTGACCTAGGTGTTCATTTCGATCATGGTGCTGCCATCTAGAACGGGCCGGAAATGCGGTTCACTTTTTTATAACAATTACCTAACTAACGACGATTATGGCAGCTAAAGACGCAGTGAAAGATGGCCCAGATGAAAAGCTTCTCGCAGCACGCAAGAAGAACCTGGATCTGGCTATTACCCACATCCAGAAGGAATTCGGTGAAACCGCGATCATGCGCATGGGTGATGAGCACCGTGTTGACGTGGATGTGATTCCTACAGGCAACTTGCTGATTGATAGAGCACTCGGGGTCGGCGGTTTCCCGCGAGGCCGAATCGTAGAAGTCTATGGCCCTGAATCTTCAGGTAAGACGACTCTTACGCTGACTGCCATTGCGCAAGCTCAGAAAAAAGGTGGTCTTGCAGCCTTCATTGACGTGGAGCACGCGCTCGATCCTGAGTATGCACGCCGACTTGGTGTAAACTTGGATGACCTTTTGGTTTCCCAGCCATCTTCCGGTGAGGAGGCTCTCCAGATTTGTGAGGCTCTCGTTAGATCCAATGCGATTGATGTGATCGTGCTCGACTCTGTAGCCGCTTTGGTAACCAAGCAGGAACTGGATGGCGAGATTGGTGATTCCACCGTAGGTGCACAGGCTCGCTTGATGAGCGCAGCTATGAGAAAGCTCACCGGTCTGATCTCCAAGGCTCGCACCGTCTGCATCTTCACCAACCAGATTCGTGAGAAGATTGGTGTCATGTTCGGTAGCCCAGAGACGACTCCTGGTGGTCGTGCGCTGAAGTTCTTCGCTTCCGTTCGTGTAGATATCCGCCGTATCGGCCAGATCAAAGCAACTGATGGAACGGTGCAGGGGAACCGCACCAAGATCAAGGTGGTCAAAAACAAGGTGGCACCTCCATTCACTGAGGCTGAATTCGACATCATGTACAATGAGGGTATTTCCTCTACAGGATCACTCTTGGATCTTGCGCTGGAATACAATCTCGTGATGAAGCGCGGTAGTTGGTTTAGTTATAACGGAAACCAGCTGGCACAAGGGCGTGATGCAGCCAAGGAGGCGCTCAAGGCTGATGAGGCTCTCTATGATGAAATCGAAGGTCTTGTTAAAGAGGAGCTAGCCAATCGCAAAGGCAAGTAGTCTCCATTGACATTTTTATCGTGTAACGTGGCCGGCGCCTTGTGCGTCGGCCTTTTTTTATGCTAGCGCTTAGAAGTGATGCTCAACGAGGAAACCGAGAAGTGGCGGGTGCTCTTTGTCTGTGGACGTAATCAATGGCGTAGTCCCACAGGTGAAAAGCTGTACGAAAATGATCAGAGGATGTTAGTGAGATCAGCTGGCTTAAGAGCTTCTAGCAGGCGTAAGCTGGCAGCGGCTGACATAGAATGGGCTGATGTGATCTTTGTCATGGAGGCTGAGCAGATGAAGCGGATTCGAGAGGGCTATCGCGACTTACTTGGTGGAATCCAATTGGTGAATCTGGAAATTCCAGATGAATACCAGTACATGGATCCAGAATTAATCGAGTTACTGAGAGCTGGAGTCGAGTCCTGGTGGGAGGAATAAAAAAGCGCGACGGATCAGAGTCCGGCGCGCTTTTTTTAAATGAGTATGAGGTGACTTAGGCGTGTTCGATAGTTACAGCTCTGCCTCCGTCAAGGCGGGAGATCTCGGCGCTGAAACCAATGAGATGACCTTCGATGGCGTTTTCAATCAGGCTGGAATCATCACCGCGACCAGCAATGATGTGGTCGACCTCATTGATAAGGCCGTAGTCACCACCGCCGTGGCCCATGTAGCCAGCATTGGAAGCTTCTCCGAGTTTGATGTGTTCGAAGTCGAGGCTGTGGTGATGACGAATCACGATGTCAGAACCGAAGTGAGATTTAACCACGTCGCCGCCGCGAAGTGTGGCCTTGGTGCCGAAGATTTCAATTTGTCTGCCCAGATCGAAAGCGGTCATGGTGAGGGAGGCCGTACGTCCATTCTCGAATTCCATGTTGACCACTTGATGGTCGACTACGTCATTGTCGCACTTGTAAACGCAGCGTCCCCAGTCTGATGTCTGGAGCCAGCCGAGAACCTCTGGTTTGGTGCGGTTCTCAGGGTCTGGGTAGACCATGTCTAGCCAGCGCTCTTTATCGCCGAGGTAGCGGTGGGCATCATACTGGCACTTGCCGATGTGCGGGCAGCCATCAGTACAGCGGGCTGTAGCGCCCTCGGGTGCGCAGGATTCCTTGAAGTAAGCGAGGTTGCCATAGGAGCTGACTGATTTACAGCGTGAGCCCATGAGCCAGGAGATGATGTCCGTGTCATGGCTGCACTTCGCGATGATCATCGGCGTGGAGTCCTCAGCCTTACGCCAGTGCCCACGTACGAATGAGTGTGCCTGGTGGAAGGGTTCCACGCCTTCACTGGCCTTGATGGAGATGATGTCGCCCAATGCGCCGCTTTTTACGATGGAGTGGACCTTCTTATAGAACTGGGTGTAGCGAAGTACGAAGCAGAGGATGATGACTCGGTTGTGCTTCTTGGCTAATGCTGCCAGTTCGCGGACTTCCTCGATGCTTTGCGCGGCAGGTTTCTCAAGGATAAGGTGGTAGCCGAGTTCGAGGGCTTTCTTGGCGGGCTCGAAGTGGTAGTTATCCTGAGTGCCGATCACCATGACGTCGGCCATCTTTGGCATGGAGAGTAGTTCGTCGGCTGAAGAGAAGCCCTGGAACTCAGGATTGTTTGAAATGGCGCGCATGGCTCCTACACGTGAAGGTTGTGGATCAGCACCAGCCACGCAGAGGTATCTCTCTGGCATTGTGGCTGCTATCTTCATGTAAGTTCTGGCTCTGGAGCCGCATCCGCATGTCGCAAAAGTTAGCATGTCTGTGTTCTGTGAGTGGTTATAGTGAAACTAAATTCCGTGATTTAACCTATGCTACGCATCTAGCTTCATGGTTTTAAAGTGAATAGGTTTAGATGATGCCGATTTCCGCAAAATATAGACGGAGAGTGATTTAAAATAATTGAGGGGCGATTTTTGGGTGTTTTGTTCAGACTGTCTGGCGCTAATGGATTTATAGAACTCGGATGTTTAGGCTTTGATGAAAGGTTGTGGATTTTAATGAATCAGCCTTGAGGTGTGGCGTTACGCTGCGTAGTTTCAAAAGACTGAATGGCTGAGGAAGAGAAACAATGGATCATCAGGGAGGATCCGCCGAGAGCTGGGGCTGAGATGGGTGGTTTGCCGCCTATTCTGCTGAAGTTGCTTGGACAACGTGGAGTTGAGGGGGGAGAGGCCGTCGAAAAATTTCTGAAACCGCGTCTGAGAGATTTAAGTGATCCTTATCTTCTTCCTGACATGGAAAAGGCGGTTGAGCGCGTGCTCGCGGCGATTGATGCGGGTGAGAATATCTTGGTCTACGGTGACTATGATGTGGACGGGGTGACTTCCGTGGCATTGATGTGTAACGTCCTGCGTGCTTACGGGGTAGCTCATGACTACTTTATTCCTAAGCGTGGCGAGGAAGGCTACGGTCTAAGTGATACTGCCATCGACAACTTACTTGAGGATAAGGGCAAGCCGGATTTGATCATTACCGTGGATTGCGGCACGGCCTCGATAGATGAGATCGAGCGTATCAATAGTCTGGGGATAGATCTGATTGTGGTGGATCACCACGAAATGTCCGTGAGAGGTAAACCCGAGTGTATCGCAGTGGTGAACCCTAAGTTGGGTGATGATTTCCATTACCTCTGTGCAGCCGGTGTGGTGTTCAAGTTGGCCCATGCCTTATTAAAGCGCCGTATGGTGGAGGGCTTTGACCTCAAAGAGTACATCGATATGGTCGCCGTGGCGACGGTGGCGGATATTGTTCCACTGGTGGAAGAGAACCGTTTGTTAGTTCGTCATGGTCTTCGTCTGCTTCCAGAGACCAAGCATGCTGGACTTCTCGCGCTACAGCAAGTGACGGGAATGAATGGCAATGTCAGTAGTATGGATGTGGGCTTCCGTATTGGTCCTAGGCTTAATGCAGCAGGGCGTATGGATAAACCTGAGGATGCTCTGGCGCTGATGTTAGAGGCTGACCTCAAGGAGGCGCGAAAGTTGGCTGAGGCTCTTGACCTTTACAACCGAGAACGCCAACTCCATGAGAAGCAGATCCGTGATGAGGCGCTGGCCATGGTGGCTGAACGCCCGAATGCACAGGATGAGCCGGTCATTGTACTGGGTTCCCGTTCCTGGCATCCGGGAGTCGTTGGGATCGTGGCATCCCGGCTGATGCGGCAATTCTACAAGCCCACCTTCATTGTTTCTGTTGATGAAGAGGGGATCGGTAAGGGTAGTGGACGTAGTGTAGAGGGGATCTCTCTAGTGGAAGCTATTCAGGCCTGTCCGGATGACTTGATTGCAGGAGGCGGGCATGACATGGCGG
Organism: Rubritalea squalenifaciens DSM 18772; assembly: GCF_900141815.1. NCBI lineage: Bacteria > Pseudomonadati > Verrucomicrobiota > Verrucomicrobiia > Verrucomicrobiales > Rubritaleaceae > Rubritalea > Rubritalea squalenifaciens. Next base: position 148,838 of record NZ_FQYR01000004.1, read on the forward strand.
CAGGTCTCAGTATCTTGGAATCTAAAATCGATGAATTCCGGGAAAACTTTTCAAAGTATGTGTTGGAGAACACAACCAAAGCACAACGAGCGCCGAAGCTTCATATCGATGCTGAGATCGGCTTCGATGAGTTGTCGCTCGAGTTCATGGATAGCTATGACCTTCTGCAGCCCTTTGGCAGCCAGAATCCTCAGCCCGTGTTCATGAGTCGCAATGTGTGGCTGACCGAGGCGCCTAGGCACCTCAAGAACAAGCACATCAAGCTGTTTCTGAGACAGGGCTTTGTGGAGCATGATGCTATTTTCTTTGGTGGCGGTGAGCGTTCACTGCCAGACCCGCCTTGGGATGTAGCATTCACGATTGACCGTAATACCTTCCGGGGGAGAACGACTCTGCAGATGGTCATCCAGGATGTGCGCTCTGCTGAACAGCAATCTGAGTAAGTGATGAATGCGGCGGAACCTCTCACTAACGTGGACTGGCTGGCAGGGAAGGAAATCGTTGCCCTTGGTTCGGCTGGGTTTCTAACGGTTCAGCATTTGTTGGATCACTTGCCGCGTCGCTATGAGGATCGCAGAAGGTTTGATGCCTTCCCTGCTCAAGCGACTGGTAAGCCAATGTGCTTGAGAGGGGTAGTGATTGATAGTGCGAAAAAGCGCTTTGGGGGACGCAAGCAGATGTATGAGGTGGTCGTGGAGTCCGAGAATGCGACAGCCTTCTCGGATGGGACGATTATCTGCCGTTGGTTCAATATGCCCTACATCTCTAACATGCTGATTGTGGGGCACGAGATAGTCTTTTTCGGTAAGCCAAAAGATGTGGCGGGCAAGCTGGTGATTGATCACCCGGACTTTGAGATCATCAAGGATGCTGGCGACGATAGTGTACATGTGGAGCGTATCGTGCCTGTGTACCGGAATGTCTCGGGTATCGTGCAGCGGCGTTTGCGCGAGATCATTTACCGCTTGGTCAGGGAGGTGGATGCTGAATCCCTTGTGCCTTTGTATGAGGTAGATGAGAGTTACCCGCGAGCGGATGCTTATCGGGAGGTGCATTTCCCCACAGAGATGGAGCAGGCGGATGCTGCAAGGCGCTACTTTGCCTTGGAGGAGTTCTTCAAGCTTCAGCTCAATGTGGCGTGGCGTAAGAAGCGCTATGAAGAGCAGCTTGGCAGGGTCTTGGGTAAGAAGACACAGCTGCTGAAGGATTTTTATGAGAGCTTACCGTTTGATCTCACCAATGCTCAGAAGCGCAGTGTGAAGGAGATCGTAAAGGATATGCGGGAGGCGAAGCCGATGCATCGACTCCTGCAGGGTGATGTAGGATCTGGAAAGACCTTCGTGGCGATGTGTGCTGCTTTATTGGCGATCGAGAGTGGTGCTCAGGTGGCCCTGATGGCGCCTACTCAGATTCTTGCGGAACAGCATTATCTAACATTTCGGAAGTGGCTGGATCCGCTCGATATTCGCGTGAGTTTGCGGACTGCTTCCCGTAAGGAAGATGGAGGCATGGAGTTGGCTGGTGGGGCTCAGTTAGTCATTGGAACTCATGCTTTGCTCTATGAGAACGATGATTTTACTGACCTTGGTTTGGTGATCATTGACGAGCAGCACAAGTTTGGTGTGGAGCAGCGCAGTCGATTGATCCGACAGGGTATGATGCCTGATGTGCTGGTGATGACGGCTACGCCGATCCCCAGAACCTTGACTCTAACCATCTATGGGGATCTTGAGGTATCCGTGCTCGATGAGCGTCCAGCTGGCAGAGGCAAGATCGTTACTGGCCTGAGACCGAAGGCCAAGGTGACTGATGTCACCAAGTTCCTGAAGCAACAACTGGATGAAGGGCGTCAGGCCTATCTCGTCTATCCTCTGGTGGAAGAGAGTGAGAGTTTGAAAGTGGGAGCAGCGACCGTGGAGCATGAAAAGTGGCGTGATCGCTTGAAAGCTTATGAGGTAGGTTTGTTGCACGGTAAGCTGAGTCCGGAGGAGAAAGAGCTGGTGATGCGTGATTTTCGGGATGGAAGGATTGATGTGTTAGTCTCTACCACGGTTGTGGAGGTTGGGGTGGATGTCCCGAATGCCAACTTGATGGTGATCTATCACGCCGAGCGTTTTGGTCTTTCCCAATTGCACCAGCTGCGCGGGCGTATCGGCCGCGGTGAGCATAAGAGTTATTGTATTCTCATAACCGATGGGAAAAGTGAAGACGCGATGGAGAAGCTTGGCGTCATGGCGGAGACCGATGACGGCTTCAAGATTGCCGAGGCGGATCTGCGTCTGCGTGGACCTGGTGATGTGCTGGGTACCCAGCAAAGTGGTCTTGCTGATTTACGTTTCCCTGAGTTTCTGGCGGACACAGAGTTGGTCCGTGAGGCGCGAAGGCTTGCGGACTCGCTATTGACTCAGGATTCAGATCTGAGCGATCACGCTGATCTGCGCGAGGTGATTGTCGAGCAGATGGAGAGAAGTTCCTAGCAGGTTCCTGTCAGGGCAGAAATAAAAAACCTCTGCAGACAGATCTTCTGCAGAGGCTTTCGTGAGATGTCAGGCTGTATTAGTTGCCGGCCATGACGGCTTCGATCTCATCGGCCTCGATAGGGATATTGGCCATGAGGTCGATGTTTTCGGTTTCACCGATCAGGTAGTTGTTCTCGATGCGGATACCGATATTTTCCTCGCGGATATAGATGCCGGGCTCGATGGTGAAGACGTTGCCCACTGCGAATGGCGTGTTCGGTCGAGAGACGTCGTGAACATCGACTCCAAGGTGGTGGGAGGTGCCGTGTGGGAAGTACTTTTTCACCAGTGGCTTGGACTCATCCTGGGCTTTGGCTTCTTCTTCAGAAATAAGTCCTAGGCTGATGAGTTCCTCTTCCATGAAGCTCATCACCTGCTTCTGATAGTCGGAAGGCAGGGTGCCTGGGCGGAGGATTTCGTTGGCTTTGCGCATGACGCGTAACACGGCGTCATACACCGCACGCTGGCGCTCGGTAAATTTGCCGTTCACAGGCACCGTGCGGGTCATGTCGGCATTCCAGTTGGCATATTCAGCCCCCACATCCATGAGGACGAGGTCGCCATCCTGAAGAATGCAGTTGTTTTCGATGTAGTGAAGAACGCAGGCATTATGCCCGCCACCAATGATTGGAGTGTAGGCAAAGCCTTTCGATTTGCTGCGGACAAACTCGTGGATGTACTCGGCCTCGACTTCCCATTCGCCAACGCCTGGCTTGATGAAGCCGAGAACGCGGCGGAAGCCGGCTTCGGTGATGTCGCAGGCCTTTTGCATGACCTCGATTTCGATCGGGTCTTTGATCGGGCGCAGCTGATGCATCAGGGGTGAGAGGCGCTCGTACTTGTGGAGCGGGTATTCTTTCTTAATTTTCTCGATGAAGCGATCGTTGCGGGTCTTGACGGTAGTGTCCGCGCGCAGGTGCTCGTTGATGGAGAGGTAGACGTGGTCAGCCTGTTTGAGAAGGTTGTGGAGTACGGCCTCGAAGTTGTTTGTCCATTGGACGTTCTTGATGCCGCTGATTTCGGTAGCGCGTTCTTTGGTGTATTTCTCTCCTTCCCAAACAGCGATGAATTCGTTGGTTTCGCGGACAAATAGAATCTCGCGCTGAGCGTCGCTAGGGGCATCTGGATAGAGAACCAGGATGGATTCCTCTTGGTCCGCTCCGGTGAGGTAGATCAGATCGGCGTTCTGCTTGAAGGGCATGGTGCCATCCGCATTGGTTGGCATGACGTCATTGGAGTGGAGGACGACAATGCTATTGGGCTTGAGGAGTTTGGCGAGGTTCTCTCGGTTTTTGCTAAAAAGTGCTGGGTCGATTGGTTCGTAGCGCATGGTGCTTCCGTGATTTTTGCTGTGATTAGAAGAGCGAGGTTTTGATGGGCAGGAGGCTAGGTGATTAAGCGTCTCACATCAAAGGAAATAGCGGGTTTCTTTTTCTCTTATGCGGGAGGCCTTGTTCGTGTCTGTTGTCTACGGTTTGACCTTTGTGGATGAGTGGGTGCAATGGATGAATAGAATTATGGTTTTGCCATGAATTGGATCCGTGAATGTGGGCGTTTTACGACATCTCATTTGCCGTTTTTCGTGATGAAATAAGGGCATGACAGAGATTGTGAAAAAATTCACAAAGTCGGGCTTGCGGGATTTGGGGAGTCCACTTATGGAGCCGCATGGCTCTGAGCGAAGTTAAAAAAGTGGTGATTATCGGCGGCGGATTTGCCGGACTGGAGTGTGCAAGGCAGCTTGCCAACAAGCCGACTTTTGAGGTGACTCTTCTGGATCGTACCAACCACCATCTTTTCCAGCCACTGCTTTATCAGGTTGCCACAGCGACGCTCGCAGCCCCGGATGTCGCCCGTTCCCTGCGTAGCATCCTGGCGGATGCGGACAATGTAACCGTGCTGATGGACGAGGTTTCCGACATTGATTCCGATGGCAAGAAGGCGGTCGGTAAATCCGGTAAGAGCTACGAGTACGATTATCTCGTGGTAGCTGCTGGTGGTAAGACAAGTTTCTTTGGCAATGACCAGTGGGCTGAGCACACACTCGGTCTCAAGTCCCTGAGTGATGCCTACTCCGTGCGTAAGCAGGTACTGGAAAATCTGGAAAAAGCAGAGCTGACTGAAGATCCTGCTGAGCGTGCGCGTCTGATGACGATTGCGATCGTAGGTGGTGGTCCTACTGGAGTGGAGCTTTCCGGTGCATTTGTAGAGCTGATTCAGCGCTCCATGAGCCGCAATTTCCGTCGTCTCGATACCCGTGACCTGAAGGTAGTTCTGGTGGAGGCGGGTCCTCGTATTCTTCCTCCATACGATGAGGAAAACTCAGCCTACGCGAAAAAGCGTCTGGAGAAACTGGGTGTCGAGGTTCTTACAGGTACTATGGTGACTGACGTGCAAGCTGGTAAGCTCATCATGAAGGATGGGGAGATCGAAGCGGGAGTCATTCTCTGGGCTGCTGGTGTGCAGGCTGAGGCGATTACCCAGAAGCTCCCTTGTGAAGTGACACGTGCAGGCAAAGTGACTCCAGAGGCGGATCTCTCTCTCCCAGGTCATCCTGAAATTTTTGTGGCCGGTGACCTTGTGCAGATGAAGGACATCAAGGACAAGATGGTGCCAGGTGTAGCTCCGGCTGCTTCCCAGATGGGTCGCCACATCGGTAAGGTGCTTATTGCTGGCATGAAGCCTGAGAATAAAGGTAAGGCGCGTGCTGGCTTCGAGTACTGGGACAAAGGTGCCATGGCGATCATCGGTCGCTCGCATGCTGTGGTGGAGTTCGGAAAGATCAGACTTACCGGTTTCATTGCCTGGATGGCTTGGCTCTTCATACACATTCTTTTCCTTGTGGGCTATCGCTCCAAGATCAGCGTATTGATTCACTGGGCTTGGAACTACATCCATGATTCTCCAGGTGTTCGCGTGTTCGCTATGAAGCGAGGCGAGGAGCTTGCTGAGAAGTAGGCTTGATCTAGCTAGGCGCGACCGCTAAAGCTCTCGGGCTATGTCGCGCCTTGATGATATCCAGAATCTGCTAGACGGTATTGAAGAAAGACTCGGTGTACGTATCCTGTACGCCGTGGAGTCAGGTAGTCGTGCTTGGGGATTTGCCTCGCCGGACAGTGACTATGATATCCGTTTTATCTATGCTTGGCCTCAAAGCGAGTATGCCAAGATAGGTGAGGTGCGTGACACCATTGAGCTTCCGATCGAGGATGATCTGGATGCTGGTGGCTGGGATGTGCGTAAGGCTCTCTCTCTTTTGAAGAAATCAAACGGACCCTTGGTGGAGTGGTTGCACTCGCCAATAGTCTATCGAGCAGAGGAAGGTTTTCTCGATGAGTGGCGAAGGGTGCTAGGCGAGGTGTTTTCTCCCTATGCACAGGTATGTCACTACCGTGGTCTGGCTCGGCAAATGTGGATGGGGAGCCTGCAGGGTGAAAGCGCCAAGGCGAAGAGCTATCTCTACTGTTTGCGGGCTACAGCTTGTGCTGAGTGGGTGTTGCAGAGGCAAACTCCACCTCCGGTGGAATTCTCCGAGGTGCGTGAGGTTCTGCCGGATCGTCTGACGAGTGAGCTGGAGCAGATGCTGGAGGCGAAAGCTCAAAGTGGTGAGAAGGATACAGGAAGGCGTTATGAGGTGATCGATGCGTATCTGTCTGAAAAATGTTCGGAGAATGGAGGGCTTGAGGAGTTGTCTAAGCCGCCCACGGAGGCGTCAGTGCTGGATGAGCTCTATGTGAAAACGATTTCTAAGCCAAAGCATCCAGAGTTACTTTTCAAGGAGAGCTATACACTTGATCGAGTTCGTAAAAAGGACATGCTGGTCTTTGAGGCCGTTGCTGGGAGTAAGGCATTCGGGACTAATGTAGAGGGTTCAGATGAAGACCTTCGCGGTATTTTTATAGCTCCACCCTTGTTCCATGGTGGGCTGGATCAGATCCAGCAGGTTCAGGATGCAAAAGGAGATGAGGTGTATTTCGAGCTGGGTCGCGTAGTCGATCTTTTAATCTCTAACAATCCTAACCTGATGGAGCTGCTGGCGATGCCTGAGGATTGTATTCGTTACCGTCATCCGGTGATGGACTTGCTGAAGCCGGAGTTGTTTCTCTCCAAGCGTTGTGAGTAGAGCTTTGGCGGTTATGCGCTGGGGCAAATCAAGAAGGCACGTGGTCTAAACAAGAAGGTGATGAATCCTGAGCCCGAGCAGAGAAAGACGCTGAGTGACTTCTGTTACGTGCTTGAGGGGCAGGGTAGTCGGCCTCTCATGGAGTGGCTGGACGAGCAGGGTATGGATCAAGCTGATTGTGGGTTGGTCGCGGTGAATCACTCGCCGGGGACTTATGCTTTGTTCCATGACTCTGAGATCCATTATCGTGGCATCTTCTCTCCGAGAGATCCTGATGCGGTGCTATGCAGTAGTGTGCCCAGAGAGGTGAAGCCTGTGGCCTGGGTGTCTGTCAACGAGGAAGCCTTCAAAGCGCATTGCAAAAACCACGAAGCCTACTGGAAGTGGGTGAAGAATCGCAACGAACAGCGCTACCTCACCAATGCCCAGCATGATAAGGGCTATGACTCAAAGAATATGATGCACACGCTTCGCTTGTTAGATATGGCGGAGGAAATCGCGAAGGAGGGTGTGATTCGAGTCCGTCGCCCCAATCGTGAGTTTCTGCTCAACGTTCGTTCAGGTGCCTACGAGTACAACGAACTGTTGGCGATGGCCGAAGAAAAAATGCAGCGCATCAGTGAGGCCTACGCCAAGTGTTCTCTCCCTGAGGAAGTAGATCTTGCCAAAGCTGTCGAGCTTCTTGCTGAGATGAGGTCTGTATTTCAGAGGTAGTCTATCCAGTCAGGATATTTCTGATGATCGGTGTGATGCCTTTCACGAAGAACTCAACCGCAATGATCATGACGATGAGTCCCATTAGTCGCATCATGACGTTAATGCCGGTTCTGCCTAAAAGTTTCACGATCTTTGAGGAGCTGAAGAGGATGAGGTAGGTGCACAGGCTGACGATGAAGATGGCGCCGAAGAGGGTGAGCTGTTTGTTCAGTGAATCGGCTTCATTCATCAGTACGATGGCGTTGGTCAGGGCTCCCGGGCCACAAAGCATCGGGATTGCCAGTGGGGTGATGGAGATGTCATTGACGTAGGAGGCGACTTCGGACTCTTCAGTTTTGATGGATGCCAGTCGTGCATTGAGCATGTCCATGCCCATGATGAAGAAGATGACTCCTCCTACGACTCGGAAGCTGTCGATGGAGATGTCAAAGAATGCGAAGAGGAGGTTTCCTGCCAGGGCGAAGCTGCAGATGATGATGAATGCGGCAATGCAGGATTTCTTGGCAGTCCTGATGCGTTCTTTGGATTCTAGTTCGCTAGTCAGCCCCAGAAAAATCGGCATGGCGCCGATCGGGTTGATAAGGGTAAAAAAGGATGTGAAGGCCAGTAGACCGTAGGTGAGTAGATCATTCATGATGGATGATTATTGGGAGAGTTGGTCGAAGCTGAGGTCGAACTTGGCGAGGTACTTGCGGATGCGGTCGCCGTCATTGGTTGATTTGCGCTTTTCACGGGAGACGGAGAAGAGCTTGCGGCCGGCTTCGCTCAGGGACTTGCATTGACGGCAGGTCTCGATGACGTAGGCGAGTTGGGGGCGATCGAAGGGGTCGATCTCCGCGATGGCGTCTGTAGGCAAGTAATCAGAAAGTTTGGCTAGATGGTCGTCTTCCGATCCAGGTCTGAGCCAGCTTTGCTCGAGGCGTTCGCATTCTTGCTCCACTTCCTCGGTGCGGATTCTGCCGCGCGGAGCGAGAGTGGCCATGCGGGTGACGGCGGCATTGAGATCGCGGAAATTGCCACGCCAGCTACTCTTGGGAGATTTGGCGAAATCGAGGAAAGTCTGCTGGGCTTCCTTGTTGAAGGTGATGGTGTTGCCTGTTTTCTCTCGGTGCCGGCGTAGTTCGTAGTCGAGGTTGGGGGCAATGTCTTCTCGTCGTTCAGCAAGGCCGGGGAGCTGAAAGGTCCAGAGGTTGATGCGAGCCAATAGGTCTTCACGAAATCGTCCCTCCGCTACATCGGTCCGGAGATCGCGATTGGTTCCTGCGATGAGTTGGAAGCTGGACTTGACCGGAGTGTCCGAGCCCACGGGAAGCCACTTGCCTTCCTCGATGGCACGTAGGAGCACGGCTTGCTCGTCTGGGCCGAGTTCTCCAATTTCATCTAGGAAAAGAAGGCCTTTGTGGGCTTCACGTAAGAGTCCGGGGCGGTCTGAGGCGGCTCCAGTGAAGGAGCCTTTCTTATGACCGAAGAGGGTGCTCATAGCCATGTCGCCGCGCAGGGTAGCGCAGTTGACCTCGACAAAATTGCCGCTCAGTCCGCCGCGTTGTTGGCGAAGTTCGAAGATGCGGCTGGCTAGATGGCTCTTGCCCGCTCCAGTAGGACCAGTCAGAAGGATGGGGGCATCGGAGCGCAGGGCAACGAGTTCGATCTGGTCGATGAGGTAGTTGAATGCTTGGTTCTTTGTGTCGATGCCGGATTTGAGGAAGTCGCGAGCCTCGGCTTGTTCCTCGGCGAAGCGGGTGGCGAGCTTGTCGTATTTGGAGAGATCCAGATCGATGATCTGGTAGGTGCCTTGCGGCATGTCGTGGGTGCTGCGCCTGTTAGGCGGGCTCGTCTGGATGAGTTTGCCCGGGAGGTGGCGTGACTCGGCCAGTAGGAAAAGGCAGATCTGGGCCACGTGGGTGCCCGTGGTCATATGGATGAGAAGGTTTTGCTTCTCGGTGTCAAAGTGGTGACGGCCAGCAAAGCTGTGTAGACTGCCGAATACTTCTTCGAAGTCCCATGGGTCGTGTAGGTTGATCACCTCCGGGATGACGGTGGTCTCCGGGGAGATTTGTGCGATGTCCTCGGTGACGAGCTTGGCCAGCTTTTTGCTGTGGTTGTCGTGAATGAGAATCAGCTCATCGATGACCAGATCGTGCTGTTGACACAGAGCCACATTGGGTCGCCATTTGGTCCAGCGGTCGGAGTATTTTCTGTGATCAAGCTGGGTGCCTAAAAAGCTGATGGCGATATTTTTTTTCACGGCTGGCATGCTTGGTGTGGAGTTGTGTTGTGGGAGTGTGAATGAATATATAAAATTATCTATATGGATAATAAAGGATAAAATTCGGGTCGATTTATGTTATGTGTATTTTGGGGTGAATCATTTTTTGAGCGGAATAATCCTATATATAATAAGGGTTTGGAGGTTTTTGGGTGGGGTGGTCTTCCAAGGTTGGCACGGCGGGTGCAAATAGAGATGGCACAACAGCAAAACATTTCGTCTGCGGGCTGCGGTGATGGCAGAGGAGGATGCAAGGGCATCCAACCATTACCGCAGTGAGGACGAAGAAACCAGAAACAAGATCATGGCTAACAAATCATTATTTCAATCCCTGCGCGGATCCTTATTGCCGCGGACTGACACCGTAAATGGTGCAGGTGGTGTGGCCTACAAGTTGGGCGACGAAGCTGCCTTGGCACAGTATGTGGCAACAGGCTGCTTGAACGGAACCTTCTACTACAGTGCCGAAGATCAGCTGGAGAAGATCCTGGAGCTGGCTTCCAAAGTGGATGATCTGTTTCTGGCGAAGACTGCGGTCTATGCGAGAAAGCATGCTTACATGAAAGACACTCCAGCCATCCTGTGCGCGGTCTTGTCTGTGAGAAATGTGGAATTGCTGAAAGAGGTTTTCCCATTAGTGATCGATAACGGCAAGATGCTGAGAAACTTTGTGCAGATCATGCGCTCCGGTGTGGTGGGTAGAAAGTCCCTGGGTACTGCTTCCAAGAAGTTAGTGCAGAAGTGGCTGAATACCGCCAGCGACGACAAAATCATGGCAGCGTCCGTAGGTCAGAGCCCGTCTTTGGCAGATGTGATCAAGATGGTTCACGCCAAGCCAAGTGATAAGAGTCGTGAGGCCTATCTGGGTTATTTGATTGGCCGGGATGTCGAGTTCGATATCTTGCCTGAGAAGGTGAAGGCTTATGAGAGGTGGAAGAAATTCAGCTTCAGGCCTGTACCGGATGTTCCATTCCAGATGCTGACCGCCCACGAGTTGAGCTGCAAGCAGTGGAGGGGAATCGCAAACAATGCTCCATGGCATATGACCAGGATGAACCTGAATACTTTTCAGCGTCATGGTGTGCTTGAGTCCAAGGATCTGGTCGAGAAGATCGCGAAGCGTCTGGAGGACGCGGCTGAGGTGAAGAGAGCGAGAGTGTTCCCTTATCAGCTGATGGCCGCCTACATGAACGTGAACGATGAGATTCCGAACCGAATCAAGGATGCTCTGCAGAACGCTATGGAAGTAGCTCTGGAGAATGTGCCTGAGTTCACTGGCAATGTGGTGGTCTGTCCTGACTTGTCAGGCTCCATGCATAGCTCGGTGACCGGCTACAGAAAGGGCGCGACCAGTAAAGTGCGTTGTATCGACGTGGCGGCGCTGGTAGCAGCTGCGATCCTGAAGAAGAATCCAGACGCTACTGTCCTGCCATTCGCTGGAGATGTCTGCAATGTGAAGCTGAATCCACGGGACTCTATCATGACTAATGCCAAAATCTTGGCCAGTCAGCCAATGGGGGCGACTAACTGTAGTGCGCCGCTGAAGTGGCTGAACAAGAGGAAGAGCAAGGTTGATATGGTGGTTTACGTTTCAGATAACGAGTCCTGGTTGGATTCCAATCGATGGGGCTACGCAAACGGATACGCTACTGCGACCATGCAGGAGTGGGCCGAGCTGAAGCGCCGAAACAAGCATGTGAAGATGGCGTGTATCGACATTACCCCGCATGATGGAACTCAGGCCAAGTCCCGTGAGGATGTGCTGAACATCGGCGGCTTCTCGGACCATGTGTTCACTTTGTTGTCTCAGTTCTCGAAAGATGAATTGAGTGAAGGTCACTGGATCGATGTGATCAACAGTATCGAAATATCTAACAAATAATAATCTTAAAACTAGAAAGGAAATACTTATTGGCGAATGCCTTGAGGATTACATGGAGACCAGAGGATGTCGGTTCGAATCCGGCCTCAGTCATCGACTGGGTGGAGTGATGGCTGCTCGTTGGTGGATAATCTTCATACATGTTTTGTCGCCAATACTGACTAGAGACAAATTTACATCGAATGCCTGTGGAACTACATCCCTTCTGGAGGACGAGGTCGTGGGTTCGAATCCCACCCGGGCTCGCCAATAATATGGCCCGGTAGCTCAGTTCGGTAGAGCGCGTAAACGTTTCACATCTTTTGTCGATGTATCCATTTTCACCCCTGGCGAATGCCTTGAGGACTACATTTAATCTATTGGTCGTTGGTTCGAGTCCAACCACAGCTCAAGCTGTGTAGCTCAGTTAGGTAGAGCAGTAGCACGTCTTCATCAACCTTGTCGCCATTCCATTAATATTTCGCACCGAATGCCAGCGGAACTACATCATTCTGATTGACGTATTGTGGGTTCGAATCCCGCCCGGGAGCCCAGCGCTTCTCGGTAGTGTAAAAGGTAACACGCGAGCGAGTTTCACTAACCCTTGTCGGTGCACCCTATTTCCAAAATCTCGGCGAATGCCGGCAGGACTACATCAGGTTATAGCTGGTTCAAATCCAGCCCTGTGACGCGAGTTGCAGTGAAGCTCTTGCCAGATCTTGTCGCCACCTATTTAACTTTAAACCATAAACAGAAAAATGATTCACGTAACAGAAGAAGCAGTCGGGTTTATTCCTGCTAGAAATACATCACTCACTCCGATCACGGTGATCGGGACGGAGGCGATCCGAGACGGGTTTGACGGTACTTGTATCGCGCAGGCTCTGAACTCTAGGGAGGCTCCGGGAGTTTCCGAGCTAGTGCTTAACCCGGATGCCCATGCGGGCTACGGCGCGCCAGTGGGATGTGTGATGGTGTCACCGACGCATATTTATCCAGGACCAGTAGGTGTGGATATCAAGTGCTCCATGTCACTCCTGCAGACGGATGTGCATGAAGATGATATCCGTGACAAAACGGTCCGTAGAGAGCTGATTGAGGCGATCTGCGAGCGTACTCCGACAGGTGCGGGGAAGTCCCAGAGATCTGTGGCAAAAGGCCGTGTGATCACCGAAGAGCTGGGCCGCAAGATTTGCATCGAAGGTGCATCCGTGGAGGTCTGCGAGGCTCTGGGGATTCCGCCTGAGTGGGCGGAGCGATGTGAGGACAGCTCTCATCGTGGTCACGACCGTACTACGGAAGCATTGGCGAAGCGGCTTGAGGTACTTTTCGAGAACAACAAGTTCAAGGAAAGGTTCCCGGGCAAGATGCGCCAGCTGGGTACTTACGGTGGTGGAAACCATTTCGGCGAGGCCGAGATAGTGGATATCGTGAATACGCCTGAGGCGAAGCGTGCGGCGGAAGTCTTTGGGCTTAAGCAAGATCACGTGGCTTTCCTTTCTCACTGCGGGTCCCGTGGACTGGGTCATGACCTCGCGTCGAACCAGTTCAAGGTGTTAGAAAAGATGTTCGATACCTGGGGGACTCCGTATCCGGCTGACGACAAGAAGCTGGTCTACGCCCCGCTAGGGACGCAAGAGGCCAGCGACTACCTTGATGACATGGCCATCGCCGCGAACTTTGCGACGGTGAACCATATGCTCATCAACGCTCTGGTGTTAGAGGCCTTCCAGGAGGTGCTTCCGGGAACTATGGGGAACCTCGTGTACTTCATTTCCCATAACATCGCGCGGCATGAGAAGGTTCGGGACAAGTTCCAGTGGGTTCACCGTAAGGGAGCCACACGTGCCTTCCCGGCGGGTCACTTTGCGCTCAAGGAGACGCCTTTCTACGAGACGGGTCACCCGATTCTCCTACCGGGGAATCCGAGGGACGGTTCGATGGTGATGGCGGCTCTGCCTGGTGCTGAAAAGTCCTGCTACTCCGTGAATCACGGTGCAGGGAGAAGCATGGGGAGAAGGGCAGCCTTCCGAAATCTCGACCAGAAGACGGTGGATGCAGACTTCGAGGACTACGACATCTTGCATAACAGCCGTGCCTACCCGAGGGATGAAGCGCCGGATGCGTACAAGGACTTCCAGGAGGTGTTGGCATCGGTGGAAAAAGCCGGCCTGGCTCACGGAGTGGCGAGACTCAAGGCTCGTTTCGTGATCAAGGACGCCAGTAAAGCCGACGACTGAGTGTGTGTCGTCTATCAGGGGGGAGATTTCTAGAGTCTTCCCTCTGGTAATATAAACGATTCTAACAATATTTCTATAAGACAATGATTCAAATTAACGGACAAGACGGAGGCGGGCAGGTTTTGCGCTCGGCACTATCGCTTTCGATGGTGACGGGAGAGCCGTTCCGGATGGTGAATATCCGGGGCAAGCGGCCCAAGCCGGGACTGAAGCGTCAGCATCTGACCTGCGTGCAGGCGGCTGCGGCGATTTGTGATGCCGAGGTGGGGGGAGTGGAGATGAACTCGACATCCATCACCTTTACTCCGGGAGCAGTAAAGCACGGGGAGTATGCCTTCGCGATTGGCTCCGCGGGTAGCACGACGCTGGTATTCCAGACTCTTTTGCCTGCGCTCATGTTGGCGGATGGAGAGAGTGTGGTGAAGGTGGAAGGGGGGACTCATAATCCCATGGCTCCATCAGCTGATTTCATTAGCAAGGTGTTCCTGCCTGCCGCTGCGAAGTGGGGCGTGAATGCCGAGATGACTTGCGAGCGCGTGGGTTTTGCGCCTGCAGGTGGCGGGAGGGTTGTTTCCAGAATCAGACCTTCAATTCTAACACCTCATGATCTAACCGAGCGTGGAGAGATTCAGCGTAAAGAGATCACCTCCATGGTGGTGGGGATTTCCGGAGAAATCATGAAGCGTGAGGTGAAGGCCGCACAGAAGAAGCTGGTGTGGGAGGATGCTGAGATTGTGCTCGAACAGGTGAATGATGCCGACGGTACGGGGAATTGCTTCGCCGTGCACGTGGACTTCGCCAACCTGAGTGACCGTTTTACTGAGTACGGCTCCTATGGAGTATCTTCTGAACGAGTTGCTGGCAATGCGGCCAAGAATGTGAAGCGCCACCTCTCCAGTGAGGCTGCTGTGAGCGAGCATCTGGCGGATCAGCTTATCCTGCCGATGGCTCTGGCCGGGGCAGGCTCGTTTACGGTGCGTCGTCTAACCAATCACCTGAAGACTAATATCGCAGTCGTGCACAAGTTCCTCGATGTCCGTTTTGAGGTGGAGGAACTTGAGGGAGTGATCAGAGTGGGAGTGGCTTAGTCGAGCCACTCTTTTTTCCTGTTGCCTAACATCCAAAGGGTGTCGTCACGGTATGAGGTAAGGAGGAGAATGTTAGTGAAGTTGGCCACTTGTTGGTAGCCGAGGTAGGAATCTCCCCCGTGGTTACCTTTCTGGCCGTAGTAATAGGAGCCCTGGCGCCAGTTCTCTGGGGTGGAGAGGGCAAACATCCATTGATGGTAGCGCATGTGCTCTTCCCATTTCTGGTAGTGGGTGGCCTTGAGGCCGAAGGTGCCGTAGATGATACCCATGCTGGTCATGGCGTGGGCATCCGTGAATTCCTTGTAGTGGTCGCCAAGCCAAGTACCCATGTCTGTGAGTCTAGGGAGCCGAAGATTGCCGATACGCAATGCGCAGGCCAGGCTGCCTGTGCGGCCACCTCCCTGATGTCCTGAACGGGCACTGAAGTTGTAGCCGATGGCGTGGTTGCCAGCCGTGGCAGTATCCAGGCATTTCATGGAGAGGTCCCAGACTTCTTTATCGAGCTTACATCCGCAATGGGCGGCGAGTGCCCACATGAGGTGGGCATGAGTATTGATGATGACGAGGCCTTTGCCTTCATAGGGGAGATTGGTGCCACCGTGCCCGTAGCGTCCTGTAGGTGGGTCGATTCTGCTAGCCATGCGGTCGCAGCAGTCCTGAATGGCTTTGAGTACCGATTTATCTCCAGTGGCTAGATGGTATTCGGCGAGGAAAATGCCAACCTGGCAGACCATCCAGTTAGAGCCTTGGTCTGTCTGGAGTGTTTTTCTGTCAGGTGATTTTCCGCGCAGCTCGTATTTGTCGCTGAGAAATCTGGCAGTCTGTTTGGCCGCTCTAGCAGCTTTCTTGTCGTTGCTGGCGAGTAGCGCTAGACCTGAAAACGCAGTGCAGTAGTCGTTGCCAAAAGAGCCGTTGTCTTTCTGAAGCTCCATCAGGCGCTCGGAAGATGCTTCGATAATTTCTCTGGCAAAGCTGTCTTCGTGCGGGAAGGTGGTGGTGAAGTTGCTTCTCTTGGGGAGTTTGATTTCCAAGTCTACGACCTTGCCATCTTTTTTGAGCACCTTGAAGACGAGTTCCTTCTGTGAGGATGCCTGGGCTTCCAGGATAGCATTGCCGATCACTTCCGGAGGTCCGTAGCCGCCGGTGCTGTTGGCCCTCTGATACTCAGGGCATTTCTTGCCGTTCACCTCAACGATCTCGTCTCCGATGTCGAGTCCGGAGCGCTGGCCCGGCCCGCGCTTCATGAGTTCGACTACTACTGGGCGGCCTGAGCCCCACTTGATTCTGACAACGGCGCCGATTGGGCCGAGTGGCACATCATGGGTAGCTTCTCCCTTGGTATTTTGTAGTGAAGGAAAATAGTCACGCTGAGCTAGCGCGGTGGTAGGAAGGGTCATGCCTGCTGCGAGTACGGCACAGCAGGTGATTAAGCGTTTTGAAGAGAGCAAAGACATAGCGTGTATGATTTCTTCGTATAAAATAGGTCCACGTTACAAAAAAGCCGAATTTTTCGTAAATAAGTTATTATTAGAGGGAGAGCTGTGGTCCAGCCTGATAGATGGCAAGCTTTGGGACGGGTGAAAAAACGCTAATGGTTTGTCTTGTCACAGAGGATCTCAATGGAGAGATCGTCCAAGAAGATCGTGGTTTTTGTCCGGTTATCGATGGAGAGGGTGAGAGGCTCTCCATTGATATTGAACTCTTGGCCGACTTTGGATTCCACCATCACGTCGCTCGGCGTCAGAGCCATGTCCTCAGGATCATCAGGAAGGATGAAGTCAGCTTCAAAATTCATCCAATTCTGACCTTCCAATGGGATCATCACGTGCTTGGGTTCGTACTGAACCATTTCAGGGATAATGCTTTGAACAACGCGGAGAGCGAGCCTCAGTGATGCTGGCTCACTGGTGTCTTCTGCCATGACTTTGCCTCTGACACGGATATGGAGGCCTGGGCTTACCCGGAGCGGTGTGTCATCGGACATTCTGAGACGCTGGGTGAGATAGCTCTTGGGCTTGAGCATGGCCACGTTGGTGCCTGAGGGAGCGGTGATCTTGCCCTCGCTGAATCTGGAAATATCACAGATGCCAGCCCGGGTCGTCATGAAGAGATCTTGCCAGTCAATGAGCATGTAGCTGAAGGCGTCTTCATCTTCGGCTAGACTCGTGCTCTCGAAGTCTGCGTTTCTCAGTACGAGGTGAGGAGCCGTGGTGGAGGCACTGTTTTTCTGGTTGTTCCAGACCAGGTAGCACACGAGGGCGAGAATGAGGGTCAGAGTCAGAGCTCCAATGATGAGAATCCGTTTTTTGAAGTCTTTGGAATCGACTCTTTGAGGGGGGATCTCGATAGTTGTGCCTGTACTCGGATTGCCCACCTGGGTGACTTGACTTTCGCGCAGCACAAAGCGTGGCAGACCGTGCTTTCGTTCGAAGACAAAATGTCTCTTCTGAATGACTTCTACCCGGATAGGTTCCAGTAGTTGCTGCATGTCAGCGTGGAAGCCGATGCGGTCGGCGCAATAGTCCATGGCTTGTTCGTCATTGAGCAAGCGTTCCTCCAGCGCGCATTTTTCCTCCTCACTGAGCCGGTCCTCGATGAAGGCATCCACCAAATGCACCAAAGTGGCATCATTCTCAGGATCAGTGGAGGATGGTGTGTCTTGCGGCATGGTTAGGAAGAGAGCTGGTTCTGGATACACTTGCGCAGCGAGGTGCGGATGCGTTCCAGTTGTTTGTAGATAGCATCCATCGAGCGGTTCATGCGAGAGGCTATTTTGGCGAGAGCGTCAGCCTGGTCGGATTCGTAACGCGCCTGAATGATCTCGCGTTGCTTGTCTGAGAGAAGATCGAGGCAGTGCCTCATGGCATCGAGGCGAGTGGACAGTCTGTTGGCATTGCGCTGTTCGTGCTCGGCCACCTTCATGGAGAGCTTCTTGGTGATGTCCGGGGAGAGGGAGGTCTTAAGGTTCGGCTTGTTCTTTTTCAGCCAGCTTAGCCCTTTGAAGCGAGCGCAGGTAAAAGCAAGTCTTCGAAAATCCTCGATATCCCAGGATGGATCACGTTTCTTCCAGAGCACGATGCATGTTTCCTGCAGGCAATCCTCTACTGCGGCGGGATCTCTCACGATGGTAGAGAGGAAGGCCCGCAGTGACGGTTGAGCTGCAAGGTAGAGCTGGGTGAACTGTTTGACCTCGGCGTGTTTGGGGCCGAGTGAGTCTAGAGCTGCTTCACTCTGAGCGGCTTGCCAGAGAGCTGGGTGGGTAGAGACTTCACTATTCGGCGAGAATGGCGACTTGGTGTCGTCGCCGTTCGGCTCGCTGAGGTGAGTGGAGTCTTGGTTCATTGGTTTCAGTATACTAGCTCGTGGGAGGAATCATTTCCAAAAATGATACCGCCGCAGACTAGGAGGAGATGCGCTAGGACGACAAGTGCTCTCTACTCTAGGGTCTTGGGAAAAGGGAGGATGTGTTGGCTTGTGTCATAATCATGCCAATTTGCAGGAAATGCGAAAATAAATGTCAGAAGCGATCATCTTGAGAAATGTCTTAGTAGAATGGCTCATCTGCGCCTCTCATGGACTCACTCCAGAATCATTGTGGTCCAAGAGGAGGTGAGGTAGACTTACTTCCTAAGTAGATAGCCACCGATACAGAAGATTTAGCTTATGAGAAAATCGACGATAAAACAGAACTGGAAACGCCATTGTGCTGTCGCTGGGCTTGCTGCTCCCGTGGTAGTAGCGGGCATCGCCATAGCAGATGCCGGGAAGTCTGGTGAAAAGGGGGCCGGGAAGCCTCAGATTTTGGCGCAAAGTGAGGTCATCAAGGCCAAAGACGAGAAGCGTAGCAAGAGCTTTGAAGTGGACGTCACAGGTTTGCAGACTGTCATGCTTAAGGCTGAGGATGTGGATGGCAACAGCTATGACTGGATCAGCTGGTATGACCTGGCTTTCGTGACTGCTGACGGTAAAAAACTCGCGATCGGCGAGAAAGATATCAAGAGCCAGCAGCAGGGTTGGGGGAAATTAGGCGTCGATCAAGCTGCGGATGGCAAGTCTCCGCTTAAGGTTGAAGGCAAGCAGGTTAAAGGCTTTGGGGGACATGCTCCGTCCGTGATTACACTCAATGTGCCAGAGGGTGCCGTGAAGCTCATGGCCACGGGTGCTCTGGATGACGGTGGAGCACTGGCTTCTGATAAGGCATCGGTTAAGTTTAGGGTGATCAACTCCGATCTCGGATGGGTGCCTAGTGAGGCTCCTCAGATCGTGGATGTTTCCCGTTTCAGCGTACCTGAAGGACTGGAAGTCACTCTATGGGCGCAGTCTCCAATGCTCTACAATCCGACCAACATGGATGTCGACCACAAAGGGCGCATCTGGGTAGCTGAGGGTGTGAACTACCGTAGCAAGGGAGGACGCCGACCTGAGGGAGATAGAATCGTGGTGCTCGAAGATACGGATGGTGATGGTAAAGCTGATTCCAGTCACACCTTCTTGCAGGACCCTAGTCTGGAATGTCCTCTGGGTGTTGCTGTGTTTGACAATGTGGTGATTGTTCCTCAGCCGCCTCATCTTGTGAAATACACGGATGTGAACCGCGACCTGAAGTTTGACCCGAAGGTCGACAAAAAGGAAATCATGATGACTGGCTTTAATGCTGCCCAGCATGATCACTCCCTTCACTCAGTAACCGCTGGCCCTGACGGGAAGTGGTACTTCAACAATGGTAACTGCGGAGCGATCTTTACCGACAAGTCTGGTAAAACCTTCCGCATGAATGGTGTCTACCGCGGAGGTGGTGGCCGCTATTTCGTGGATCAGCACAAGCTTGGCGGTGCTGCCAGTGATGACGGCTATGTCTGGACTTCCGGTTTTGGTGTGAGGATGAACCCTGACGGCACCAATGTGGAGATCATGGGGCATGGTTACCGTAACAGCTATGAGCAGACCGTGAACTCCATGGGTGATGTTTTCCAAAATGATAACGATGACTACTCAGCGTGCCGTAACTCCTATGTGTTAGAGTACGGTAGTGCCGGTTACTTCACCTTGGACGGTCAGCGTACATGGCAGACGCAGCAGCGCCCTGGAGATCCGGTTTCTAGCGCTCACTGGAGACAAAAGGATCCAGGAACCTTCGAAGTCGGTCATGTCTACGCTCCCGGTTCACCGACCGGTGTGACGTACTATGAGAATGGGGCACTCGGTGAGAAGTGGTCTGGTACCTACCTTGCCAGTGACGCAGCGAGAAATGTGATCTTCGGGTTCAAGCCAAAGGCGAGAGGTGCAGGCTTCGAGCTTGATCCTATGGACTTCATTACCACGAATCTGGATAAGGCTTATGTAGGTGCTGACCACACCAGTAAATTACGCCAGCTAAAGGATGCCTCAGATGAGAAGGTGCTTTTCCGCCCATCTGATGTTTGTGTAGGACCTGATGGAGCCTTGTATGTAGCTGACTGGTACGACGGTCGTGTCGGTGGTCACGCTACCATTGATAACAGCTGCTCCGGAGCCATCTACCGTATCGCTCCTAAAGGCTTTAAACCGCAAGTCCCAGAGTTCGACCTGAATACCATTGAAGGGCAAATTACCGCGCTGGAAAGTCCTGCGGTGAATGTCCGTCATCTTGGTTTCTTGCGTCTGAAAGAAGGTGGTGAAAAATCTCTGCCTGCAGTCGAGAAGTTACTTGCTCACCCTAACAAGTGGGTGGCATCTCGTGCAATCTGGTTGCTGCCTTATCTGGGTAAAGATGGGCACGCGAAGTGTGAGACTTTGTTGAATTCGGATAATCCAGAAACACGGATGGTCGCCTATCGTGCCCTGCGTCGTGCTGGGGTAAACATTCTGCCTTACGCAGAGAAACTCGCCAGTGATCCTGATGCAGCGGTACGCCGTGATGTGGCCCTCTCCTTGCGTCCGTACACGGCGGATGAAAGCGCAAGCATCTTTGTGGCTCTCGCCAAAGCTTGCGATACTCAGGACAAAAACAGTGTCGAGGCCATCGGTCTTGGTGCGGTGAAGAAGGAAGATGCTGTCTGGAAGGCGATCAAGGCTGCCATGGTGTCAGGTGGCTCTGAGACCTGGAGTGATTCCTTTGCGAAACTAACCTGGCGTCTCTGGCCGGTTTCCGGCGTAGCAGATCTGAAGGCTCGTGCCTTGAGTAAAGAGCTGAGCAAAGAGCAGCGTATGCTGGCCGTGGAGACTCTCTCTTTCATCAACGATCGTGGTGCAGCGGATGCTCTGCTGGATGTCGCGGCTGCGGACAGCTCCGTGAAAGACTGGGCTGCTTTCTGGCTGCTTCGACGCGGTACTGGTGAGTGGGCTCATATGAAGCTCTCCAAGCAACTCAAGGAGCGTGGTATCTACGACCCTGAGAATATCAAACTGTCCCCAATCGTGGTGCCGGCTGCGACTCCTCAGGATAAACTCATCAAGGTGGAGGATGTGATGAAGCTGACTGGCGATAAAGCCAAGGGCGCTCAGACGATCATGCGCTGTGTGATGTGTCACAATATCAACGGAGCTGGTCCTGACTATGGTCCCGGTCTCAAAGGATGGGGCGCTACACAGGCCAAGGAGGCGATCGTCCGCAGCATCGTAGATCCTTCCGCAGACCTGGCTCATGGCTTCAAGGGACAAGAGATTACTCTGAAGGATGGCCAGAAGATTCACGGTCTGATCACGAGTGTGGCTGACCCACACATCATCACCTCTACAGGTGGCGTGACTCAGCTGGTGCCAAAGAACCGCATTAAGCAGGTAAAGTGGATGAAGCGCTCCCTAATGCTGTCAGCCGATCAGCTTGGTCTCTCCGCGCAGGATGTAGCGGACATCACAGCCTACCTCCAGAGCTGGAAGTAAGCGCTTTCCCAACTCAAACATTTACCAAGCAGAGGGTCACGAGACTCTCTGCTTTTTTATTTCTTGAGCGGCGGTAGTTGGCTGCGCTCGAACAGCAAGGAGCCAGCACCTGTGATGATCTGTAGCAGGCCGAAACCAAAGATCATGTAGAAGTTGGCGAGGTGGAAGGTGTCGACCTCCATCTTGCCAAGGCTCATGCTGACGAACCAAAAAGCCAGACCAAGCGCGAGAGTTAGGATGCTGAGGATGCGGATGGATTTAGGCACGAAGAGACGGATGGAGAAGAGCGATAGGGAGTAAAAGACGAGAAGTAGGGGGGAGGTAAACATAGCGGAATCCACATTTTCAGTGACGACAGAACTGGTAATAATTGCTCCAGAGAGCAGTGATGGTAGCATGGAGCGGAGGACGGTTTTAAAGCCGGGGCTGAGGATGTTCTGGTTCGTAGCGTTGGAGTAGCGACTGACAAAGACAACTAGCGCGATCAGCGTGAGGATAAGGACTATTGCCCAAGGAAGGAGCCATGCTGAGGGCGTGACTGTGATTGAGGCTATATCGTCAGTGATCAGGCGGTTGTAGTAGATAGAGGAAGCAGTGCCGATGACGACAGAGAAAAGACCACCCAGTAATAGGACGGGAGCAGTGACGCGGCTGTGTTGATCAGCTTGGCGCATGAGCCGGGTGGTGATGTCGATGTGTTCCATGAGCGAGACGTTAGGAAGAGCGGTGATGAAACACGAGCATGAAAAAAGCGCCCGGGATAACCCAAGGCGCTTTGGTGAAATCTACTTGGAAATGCTTCTGCTTAATCGTTGCTTGAGAGAGACATCAGGATCTGGATCACATACCAGAACAGCAGGGCGATGCTGGCGAAAAGGCTAAGTGATGCCGCCACGTACTGGTTAGAGCCGTAGTGATGGAGGACATCCGAAGTGTCCTTGAGAATGGCAACACAGGCAAATACGACCATGAAGGCGCAGAAGATGATTCCTAAATTAAAGCCAATGAAAATTGAGGCTACGATCAGGCCTAAGGCCACAAATCCACCGATCTTCAAGAACCCTCCGAGAAATGAGAAGTCTTTCTTGGTTGTGAAAGCAATGAAGGTCACGCCCAGTGTCATCGCGGCTGTGATAATTGCAGCTTGAGTAATGATCTCAGGAGCATAGGCGGTGGCAAAAAGCATGACTGGCAGGAACAGAACAGCATAGGCAGTGGAGAGTAGTGCCAAACCTGCATATTGTATGCCTTTGGATGTGCCGCTGTGTGCCCATTTCTGAGCGACCATTGAGGCCACCATGAATAGACCGATAACGATAAGCCAGCTGAACCCAGTGGTCATGGTTGTAGCGAGGGCTCTCATTGCTGGTATCTGCAGGAAAACGTACTCTAGCAGTGCGAAGAGGCCAATAGCTCCAGCAAGGTGCATGTATGTCTTCTTGATGAACTCAGAGCGAATGTCTACCGGCTGTGCAGCAACGCTGTATGGGGATGCGTAAGGATTGTCGTACATTGTTTTTGGTCTGTCTATTTTGTCGAAAAATAGGCTAGTTTCCGTTTCCAGCAACAGAAATCGGAAAAAATCGGTGTTAGGAGGTGTGGCTTAGAATGGCAGGCCTTTGCCGCCTTTGCCTCCACCCATGCCGCCAAGGCCGCCGAGAAGGTCTTTCATGTCTCCCATGCCGCCCATTTGCTTCATCATCTGTTTCATCTTGCCCTTGGAGCGCATCATCTTGCGCATCTCACCGAACTGCTTAAGCAGTCGGTTGACCTCAATGATGGTGGTGCCGGAACCTTTGGCGATACGCTTGCGGCGAGTGCCTTTGATGATTTCAGGGCGCTCGCGTTCTTTAGGAGTCATGGAGAGTACGATGGCCTCCATGTGCTTGAACTTGTCTGTGTTGAGGGCATCGGCAGGAAGCTGTTTTTTGAGCTTCTTCATGCCTGGAAGCATGCCGAGTAGTCCGTCAAGTGGCCCGAGATTTTTGATCATGGCCATCTGGTCGAGGAAGTCGTTGAAGTCGAACTTGCCTTCCTGCATCCGCTTGGCGGATTTCATGGCCTTCTCTTCGTCGATCTTGTCGGCTACTTGCTCGACCATGGAGACTACGTCACCCATGTCGAGGATGCGGCCCGCCATTCGCTCGGGGTGGAACTCGGAGAAATTCTCCAGTTTCTCACCTTCACCGATGTACTTGATCGGTTTGCCAGTGACACCACGCATGGATAGGGCGGCACCACCACGGGCATCACCATCCAGCTTGGTCAGGACGATACCGGTAATACCAACGGCTTCATCGAAATGATTGGCTACGGAGACTGCCTGTTGACCGGTGGCAGCGTCTGCTACGAGCAAGGTCTCTTTCGGATCGAGGAATTTGTGGAGATCCTTGAGTTCCTCAATGAGCTTTTCGTCGATTTCCTGACGACCGGCGGTATCGAAGATGAGAACGGTGCCGTTCTGGTCTTCAGCCCACTTGAGAGCGTCTTTAGCGACTTTGACGAGATTGGTTTCAGAAGCGTCTGGCTTGTAGACTGGGACATCAATCTGAGCACCGAGTGTGCCGAGCTGCTCGATCGCTGCCGGGCGGTAAAGGTCACAAGCGATGAGGAGAGGGCGTCTGCCTTCTTTCTTCAAGCGCATCGCGAGCTTGGCAGACGTGGTGGTCTTACCTGCACCGTTGAGACCGACCATCAGGATGCGCGCCGGCGGGTTCAGATCGAGAGGTACTTGGTCGCCACCCAGGAGTTCAGTCAGTTCGTCGTGGAAAATTTTGACGATCTGTTCACCTGGCTTGATGGACTTCATCACCGTCTCACCAAGGGCCTTTTCCTTCACCTTGTTGATGAAGTCTTTGGCGATAGAGAATTCCACGTCAGCTTCCAGCAAGGAGAGGCGCACCTCGCGCAGGGCGTCAGAGATGTTTTTCTCCGAGATCTTGCCGTGGCCACGGAGTTTCTTGAAGGTGTTCTCGAGAGAGTCTGAGAGTGAATTGAACATAAATTGTATAGGCGTTTGGTAAAATGGTCGGCGGGGAGAAATGCTAGTTGGAGCTCTTGTTCTCCGGATCTTGGGGGATGATTTCGTTTGATTTCTCTTGAATGGCTTGTGGGAGCGATGGGGCAGTCTTTGGCTGGTAGGCGGCTTCGCGGTTGATGACGAAGGTCCAGCGCATCGGCATTTCCATATCAGGCTTCTCCTGTAGTTTCCACTGCACAGAGACGTCGCAGGTGGGTTTGCGCAGACGACGGTTCACTTTCCAAGAGAATTTTTTCGTGGCGGGATCAAATTTGGCAGGAACCAGGCCAAAGCCTGACACTCTCATGACCAGTGACTCAGGGTCGAGACCCTCCACTTTAGAGAGGTCCGCACTGATGAGTGGAAGTCTATCTTCCGTGCTGCCCCCGGGAGCAGGTGTGACCGGATGCGGTGTCGTCTGGATGATGGCGCCAGCAGATCCCAGGGAGTTGCCGGTAGCCCGGAATGAGGTGGCGTACTCAAAAATGGAATCGTGCGTGCCCAGAATGATGTAGCGCGGGATCTCCATGTTGTTGGTGTCTTGTTTGACCTTGCCAGGCTTGACGGTGAACAGGTGCTTATAGCCGACCATCTCGGCAGTATCAAACATCTCTGGAGTGTGGAATCCACCGGGATAGGCGTAAGTAATGATCGGGGAGCCAAACTTGGCTTCGAGAAATTTCTTGGAGTCACCCATCTCCGCATTCAGGAATTTCTGGTATTCCTCCGGTCCTTTGCGCTGGGCCTTGCGTACGGTGGATGGGTAAGGGTGTGAGGTCGAGTGTGAGCCGACCGATGCCCCGTACTTCTGCATCTCGGCGATCATTTCACTGGTGAGCGCCTTGCCTCCTCCGTCGACATAGTTTTTGTAAAGGAAGAGGGTGAAGGGGAATTCGAACTCTTTCAGGATAGGATAGGCGTCTGTATAAACCGACTTCCAGCCATCATCGATGGTGATCAAGATAGAACGGTCGGGCAGAGTTTTCTTCCCCTGTTTCCAGGCGATGAAGTCCTCAAGCGTGATGACATTCAGGCCAAGGTCTTTGATGGCCTGCATTTGCAGCCGGAACTTGGCGGTAGGGATACGCATTTCTGTCGCTTTCTCCGTTGCAGAAAATTCATGGTAGCCGAGCACGGAGATCCGGGTGGCGTCCTCCGTTTCGTCTGAGACGGTAGGATCGGAGGTTTCGGGAGAAGCGGTGGCCGGAGCCGAAGAAGGGGTCGCGGGTGTCTCGGCCTGAGTCTCCGCAGGACCAGGGCTGGATGCAGAATCTTGTCCCAGCAGCGCCGAAAAGGGCAGTAGGGCAAGAAGTAAAGCTGTAGGGAAAAGTCTTTTCATGGGTGCGACGTAAGGAAGCATACGTGAGCTTCCCCATTTGAAAAGTCACTTATTAGCCAAGGTCGCGTGGGATAAAGACTTTGTTGGCATAGACTACGCAGAAGGCAAACATGGTGAAGGCAACGGCGATACCTCCTATGAAGAGGTAGTGACGTACCTTTTTGGAGGGGTTTCTTTTGCCTACGGCGCAGATATAAAATTCAAGCAAGGGGCCAAAGAAGTAGAGAAAGTTCCCCACGAGTGCACAGGATACTGCCCCTCGGATGAGATCCATTTCGGTGAGATGGAGTCGATTCGCGGCGTAGATGAGGATGCCGATGCCGGGAAAAAGTAGAATCAGGTTGAACCAGACACGAAGTTTCTCCCAGGAGGTGACCACAATATTGATCGGGGTCAGAGAAAAGTCTGGTTGGAGGTCGGCCTCTGAATAGTACTGGGGTGCTGTGTATGGATTCGGTTGGCTCATGATGTGGGTGATGCTTATCTGGAGAACTAAGTTATTTCTACACATGATGGTGCTTGTCTTGCAAGGGGGGAGGAATAAGCTGCGTAGGTCTGCTGAGGGATGACACCGTTTCTAAGAAAATTTTTGGGATTAAATTGGCCGCTTGTACTGATTATGTTCGGGCTGCTGATCTATGGTGTCTATGGCATTGAGAGTGCTGCTCGGCACCTTTCCGTGGGCGGCGAGGATATTGCCAATAGACAGCGTAACTGGATTTTTGTCGGGGCTGCTGTGTATTTTGT
Source organism: Rubritalea squalenifaciens DSM 18772 (assembly GCF_900141815.1). Classification (NCBI taxonomy): domain Bacteria; kingdom Pseudomonadati; phylum Verrucomicrobiota; class Verrucomicrobiia; order Verrucomicrobiales; family Rubritaleaceae; genus Rubritalea; species Rubritalea squalenifaciens. Next base: position 175,618 of record NZ_FQYR01000004.1, read on the forward strand.
GACCGCATTGATCGACTATCGTTGGATAAAATATCTCGCGATACCTATGTATTTGGTGGGTTTAGGTCTGATGGGAGCTGCATTAGCTGTGGGGAATGAGGTTCACCAGCTGAATCTGGGGGGGCTTAATTTCCAGCCGGCCCAGTTTATGATCGTAGCCGGCTTTATCATGCTTGCCAGCATGCTTCAGGAGTTGCCGAAGTGGCACCCTTTGCTTGGACTCCCTATCGTGAAGGTAGCGGTGATCGGAATATTTTCAGTGGTTCCCTTTGCTATGGTGGCGATGATGGGTGATATGGGATCCGCGCTCGTATGGCTCCCCGTGGTGGGAGTGATCATGCTCGTGGGTGGGGTTCCTTTCAGGTATCTGACTTTCATGGTGTTGATCGGTCTGGCGGCTGTTCCTCCTTTGTTTTTTATCGTGCTGCCCAAGCAGAGTGAGCGTGGTACAGCGCGTATCGAGTTGTACCTGGACATGCTCAATAATCGTGAGGTGGATATCTCTGGTGATGCCTACGCTCCGCACTATGTCTCCATGGCGGTGGGCAAGGCTGGTTGGAAGGGTACGGGCTGGAATGCGGGAGAAGATAAAGGCTCACTGCACGCCAAGCGCTACATTCCTTGGAAGACAGCGCACAACGACTTTATTTTCGCCGTGCTCGGTGAGGAGCAGGGCTTTCGTGGAAGCCTGTTGCTAGTGACTGCCTTTGGGGTGATGCTGATTCTCTGTTTGTTTATCGGTTTTTATAGCCGGGATCTGAGTGGTCAGGTTTTGGTGGCCTCCGTGGTGGCTTTGTTTTTCGCGCACATCTTTGAGAACATCGGTATGTGCATTTTGCTGACACCAATCACAGGGATTCCGCTCCCGCTGATCTCCTACTCTGGAACCTTCGTGGTGATGTGTATGTTTATGCTGGGGCTTGTGCAGAGTGTCTGGGTGCACCGCAAGATTCAGACGGAGGTGGATGAAGATGAGCAGGTCACCTTGTCCAAGAGGGGGAGTAAGCCGGTAGTCGGTAAGATACGTGGGGCGGAGCGCAGCAACCCGAATGAGGGTGTGCAACGCGGTGAGGCGAAGTAGGAGTTTTTATTAGATCATGGATAGACTGGATAAATTTATCGCGACGCACTCTGAGGCGACGCGTTCACTGGCCAAAATGGCAATTAAGGCCGGACGGGTCTTGGTGAATGGTGAGGTTGTCAGAGATCAAGGCAAGAAGGTCTCTGAGCAAGATGAGGTGGAAGTAAATGGTGTGGTGATCACGAAGAGTGGCGATGTTTATCTCGCCCTCTATAAACCGGTGGATGTCGTTTGTGCGACCAAGGACGAGGAGTTTGAGACAGTGATCGATCTGGTGGATGGATTCACGCATAAGGATCTGCATATTGCCGGACGCTTGGACAAGGATACCACGGGATTGGTGCTGCTTACCAGTGACGGTCAATGGAGCCATCGCGTGACTTCTCCCAAGCATGCCTGCGAAAAGGTCTACCGCTTTGAGACGGCCGATCCTATTGATGAAGACTATGTGGAGCAGTTTGCCAAAGGTATCATGCTCCGAGGTGAAGATAAGGCGACTCTTCCAGCAAAGCTGAAAATACTCGGCGAGAGGGAGGGCTTACTCACATTGACTGAAGGCAAGTATCACCAGGTGAAGCGCATGTTCGGTGCGATGGGGAACAAGGTGGAGAGTTTACACCGTGAAAGCGTAGGCGGGATTGGACTCCGTGACTTGGAGCCAGGTGAGTTCTATGAACTCAGCGAGGACGAAATCTCCCGGTTCTAACAAAGGCTTAATCCAGTCCCTGAGTCATGGCCTCAAGCCTCTTGTTTTGCTCGTCCAAGAGAAATTCGGAGCGTTTGAAGTCGATGAGGGTGGTGAGCTTCTTTGCCTCCTCGCGTGAGCGTTCGTCAATTTCGAGGACCATTTTTCCCATTTCCACTCCGGGAATCTCCTCTACGAGTGCAGGATTGGAAATGCGTAGGATGATGTCACGGAACTTCCACCATTTCTTGCGGAACTCCACATGCTCGATCTCTGAATAAGGAAGCTTGATGTTCTGGACCTCTTGGTTGCCTCCACGGAAGACGTTGCCTTTGATCCGCCAGTCTAAATCTACATGGTCAGGCATGAATCTGATTTTGCCTTCGACATGGTTTTTTCCGAGATGGTCCGTGGCGGGGATATGGAACTGGATGGAGACTGGATCAATACTGAACATCGTAGTGAAACTAGGCTATAGAGGGTGAAATGAGGATGATAATTATTCGCGATTTTTGGAATCCATGAAGATGGTCACGGGGCCGTCGTTGATAAGGGCGACTTTCATGTCAGCACCGAACTCGCCAGCCTGGCAGGGTTTGCCGATCTGGGCGGTCATTGCCGCGAGGAATTCCTCATAGAGTGGAATGGCCTGTTCGGGGCGGGCCGCTCTGATGAACGATGGGCGGTTTCCTTTTTTGGTGGCGGCATGGAGGGTGAACTGGGATACCACGAGTACTTCGCCATCAATGTCAGTCAGCGAGAGATTCATGAGGTCGGCATCGTCCGCAAAGATACGCATTTTGCCGATTTTACCGGCGAGCCAGAGAGCGTCTTCTGGCGTGTCCGCTTCTTCGATTCCCAGGAGGATGAGAAATCCACGGTTGATGGAGGCGGTGACTTGTTGGTTGATAGTGACTGAGGCTTCAGAGACGCGCTGAATGATGACTCTCATGATGGTTAATTAAGAAAAGGATCTTCTGGTGTGAGGGAGACGACTTGGTGGTAGGAAGATAGGTGGGAGAGCACGTAACTCCAGAGCGAATTGTCCTGAGTTTTATCCATGAGGTCTCTTGGAGGTGCAGCGGTAAACCAAGACTCGCTATCCAGCTCGCCGGCCAGTTGACCTTTGCTCCAGGCTGAGTGGCCTACGAAGGCTCTCAGGTAGGAGTCGCCCGTGTGGTGGAGGATGATGGCATCCTCGGCGCTGACCTCTGTATCGAGCACGAGTTTGCTGCCTTCCCAGCTGAAACTGACGAAGTGGAGTTGCTGGTCCTGGACCGGGCCGCCATAGTAGACGGGAATATCTTTGAGGGGCTTGAGTTCCTTTGCGTCCACCAGATCTCCGACGTTGCGCCCTGTGTGGTGGTTCAGGATGAAGCCTGCTGAACCTCTCTCTCTGTCGTGCTCAAACATGTAGACCACGCTCTTATTGAAAATGCCGTCCCTCAGAGCTGGATCAGCCAGAAGGAGATTGCCAACGATCTTAGGGAGAGGAATGCTGATGGGTGGTCTTAACATGGTTGCTGCCCTGAGTTTACCCTCGCTTCAGCTGAGACGGAAGGGGAGATTTGCTGACGTATTCGGTATTTTAGTATATGCGTTTGCAAATTTGCTATGCTTGATTAGGACTCTTGAGCGTTCGGATAGCCGAACGCTTGTCTATATGAGTGAATCGATACCAGTGAGTCAGGAGGCTAAAGAGTCGGCAGTGCCGGTTACTTTAGGCGGAAGACTTGCTGGGCTTTCCTTGCCCCGGCAGATCATCGCTTTGGCTCTTTGGCCCTTGCTTCAGAACATGATGGGGACTCTGGTAAGCTTTGCTGACCGTATTATTGCGGGCCGCATGTTTGTAGGAGAAGAGCTGGTGGCCGCCATGGATACCATGGGCTTGGCCATGTATGTAGGCTGGCTGATGATGATCATGCAGGGGGCGATCGCTACTGGAGCCCAAGCCTTGGCTGCTAGAGGTTTTGGGGCCGGTGATCAAGAACTGGTGGAAAAGGCCACAGGGCAGTCAATGGTGCTGGGCACTTTGTCTGGTTGTGTGAGTGGTCTTCTCTTGTGGTTGTTCAGGGGGCAGCTGATCTCCATGTTTGGACTCACGGAAATCGCGGCTCATTATGCGAACCAGTACATTACCTGGATTTCTCTGGCGGCCCCATTGAGTGGAATTTTATTTGTGTGTAATGCCTGCCAGAGAGCTGGAGGTGACACGCTTACCCCGTTTTACGCCATGGTGGTGGTGAATATCGTGAATGTCGCCATGAGTGTCGGGCTCATGCTCTATGTGCTCCCTGCGGAGCAATATGGAGTCAGTGGCCTGGCGCTGGGAACTGTCGGTGGCTGGCTGGCTGGAGCCCTCGTGGTGCTTTACACATTACGCCCTGCGGCTGAGGGCAAGGCTGTCGTAGTTATCCGGCGTGAAAATCTGCGATGGGAGAGCAAGACTATCAAGCGGGTGGTGAAAGTGGGCATTCCCCAGTTCGTGGAAATCATCGGGATGTGGGCGATCCATGCCTATGGTGTCCGAGTGGTGGCAGGTCTTGAGACGGAAGGTATGGTGGGAGCGCACGGCATGGTTGTGCAGATAGAAAGTTTGAGCTTCATGCCGGGATTTGCACTTGGTATGGCGGCCTCTACGCTGGCTGGTCAGTACTTGGGAGCCCAGAGCAAGGAATTGGCCAGGCATGCGGTACGTGTCTGCTGGGGGCTTGCGGTCTTGACCATGGGGCTGGCGGGTATTTGCCTGATATTGTTTGCTGAGCCTTTGGTGGCACTGATGAGTCCTGGCGGTGGTGCTCAGGCTGAAGCTGCGGTTCGAGTACTCAGAATTATTGGATTCGTGCAGCCATTCTTTGCTACGGCCATGGTGATGAAGATTTCCATGCGCGGAGTAGGGGCTACGAAGACCGTGATGGCTGGCTCGTTCAGCGTGATGATCTGTATTCGGATCGGTGTCTTGACCTATGCTGCACAGCATTGGAATCCGGATTTGACCATGGTGTGGATGATCATGTCTGCCGATCTGGTCGTGCAAGCGATTGTCTTCGTGATCCTGCATTTCCGTGGTAAATGGCTGGATACTGAAGTCTAGAACACCTTGTTTATTAGCTTGCTAGCTCCAAAATATGGGCTAGATCTGTGGGCAGTATGAAATTGAAATTACTCTGCTGCGCAATCGCTGTGATGGCACTGCCTATGTGGGCCACAGCTGAACCTGAAACTGAGGCAAAGACCCCAGCAGCCAAGGGAGCTGATACTGTGGATGCTCTGGCGAATGAGACTATGGCTAAGCTGAATCAGTTGATTGTCATTCTTGAGAGCGTCAAGGATGAGGCTAGTGCAGATAAAGCGGTGAAGGACATCGACCAGGTTGGTAATGACATGCTGGCAATTTCCAAGCGGCTTTCCAAACTTGATAAGCCTAGTGACCAGAAGAAGGCGGAGCTGGAGAAGAAATTTGCTGCTAAGGTGCAGGAATTTGGCCCGCGTGCTGGTGCCGCTATGATGAATATGCTCGAGAGGGAAGAGCTGGCGATCAAAGTCGGTAAAGCGATGGAAGGTGTCGGTGAGAAGATGGAGCAGGCTGGTAAGGTCTTCGAAGACTACTTCGGGAATGGTGAAACCCAAGAGGGGTAACCTTCATGATGATTTACTTAAAAGCGCCGGTAGAGTGACTCTGCCGGCGCTTTTGTGTTAATTGATTTTCTTGAAGCGGATGCGGGCCTCGAAGTTTTCCTCGCCACCCGGTTTTTTGACGGGGTAGGCTAGCCAGAATCCTTTCTCATCCCAAGTCATGACATAGGGGACTGGCTTTTCATTGCCTGTCAGGTTGAGTGGGATGGTGAGCTGTTTGTCCGATTGCTCAGTCGGTTGGAAGTATTGCTTTCGCTCGGAAGTCCCGTCATCGATCTTGAAGACTTTTCCGTCAAAATCGATAAGCAGAAGAGGCCAGACGGTGATCAGTGCTTCGGCATCCAGATCGGTACCGTAATTTCGCTCTACCAGAGATTGCTGAGAAAGCGCTTTATCGATGGCAAAAGTGCCAATGATCGCTTCGGGAGCCTTCGCTGTGACCTCGATGACTGGCTCTTCCGGTGGAGCTTCTGGGATGTCGTCTGGTTTCTCCTCAGGCTTCGGTTTAGGATCTGGAGCCGTTAGTTCGGCGGCTGGCTGGCTGGCTGCAGGGGAGGCGGCGGCAGATTGATTGGTTGATGATTTCTGGTCCTGGATCTGTCCTAGGCGGTACTCTTTAATCAAGATGATGCCGAGAAACGCGAAGACGGATACCAGGGTTAAAGCGATGATCTGCCGCACGGTAATAGGGTGTTACGTTAGAAAGAAACAGCGAAGTAAACTCCCCCATAGAAGGAGTCGTTGCCGAGATCGTCTCCATCCAACAGAATGGACGTAGCGATATAGGGGGATACGGAAACCGATTCGTTGATGTCGTAGGTGTAGGCTAACTTGGCGAAAACGTCATTGAAGCCTTCTCGTCCGTAGTAACCATCAACCGCGCTGACGCCGCCTCGTAGTGTCACGAAGGAGTGGTCGTTGATGCTGTAGTAGTATGAGCTGAAGAGCTCGCCATACCAACCGTCAGCACCTGTGTCGTAGCTCACGGATGCACCGAGATCCACGCATTTGTTGATGTGCCATGTGGCGCTACCAAAGATATCAAAACCATCTTCAAAGAATGAATCATCATAATCATGGAAGGTGGTTCCCAAAGCATAGGTCATGTCGCCGATGTCCTTGCGGAGATCCAAGTAGATGCCGAACTCGTTGAAGTCACCATCGTCTAACTCGTTGTTGTACCAAGCGGTCGCATTGATAGAGAAATCGTTGGCTAAGCTCACTCTTGAGCTGAGTTGAAAGTCGATCGTGTCGTTAGCAAGCTCGAAACCGCGGTGTACGTACTCGGAGCGGTAGGAGGTAAGCGCTTCGATGCCGTAGGGGATGCTCAGGTCAGCGTAGGCACTCATTGAGGTGCCGGCAATCAGGGCGCTAGTTAGGAAAGTCTTGAGATGATTCATTTTGATAAAAGCAAATGTACTAGCCTAGGTATGCTGGGCATCCCTAGGCTTGTCAAATTCAAAGCATGTTCTGCGTCTAGGCTGTAACCTTGATTTTAGAAAATGCCTGCTGGATTTTTTCCAGTCCTTCTTGGACGCGTGAGTGAGGACAGCCATAGTTGAATCGCACGTGTCCAGGAGCCCCAAATGGAGCGCCGTCAGAGAGGAAGAGTCCCGCCTCTTTCTCCAGGAAGTGAGCCGGGTTTTCGAGGCCGAGTGGTCGGCAGTCGAGCAGGGCCAGATAAGTGGCCTCGTTGAATGGTACGCTGACTCCTTCAAGGTCATTGGTGACGAAGTCGGTCAGAGTGTCGCGGTTCTTGCGCAGGTAGGCGAGCAGCTCTTGGCGCCATGGTTCGCCGTGCTTGTAGGCGGCCTCAGCGGCATAGAAGGATAAGCAATTGATTTCCGGGAGAGTATGTCCTCTCGCCGCCAGGAACTTGCGGCGGATCGTGTCGTTCTCAATGACGGCGACTGCGTAGCCCATGCCTGCAATGTTGTAGGTCTTGGATGGGGACTGAAGGACAATGAGTTTCTCTCGCAGCTCTTCCGGCAGGTGGACGGCAGAGAAGAATGGCTGCTCGTCTTCGTTCAGAACGAGATCACAGTGAATCTCATCGGAGACGAGGAGAAGATCATGGTGCTTGCAGAACTCTGCGACCTTGATGATTTCCTCTTTGGTGAAGTTGCGCCCGAGCGGATTCTGAGGGTTGCAAAGCAGAAAGACTTCGGTGTTTTCAGTGACTGCTTTCTCCATGCCTTCGAAGTCGAATGTCCACTTGCCGTCTTGTTCAATGTGTGGAACGGCGATGGTGTCGATTTTGGCATCGTGGCCCACACCGAGGAAGGGGTAGTAGACCGGGGTGCAGGTGAGTAGGGCATCACCTGGCTGGGTGAATGCTCGCGCAGCCAGTGAGAGGGCGGGTACGAGACCTCCTAGATGGATAAGGTGATCGGCTGAGAGGGTGTAGTTGTGCCTGCTAGAGAAGTATTGGATCACTGCTTCGACGACTCCTTCATGCGCTTGCGCATAGCCAAGAATGCCGTGGTCCACGCGCTTGCGAATGGCATCCAAAATGACGTCTGCGGATGCAAAATCCATATCGGCCACCCAATAGGGATCCAGTTCAGGACGTCTGTCCCACTTGATGCTACCAGTGCCGCGACGAGAAATGATGGTGTCGAAGTTCATATGTGCTGACTGTGGCCTTTCTAGGGCTTGGTTTGAAGTGTAATTTTTATGGATAGAAAAAAGCCACCCGGTTGAGGGGTGGCTTTGATGAGAGAAAGGTGGGACGCCTTGTTAAATTAGTCGATGCCGAGGACTGCTTTGGCAGAAGTGTATTCCATGCCGTGTGCGGAAGCAACTGGCTGGCAAGTGACTTTGCCCTGCATGCAGTTGATGCCGCCGATGAGTGCTGGGTGCATCTCTGCGGCTTTCTTTACGCCTTGCTCGGCGATCAGAGTCGTCCAGCGGTGAGTCACGTTATTGAGGGCCTGAGTGGCAGTACGTGCATAAGCGCCAGGCATGTTGGCCACACAGTAGTGAAGTACGCCTTCTTCGAAGTAAGTTGGGTTCTCGTGTGTGGTGGCGCGTGTGGTTTCTGAGCAGCCGCCTTGGTCCACAGCGATATCCACGAAGACGGAGCCTTCTGGCATCAGCTTGAGCATCTTACGGTTGATGAGTTTTGGTGCGGCAGCGCCTGGAACCAGAACGGCACCAATGACCAGGTCAACACGAGGAAGCAGTTCTGCAAGGTTGGCTTCACTGGAGTAGACGGTGCGAGCACCTTCCATGGTGATGTCGAGGAAACGCATGCGGTCAAAGTCCACCTCAAGGATGGTTACATCTGCGCCAATACCTTGGGCGACTCGGGCTGCATTGACACCAGCGGTACCCCCGCCGATCACAACTACGCGCCCAGGAAGAACGCCGGGAACGCCGCCGAGAAGGACCCCACGGCCGCCATTGTGCTTGGCTAGATGATAGGCGCCAACGATGGAGGACATGCGGCCTGCGATTTCGGACATCGGCTCGAGCAGTGGGAGACGTCCGTTGACTTCCACTGTCTCGTAGGCAATGCCAGTGCAGCCAGAGGCTGTGAGTGTCTCAGTGAGTGTCTTGTCTGCTGCAAGGTGAAGGTAAGTGAAAAGAGTGTGGCTCTCGTTGAGCATGGCTACCTCAGATGGCTGAGGTTCCTTGACTTTCACGATGAGACTCGCGTTCTCGAAAACATCCTTGGCGGTGTCTACGAGGGTTGCACCATTGGCCTCATACTGATCGTCAGTGTAGCTGGAGCCTTCACCTGCGCCCTTTTGGACGAAAACGGTGTGTCCACGGCGCACAAGATCGCCAACAGAGGCTGGGATCATGGCTACGCGGTGCTCCTGGTTTTTAATTTCAGTTGGAATACCGATATTCATAGATGGAGTGTGGTAATGTGTAGTGAGAGCAATGCGGAGTGAATATTACCATTCCCGATTGCGGGAGAGCTATAACGCCACGAATGACTTATGGAAGGAATTTCTCTCAGGTTTTGACGATTTGTGTAAAATGACAGTCCTTTATGGATAATTGCACCACAGGGGCATAAAAAACGCCGACTGTTTCCAGCCGGCGTTTTGAAATCGATCTTAGTCTCTGTCAGTTTACTTCCTGCCAGCAGGATTCACCTCGGCTTCGAGGTTGGCATCCAGAAGCTCGCGGCGGAGGTTGATGCCGCGGATCTTGGAGAAGATGTAAACGATCGGAGAGGCGATGAAGATGGATGAGTAAGTACCCACGATCACACCGAGCATAATGGCCAAGGAGAAGGCTTTCAGCGAAGATCCACCGAAGATGAAGAGCACGAGTACAGCCATGAATGTGGTCATGGAGGTGATGATCGTACGTGATAGGGTGGCGCTGATGGCATTGTTCATCACGTCGCGGATCTCGCCGCGCTTGGTCTGGAGGTCTTCACGGATACGGTCGAATACCACGATGGTGTCGTTAATGGAGTAACCGGCGATGGTCAGGAAGGCGCCCACGTGAATGAGGGAGAGCTCCTGCTTGAAGATGACTAGGATACCAAGCGAGATCAGAATATCGTGGACCAGTGCGAGGAAGGCACCGACCGCGAAGGAGAACTCGAAGCGGAGGGTGATGTAGATCAGGACGGCAAAAATACCGAATGCCAGTGCCCAGATCGCGTTGGCGAGGAACTCACCACCGAGAGTCGGGGAGACACTCGTTGTACTGGAAGGAATCTTGTAATCCTCGACCATTTTACCGGAGTTCTTGTCCTCGATCTGAACCTCCTCGTCGAAACCAGGAAGGTTGGCACGGATAGCTTGCTTAACGATCTCGGAATCCTCACGGCTGGATTTGATCGCGATATTGGAGCCTTGGCCAGTAACCGTCTCGATTTGGGATGAGACGTTCTTTTCAGTTTCGACGTTATTGATGATAGCGTCCACTTCGGTTTGAGTGATGGTGACGCCCTCTGGTACCTCGAATCGGGTGATCTCACCACCTACGAAGTCGATGCCGAGGTCTTCCTTGCCCTTGAGGGCGAGGGAGCCGATGCCGCCGACGATGAGGACGGCTGAGAGGGAAAAGGCGATCTTACGCTTGCCAAGGAAGTCAATATAGCGCTCAGGGATCAAGTTCAGGAACTTGACCTTCTTGAGTGCTCCTGTGTCTGAACTCCACCAGAAGAGAACTCTGGTGCAGAGGAGGGCGGCAATCAGGGTGCCGAGAATACCGATGGTGAGAGTCACAGCAAAGCCCTTCACGGAGCCGGTGGCTTTCCAGAAGAGGATCAGAGCGGTGAGGAGCGTAGTGATGTTCGCATCAAAGATTGCGGAGAAGGCTTTGTCGTAGGCGGCTGAGATAGCGGCACGTACGGACTTGCCTTTGGCGAGTTCCTCACGGAGGCGCTCGTAGATCAGAACGTTAGCATCCACAGCCACACCGATAGTCAGGATGATACCTGCAATACCTGGCAGTGTGAAAGAGGCTCCGAAGAGTGCCATGGCGCCGAAGAGGACGATGATGTTCATCACAAGACCGACCAGGGCGATGATGCCTGAGTAGCGGTAGTAAAGGATGACGAAGAGGATGGTGATCAGGAGGCCAGCAATACCAGCATTGATACCCTGCTTGACGGTTGCTTCACCGAGTGTGGCGGAAACGGAGCGCTCGTCGATGACTTCAATCTCGTTCTCCATTGGGTTGGCTAGAGCCTTGGCAAGGCGCTCACACTCCTCGAGGTTGTCGAGGCCGCTGATGACGAAAACTTTGGAGAGGATATCCGCATTGAGGACGGCGTCGTTCATGACTTGGCCGTCAAGAATGGAGACGATGTGGTCTTGTCCACGCTGGAGAGAACTAGTGAAGTCCTCCATCTTTGTAGTACCTTCACTGGTGAGAGTGATTTGTACCTCAGTATTGGTGGCGTAGTTCGGAGTCGCGCGGGCGATGTCCTTACCTCCGAGAGCCGCACGGCGCTCAACTAGAACGTAGGTGGTGAATTCTTCTCCAGTCTTAGGGTCCTTCTGGGTGTATGGGAAGGCGCGGGCACCTGGGACAATCTCTTCCTTGTCGAAAACCTGCTTAGCAAGGATTGGATTGTGCTGGTCGTGGCGCTTGTGGAGAGTGAGCTTGGCAGTAGTTGTCAGGAGTTCCTTGAGACGGTCTGCTTCTGCGGTGGAAATTTTCGGGATCTGGATCTCGATGCGGTTACCCTGGATGGTTACCGGAGCATCGAGAGTACCACTTTCGTTGAGGCGGTTTTCCAAGATAGTCTTGGCAGTATCCATCGCCTCCGGAGTGATTTCTACGGTCTCTTCCTGTCCAGTTTCTTCGTTGAAAACCTTGTTTTCCTTCACTTCGATGATGAAGGATGTACCGCCGACGATTTCAATACCGGCCTGGAGGTTGTTGGCTTCTTTGAAGGTCTTCTCTCCGGTGGCTACCAGATAGAGGTTCTTCGGAGAAATGATGGCGAAGAGGGAGAGAACGGTGATGGCGGTAACGATGACGGTGCCGACGTTACGCTTCACCTTTTCTTTTTCCGTGGCGAGGTACCAGAACAGGAGGATGAGTAGAGAGACCCCTGAGAAGAGGACCATCGTGGTGTCGCTGCCTGTGCCTGCTGCTAATGAATTGATCATAAGAATGGGTATATTCTGGTTTGGTGGCCGCGCTTGGGCACGACCTTTCCGAGCCCTTTATTAAAAAAGAGCTGGGAGTTCATGAACTTGTTTTGCCTCTGCGTCAATCGCTAGTTCCGATTTCCGGGGGGATTCGCTGGTTAGACGTGCGAGGGCGAGTAGAAGGAGAAAGTGCAAGGGGTTATTGGGTAACGCTCTTAAATTCAATGATGTCTATCTTGTTTGGGAGGGAGTTGCGTAAGGCTCTGCTGAATTGCTCACATTCTTCGAGGCTATCTAATCCGCTGATGACAAATATTTTGGATAATTTCTCTGCGTTCAGGACTGCGTCAATCATGACTTTCCCATCGAAAATACAGACAATGTGATCCTCGCCCTGTTTGAGGGATTTAGTGAAGGTCTCCATCTTTTTGGTGCCATCATCAGTGAGTGTGATTTGAACTTCAGTCCCGGTAGCGTAGTTCGGATTGGCGTGCTTGATATCTTTAGCGCTGATAGCTGCTCGACGCTTTACTAGAACATAGCTGGACTCGATGGCCTTACCTGTCTTGGGATCTGTCTGTGGATACTCGTAGGCGCGCGCGCCTGGGACGATTTCTTCACCTTTGAAGACTTTCTCGGCAAGTACAGGATTATGCCTAGGATCGCGTTTGTGGAGTGTGAGAATAGCAGAGGTGGTGAAGAGTGCTTTAAGGTGCTTGGCTTCGTCTGGGGAAATTGGTTTAGGTATTTGAATTTCGATGCGGTTTCCTTTTACGGTGATGGAGGCATCAAAGGTGCCATTGTCTTTTAAGCGTTTCTTGAGGGAGTTTACAGTATCATCCATCTTCAGAGGTGTGATTGGGACAACTTCCTCCTGCTTGGTTTCCTTGTTGAAAACTTTGTTCACCAAGACTTCTAGAACGAAGATGTATGAGGAGGGCTTCTCCTCTTTTTTCTCTTCTGCATGAAGGGAGAAGGCGGAGAGTGTGAGTGCTGCTAAGATGGCAAAACGTTTCATCATGCTGGCGAGACTAGGTCAGGGGGAAGGAGTAAGTCAAACTTGTGTGCGATTGGGCTTGGATGATGGGGCGGGGTGGTTTTGACTCTGCCCAGATATGAAGATTCTTGTAGTTGGTAAGGGCGGACGCGAGCACGCGTTGATTTCCGCATTCAATGATTCTGCTACCGATACCGAGCTGTACTGCTTCCCGGGTAGTGATGCGATTTCCGAGATTGCCGAGTGTGTTGAGGTAGATGGCCTGGAGGCTCTCATCGACTGGATGTGCCTGAACAACATCGACCTCTGTGTGGCTGGTGAAGAAAGCTACCTCGTCAAAGGCGAAGGTCTGGCAAACCTCTGTGAGAAGGCTGGCATCCCGTGTTGGGGGCCTCACAAGCAGAGTGCCCAGCTTGAAGCGAGTAAGGAATTTGCTAAGGAATTCATGAAGCGCCACAACATCCCGACTGGTGACGCTACAGGTTGTGCAGATATTGAAGAGGCCCGTGCGGCGATCAATGGAGTCTACCCGGCCGTACTTAAGTTTGATGGACTTGCCGCTGGCAAGGGCGTAGCCGTTTGCCCGGATGAAGCGACCGCCGAGGAGTTCCTGCAGGAAGTCATGGTGGAGCGCCGTTTCGGTGATGGCCGTCTTCTCGTGGAAGAATGCCTGATCGGTCCGGAGGTTTCCGTCTTTGCGGCTGTGGTGGATGACCAATACCTGATCTTCACACCTGCCCGTGACTACAAACGCGCGCTGGATGGTGACCATGGCCCGAACACTGGTGGTATGGGGGCAGTGGCATCTCGTCAGCTGGTAAGCGAAGAACTTCTCAACCGCATCGAGGCTGAGATCGTCAAGCCGACCGTGGATGGTCTGGTGAAGGATGGTCTGCCATACCGTGGATTTATTTACTTTGGTCTGATGATCACCGAGGCTGGTCCGAAGATTATTGAATACAACTGTCGCTTTGGTGACCCGGAATGCCAGGCTGTGATGCCGATCGTCGGTGGTGACTTGGCTGCATTCTGTGAGGCTGGAGCGAAAGGTGATCTGAAGAGCGAGCTACTTGCTTTCAGTGAGGGTTGGAGTGTATGCTTGGTGCGCGCTTCTGCCGGCTATCCGGAAAGCTCCCGCAGTGGTGATGTGATTTCCGGTCTGGAAGAGGTGGATGATTCCGCCCGCGTGTATCACGCCGGTACCCGTAAGAATGCTGAAGGCCAGTGGGAAACCAATGGTGGCCGTGTTCTCGCAGTGGTGGCTGGTGGCTCCGACCGTGAGTCCGCCGTGGAGGCTGCCTATGCTCAGCTTGAGAAGGTGAGCTTCGATGGAATGCAGAGCCGTACAGATATCGGTACCTTCAACTTCTAATTTCTCCTCATGCTTCGCTGTGAAAATATCGCCAGCATTGGTGATGAGGTGGCCCTCGCCTGGAGTGATGGCCTCGAGACCTATGTGAAGTACGAGGATCTCCGCCGTGCCTGCCCCTGTGCCAAGTGCCAGGGGGAGCCGGATGTGACAGGGAAGATCATCAGTCTCGGTGACGTGGAGTACAACGAGAACAGCTTCAAGCTGGTGCGCTGGGAAAACATCGGGGGCTACGCCTTCCAGTTCTGGTGGGCTGATGGCCACAGTACCGGCATCTACAGCTACGAGTACCTGCGCAAACTGGAGAGATAGAATCTAACGCATTTTGTTGCATAACACTTGCCGCTCGAGTCCGCCGTGGCCGAGCGGTATTTTTGTGCCATCAAGCCATTTGGCATTGTCTCACAGGTGGTGGGTATTTATGCATTGGTCATGCAGATCATCGACGGAAAACAAGTAGCAGAAAAGGTGCTGTCCGAGTGCAGTGACAGAATTGCAGCTCTGAAAGAGAAAGGTGTCACCCCAGGTCTGGCAGTAGTGCTAGTCGGTGAGGATCCTGCATCCAAAGTTTATGTCGGCTCCAAGGCCCGCAAATGTGTGGAACTCGGTATCTACTCCCGCAAGATCGAGCTTCCAGCTGACTCCTCTCAGGAAGAAGTTATGGCTGTCGTGGAAGAGCTGAACAACGACGACAAGGTCCACGGGATTCTTGTCCAGTCACCGCCACCACCACACATCGATGAAGAAGCGATTGTACGTGCGATCAACCCAGCAAAGGATGTGGATGGATTCCATCCTGAGAACGTGGCCAAGCTGGCTCTGGAAGACCCGACTGGTTTCGTGCCATGTACTCCAGCTGGCTGCATGCGTCTACTTAAGGAAGCTGGTGTAGAAACTAGTGGTGCTGAGGCGGTGGTGATTGGTCGCTCCATGATTGTGGGTAAGCCGATGGCGCTTCTTCTAATGGGTAAAGCTGGCAATGCTACTGTGACCGTTGCTCACTCCCGCACCAAAGATCTTGCCGAAGTCTGCCGTCGTGCAGACATCATCGTGGCAGCCATCGGCAAGCCTGAGTTTGTCACCGCAGATATGGTGAAAGACGGTGCCACGATCATTGACGTGGGCATCAACCGCGTGGAAGACGCTAGCAAGAAGAGCGGCTACAAGCTAGTCGGTGACGTAGCTTATGATGAGTGCGCACCGAAGTGTAAGGCGATCACCCCAGTACCTGGCGGCGTAGGCCCGATGACCATCGCCATGCTCATGCAGAATACGGTGCAGGCGGCAGAAGCGACACTCTAATCACTAGGATAGATTACATTTTCTCAAAAGGCTCCTGAACGGGAGCCTTTTTTGTTCAGAATAGCCTCGCATAGCTTTGCTGCAGCTGGGCATGCCATTTTTCTAGGAAGGCGAGATTGCGGGTGATCTGGGGAAGGTCACTAATTTCTGGAGAATCGGCGAGTCTGTTGAGATACGAGTTTTGCTGTTCCTCGATCTTGGAAATCTCTGAGCCGAGGGTCTCTTGTAGGAGCATGGACTCTGGTTCTAACAAGGCCTTGGCGAGAGCTGTTGTCGCTGCGGACTTCTTGCGAAGGAAGGCATCGGTCTGCTGCAGCGTCTCGCCAACGCTCATGAAGAGGTCCATCAGGTCAGAGGTGACGGAGCCGCGGGAGTCGTATTCGATTCCTTTCAGTTCCATGTAGTGTTTGAGCCTCTTCGCGGGCGAGCGAAGGGTATTGTAGGCGAGATTGATGGCGTCAAAGGTCGTCTTGTCGCCTCCTTGGTCGGGATGATTCTCGGCAGCAATTTTCTGATAGGCATCGCGCAGGGAGTCGAGATCCAGAGTGAGAACGGGCTCGAGGCCGAGGGATTGGAAATGGTTGGTCTCCATGAGTGAAGGCTTCAGTTAGGCTTTCTTGAGTTTCGTGTCGATGATGGCCTGTAGGGCACGCTCGGCGGCGAAGAGGCCGACAGTTGCGGTCATGTGGGTGATGGAGCCATAGCCACTGGCGCAGTTCAGACGCATATCCTGGCCGTCACCATCTTTGGGGCGGTTAGGGGAGACGCTCCCATCGCATTGAGGGTACATCGGCTGCTCCGTGGAGAAGATGGCCTCAATGCCGAATTTACGGGGCTTCTTGGCATCGCCTTTGGGGAAGCCATATTCTGAGCGGAGCTTGTTACGAACTTGGGCGATGAGCGCGTCGTTGGTGACGCGGGAGATATCCGCTATCTGAATTTTGGAGGGATCACGGAGGCCGCCTGCTCCACCGCAGCAAATGACAGGGACCTTGCGCTGCTTGCAATGATGCAGCAGATGGGCCTTTTGGCGAACCCGGTCGATGGCATCGACAACGACATCGAAGTTGTGAGCTAGGATATCTTCGTAACTGCGTTCGCTGTAGAAGGTCTGGAGGTTGGTGATCTGGCAGTTCGGGTTGATCGCCTTGATACGTTCCTCCATCGCATCGGTTTTCTGGTGACCGATGTTGCCATCCATCGCGTGGAGCTGGCGGTTGATGTTGGTCACGCAGATTTCATCCAGATCTACCATGGTGATATGGCCGACTCCAGAGCGAGCGAGAGCTTCAACAGTCCAGGATCCAACGCCGCCGATTCCGATCACAGCCACATGGGCTTGAGTGAAAGCTTCCAGTGCGGGAATGCCGTAGAGACGTGCGATGCCGCCGAAACGGGAAATGGTAGACTCTTCCATATGTGCTTAGATGATATCCATGAAGCGCGCCTGCTGGAGGGCGGCGTGGATCTTGAAGTCAATGAGTAGCCCTTTTTCTAGCTGGTCGTTGAGGAAAGCGGGCAGAGTTTCTACAGGGACGAGATGGACCTTGATATCTTCACCGGCTACACCACCGCCCTCGTGCTCTTTGGTAAGCTTTGTGGCGGCAAAGAGGTGGGTGATCTCGGGGGTCATTCCTGCCGAAGTGGGGGAGGCCATCAGGTGGGTGATGGCTCCAGCGCGATAGCCGGTCTCTTCCAGTAATTCGCGGCCGGCACTTTCAGCTAGTGATTCACCAGAGAACTCCGGCTCATCACCGACGAGGCCAGCTGGGATTTCGATCACGCTCTTCTGGACAGGGATTCGGAACTGTTCAACCAGAACCAACTCTCCCTGATCCGTAATGGGAAGAATGCCCACACAGCAGTCCGCATTGGGGCGTCGTGCGAATTCCCAATTATCACGGGTGTAGAGGCCGAGGTACTTGCCCTCGTGCAGGGTGATGGTGCTGTCCATGCAGGGAGTTTTGTTTTTCCCGGCTCTGGTTTCAAGCGGCAAAGTTGTCTAGCTTTATTCAAGTCGTTCCAGCTGCCATCCCTTGGCTAGACGAGTGAGTCTGTAGAGGTAGCTTGGATTGGTGCCGACCATGCCTGGGTTAGTGATGGAGTGACGCACTTCCAAGATTGGTCGGTAGTCCGCCGTAAAACCAATCACTTTCATGATTGTGAATGTTCCATGGTCACGGAAGTGTTTCCAGTTGATGGTTACTGTACCGTTTTCTACTTCTCTGGTAATCTCTCCGTTCTTTTTTGCAAGCAAGCGAGATTCTTTCCCTATGGGGAGAACCTTCTTGGGTAAAGCCATGAAGAAGTCCATCTCAGTGAGTTTTGAGTATGCAGGTTCTTCCATGGATTCAGGCAGCGAGCTGTCAGCGATCTCTTCTGCTCTCATTACCGTAGATAAAGTGAACGCTAACAGGGTGATGATGAAGTAAGAGACGTAGGTCATGAGGCTCAGAAAAAAACGTGTTACACAGAGAGTCCTGTCACTAGGTAACGCGGCTGAGCTTCAAAAGCTTAGTCCTCTTCATGCTTTCTCATAGAGTTGCTGCTGGCACAGCTTGCCGACCGTACGAATGGCTTGACGGATACGTTCGTCCATGGGGTAGCCACCATTGATGCGCAGGTAGTTGGTGAGTGATTTCGAGGCTGAGTAGATGGATCCCGGGGTGATGCTGATACCTCGGCTCATGGCTTCGTGCGCCACGCGCTCGCAGTCGACTTGCAAGGGAAGCTGTACCCAGAGAACGAAACTGCCGCGGGGTGAATTCACGCGGGTTCCCTCAGGGAAGTTCTTGAAGATGGATTCACGCATTTGCAGCACCTGGCTCTGGTAGCGCTGGCGGATGCGGCGCAGGTGACGGTCATAGCCTCCATCGGCTAGGAAGGAGGCAACTACGAGCTCGGACACGGTGGGGTTCGAGGTGAAGGAGATATTCTTGATGGCCGTCATTTCGGCATGGCCGGACCGGGCGGCTAACCAGCCCACACGCAGACCCGGTGAGAGAGTCTTGGAGACACCGCCGCAGTGAATCACATTCTCACCACCCGCGTGGGCTAGTAAGGAGGTAGGGCGATCGTTATCAAAGGTAAGGTCTCCATAGAGATCGTCTTCGATGAGGGTGAAGTCACGCTGCTGAGCCAGCTTTACGAGTCGGTTGCGTGATTCGTGTGGGATCACACTACTGGTCGGGTTCTGGAAATTGGGTTGTACCACGCAGGCCTTGATCGGGTGCTTGTCGCTTATTTCATCCAGTACATCGATATCGATCCCGTTGATTGGGCAGACGGGGATTTCGATGACCTTGAGCCTGAGAGATTCAATGATACGCAGGATTCCGAAAAAAGTAGGAGCCTCCACAGCTACGAGATCGCCTGGTTTGCAGCAGGTAGAAAGTGCGATGGTGATGGCCTCCGTGGCGCCACTGGTGATGATGATTTCATCCGGTGAGACAGTAGCTCCAGAGCGCAGCATGCGTTTGGACACTTGTTTACGTAGCTCGATCCTTCCGGGACTAAGTGAGTAGCGCAGTGCTGAGGCTCCGTGGTCGCGGAATGCTTTGTTAGATAGGCTAGCGAGTTTGGCGGTGGGATAGAAGCCATCGTAAGGAACGGCACAGCCAAGCGGTACAATATCCGGATTATTTACGGCAGCAAAGACCTCATCGAAGAGGTCAGGGCGCTCGACGGTGGAAAGCTTACGGCTACTCTCTGGTTGAGCAGGCAGACGGTTGGAGGCAGGAACGCGTGGGCGTACATAGTAGCCTGAGCGTGGCCGTGCCTCTACGAAACCACGGTTCTCCAGCACCTCATAGGCACTCTGGATGGTCGTGATGCTGACATGCTTGTCATGGGCTAGCTGCCTGATCGAGGGCATGCGATCTCCCACACGTAGGCTGCCAGACTGGATGAGCTGCTGCAGGTCGTCCGCCAGTTCCAGATAAGCTGTTTTCTCGTTTGCCGCTTTCATGCTACGTGGATTGTGGTCTCATTTTGAGGAATGAATACAGATACAGATTCCGTAATTGTAGACCGGTACAGTTGAATCTGTATACTTCAACAATCATTTTTGCTGAATCTGTTTAAAGCCTTGATCTGCGGTAGTATAGAGGCATGAAACCACTTATGAGAGGGGTAAGCGCAGCCCTCAATACAATCGCGCAAGCAGGCAAGGTCTACTTCAACACACCACACGGTTGTGAAATCTTCGCGGAGCGCTATGCCAAGAAAATCCACAAGCCTACTCCACAGCGGGCAAAGAGGCACACTGGGCCGCCGGATATCGTGCCTCTGAAGAAAGCTTGCTGATCCAATTCCGGAAGCATCTGATCATAGAAAACCATCCGTATCACCACAGGTACGGGTGGTTTTTTAGGACTACAAAATGGCATGGAAAACGTAGTGGTGGGGAAGCGGGGATTGTGGCATGAATGATCACCAAGAAGATGGACGGGGCGGAACTCATTGTTTTTAGTGTGTGTGCAGCAGGTGTGGTGATCACAGCTATCGGGAGCAAGATGCTTGCCTATGGTTACTTCGATGAAGAAAGTGACGAGGATGCCGAGAATCCAGTCTTCTTGTCCTTCTATACTGGCTTCCTTACTTTTCTGATGGGCTTTTGTAAGGCAGGGAAGAAGCTGTTTGTGGATCGGTCTCATCCTTTAGTGGTTGCTCTGTTTATCTTTCTGTCAGGTCTCTTGATAGTAGGAGCTTCCTACTACCTGCATACCCACCCAGAGGTGTTAGGTGGATATTGATAATCTCCAAATAATGGAGTATCTTGCTAGGTGATGAAAAGTGATGTGTCAGAGAATGCTGGTCAGGTCTGTATACGCTGTGGAGCCGCGAACGAGCCTGGTGCTTCAAGGTGCGAGGAATGTGGTTCACCGATGGATGATTTTGCATCCTCAGCTCCGTGGGAAATGGGTACTGCGGGGGGTAAGGCGTATCACGCCGTCGATCCTGTCAGGAAGCCGATTATCTTCTGGGGCGTGCTCCTCTATTTCGTGCCGACAGGTCTTCTGATGCTGTGGGAGACTAAAGTCATTATCCAAGTCATGCGGGGCCATGAAGTCGCAGTGACTTACTTTGGGATGACAGGAGCCCTGGCGCTAGTTCTTCCTTTGCTTTACAGTCTGGTCAGTATCTGGATAGTTTGCTCGGTAACGAAAAGGTTTCTGAGAAAGACACGTGACGGTGATTGAGAATAAGAAGATCTATAAACATAGATCTATCGTGATGGATACGATCTGGGGTTTGTTTATTCTCAGTGTCATTATCAGTGGCGTGTACAGGGATAATTACAGAGATGTGTGGCTTGGAGTGATGCTTCTCCTCTTGTTCACTGTCGTGCGATGGATGGACATAGATAAAATTGCCACCGAGGGTGTCAGCTCCATCAGAGTGGGGGAGGCTGCTCTAACTGTCGAGTATATCGGACGTCCTGTTTTCAAAGTTCACAAGGATCTGATCCACTCGATTAAAGGATACAAGAGACAGGCGCACATCTACTATTACAGGAATGAAGAGCTCTGCGTGTGTTCATTGCCGAAGAAATACTTTGATCCTGAGTCCTGGAAGCAGGTGCAGAAATTACAGGAAATGTTATGAGGAAAAGTTTAGTGAAGAAATCCAAGTTTTTGAGCTTGGTGCTGAGGCATGATCCGTCCGCAGCGGGGGTGGCTCTGGATGAGAATGGTTGGGTGCTCGTCAGTGAATTGTTAGGTGGTGCCGCCGAGCGTGGTATGCAGATCTCTCTTGAAGAGCTGGAGGAGATTGTGGAGACGAATGAGAAGAAGCGCTTTTCCTATTGTCAGGATAGCGGACGAATCAGGGCCAGACAGGGGCACTCCGTGGAGGTTGATGTAGAGCTGAAAGCTGTAAGTCCACCAGACAGTCTCTATCATGGTACTGCAGAACGCAGTCTACCCACCATCATGAAAGAGGGGTTAAAACGGATGAATCGCCAACATGTGCATTTATCCTCCTGCGAAAAGACGGCGCGTCATGTAGGGGCGAGACATGGGAAACCTGTCATCCTGAAAGTGAATGCCAAGGCGATGTATGAGGACGGTCATCTGTTCTATTTGTCCGAGAATCATGTCTGGTTGGTGGATTTTGTAGAGAGTAAGTATTTAAGTTTAGCTGATTTTTCACATTAGCGATGCAATCTATTTGCCTAGATTGGATGGGTTTTAGGTTATTTATATAATATAAGTTAAATGTTTATGTGTGTGGTGCTTTTGAATAGGTGATTTTCACTAGTATTTAGGAGCCTATTTGTTATAAGGAACTTGTTGATGCTTAATTGTGTCGGCGGTCTTCAGAGGCCGTTTATCCCCCCATCCCCCCCCTCCAAATGAAAAACATCTATCTCATTGGCATGTGCCTGCTTTTGATCGGGCTGGCTCGTGCCGAACACGACTGGGTATCCAGTTATTATCTAAATCCAGCGCCAGAGGATTTCGTTAAAGAAGTCAAAGCCATAGCTGAGAGTGGTGAACTGGATAAAGCTGACCTACATCCCTCACTCATCGGTTTCTTAAGCCAAGTCATGGCCCAGAATCCCAAGAAGGTGGACACTTGGCTGACTCAACTTGAGGACCTCAAGGAGAAGGACAGGACGACATTGTTAGTTGCTGCCTGGTTCTCAGATACGCAAGGTGCTCGTGATTATTTTACCCAGCATGGGTTGAATGAATATCTGCAGTCGAAGCCCAAATCGATTCTGGAGATGAAAATACAGACACCTGAATCCTTGGATCTGCTCTGGGGGTATTTCTTTGCTCGTGGAGACGAGGCATCAATTCGTCACATCGCCACCGCTTTTGACTTAGCCAAGTACGAGGGCTCTTTGGATCGCTACAAGTACGAGAACCAGAGCCTGGAAGCCCAGCAAGCAGCCTATTTAGAAGCAACATTCCAAGCGGCAGTCTGGTCTGTAGAGAGCAACTGCAAGCAACATTCACGTGTACTTGAGTACTGCGAGAAAATCTTTACAGCCCAGGACTTGTCTAAGGCCCAACGCGAACAGCTCGGAAAAATCTTGGTCAGAGTGAAGCCAGAACAATACCGGCTCGAAGATGGAAGGGTTATCTCTGTGGGAGCCGTGAGTACCATTAGGGACTAGACGCTCACTCTGCAATCAGCTGCTCGACGGTCACTGAGACGTCCATGCTGGATCTGGCATGACCCCGGAATGTTCCGATGATGGGAGCTACATCCATGTAGTCGCGCCCTATGGCTGTGGTGACATAAGTTTGGTCTGTGACCTTGAGATTCGTGGGGTCGAGTCCGATCCATCCATAGTCTTTGATATAAACTTCTACCCAGGCATGAGAGGTGCGTGATCCTTTGAGGTGGTGATCATGGGTGGGATCGTAGAAATAGCCAGAGACATACCGGGCTGGAATTTGGAGTGCCCGGCAGTAGGAGATCATGGCGTGGGCAAAATCCTGGCAAACGCCGGCTTTGCCAGTGATGACTTCGTTGGCATGTGTGGAGACATGGGTAGAACCAGGCAAGTACTGATAGTTTTCATTGATGAAAGCCATCAGAGCGTAGGATGTTTCAAACACATCTTCTGATTTGTCCTGTATATCCAAGGCCTCTCGCCAGATCGCGGGGGTGACTTCGATAAACTGACTATTGTTCAAATAGGGATGAAGTCCGGTGTGCTTGAGGTTGTCTCCAAGTTCCTTGTGCAGGAAGCCGTAGGGCAGATTCTGATAATCCACTTTTGATTCCGAGGTGATGACCGTGCAGCGGCTATCGATTACGAGATAGTCATGCTCTTCAGGGAGAGAGAAATAGTGGACAGTGTTGCCGTGCAAGTCCGGGTAATGGGCGAGATGAGTGGCTGGCAAGACAGAGATAAAGGAGGATTCACAGCGTTGCCACCTGCCGGACACAGGTGTGAGTCTTAACTGATTTTCACTCTCTCTAACAGGGTGACTGTAGCGGTATTCAGTTCGATGATGGATACGCAGACGCATGGGGGTAATGCGACCGATACTAACTGTTTTCAAAGCATGATGAAATAGTGAATTGGCTATTGGGTAGCTATTTTTTGCATTTCATCAGCGACCTGACTGGTGATATCGAGCGATTCCCTAGACCAGATAACACGAGTAAAATTGATTTCAGACTCGGAATCGCAATCAATGACTACTTGTAGATTAAGCCGCTTGCTTATGATTTCGACGGCTTCCTGAAGTGCTTTGCTTTCTGCTGCATCGTAAGGGGGCTTACCTAGAATCTTGGAGCTAGACAGAATCGCGATAGGACTTCCTGCCATAAACACTTGGTTTGAGGAGTTTGTGGATAAGCTAGCCCCATGATTCTGCCGCGTATGGTCGGTATCAGAATTTACTTCTTTCCTAGATGTTGTGGAGTTACTTCTGCGGGTGTTGTCGGAAGTGACGTCATCAGGGTTTGATTTTGTAGGAAGTTTGTTTGAGTTATGGTTTGGAGCACCTGATCCTGTTTGTGAAGTGTCGTTTACAAGATCATGGCTAGTACGATTCTGCCAATAGACATAGCTTCCTGTGGATAGGAAAACGAGGATAAGGAAAAGCAGGGTCAGTTTTGATCGCTTGTTCATAAGTGAATTAGGTGGTTCTCCAGTCTTAGCTAGCATGGAAGCCTTGCGAAGATCTAGCAAGGTCTATTGTGCCTGTTGTCCGGGTTGCTGGTTGATGGCGGTGCTTTCCTGATACTCGGAAGGGATGAGTACGTACGTTTCAAAAATATTCTGACCAATCTCATTAAGCTCGCTTTGAATGGTGTCGATGTATTGGTGGAGACCTGATTCATCGATCTCCTCGCTGGTGGAGTAGTTGAGTTGTGCAAGGAGTTTACCTGTGATGCGTTCGGCTTCGTTGGAGTAATGGCCGAAGGGGACACCAGAGATGGAGTGTAGCAAGAAGTCCATCTGGCGCAGGCAAAAGCGGACTGATCTTGGAAAGGTGGATGAGCATAGCAGGAATTTGATCGCGTTGCTCAGACTTACCTGACCCCTGTATTCCCGGTAGAAGGAGGAGAATCCCGAACAGGAATGAAGAATGGAAACAATATCACTGCGTTTGATGTCCACATGATAGGTCAGTGTGTCGAGAATACGGCTGGTCTTGTCCGCACGCTCTATGTACTTGGCTAGTTGCATGAAATTCCAGCCTTCGTCATGCTGGTTGGTCGCTTCTGTTAGTCCTTGGAACAGTAACGAGAAGTTGATGACCTTTTTGAGTAAGGCCTGAGGGTCATCCTGCCAAAGGTTGTAGGCTTCTGGGCTTTTGATGAAGAGATGGATGCTGTTCAGTTCTAGCCACATATCGGAGGAGATCTGGTCGCGAACCATGCGTCCGTTTGTTCTGGCTTGAGAGATACATTGCTTTACCGAGTCCGGGTTTTCATCTGCGAAGAGAATAAACTCATTGATGTCTGGTGGGTGGCCGAGAGTGATTTCCAAATCACTGTAGGGCTCTTGGCTGTTCGTGGTGTAGATGAGCCATTCACCATTATCCGAGTAGTCTCTGAGCGGGAAGGAATCCAGAGAGTTGTAATGGTTCACGTCGACCATGCGGGCCAAGTTTTCAGCCCGCTCTACATAACGGCCAAGCCAGTATAAGCTGTCTGCGACTCTAGATAACATGGGATGGATAGGGGGTTATTCGTGAAGTACCCAGGTGTCTTTACTGCCTCCGCCTTGAGAGGAATTTACGACTAGGGAATCTTTTCTGAGAGCGACTCGGGTGAGGCCGCCTGGGATGATTTCTATATTCTCTCCATAGAGAATGTAAGGCCTGAGATCGATGTGCCTTCCCTGAATCGAATGATCCTCACAAACCGTGGGGTGACGGGAGAGGTTGATGACTGGTTGGGCGATGTAATTTCGTGGTGATTGTTTGATCTTCAAGGAGAACTCTGCCAGATCCTGTTTGCTCGCAGTAGGGCCTATGAGCATACCGTAACCTCCGGATTCATTGGCAGACTTGACCACTAGCGAACTCAAGTTCTCGAGAATGTACCTTTTGTCGTCATCGCGCCAAGCGAGATAGGTCGGGACATTGGGTAAGTAGGGCTCCTGATCCAGATAGTAGCGGATCATATCTGGTACGTAGGCATAGGTAACCTTGTCGTCAGCGACGCCCGTGCCCACCGCATTGGCCAGTGAGACATTTCCTTTCAAGTAGGCATCCATCAAGCCCGGTACACCAAGGCAAGACTCTTCACGGAAGACAGTCGGATCCAAATAGTCGTCATCCACTCTGCGGTAGATCACGTCTACCAGCTCCAGACCCTTCGTCGTTCTCATGTAGACATGGCTATTCACGACGACGAGGTCCCGGCCTTCTACGATCTCTATTCCCATTTGGCGTGCTAGGAATGTGTGCTCGAAGTAAGCGCTGTTATAGGTTCCGGGGGTTAGTAGAACACAGACTGGCGTGTTCACAGAGCGTGGTGAGATATGCTGAAGTGTTTTAAGAAGCAGTTCAGAGTAATGGTTTACCCGGCGTACTTTGTAGGACTTGTATAGGTTTGGGAAGGCATGCTTCATGGCCTCCCTGTTTTCTAACAAGTATGATACGCCGGAAGGGCAGCGTCCGTTATCTTCCAGAACCATATAGTCACCGTTCTCATTCCTGATGAGGTCCGTGCCGCAGACCTGCAGGTAAATCTCCTGGGCTACCTTGTGCCCCATCATTTCCGGACGGAAGTGTGCTGCGGATTTGACAACGTCTTCTGGCACGATGCCGTCCTTGATGATCTTTTGATCGTGATAGATATCATGGAGGAATAGATTCAGGGCAATAATTCGTTGAGTGAGGCCTACCTCAATCTTTCTCCACTCAGCGGCGGGAATAATCCTCGGGATGAGGTCAAAGGGGAATATCTTTTCGGTTCCCTGCTTGTCGCCATAGACGGTGAAGGTGATGCCTTGCTCAAGGAAGTGTTTGTCGATTCTTCGTTGTTTCTCCTCCAGTTTATGGAGGCTGAGGTTCTGGAAGCGCTGGTGCAGCCGGGTGTAGTGCTTCAAAGGTTTGCCTCCATGACGGGCAAACATTTCATCGAAGAATTCTCCGGTGTCGTAATTGGCGAACATGGCTGTTTGGGGGTCAAGCACTGTTACGGGATGTTAGGGTTGGGTTGATGGCGTCTGGAGCCGAGGGTTCGGCTTCATCCAGCGGAGTGACGGTCACGCCAATACTGAGCTTTTGTCTTCCTCCTCCATAGACGGTGCCTCGGACAGGGCAGATGTCATGATAGTCGCGGCCGTAGGCCACCCGGATATGGTTGTAGGAAGGTTTGAGGTTATTAGTGGCATCAAACTCCATCCACCCATGCTGAGGGATGTAGATGCTGATCCATGCATGTGAGGCATCGGCTCCAATGAGTCTCGTCTTACCGGGAGGGGGCTCGGTGCGCAGATAGCCGGAGACATAGCGTGCGGGTAGCCCGATGGAGCGCAGACAGGAAATCTGGAAATGAGCAAAGTCCTGACACACGCCTGCACGTCTGTGGTAGGTCTCCATCACTGGAGTCGTGACAGAGCTGGCGCTGCGATCAAATTGGAAATCCTTGAAAATACGTTCAGTTAAATCCGTGACGCCTTCCACTATGTGGGTGCCGGCATGGAATGATTGCAGCGCGTAGTCTGCTAGCTGCTTGTTCAGTGGGCAAAGTGGAGAAGCATAAACGAATTCAGAGGCTGCCCGGTCATTTGCATGATTGGCCAAGCTGATTTTATCTCTGACCTCTTCCCATGTCGGGGATAGGTCAAGCAGGCTGGATGATCTTCTGCTGATCTCTACCTCGGAGATGCTATCCACCACCAGACTCTTGTGTGGTGTAGCCAAGGAGAAGTATGCTGTTAGGTTGCCAAAGTAATCTATGAAGGTGGTGTAAACATCAGGGGTCGGGGAGATTTTTAGCTCATGGAGTAGCAGCTCTTGGCTAGCTGATTCCAATGGGGATAGCCTAGCGATATGATGGGAATCAGATACATGATCATCATAGTCATAGCGCGTGGTGTGCTGGATATGGAAACGAACACTCATGAGGCAGTGAAGGTCGTGTGTGTAAAGAATTCCCAGCTCAACATTTCATAAACTTTGGGGAGATCTGTGCGTAGATTTCTAATGTAAGTAGATACCGTTTTTGTGGATTCCCGTTCGCTAGCCTCGTCTTTATTGTTGAGTAGTTCGGTCTGCAGGAAGTTAAGAGCCTTGCGGACGATGGTGTGAGAAGGCCGTAGGATGATTCCCTCAGCAGGAGGGGGGAGTTCTGCAAAGCTTTGGTCGAGATCGTGCAGTTGGTAGGCGAGTCCGCGCGGGTTTTCAGGATCAAAGAGAATGAGATCAAGTGCGGGTAATAGCTGTGGAGTCCCTTGATAGCGGAACCGGTAGGTCATACTGCTGTCTAATATGCAGAGCACTGCATCTAGTACGGGAGTGGTGATGACAGGATGAAGTGCCAGTAGTTCGTCCAGTAGAGCTAGCATCCAGATGCTGCGTTCCAGGCGGCGGCCGATGTTGAGGAATTGCCAGCTGGCATTGCGGGTAAGGTTCTCTCGGCAGGTACCGTTGAAAGCGGAGTGGAGCAAGATCGCTTGCTGTAGTTCGACCCGGAAACCGGCGAGAGTCTTCGGTGGCGAGCTAGTCACGAGTGTATCCAGGCTTTGGATAATTCTCCAAGTGTCCTTGGAGAGCCGGTGCCTTGAGAGTGCGGCCAGTTGGCGCAGCTTGGTGATGTTGTCCGGAATCGAGCTTTGTTTGAGTCCGAGGTCTCTGGTGGAGAGGTAGTAGATACTAGTCAGCTCTTCGAGTAGTTTGTGCTGGTCGAGCACAGGAGCATAGCTTTCGGACTCTTCCTTGCTCAGGTAGTGCATCTTGGCCAGCAAGTGAAGGAGAGGAGGGATCGGCTGCATTTCCTGGCCATCTTGCTCAGCAACGGTGGTTTGTAGGATTTCTAACAATACACGAGTTACGAATTCTGTACGCTCAGCATAGCGCCCGATCCAGAGCATGTTGTCAGCGGAGCGGCTAGAGAGGGATCCTGTGCTGCGCCTGATACTTACCCGGCTAGATGGTCTTGGGTTTACTTTAGATTCGCTCCTGCCTGAGGAGCATACCCAGAGGTCTTTACTGCTGCTGCTCTCATGCAGTGAGAGGCCAGGAAGCATGTCTGCATGAGCGGCAGATCTCACTAGTCCCCCGGGCATCACTTTGTAGTGATCTCCATCCGCTAACAAGAATAGCCTGATCGCGAATGGGCAGGATTCGAACCCTATACCATTCCATACGGGAGCTGCGGAGAAGGGCATTTCCCTCTGAACTACGTAGGATTGCGAATCTTTGATTACTTTGTCTCTCAGTATCTGGAACTCCTGATCATTAAGCTGGCGGGTAGAAATTGCGGAGAATTGATCACGCTCAAAAGCGCTTTTGATGATGCTGTGTTTGGAGTCCAGGCATTCTAGTGAATCTTCGGAGAGCTCATCCCAGTGGGTCTCAATCGAGGGGATGAGCAGGTCTTCATTGAGTAAGTGTCTGGCAATAGCTGGCAGGTAGGGGAGGAATGCTGGCGCCTCAAGGATCCCTGTTCCTGGAGGGTTGATCACTTGAACCGTGCCTGCTCGAATACAATGAATGAGTCCAGGCACTCCGAAGCTGTTGGCCGATGGCATGTCCAATGGATCGGTGTCGTTTCCCGATATTCTTCTGAGCAGGACATGAATCCGTTTCAGGCCTTGGACGGTTTTCAAATAGAGCCGGTCGTTACGTACGGTAAGTTCAGTGCCTACGGTCAGAGTGATACCCATATAGCGGGTCAGAAAGGCATCTTCGAAATAGGCTCGGTCCTCGGGCCCGGGGCTCAGCATGGCGATTCCCGGTGTATCCACTCCCTCAGGGGCCAGGCTTTTGAGATGCGTGTTGAACTCTTGGAAGTAGTTGGCCAGGCGTATGATTTTTAGCCGCTTGGAGGTATC
This sequence comes from Rubritalea squalenifaciens DSM 18772, assembly GCF_900141815.1. Classification (NCBI taxonomy): domain Bacteria; kingdom Pseudomonadati; phylum Verrucomicrobiota; class Verrucomicrobiia; order Verrucomicrobiales; family Rubritaleaceae; genus Rubritalea; species Rubritalea squalenifaciens. The sequence goes on from NZ_FQYR01000004.1 coordinate 205,247, forward strand.
TGGAAAGACACTGGAGAGTACAATACGGTTTTCCAAAGCCAAGCCTGCCCCATTAGGGGCCTCCGTCCGGTCAGAGATGACTCTCCAGCTTCCGTCAGGCTCCCGTGCAATGTCCACTGCATAGGTAGTAAGGAGGCGTCTTTTCTGCTGATTGATCTGATGTAGTGAGCGGTTAAATCCCGGATGGGAGAGAACTAGGGAGGGGGGGATGATGCCGTCCGAGATCAGATTCTGACTGCCATAGCAGTCCTGAAGGATGCTCTCTAACAGGTTCGCGCGTTGGATGACGGCCTTGTGGATGTAGTTCCATTCTTTCTCGGACATGAGAAGAGGAATAGGATCAAGATCCCACCTACGTGAAGAGGCCTTGTTTTCCGGCATTAGGTCATGAGCCACACCATTTTCATGGAGCATGTCTTCACCTCTTCTCCAGGCCGTATTCAAGCCATCAAAGCCCATTTGATTCAGTTGCGTAGCGAGTTCTTGCCAGAGGGATTTAGAGTCGGCAGCGCTATGCTGTGATTCATCAAATACCTCTGAATTTGGGCGATAGAGGTCGAAAAGCCTCTGTGAAGTGGCTCTTGTGGAAGCTAGGGACTGTAATTTCTGATCAGGCATTAATCATTAAGGCACAAGTCGTACCCTACAGCATACCTGAGATATTCTAGAGGTCGAGGTTCAACATGCCTCGAGAACAGAAATTTCAGGTGGGGGGATTTGGGGGGCTGAGTCATCCTAAAACAAAGGCTGTCTTGCTCTGACGGAGCTCATCTTGGGTGATCGGGGAGAGAGGTGACTGGCTGGTACAGCAGACTTGTACCTCGGAACCAACAATATCTCCATAAAGGCTGGCGAGAGCTGTATCGGAGGCATCATGACCTGAGGCGATCCGGACAATACCATTGAGTGGAGCAAGATGTGTCGGGTCGAACAAACACCATTGCTCTCCCAGATAGGCCTCGAAGCAGGCATGGAAATCTTGAGGTTCCAGTTGAGCTGCGTAAGCGGTGAGGTAGCGGGCTGGGATTGACAGGGCTCTAACCAGGGCTATCGCCAAATGGGAGAAGTCCCGGCAAACGCCCGAGCGTTTCTCGAGGATGTCCGTAGCTGAGTCCTGTTCACTCGTGGTTCCCGGAGCATAGCTGATATGCTGGTGAATCCAGTCTACGATGCGGCTGACTTTGGCGAAGGCCGAAAGCTCATTTCCGGCAATTTCCTCAGCAACTTCACGGAGGCGGTCTGACTGACAATAACGGCTCGGGTAAATGAAAGGTAGTAGTTCGGCGGGCAGTGTACTTGGGTGAGGGCTGGTGAGTGAGGCTCCTGCGATCAATGAATGGGTGGGTGTAGCCTGAGCGCTGTATTGTAGGGATAAAGGGCCAGGACTGTGAATGTTGATTCTGGTATAGGTGCCGTGTGCCATGTCGTGGACCAGATCAGTCATTTCCGCTGGCCGGTCACTGCTCAGTATCTCGGAAAGGACCGTCTGGCCAGGTGTCCGCATGCATTTGATTGATGCCAGAATTGTGGCTTCATTCATAAGCTCATAGTTGAGCCGTGCTGTCGTTAGAAATTGCATATGCAGAGTAAGGACACACACCTTTGGCGTTATGGGTTAACCCTCCATCACTGGGACCTTGGAAGACATTTCCAGGATAGGAGCGGCTTGAGCTAAGGCGGGGGGTGGAGAATCTTTGTAGCACATGTGCCCGCCTAATCGTAGTGGAAAATGAGAGAGAGAAGCTAAGAGGATTTGATGATAAAGTTTGCCTAGGTGCTTCGGCTTTGTGTTATATGCGTGTACGCCGTTTATTAATTGAAGCATGTCGGAGGAAAACATCAGGGACGAAAAAGCTGCTGCACGCAACATGCTTGCGTGGGCGCTGACTGAGCGTCTGGACACACCGACATCGGATGGAGAGGTCGATCTGGAGGGCTATGAGATCAAGGAGGTACTGGGACGAGGTGCCATGGGAGTGGTGTATAAGGCGGAGCATGTAGAGCTGGGAAGAGTGGTGGCACTAAAAGTCTTCTCTCCTCAGAAAGAGGGGAATGAACTGTTCGTGGAGCGCCTCAAGCGTGAAGGCAGGCTGATGGCACAGCTTGAGCATCCCAATGTGTTAGGGATCTATAATGCGGGATTGATGGAGGATGAGACCCCCTACCTGGTACTCGAATACGTAGAGGGGGGAGATCTACAGAAGCGCCTCAGGAAAGAAAGAAGACTTGGCAAGAAGGAGGCGATTCGAATTGCAGTCCGGGTGTGTAATGCCCTGTCGGCCGTTCACAGCTTGGGTATTGTACATCGTGATATCAAGCCAGCCAATGTCTTGCTGGGGGAGGACGGTAGTGTGAAAGTGAGTGACTTCGGTATTTCCAAGGAGATGCAGGAAGCCGTTAGTCACGGAGGATTGACTCTAACAGGGACGACGGTAGGAACGGTGGATTATATGTCTCCGGAGCAGTCCAATGGGGGTGATGTGGATGTGCGCTCTGACATCTACAGCGTGGGAGTTTTACTCTATGAAATGATCTCGGGGGTGACTCCACGGGGAGCGTTTGAGTCTCTCGAAAAATATGGAGCACCCAAGGACCTGGACAGGCTGGTGATGCGCTGCTTGCAGCGTGACCGGCGTAAGCGTCCGGCCAGCGCTCAGAACTTGGCGCTCCATCTTCGAAGGATCTACCGCCAAATGAAGAAGCGCAGCTCTCGCAGTGCCGTGCCTTATCTCTGGGGGGGGCTGGGTGCCGTGGCAGCAGTGGCTGTGATGGTGATGTTTGCGGCCAGAGGGGTGCGTAAAGGTGATGATGTGTCTGCAGGTAATCAGCCAAGTGAAGGTGCTACTGAGGCAATGCCGCTCGTGAGGAAAAATTCCTGGGTCAGCTTGACGGATATGGTCGACATTGAGCGTGATGCTGAGCTCGGTAAATGGTGGAGAAGCGGTGAGGATCTGATTTGTCATCAGCATCCAGGGGCCCGGCTTTTCTTTCACGCCGATACCGGCACGAAGTATGAAGTGGAAACCGAGTTCACCAGAGTTTCTGGTGACGGAGCGATGGTGCTGTTTCTTCCCACGAGTGTGGGAACTCTGGCCTTTACGCTGGATGGCCATGGAGAGCACTGGACTGGCCTTGAAATGCTCAATGGAAAGTTGATTCCACAGATGCGTAGTGGTCAGAGAAGAAAGCTGCGTATCCAGAATGGTTCATTATACAAGGTGAAGGCTGTGGTCGGAGTGGATACGGTAAGTATTTTGATCAATGACGAGGGGATCGGTCAGTGGGAGATCCAAGGGAAAGTGGCCAGCGTGAGTCCACAATGGGGTGGTGGTAGTCCCGGAAAAATAGGGGTAGGGGCGGATCGTAGCCAGGCGCTTTTCGGTAATGTACGCGTCTTTAGGCACTGACAATACGGGTGAAGCTGAAATAATCCTTGCCTGAATGGGGATATCAAGGCATTGTGTTCTTAAGAACAGTGTTCAATTAGGTCATGGCAAAAGGACTTACCAAACGACAAGAGGAGATTTACGAATACCTGAAAAGGGAAGCTCGTGAGACGGGGGTGATTCCCTCTACTAGGGAAATCCAGCATTACTTCGGATTTGCCAGTCAGACGGCAGCGATGAACCATTTGCGGGCTCTCGAGAAGAAAGGAATTATCCAGCGAGTTCCGGGCAAAGCGAGAGCCGTTGCCTTCCCCGAGGAGCTTGAGCGAGAGGAAATCGTCGACATTCCGATCTATGGGCAGATTGCCGCTGGTATGGCACAGGATACGACTCAAGAGAGAGAGGGATGTTTATCCATAGATATCCGCAGCCTAGGATTGCCAAGAAATACACGCACCTTCGCACTCAAAGTACGTGGGGATTCCATGATCGACGCGCATGTCTGTGATGGCGACACGGTGATCCTTGAGTTCCGTGAACCAAGGCGCAATGACATCGTCGCGGCCTTGATCGATGGAGAGACTACACTGAAGCGTTATGTGGTGGAGAACGGCAAGCCCTTCCTGAGAGCGGAGAACGAGCTGTTTCCTGATCTGATCCCAGCACGGGAGCTGATCATTCAAGGGGTGATGGTCGCTCTTCTAAGAAATGCAGCCTAGCAAGCTAGGCTGCTCTTTCCTGAAATAGATAGGGGCTGTTAGGCAGCTGGTATTTCCACGAGACCTTCTTGCTCCATACGGTTGACTGTCATTTGTAGAGAGTCGATAAGCTTGACGATGTGCTGCTCGAAGTTGTCTTGGGCTGTCAGCAAAGCGTCTGCTTCGTTGGTGAACTCATCATGTTTGACCTCTTCTTCAAGAAGGAGCCAGAACTCGGAGAGTTTTTCGATGTTACTGCGTGAGTAGTGCTCCATTTCCCTGAGTTGGGATATGAGCGACTTGAGTTTATCGATTGGTTTTACGTTTTTATCAGCCATAACTGTTAGTTTGGTTCATGTTGCCGGCTCATAGCCAATGCAACCGGTAAACGTAACACAGCTTTGGCGTGGATGCAAAAATCAGGGGGACTGGGTCAGCTGCAATGGGTGATGGTCTGAGCCGGGAGGGTTGCCGTTATTGATGACCTTAACAGTCACGCCTTTCAGTGATGGGCTGGTAAAGATGTGGTCGATGCGGAGTCCGGGTTTAAGGCCAGCCTGCCAGGTGTTGTAGGTGAGCACTTGTTGCTCGCAGGGGTCAATGAGCAGAGGAGAGTCCAATAGTCTCTGGATCGCTTTGTTTTCGCTGTTCGCGTTGAAGTCGCCCATAAGGATCACGGGATCATTCAGGTGCTTGCGAGTGGAAATCTTTCGAAGGATGAGTTCAGCAGCTTTTTCACGTGAGTTCTGGTTCTGGTGGTCCCAATGGGTGTTGAACACATAGATACTCTTGCCGGACTTGTCCGAGAAACGGGCATAGGTACAGATCCGTGTTGTTCTGTTGCCCCAGGTGGTGCTCCCCGGTATCTGCGGGGTGCCTGATAGCCAGAAGGTGCCATGGTCCTCTGCGTCTATTGTCCAGATCTTGGGGTTGTAGAAAATGGGGGAATATTCGCCTTTTGTCTTACCGTCATCACGTCCCACCCCGGTGGATTCAAGCTCAGGCAGAGCCTTTGTGAGATCGACGAGCTGACCATGGAGTACCTCTTGCATGCCGATGATGCTAGCTCCCGATTCTCTCAGAAACTTGGTAACTGTGCCTTTGCGCTGGTTCCAGTCACGGTCTCCCTGGTCCACGTGGATATCCAGGCGGATGTTGTAGGTGACTAGGTTGAGCGGGGTAGCTGATGTTGCGGATAGCAGGGTTAGGAGACTGAGAGTGAATATGGAGAACAGCTTCATCATTTCATCATTACGTTAGAATGATCTCAGGTCTACAGGTTAATTCTGCTTAACTCAGTGCATAAAAAAAGCTCCGTCCCATGGTGTGGACGGAGCTTATAGATAAAAAGAAAGTTCCTTATGCGTGGATGAGAAGGATGGAATCAACCATTTCCTTCTTACGCAGAACGTCTGAAAGCACAACGAGTGGTGTGCCGTCTTTAACGAGACCTTTGTCTTTCAGGTAATCAACAGCGTGGTTGATGGTGTTGAGAGGCTCGTCGTAGAAAGGAAGGACGTTTGGCTCGATGCCGCGTGCAAGGGCGAGCTTGCGGCAAGTAGCGGACTCTGGTGCGAAGGCGTAGATGTTTGCCTTCGGACGAAGTAGAGCGGCTTGTGTAGCCATGACGCCACGCTTGGTGAAGACCACGAGCTCGGCATTAGGAATGGAGTCAGCAAGACCAACAGCGGCTTTAACAACCTTCTGCTTGTCTGTCTCGAGGATAGCGAGTTCAGCATTACCGATAGAACCTGATTGCTCCATGCGGCGTGCGATGCGGTCGAGAGTCTCAACACAGCGGATCGGGTGCTCACCTACGGAAGTTTCACCAGAAAGCATGATCGCATCGGCTTCCTCGTAAACTGCTGTAGATACGTCTGTGACTTCTGCACGAGTTGGAGTCGGGTTGGTGATCATGGACTCAAGCATGTGAGTTGCAACGATCACGCGGCGACCAAGAGCGTGACAGCGCTTGGTGATGCGGCGCTGGATGATTGGAAGCTCTTCAACGTGCACTTCGATACCGAGGTCACCACGAGCGATCATGATGATATCGGAAGCGATTATAATATCGTCGATGTTCTTGACGGCCTCTTGGTCTTCCACCTTGGAAACGATTTGTGAAGCACCACCGAGTTTGGTCATTTCTTCACGAAGCTCGTTTACGTGAGCTGCGTCACGAACAAAGGAACCGGCGATGTAGTCAGCCTTACACTCGACAGCGAGAGAGAGGTCCTTGTGATCCTTTTCGGTAAGTGCCGGGAGGTTGAGGCGTGTACCTGGAAGGTTGATGTGGCGGCGGTTGCCGATCTTGCCCGCAGTAAGAACTTCACAGATGAGGTTGTTATCGTTCTTCTCTTCGATGCGCATGAGCATGGTGCCGTTGTCTACCACGAGGGTAGCGCCAGCGGAAACGTCATCCATCATTCCCTCATAGTTGACTGTGGTGGAGTATGGGATAGTTGGCTCAGTGCCCTGACGGCGGATTTCGAAGCGGTCACCAATTTGAAGTTCATAAGGAGCTTCGAGGTCGCCGGTACGGATGGATGGTCCCTGGAGGTCGAAAAGAACAGCCACGTGCTTACCACGCTCTTCTGCAATCTTGCGGATGTTGTGGACGACTTCACGGCACCAGTCGTGCTGGGCGTGGGACATATTGAGACGGAATACGTTGACGCCAGCCTCGATGAGTTGGTCCAGACGCTCTGGTGAGTCAGTTGCTGGGCCGAGAGTAATGATAATACTGGTTTTACGGAACATGGTGTAGGTAAGTAAATTAGGTGTGCCTCTTGGGGCTAGGGCTGTTGGCGCGGGGTATAGGCAGATCCACGGGATAATGCAAGCCTAGGCTGCCCAGCGGTAGCTTGCATGACACTATCTGTCGTTAGGCATCGTTTTAGGCTTCCGTACCGAAAATTCTGTCACCTGCGTCGCCAAGGCCGGGAAGGATGTAACCATGCTCATTGAGGCCTCTATCTAAGTTGGCTGCAAGGATGGGGACGTCGGGGTGATTTGATTGTAAGGTGTCTAGTCCCTCGGGGGCGGCAACGATACAGACAAAACGTAGTTTCTTCGCTCCGTGTTTTTTGAGTTCGCTGATCGCCTCAGAGGCAGACCCACCGGTCGCCAGCATGGGATCCAGGACGATCACCTCAGCCTCGGAGAGCCTGGAGGGGCAGTTGAAGTAATAAGGTTCAGGCGTGAGGGTCTCTTCATTTCTAGCCAGTCCAATATGGGCGACGGATGCCTGAGGGAGGAGAGTGAGAAAGCCATCAAGTAGACCTAACCCGGCTCTCAGTATGGGGCAGAGTATGAGCGGTTCATCGAGTACGCGGGTCGATGCCGTTTCCAGCGGGGTATCCACCGAACAGCTCCTGGTGGGGAGATTACTCGTAGCGTAGGGGACCATGAGCATCGCTATCTGACGTACGAAGCGCCGGAAATCTTCAGGAGAGCATTCCTTGTAGCGCAGTTTCGCCATGTAATCATCGATAACGGGGTGGTTGAGTATCTGGGGTGCGGACATGTGAAGGTTTTTGTTCAGCAAAGATGATAGAGTCTGATTAGGCCCAGGGCAAGGCAGCTGTTTGGTGTTGAGCTAGGGGACAAGCTGATCTTGAATGGAGCCATGTTTAAGTGGTGGCTCGCTCTCTTGGTTTCTTCTGTTATGTGTTCCTGCTCCGTGGTGGAGCCTGAGTCAGGGGATAGGCCTGCAAACTGGGCTCAGAAGATTCAGGTGGAGGGAGTGCCGAATTTGTACAAGGTATCTGACTCTCTATATCGGAGTGCTCAACCGAGTAAGGAAGGGATGAGGAATCTGGAGAAGATGGGCATCAAAACGGTGATCAATCTCCGTTTCTTTTCCAAGGACGATAGGCTGCTGGAGGGAAGCTTCTTGAAAGGTGTCCACTATCCAACCTTAACGTGGATGCCGGATGAGTCTACGGCAGAGAAATTTCTGGCACAAATGGCGCAGCAGAATGGAGCGCCTTATTTGATTCATTGCTATCACGGATCGGATAGGACGGGTGCCATGTGTGCCCTCTATAGAATCGAGCAGCAGGGCTGGAAATATGATGCAGCTCTCGAGGAAATGATTTATGGCGGCTATGGGTTTCATGCCATTTGGAAAAACCTGCCCAAATGGCTGCGTAAAATGGCGGCCAAGGATTATTCGGATTCCCAAACTTAGTCTTTCTTGGAGAAGAAGGACTTGTCTGTGTTGAGAGTCTTGGCCGCTTTAGAGATGTCGCCTTCAGAGACTTCCAAGGCATAATCGATCAAGCGCTTGTTGATCCATTCCGGGATGTCTGTGTCTTCCGGTGCAGAGGCGAGCAGCTGACCAAGTATGGTGCGCACATCTGCTTGCTTTTGGAGTGAACGACCCAGAGGGATGTCGTCACCTAGCAGGACGTCTGAGGTGGCCAGGGCTGCTGCTCGAGCCATGGTGTTTTCCAGTTCACGCACGTTACCCGGCCAATGATGGGACTGGAGCAGGGCGATCGCTTCCCCGGACAGACGGAGGCGGGCCATGCCATTCTTACGCGTGATTTTGCGGAGGAAAAATTCAGCGAGAAGAGGGATGTCTTCTTTACGCTCACGGAGTGGTGGCAAGTTGAGCTCCACGACGTTTAGGCGGTAATAAAGATCTTCACGGAAACGACCGGCCTGTACTTCCTCGGCTAAGTTCTTGTTCGTGGCGGCGACGATTCTCACGTCACTGCTGAGAGTCTCGTTTCCGCCCACGCGTGAGAAGGTTCCTTCCTGCAGCACACGAAGCAGCTTTACCTGGACGGGGAGAGGCATGTCGCCAATTTCGTCCAGGAAAAGGGTGCCCCCATCGCATTGCTCGAAGCGGCCTTGGCGGCGGGCGGCGGCACCCGTGAAGGAGCCCTTCTCGTGGCCGAAGAGTTCTGACTCCAAGAGATTGTCTGGGATGGCGCCGCAGTTCAGTGCGACCATTTCCTTGCCTCGGCGAGGGCTGTACTCGTGAATGGCGTTGGCCACGAGTTCCTTACCCGTGCCACTTTCACCATAGATCAGGACGGGAGCGTCTGTACGAGCTACGCGGCCGACAGTCTTGAAGACGTCTTGAAAAGCACGTGAAACACCGATCACTTGAAGGCGGCCAGTAGTTTCCGGCACGGTTTGCTTGTGTTCGCCTGCTGAGCGACGGTTTTCGATAACCTGCCAGGCGGACTCGACCACACTTCTTAACTCGAAGGTGAGTGACTCTTTACGGATGATGTCATGTGCACCTTGCTGGGTGGCATTGATGATCTGTGGAGTGCCAGGGAAGCCTGCGGTGAGGATGACCAAGATGTCTGGATTGGAGGCACGCAACTGGGTGAGCAGCTGGATGCCGTCAAATGGCTGGATCGCGATGTCTGCAATGACGAGCTCTACGTTAGTCTTCTGGCAAACCTTGAGTGCGTTGTCCGCATTATCACAGCGGAGGATGCGTACGTCGTCCGCCTCCAAATGTTTCGTGGCCCAGTCGAGATAATCGTGGTCTGGGTCTACGAGAAGGAGTGTGCGTTCTTGGGTGTCTGCGGACATAAACTACAAAAGTTAAATCGCACCGAATCTGCGGTGGCGTTTGGAGTACTCTTGCACTGCGGCGTGCATGTCTTCCTCGTTGAAATCTGGCCAGAACTTGTCCAGGACAAAGATTTCGGCATAGCTGAGCTGCCAGAGAAGGAAGTTAGAGAGTCTTAGCTCTCCAGAGGTGCGGATGAGGAGATCTGGGTCGGGTTGGTCGGGGGCGTAGAGGTAGTTTTTGAAAGTCGCGTTGTCGATAGTGTCCGGATCGAGTTTGCCGCCGGCCACATCTTTGGCAATGGCCTTGGTGGCATCGACGATTTCTTCTCTGGAACCATAGGAGAGTGCTAGAGTCACGGTGAGCTCCGTATTGTTCTCGGTTTGCTTCAGTGCTTTATCGAGTTGTTTCCTGGTGTCTTCCGGGAGCATGTCGATGCGACCAATGGTGCGGAGGCGGACATTCTGTTTAACCATCTCCTTAGTCTTCTCCTTGAGGAAGCGCTGCAGCAGACTCATGAGGGCTTTGATCTCAGACTCCGGGCGTTTCCAGTTTTCCGAGGAAAATGCATAGAGAGTAAGGTATTTGATGTGGTAGCGCTTGCAGGCTTCAACGGCTCTGCGGACTGATTCGGCGCCGGCACGGTGGCCCGCTGCACGTGGAAGGCCGCGCTGGTTTGCCCAGCGACCGTTGCCGTCCATAATGATGGCTACGTGCTCCGGTACCTGAAGAGGTGAGGGAGTCACTTGAATGGAGGAGTCAGTGGGCATGGATTTAGTCTGGCTCATGCGAGGTCGGGCGCATTGTTGCTCATTTCATGAGGATAATGCAAGTGGACTATGTGGCTGTTTCGCCATCTGTGCACTGAAAACGGCACATTCTGTTGAAATATGACACCCTAGTGCCGATTTTACCCTTTGCTTGGCAAGTTAGTTGCTATTATGAAGCGGGCGCCACTCCGCAGCGTAAACACTCTTAATACAGAATTTTACACACTAATATGAATATCGAACCAAAAGTAACACCAGTCCTCGACGAGGGTTTCGTGCCTGCTGTCCTCTGGAACGCAGCCTATAGAGAACAAGTAGCAGCTGATGCTGGTGCTACCGAGCTCAAGATCGCAGTTGGCCGTCTCGATGGCACTGTGTTCCGTAAAGATGTCCAGATCCTCAGCCACGAAGGTGAGAATGTAGCTCTTAACCTCAAGTACGTAGAGCGTCTTGTTAAGTTCATGCTCTGGGCTCAGGGCGGTTGCACTGTCTACATCGCAGGTAACGACGACCTTGCTAAGGCTCTCGGTGATATCTACTCTGAGACTGGTGCTCGCAAGTTTGACTGGGACATCGTCGGTAAAGGCATGTTCGGCCAGTTCATCGAAGTGAAGGCAGTATCACTCGACGAAATTCCTGAGCAAAACAGCCCAGCAGCACCACTCGGCCGCAATCTTGACGGTAATCGCATCGGTTTCGACCTTGGTGGTTCCGACCGTAAGTGTGCCGCAGTTGTAAACGGTGAAGTTGTTTTCTCCACAGAAATCCCATGGGATCCATACTTCCAGGAAGATCCAAGCTACCAGCGTGAAGGTATCATTGATTCCCTCAAGAAGGCTGCTGAGCACCTTCCAAGCGTTGATGCCATCGGTGGTTCCTCCGCTGGTGTATACATCAACAACGAAGTGCGTATCGCTTCCCTGTTCCGTGGTATTAAGGACAAGAAGGTTTTTGAAGAGGTAGTTGTCCCAATGTTCAAGGACATCGCAGGTGCTGAGTACCCAGGCGTGCCTTTCGAAGTCATCAACGACGGTGAAGTGACCGCGCTTGCTGGTTCTATCACCATGGATACGAACTCCGTTCTCGGTGTAGCCATGGGTACTTCCGAGGCTGTTGGTTACGTAGACCCACAGGGTAACGTAACTACTCAGATCAACGAGCTTGCGTTCGCTCCAGTTGACTACCGCGACGGTGGTCCAGTGGACGAGTGGTCAGGCGACGAAGGCTGCGGCGTGCAGTTCTTCTGCCAGCAGGGTGTAGCCCGTCTTGCTCCTAAAGCAGGTTTCGACTTCGGTGACATGCCTTTCCCTGAGCAGCTTGTGGAAGTACAGAAGGCCATGGCTGAAGGTGACGAGCGTGCACGCAAGATCTACGAGACTATCGGTACTTGCTTCGGTTACGCGATCGCTCACTACGCTGAGTTCTACCACATCGGTACTCTCATCATCATGGGCCGTGTAACATCCGGTGAAGGTGGTCAGGTCATGATCGACGGAGCTAAGAAGGTTCTTGAGCTTGAGTTCCCTGAGCTTGCTGAGCAGATCAACATCACTCAGCCAGATGAGAAGATGAAGCGTCACGGCCAGGCTGTTGCTGCGGCATCTCTTCCATCCATTCCTAAGGCATAAGCCTTACTTGGAATAAATTATTCTTGATAAGCTACGTCTTTCCTAGAGAAAGGCGTGGCTTTTTCTTTACCAGTTATGAAGGACTTCATCCGCATTGAGACAAACTTTAACGGCACGACCCAGCATGGTGCTTACATGCAGCACCTGCTACATCGCTGGAAGTGGTGGTTACTTGTCAGGGCGCTGGTGTGCTTTGCTGCCATTCTTACTGGTGTGCTCTGGTATGCTCCTGGGGCTGAGGGTAAATCCAATCTGATTGCCGCTTTTCTCATCACAGTGGGGTGTTTTGGCTTTGTCAGGCCCATGGTGTGGCAGATGTGGCATGAGCGCCAATTGCGTAAGCATCCAGCCTATGCCGGGAAAGTAGTCTACAAGTTTGATCGCGAAGGTGTGGATATGAAAGGTAAAGCGGGTGCTGCCAAGGTGGAGTGGAGTGCTTTCCTAGAGGTAGTTCAGCGCAAGAAGGGACTATTGATTTATCAGGACAAAAAGCAATATATCTGGATTCCTGCTACCGAATTTGAAGACGGGGACATGGAGGCAATTGTGCAGCTCTTTGAGGCAAGCAAGCGCTAGTCGTGTGCAAGCAGCCGCTAGCGTAAAAGCAGATCGGGTGTAAACTCGGTCTCATGTCTAGAAAACGAAAAGTGCAGACCAAGGTCTCTGGCTGTGGGGAATTGCGTGATTCCGTGCACGAGCGCTTGGAAAGAATCCGTAAGGCCTTTACTGGGGCCAGTAGCCTGAAGTCCAAGTATCAGGCTTTGCAGAAGCTTCAAGGTGTGCCCAGCGAGGCTTAAGTTGAGGTATAAAAAAAGCCCGCCAAGTGCTGGCGGGCTTCTGGGAAAAGATACGTTGTCTAACGAGACTACATGTTGCGCTTGATCATGGCGTGACGCTTGAGGCGGGTGATCCAGCGCTCGTAACGTGCAGAGGATTTTTCGCGGCGTACATTGGACTCCACAACACGGCGTACTTGCTTGTCGTTGAGTGAAGGGGTTGGTCCAAGGTGTTGTTTGGTGCAGCGGATGATGTGGTAGCCTCGGCCGTCTTTGAGTGGCCCGAGAATTGTATTCTCTGGATTCTCGAAGATCATCATCGCAATACCTGGGTTGAGGTCAACTCGGGCAACATCTTCCTGCTTGCCGCCATCTTGAGCAAAGGCATCCTTGGAGTGCTTCTTGGCGAGCTCGGCAAAGTCAGCACCTTCCTTGAGTTGTTTGATCAAATCTTCGGCAAGCTTGAGCTGTGACTCTGGAGTCGCTGCAAGGTTGTCCTGATCAATCATCGGGATGTACATTTTCTCAAAATCGCATTTGTCCTTGGAGGTGTCTCTGAGCTTAGGTGCGATCTTGTTGTACTCTTTACGGAGTTCCGTGGGAGTAGGTGGTGCAATATCGGCGAATTGCTGGGCGCGCATGGCCTGGACAATAAGTTTGCGGCGGGTTAGATCCTTGAATTTGTTGTAGCTGATGCCTTGCTTCTTCAGGGCGTCGCGGAACTGTGAATCGCTACCATTGAAGTCACTGCGGATCTTGCGGCGGATTTCGGAATCGAGAATGTGATCAGGGATCTGGGCCTTCATTTCTTTGAAGGCGTGGATCGCTAGCTCGCGTTCGATCAATTCTTCGAGAACTTTATCTTTAGCTTTCTTAAGCTCTTTGTAGTACTCGGCGGTCTCGCGAGGGTATTTAGTGGTGAGATAGGATCTCACAGGGGAAAGAAGAAAAGATACCTCGTTCTTGGTGACCACGCGGCCATTCACTTTGGCTGCAATAGCATTGACCTCAACGGCCGCATGCGTGGCGGCTGACATGAGAAGGAGGAAGCTTAGTTTTAGCAATGATTTCATAGGGATATGGCGGGTCGGGGGGGATTCTCTCGTCTAATTAGCGGAATGCAAAGCCGGAAATGTGTATTTGACTATACTGTCATATAAATTCCTCTCTATTAACGAGAAAAGGTCTCCTGCTGGAATGCGGGAGACCTTAATACAAAGTTCTGAAAATGCAAATTACTTGGACTGCTCGAGCATTCTGAGGATCGGGGCCTCTGCTCTGGCTCGGACTTTCTCAGGCATCTCCACGGTGGGAGCCAAGTCTCTGAGGCAGTTGCGAAGCTTTTCCATGGTGTTCATTTTCATGTAGCGGCAGTCGTTGCAGGCGCACTTGTCAGTTGGTCCAGCGATCAAGTTCTTGTCTGGTGCTTCCTTCTGCAGCCTGTGCAGCATGCCGGATTCCGTCACCACGATGATGTTCTTTACTGGGGCATTCTTGCAGTAGTCTACCATCTTCTCCGTGGAGCAGACTTCGTCAGCAAGGAGGCGAACCGCTGTAGTGCACTCAGGGTGGGCGACTACAAGTGCATCAGGATATTCTTCTTTGATCTTGTTGATGGAGTCGCGGGTGAACTCGACGTGTACGTAACATGAGCCCTGCCATAAATCCATTTTACGGCCAGTTTGCTCCATGACCCAGGCGCCAAGGTTGGCGTCTGGTACGAAAAGGATTGGTCGGTCTTCTGGAGCGTTATTGACGATTTTGACTGCGTTTCCAGAGGTGCAAATCACGTCGCACAAAGCTTTCACGCCAGCAGAGCAGTTGATGTAGGCGATTACGTAGTAGTTCTTCTCGGCATTCTCTTTAAGGAAGGCTTCAAGCTGATCGGCTGGGCAAGACTGCTCGAGGGAGCAGCCAGCATCCTTGTCAGGAAGAACGACTGTCTTGTCTGGGTTGAGGATCTTGGCTGTCTCGGCCATGAAATGAACGCCGCAGAATGCGATTACATCGCAATCGGTTTCCTGCGCCTTATAGGCAAGGCCAAGGGAGTCTCCTACATAGTCTGCGATGTCCTGGATTTCTCCCACTTGGTAGTTGTGGGCCAGGATGACGGCGTTGCGCTCCTTCTTGAGGCGAAGGATTTCTTCTTTCAGGTCGATGGACGTAGTTGCCATGCCGGTAAGATAGGTGTGGGGGGCGATTTTCCAACTTTAAATATCCCGATTGGTGAAGAATACCAAAAAAATCACCGAACCCTGTAAGGTGTCCGGTGATTTCGTAAAAGTTCAGATATCTAGGTCTAGCTGATTAGTGGGCCGTTCGTCCGGCTTTTCAGTGTCCTTAGTCTCCTGTACTGACTCGTTGCCTTTAGGCTTTGCCATTTGGAGGGAGGGGGTCGCTACCCTGGAGACAGCGACTGTGGGGGTGCCTAGGACGCTGCGGCCAATTTGTCCTTTTTTGATGAGGAGGCGGACGAGTCTTTCTTGTCTGAGCTGCTTGGTGTAGCCGCGCCAGCGCTAGGTGCGCCAACAGTTGACTTACCTACAAAGATGGCTCCAGCTTCGATGGAGAGAGTAGCGGCCTTGATGTCGCCGACGAGTTCGGCGTTGGCTTTGATCTCTACACGGTCAGTCACGGTGATATTGCCGTGAACCTTGCCGTAGATGACAACTGAGCGAGTGCGGATCTCTGCACGGACGCGAGCGTTTTCGCCTACGGTAAGAGAGCCGTCTGAGTCGATTTCGCCTTCGATCTTGCCGTCAACCACGAGATCATTGGTGAATTTTACGCGACCTTTGATCTCAACGTCTGAGCTGAGCATGTTACGACCACTACCAGCAGCGAGTTGAGAAGTGCTTGTCTGGCGAGGAGCTGGGCTGCTGCTAGGTGCAGGTGAAGAAGCAGCTGGAGCACTGGCCTGAGGTGCACGAGACTCAGCGGGCTTGGTAGACTGAGAAGAAGCAGGCGCCTGTGCGTTGCTTTGTTGCTGGCCCTCTTCGTTCTGGTTGCTGATATATTTTTTGAATACTGACACTGTATTTTGTTCGGTTTGGATTGAGTGAATTGGGGCGTAACTTTCTAGAAAATGAATGAAATATTCACAGACTGATGAATGCCTTACAATACACGCTACGGCTTCACTTGTGAATTTTTTTCCTGATTTTCTTCTGGAGTACTATTTTCTTCCGGAGTTGCGTTTTTATCGGCATCTGCGGGAGTGTCTGCTTGCTCTGTATCGGCAGCTTTTTCTTCTTGTGGCTGCTCGTTGGCTTCTGGTGTGGCAGGCTGTTCAGCGGGCTCAGCTTTGTCAGCTTCTGGAGCTGCCGGAGTCACGGCTGGCTTAGGCTGAACTTCTCTGGGAGCCTTAGCGTTCATCAGGTTGAGACGCGCTTTGGCTTGTGAAATGAAGCCGCTAAATGTGTCGATAGCTTCAGTGGAGCCGTCTTGGTCGAGTTTGCTAACTTCAGTGTAAAGTGTCTTGGCCTTTTCTTTGTTTCCGTTCTTGAGGGCGATGTCGCCCAGGGCGAGTTTGGCAAGAGGAGCGATGTAGGCAGCTTCCTCGGAGTCGAGAACGGAGCTCAGCTGAGCCTCGGCCTCGTCAGTCTTGCCTTCGTCAAGAAGTCTCAGTCCGAGTCTCACTGTGGCAGATGGTGTGCCTGGATAGTCGGTGAACTGAGTTCCAAAGCCTTGGAGTTGGTCAATGCCTTCTTGGTTAGAACTTTGCGCCTTTTCATCGGCAAGGAAGATCGTGGCTGCTGCTGCTGACTTAGTGCCCGGGTATTCCTGGATAGTGGCTTGATATTCGCCAGTCTGCATTTTGGCGCTAGCCTGCTGCTCTTGCATTTCACCGTATCCGCTGAAGAATACATAGGCAAGAACGCCCAAGAAAACTGCCACCGCGAGGATGATGAGTTTTTTCTGGTTTTCTTCCAAAAATACTTCGAACTTGGATGGCCCGTGATCGATTTCGGCTATAGGTGTGGGTGTATCTTCCATTTGCTTAGAAGGGTGGTAAGTTTCCACCCTTGGCTATGCAAGAACGAAACGTGTGTCGGTCGTATAAAAATGCAGTTAGTCAAGATAACTTAACTAACAAGGTCAAAGTCACTGAGCTCAGATGAGTATGGCTGGGCGGGAGTTTTTTCTCGTAATGAGAGCTGATTGCTATAGATCGGCTTGCAGATCATGAGGAACACCTCTGCGGATGACCATGAAAGAACTTATTCAAGCTGCTAGGATTTACGGAATACTAGACCTTGGCTATGTGGCTGAGGAGGATGTGCTTTGCGTGGCAAAGTCTCTGCTAAGCGGAGGTGTGGATGTGCTTCAGTTGAGGGCAAAGGGGATTGAGGAATCAAAGATTCAAGATCTGGCAATCAAGGTGTTGCCTCTTTGCAGTGAGGCGAAGATACCCTTTATCGTGAATGATTTTCCTAGAATCGCTCAGTTAGTCGGTGCAGATGGGGTGCACATCGGGCAAGATGACGGGTCACTTGCTGCTGTACGCGAGATCGTTGGTGATTCGATGATTGTGGGGCGCTCCACGCATTCTCCAGAGCAGGCTCAAGCGGCACTCAAGGAGGGATTTGATTACATCGGCTTTGGACCATTATTTCCGACACCCACTAAGAAGGGGCGTCCAGGGATCGGACTGGAGAACGTGACGCCGGTCCAGGAGAGTGTGGGGCAAGAGATCCCTGTATTCTGTATCGGCGGGATCAAGCGTGACAATCTTGAGCTGGTGGTGGAGAGCGGAGCGCGCAGAGTAGTCATCGTTTCTGATCTACTGCTGGCTGATGATGTAGCCGGAGCTGTGACAGAGGTCAGGGCTCATTTGAACGAATTTACCATTTAACAAACTACACGATATGTCAGTGATCATTGGAGGCACGATTGCCATCGATAACGTAAAGACCCCGACCGCAGAGGGGGAGAACTTGTTGGGCGGTTCAGCCGCATATGCATCCCTAGCTGCCAGCTTTTATGCTGATGAGGTCAATCTAGTAGGCATCATTGGTCATGATTACCCGCAGGAGCATCTGGATATGCTTTCTGGTCATGGGATTACTCTGACTGGTGTCGAGCGATCTGAGGCGGAGTCCTTCACCTGGACCGGTGAGTATTTTGATAACATGAACTCCCGAGAAACTCATCACGTGGCTCTGAACGTGCTGGAGGGTTGGGAGGTGAAAATTCCGCAGGAGATTTCTAGCAGCAAGATCGTAGTGTTGGCTAATATGTCTCCTGATAACCAGCTGCAAATGCTGGATCAGTGCGAGGCCGAAGACAGGTTTGTGATCGCGGATACCATGGATCTGTGGATCAAGATCGCCAACGAGAGGCTGCATGAAGTGATGAAGCGAATCGATGTGTTGGTCATCAACGAGTCTGAAGCTCAGGAGTTTGCGGCTACTTCCAATTTGGTAGTTGCAGGTGATCGTTTGTTAGAAAAAGGTCCTAAATATGTGATCATCAAACTAGGAGAGTTTGGCTCTATGTTGTTTGGACCTGATCAGTCTCTCTTTAGGTTGTCAGCATGGCCGCTGCGTGAAGTAGCTGACCCGACAGGCGCGGGTGATGCTTTCCTGGGTGGTATGGCAGGTTACCTGTCTAGCTTGGGCAAGAGTGAATATGGGTTTGAGGATCTGAAGCAGGGGATCGTGCGCGGTACCATTACGGCGAGTTACACCTGCCAGGCATTCTCCACTCAGAAACTGCAGCAGGCTAGCCGTGCTGATCTGGATGCGAGGATGAGTGAGCTTCAGGCGATCAGCGCCTGGTAGTTTGGCGCAGAAGCCAAGTTGATTTAATAGGCTGCTATGCGTTGACTTCCTCTAGGTGGGGAATCGCGTCTAGCAGCTTTTTAGTGTATGCGTGCTCAGGGGTGTTGAAGACGCGCTCGGATTCTCCGTATTCCACGAGCTGGCCTTTATACATCACCGCAATGTTGTCTGCGATATAGCGAACCACTGAGAGATCGTGAGTGATGAAGATCATCGTAAGGTTGAGTTCATCACGGAGTTTCAAGAGGAGATTCAGAATCTGTGACTGGATGGAGACATCCAGAGCGGAAACAGGCTCGTCAGCGATCACGAGTTTGGGCTCCGGGGCTAGAGCACGGGCGATGGCGATACGTTGGCGCTGCCCGCCGGAAAACTCGTGCGGGTATTTCTTCATGAAGCCTGGGTTGAGGCCCACGCGTTCCATGAGTTCGGAAACTTTCTGAGTGAGTGCGTCTTTGTCCTTCCTGAGGTCAGGGTGTCTCTGGATGAGAGCTTCTGCCAGGGTGGAGAAAATGGTCATGCGAGGATTCAGGGATGCATAGGGGTCCTGAAAAATCATCTGGAAATCGAGGCGGCGCTTTCTCACTGCGTCACCTTTAAGTTTGGTGAGATCTTGTCCTTCCAGAATGATTTCGCCTCCCGTGGAGGGGATGAGCTGCATGATGGTGCGAGACAGGGTGGATTTGCCACAGCCTGACTCACCAACCAGACCCAGGATTTCACCTTGTTCGATGTCCAGTGTGATGCCGTCAACTGCTTTTACGACGTCGGCTACCTTCTGGATCAAGATGCCCTTTTTGACTGGGAAGTGCGTTTTGACATCACGAAGTGAGAGAAATGACATGGGTCTGTTTGGTTTAGGTTTAGGTGATTAGTAGCTGCGGCCCCAGATGGCGCGTGTTTTTGTAGGCTTGCCTGTGAGGATGCAAGGGGCTACATCGCCATCTTGCTTATCCAGTGGGAGGCAGCGGATGGTGATCTTGTGTTTCTTGCTGAGGGTTTCTTCTTCCTCAGTGGTGCCTGCCCATGGAGTGAGGAGCCAGCCTGGCTGATCCTGGTCCCAGTAGGTTTCGAACTCATTGAGCTCGCTGCATTCACTGATGTTAGCGTCACGGAACTCGGTAGCTTTCTGAAGAAGGTTGTCCTGAATTTCCTGGAGGGTGTTTTCGATGTTCTGGATGAATTCTTCTTTGTCGAGGAAAGACTTGTCAAAGGCATCCTGATCGCGGCGCTGCATGCACACCTTACGGTTCTCAAGGTCGCGAGGCCCGATCTCGATGCGGACTGGTGCACCCTTCTTGACCCATTCCCATTTCTTGTCACCGCCGCGGATGTCACGCTTGTCGACATGTACGCGCAGGTATTCACCGTGGAATTGCTTGGCGCGAAGTGTTTTGGCGAGAGCCTCGCAGGCGTCGATGATGGCGTCGCGGGTATCTTCTTTCGGGGTGACTGGGATGATGACGATCTGCTGGGTGGCGATACGGGGTGGTGCCACAAAGCCGTCGTCATCTGAGTGAGTCATGATGAGTGTGCCGATCAGGCGGGTGGAGACGCCCCAGGATGTGGTCCAGGCGTGCTGCACGCTGCCATCGCGACCTGTGAAGGAGATGTCCTGAGCCTTGGAGAAGTTCTGGCCTAGGAAGTGAGAGGTGCCGGCCTGAATGGCCTTCTTGTCTTGGACCATGGCCTCTACCGTGAGAGTCATGTCGGCACCGGGGAAGCGCTCAGCCTCTGATTTTTCGCCGGGAATGACGGGGATGGCGAGGTGGTCGCGGAGGAAGTCCTCGTACACGCCATGGATCATGCGGGTCTCTTCGATGGCTTCCTCTTTAGTTTCGTGAGCTGTGTGCCCCTCCTGCCAGAGGAACTCGGCGGTGCGTAGGAAGAGGCGGGTGCGCATTTCCCAGCGCATGACGTTAGCCCACTGGTTGATCAGAAGAGGGAGGTCGCGGTAGGATTCTGTCCAGCGTGCGAAGGCTGCGCCGATGATTGTCTCGGAAGTCGGGCGGATGACATAAGGCTCTGTTAGTTCGCCAGTCGGGATCATCTTGGTGCTGCCGTCTTCTTGCTTCTGAGCCTCAAGGCGATGGTGGGTGACCACAGCGCATTCAGTAGCAAAACCTTCTGCGTGTTCAGCTTCTTTTTCCAGGTAGGAAAGCGGGATGAGGAGGGGGAAGTAAGCGTTCTGGTGGCCTGTTCTCTTAAAGTATTGATCAAGCTGGTGCTGGATATTTTCCCAAATTCCGTAGCCCCACGGCTTGATTACCATGCAGCCTCTGGTCTCTGAATTTTCTGCTAGGTCTGCCTCGCGGACAACCTGTTGGTACCATTCTGGGAAATCCTCGCTACGCGTAGGACTGATTGCGTTTTTAGCTTGCTTGGCCATATCTGAGGGAGGGTTTAGCGGGGAGAATGCAAAACGGCAAGGTGGAAGGTGCGCTTTTATGACTTGATAGATATTTCTCTTGGTGCATTCAACTGGGTGACAGGGGTGTCATATTGACCATGTAAGCACTAAAAAAAATATACTACGTTTTTTGAGTGATTCTTCTGGCCAATCCGAGAAAAGATCCCTTAATTATCGTGAAAGACCCAATTATTTTATGAAGCAAAAGAAATTAAACTCATTGCTGTCAGCAGTGGCTGTGGGCTTTATCGCTTTGGTTACACCTGTGTTTGGCCAGACTGGTAAAGTGGATGTTGATGATCCAAAATTTGACGTTCTGCAGTCTCCAGAATTCGGTGGAAACACCAACAAAAAGAACTTTAAGCCCAAAGATTGGCTTGAGGCAGAAGCTAAGATCAAGATTGAAATGCCGAAGGGTTATGACAAGGCATTCATCGATCGCGTGACAGTGAAGTGGAAAATTGCGGTAAAAAATCCAGAGGGTAAGGGTTACATTTTGCTGGAGAAAGAGGTGAATCACGTAAACGTGCCTGTTGATGAGGACGTCTACGTATCCATCTATATTTCTCCTAACACCATCAAGCGCATCAGCGGCAATGACCGAGCAAGCAAATCTATCATCAAGAGTGTTGGTGGTGAAATTTTGGTGAATGGTCAGGCTGCGCACAACAAGTCCGGCCAGTTCTCTACAGACGGCAAGCCGGGTTGGTGGAATAGTCCGTCCATGTCTCGTAATGACAGCATTCCGCTCCTCAATAAGGATGAGACTCCATTCAAAGCGCTGTGGTATGACCGCTACGCTGAAATTGAGAAGAAGCGCTAAACTTTTCTCGGCATCTTGATGCCTCCCAATATCTCAATAACCCAGATCCTAAAAAACTACACACTACGATGGCTGATCCACAGTCTATTATTACGCTGAATATAGGTTCGCAGCGTGTCAGTATGGGTTTGTTCTCGCAGTCTAAGGACGGCGGGCTCATTCTCAAAAAGTACGACACGACGACGATTCTCGCCGATCCGGCTGCAGATATGACCCGCCTGCCGCAGATTCGCGTGGCGATTGCTGAGCTTGCAAGCAAGCTTGGAGTCTCCAAGGCAAAGGTCGATTATGCAATTTCGGGTCAATCCGTTTTCACCCGCTTTGTAAAACTCCCAGCACTCGATAGTGATAATATCGAGCAGTTGGTCACTTTTGAAGCGCAGCAGCATGTCCCATTCCCGATCAATGAAGTGATCTGGGATTGGCAGAAGCTGGATGTGCCAGGAGCCGAGCAAGAGGTTGTGTTGGTGGCTATCAAGAGCGATGCTCTTGATGAAATCAACGACTGCGTCTTTGAGGCAGGGATGGATACTGGCTCTGTAGATGCAGCCCCAATGGCTCTCTGCAATGCATTCCGAATGAACTATCCAGATCTGGATGAGCCTGCACTCTTGATTGATATTGGTGCTCGCACCAGTAACCTGATCTACATGGAAGGTAAGCGTATCTTTACGCGCAGCATTTCCATTGGTGGTTCTACAGTTACGACTGCTATAGCTAAGGAGTACAACGTTCCATTCACAGAGGCTGAGTCCCAGAAGTGCACCAATGGAATGGTGGCACTCGATACCAGACATACCTCACAGATGGACGAGCTTACCGGTGCACTCGCGACATGTATTCGCACCGCACTCAACCGTATGCCGGCTGAGATTGCTCGTACTACTAACTACTTCCGCAGCCAGCATGGCGGTAATGCTCCTAAGCGAGTGTTCATCTCAGGTGGTGGATCCAATCTTCCTAACATTGTTGAGTTCTTCCAGGAGAAGCTTCGTCTTCCTGTAGAGAAGTTTAATCCATTGAAGCGCGTCTCTGTCGGCCAGGGTGTTGATGTTGACCGTGTATCCGTGGAAGCACATCTTCTCGGTGAGCTTGTTGGTCTTGCGCTCAGGCATGTTGGAAAAGCCCAGCTGGCTATCGACCTAGTCCCTGATGTGGTTCAGGCCAAGAGAGACGATGCTCGTCGTAAGCCATACTTGATTGGTGCAGCAGCTATCATCATTGCTTCCTTCGGTGGTCTCTTTGCCTACCAGGCAAGCAAATCTGCCACCGAAGAGAGTCAGTATAAGAAAGCGGCCAAGCGTGTTCAGGAGCTCGAGCAATTTGCTCGTCCGATCGAGAACGCGACAAAGAATGAGGAGAAGATTAGCGAAGTGGTTGGCAAGTACCTCTCAGCTCATGACGGCCAAGCCTACTGGTTAGGGGCCATCAATGAGGTGAAGACGAACTTTGCTGATCCATATGTCTGGGTGGTTGATTTCGACCCGATCGTCAATTACTCGCCAGACGAAGTGAAGGATGGCGAAGTGACGGGCCGTTCGGCTATTAAAGATGATTTCCCGAAAACCGAGTCAGGAAAGTCTTCCATGGCATCCATTGCTCTGGCTGAGCCGGAGTTTGATTCGAAAGGTCGACGTAATAGAGATTATGTGGCGCCGATGATCAATGCGGTGCGCATCAAGGGTCTCTGGCGTGGTCAGAACGGTTCATCCAAGGTCAACAGCATGGCTGAAAAGTTCAACCAGGAGTCTGAATACTTCACCTTCACCATGGAAGTGAAAGATGGTGAGAGAGGTAACAAGACCAAGACCATCACCTTGCCTACTAACAAGGTGGTTGTTGAGAATCAGACCAGTCTGAATGACAATTACGCGGCACCATTCACGGTGATCCTTCCACTTAAACAACCTATCCCACTGAAGAAATAGTATGAGCTGGATACAGGAAAACAAATTTACCTCGGCACTTGCAGGTGTCACCTTAGTGGGGTCAGCAGCTCTGATTTATCTGTCCGTTCAGAAATCAGGCGATGCCAAAGACTTCCGTAACAATACCAAGAAAATGGAGGCCACTGAGCTGAAGCTTCAGCAAAGTGTTCCATTCCCGAATGCTGAAAACCGTGAGGTCAAGCAGGAGAATGTACGTGCCTTCCATGATGCAGCTGTCAAGTTGCAGGACAAGTTGCTTGCTTATCGTCCAGAGTCCATGGAGGACTTTCCCACCACTCAGTTCGGTCCTATGCTGAACAAGTACCGGGAGTCTCTCAATACGGCTTTCGAGGAGAGCAAAGGCAAAGTACCTGACAATACGTTCTATGGTTTTGAGGAGTATACTGCTAAGCAGCCGTTCGAGCAGGCGACTGGTGAACTCAAGTACCAGCTTGAGGCTTTCCAGTGGCTCTTCTCACAGCTTGCTAGCGCAGGTGATGTCGAGTTGACCAAGGTAGTTAGATCGAAGATCGAAGCTGAGAAGCCTGGTTCTAACGACAGGCGTAATGGTAGAGAAGCTAAGGATGACTCAGTATACGAAGCGCAAACTCTTGAGATTGCCTTCCGTGGTACTGAAGCGCAGGCGCAGAAGGTGCTCGAGTCCATTGCAAACTCTGAGAAGTACTTCTTCGCCATTCGCACCATTCGTGTGCTGAATGACAAAACTGAGGCGCCGACCAAAGCTGATGCGCAAGTTGCTGCAGCCCAGCCGGCAGACCCTGCTGATGGTGGTTTCGGAGGATTTGATGCGGCCGGTGATGGTGGCTTCTTTGCTCCTGCTGAAGGTGATGGAGAAGAAGGTGCTGCTGATGGCGCCGCCGCAGCTGATGCGACTCCTGAGCCTGCTCAACCAGCAGCGATGGATGATACACGTGACCTAATGCCGATTCTTGGTGATGAGAAGGTGAATGTGTATCTGCAGATGGAGTTACTGGTCTTCAAGCCAAAGAGTGATGTGAAGATTCCGGGTAAGGGCGGTAGTGCCGCTGATAACGAAGAATAATTTGAATCCCAAACCAGAAAAAATACAATGTCTTGGGCAAAAGAAAATTACGAAAAAGCAGCAGTAGGTGGAGCGGCAGTCGTTGCTCTCGCTGTTGGTGCAATAATTCTGTTTGGTGGCGATAAAGCCTCAAAAGGGGGTGGGCGCGTTCCAGAGCCAAACAATGACGCCAGTGTGGCAGCTGCAGGTCGTCTTGACTCTGCTCTTGAGTTGAGAGATGCAGGTATCAAGATTGATGACATCGTTGATCCTGACGGCAGGAAGCTTGGAATCTTTGTAGGGCAGCGTCTCTACGTGAAGACTGGCAGTGAACAGCCGATCGATCTCTACAGTACAGAGGAAGAGGTTCATCCCGGTATTCCTAACCGCTGGTGGATTGAGCACAACCTAGATCCCGGCTACGCGAATGCTCCTGAGAGAGATCCGGATGGCGATGGTTTCACCAACATGGATGAGGCTACGGCAAAAACCGACCCTAACGACGCAAAAGCACATCCTCTGCCGATTAAGAAGATCGCTGCAGATAGTGTCGAGGAGTTCAAGTACCGCATGAAGTGGAGTGCCCTCGGTGGTGATGATATTTCCGTCTACTATCGTGACATTGCCGGTAATAGGATGAATCAGCAGGTGAAGCCTGGCGACAAACTCTTTGATAAGGAGCCTATGAATCAGCGCTTCCAGCTGGGTAAGAAACAGCAGGTAGACGATGATCGTGGTATGACACAGGATGCTTACGAGCTTAAGGATCTTCATCCGCTGAAGCAGGGGCGCACATTGTTGCTTCTCAAGCGCGGTAAGGCTTCCGGTGAGAACGAGTTTTCTGACTATAGTGCTAATCTCAGATTAAATGCTCTTGGCCAAGGTGGCGAGACCTTCAAGCTTGAGGAGGGTGAGTCATTCTCACTTCCGTATGATCCTAAGGCGGCTGTAAAGCCATATAAGCTGAAGTCTATCAAGCCTGACGGCAGTGGTTCGTACCAGCTTGAGTTTGAGTATGAAGAGGATGGTCAGAAGAAAACCCACACCATTCCTGGAAAAGGTAAATAGACGACAGAACCCGCACAACTTGGCCTAATGTCAAATGTTAGGCCAAGGAAAAGTGCAAAAATCCGAAAAAAGAGCTTCACAAACCCCATCTAATTGACAGAACCTACACACCAATCATGGAAAAAACACCTACGCATCGATCCAGCCGCACAGCAGCCATGCTCATGGCAGCGGCAGCTGTCGTGCCGCTTGCTTCCCATGTAGCCTACGCCCAGAGTGATCTCGTTAAGAGAGAAATCGCTCAGCGTGCTGCAAGAACTCAGGAAGCTGACGCGGCCCTCCTCGCAGGTCGTAAGGCCTACGCTGAAAATGACTACGAGACTGCTGTAGCAGAGTATCGCAAAGCGATCAGTCTGCTGCCAACTGGTCCAGTAGCAGCTCAGCGCCGTCACGCTTACACCGGACACCTGGTGGATGGCGTGATCGCCCTTACCCAGCAATACAGACGTACAGGTCGCTATCAGGAAGCACGTTCACTTCTGAACGATGTTCTTGAGAAAGATCCTAACAACGTCGCAGCCAAGCAACAGCTTGAGTATCTTGACGATCCTATTCGTACAAACCCAGTACTTACCTATGAGCACACCACGAACGTAGATTCCGTGCGTAAGCTCCTTTACCGTGCTGAGGGTTACTTCAACCTTGGTCAATTCGACGAGGCTGAAGGCGAGTACAAGGAAGTTCTCCGCATCGACCGCTACAACCAGGCAGCGCGACGTGGCATGGAGAAGATCGCTAAGGTGAAATCTGACTACTACCGTGCTGCCTACGATCACACCCGCGCAGAAATGCTTCGCCAGGTGGATCAGGCATGGGAAATCGCCGTTCCTCCTGCAGGTGTCTTTGATGGCCCTAATAACCCAATCGAGGAAGAAGTGACTGGTGCTCTCTATTTGCGCCGTAAGCTCAAGAACATCGATATTCCAGTAGTTGATTTTAACAACATTTCTGTAAACGAAGCGGTTGATTTCCTCCGCATGCGTTCACGTGAACTCGACCGTGACGAGCTTGATCCAAACAAGAAAGGCATCAACTTCGTTGTCCGTACGCCAGCCGTTGTTGGTGGTGATGCAGGCGGCGATGCCGGTGGATTCGGTGGCGACGCTGCAGCCCCAGGCTCCAAGCGCATCGATACCCTCATGCTCCGCAACGTGCCTCTCGAGGTAGTTCTGGACCAGATCTGTAAGAAGACTGGCCTTCGCTACCGCGTAGAAGATTACGCAGTGGTGCTTCTGCCAGCAACTGACGTTGATGATGCAGAGCTCTTCACACGTTCCTTCACTGTACCACCAGACTTCCTGACACTCATCGGTGAAGGTAGCTCCGGTGCAGGTGCTGTATCCGACGATCCGTTTGATACTGGTGGTGGCGATACAGGTCTCAAGGCTGCTCCTCCAGTTAAGGATAGTCTCGAGAAGTCCGGTATCGTATTCCCGGAAGGTGCAACTGCTACCTTCTCCAAGGCACGTTCCGTACTTACTGTGCGTAACACAGCTACCAATATCGACCTCGTTGAGGCACTCGTTCAATCTCTGCGTGAGCAGAAGCCTAAGCAGATCAAAATGCTTACGAAGTTTGTTGAGATCTCTCAGGAGAACACAGACGAACTCGGCTTTGACTGGGTAGTTTCTCCATTCGGTCTTGATGCGAACACCATGTTCCTGGGTGGCGGTACCATCGGTAATGGTTCGCCTCGTACTTCAACGAACTTTAATAGTCCTGTTAAAGGCTTTGGTATTCCTGGAATTCCAACCGCTCAGAATCTGAATGTATCAAACATCGCAACAGGTGGCCTTCGCTCCGGTGACTACGCTATCAACCGTGACAGTATTGATGCCTTCCTGAACAACCCTAATCGGACATCCCAGAACAGCAGTGTTGCTCCTGGTATCCTTTCCCTTACGGGTCTGTTCTCAGATGGACAGGTGCAGATGATTATGCGCGGCCTCTCTCAGAAGAAGGGTGCTGACGTAATGACTGCTCCTAGCATCGTTTCCCGCTCCGGTGAAAAAGCTACGATTGAGATCATTCGTGAGTTTATTTACCCAACTGAGTACGAACCACCAGAACTTCCAAACCAGGTTGGCGGTATCACCGGCGGTCTGAACAACGACGGTGGTCTTCAAGGTGGTGGTGCCTTCCCAGTTACTCCAGCTACACCAACAGCGTTCGAAACACGCAATACTGGTGTGACACTTGAGGTTGAGCCAACACTCGGTGAAGATGGTTACACTATCGATCTCCGTTTCGCTCCTGAAATCGTAGAATTCGAAGGATTCATTAACTATGGTTCCCCGATCCAAACTACAGCTCAGGATGCAATTGGTAATCCAGTGACTATCACCATTACTGAGAACCGTATTGAAATGCCAGTATTCTCCACACGACGTGTGAACACTGGTCTGACAATCTACGACGGCCACACAGTGGCAGTTGGTGGTCTCATGCGTGAAGATGTTCAGAACGTAGAGGACAAGGTGCCTGTACTTGGTGATCTCCCACTTGTTGGACGTTTGTTCCAGTCCAAGTCTGAGAACCACATCAAGAGCAACCTGATCATCTTCGTGACTGCTCAGATCATTGATGCGACTGGTCAGCCAATCCGCCAAGCATACGCTGGTGGTGGATCATCACCAAGCCTTGGTGGTGGTGGCGCTGAAGGTGTACTGCCATCAATGCCTAAGTAATCAGTAACTGACACTTATTTCCATGTAGGCGGGGTAGCACGATGCGGCTACTCCGCCTCATTTTTTTCTAGGTTAGAGAGAGTATGAAAAAACTTGGTCTAACGGGTGGGATAGCCACCGGCAAAAGCACGGCTTGTGAGTATTTCACGCAGGCTGGTGCGGTTGTGTTCGATTGTGATGCCTGTGTCTGGGAGTTGTATCAGTGCAGGGAGGTTTTGGATAAGGTCAAAGCCTTGTTTGGCGAGGGGGCTGTGACTGAAGAGGGGGAGCTGAATAGACCGTGGATGAGGAAAGTGGTCTTTGGGGATGAGCGGAAGAAGCAAAAGCTCCAGGATTTGATCCACCCCATGGTAAGAAAAGAATGTCTTGCCAGAATGGCGGAGGCGGAGCATACTTCGTCAGCGTCATTGTTTATTGCAGATGTGCCGCTTCTGTTTGAAGGTGGCTTTGACTTCGGTCAGGATGCAAATCTGGTGGTCGCTGTATCGCGTAAGACGCAGGTGCAGAGGCTGATAATGAGGAGCGGATTCGATGATGCTACGGTCCATGCCATTCTTGAGGCTCAACTCCCCATTTCCCATAAGGTGAAATGTGCCGATGTTGTGCTATGGAATGAAGGTCCTAAATTTGTGTTAAAGTCACAGATAGAAAGATTTATAGAAGATTTAAGATCATGAGCGAAGAACTGCCGAACGAAGAAGCCGAAGAAATTAAGCCTGAGGCTGAAGTTGATCAGCAAGGAGGTGATACTCAGCCAGCCGAAGAGGAGGAGCCGAAGTATGATGTCCCTGAAAAGGTGAATGTGAACGAATTTCGTGAGCTGCCTCTTGCTGAGATGCACGAGATCGTGGAGAAATTGCCAATCCGGACACAGACTACGGCTACCAAGAGCCAGCTAGTCTTTGATATCCTGAGCTTTTATGCCAAGCATGGCACGATTCTGGAGGGCTATGGTTTCATGGAGCAGGCTAAGGATAATTACGCAATGCTGCGTGATCCAAAGCGTTCTTTCAAGACCTCTCCGGACGATCTTTACATTGGTGGAGATCTGATTCGTAAGCACGGTTTGGCTGTTGGTCAGAAAATTACCGTAAGGATGCGTGCTCCAAGAGGGCGCGATAAATACTTGTCTGCTTTGGAGGTTCTGGCGGTTGAGGGTGTTCCTGTAGAGGAGTACTCCAAGCCGAAAGATTTTGATAAACTCACCCCTCTTTTCCCGAATGAGCGTATCATCTTGGAAAATGGTAAGGAAGGTGGTCTGGGTGTACGTTTGGTTGATTTGATTGCTCCACTAGGTAAGGGGCAGCGTGGTTTGATCGTGGCTCCTCCTCGTGGGGGCAAGACGATCCTGCTCAAGCAAATTGCCAAGTCCATCAAGTCTAACCATCCTGAGGTTGAGCTAATCATTCTCTTGCTTGATGAGCGCCCTGAGGAGGTAACTGATTTCGAGGAGACCGTGGATGCGGAAGTTTTTAGTTCTACCTTCGATGAGCCATCACGCCGTCATGCCCAGGTGTCAGACTTGGTGTTAGAGAGGGCTAAGCGTCTCGTTGAGCTTGGTAAGGATGTAGTGCTTCTGCTAGACTCCTTGACTCGTCTGGCACGTGGTCACAACAATGCTAACCAAGGTGGACCTATAGGTAGTGGTGGTGTTAGCCCAGCAGCGTTGCAGAAGAGTCGCAAGTTTTTCGGAGCTGCGCGTAACGTAGAAGAAGGGGGAAGCCTGACTATTTTAGCCACCGCTTTGATCGAGACTGAAAGCCGTATGGATGAAGTCATCTTTGAGGAATTCAAGGGAACTGGTAATATGGAAATCCGTCTTGATAGAGAATTAGCAGAAAAACGTGTTTACCCGGCGATCCATATCCCTCAAAGTGGAACACGTAATGATGACCGACTCTATCATCCTGATGAAATGCAGAGGGTGTTAGAGATCAGACGTGTTGTCGCAGCGCTTCCAGTAGGAGACGCAGTGACAACCTTGCTGAAGGCTCTCAATCAGACGCAAAATAACGCAGAACTATTACTCAAGGGTCTGTAGGCGGCTGGGATGATTCCCTAAGATTATTGTTCAGAGTATGATTCAAACATCACAAGAATTAGCAGAATATTTGGATAACTGTCAGGGTGACTTTCGTGGCTTGGATACGGAGGCTGATAGTTTGCATCGATATCACGAGAAATTGTGTCTTCTGCAGTTCACTGATGGGGAGAATCACGCCTTGATCGATCCATTGGCCATCGAAGATCTCAGTCCACTGACAAAGTTTCTGGAGACTGCGAGTATCTGGATGCATGGTGCGGACTACGATATCGTCATGATGCGCCGTGATCTGGGAGTTGTGCCTCCTGTAATCTGGGATACCCAGATAGCGGCGCGCTTGCTCGGGGTTCGCCAGTTCGGTTACGCGAACTTGGTTCAGCACTATCTGGATATCGAGCTTTCCAAGGCCTCTCAGAAAGCTGACTGGTCTCAGCGTCCGCTGACGGAGAAGATGGAGCAGTATGCGATCAATGATGTCAGGTATCTGAAGCCTATGGCGGAGATCATGATCGCATCTCTCAAGGAGAAGGGGCGCTATGAGTGGTTCGTAGAGAGTTGTGATAATGCCCGTGAAAAGGTTCTGGAGAGACCACAGAGTAAGGAGGATCCGTGGAGGATTTCTGGTTCTGGGAAGATGAACCCTAAGGGGCTGGCATATCTACGTGCTCTCTGGTACTGGCGTGATACTGAGGCTGCTGAGTGGGATAGACCATCGTTTATGGTGTGCGGCAACAAGCAATTGATTGCTTGGGTGAATCAGGTTCTCAAAGGGCAGACTCCGGAATTGCCCAAGCATTTCCGATCCCAGCGCAGAAAGAATTTCTTCAAGGCGATTACTGAGGTGCAGGAATTGCCAGACAACAAGTTGCCGCAGCGCAAAAAGGCGGGTCCTAAGCGTATCAAAGATGATGGTTTTGATGATCGAGTGAATGTGCTGATGGAGAAAAGGGATGCTGTTGCGGCTGAGTTGGACATTGATTCTTCCCTGATTATTGCACGTGCTGTGATTGAATCCTTGGCTGCGAACGAGGTTGGGCCTGAAGAGGTTTTGATGAAGTGGCAGGTGGAGCTTCTGGGACTCTAGTTGGATTTATCTAACGTTCTTATATAGAGTCTATTACGAGGATTCTTGGTTGAGGCCTGTTTCTGCTGTTTTGAGAGTCCATTTTTGGACGCAAAAAACTCAGTTTTAGGGTGTCTTTTTCTTGTCTTTAGGGGGGAGAATTATACCTTCATTCCACTCATGTCTGATTCGCCTAAAGAGCCTGAAATTGCTGAAACAAATGTCTCAAACGAACAGGAGTATGGCGCCTCACAAATCGATAAACTGGAGGGTCTTGAAGCCGTCCGTAAACGTCCCGGTATGTATATCGGTGACCCTGATGTCAGAGGCCTCCATCACTGTGTATTTGAAGTTCTAGATAACTCCATTGACGAGCATCTTGCTGGTTATTGTAGTACGATCCAAGTGACCATCCATGTGGATGGCTCCATTTCCATCTCTGATGATGGTCGTGGTATCCCGGTGGATATGCACCCTAAGTTTGGTATTCCGGCCGTTGAACTGGTGCTTACGAGCCTGCACGCGGGTGGTAAGTTTGGCCAGGGTGCGTACAAGTACTCCGGCGGTCTTCACGGTGTGGGCGCCAAGTGTGTGAACGCTCTGTCAGATTGGTTCCGTGCTGAAGTTACCAGAGATGGTAAAGTATACCAGATTCAGTTTGAGCGCGGTAAGACCACTGAGCCTCTGGAGGTTGTCGGTGAAGCTCCATCCAGCAAGACTGGCACCAAGATCACTTTCTTCCCGGATGCGACTATCTTTGTTGATACCATTGAGTTTGAATTTGATCGTTTGGCTACTCGCCTACGTGAGTTGACGTTCCTAAACCCAGGTCTCACCATCGTACTTGAAGATGAGAACCCTGAAAAATCTCGCAAAGAGACTTTCTTCTATGCGAGAGGTATCGAGGAATTCGTGGAGCAGCTTGGGGTTAATAAGACGACAGTGCATGAATCTCCGGTAGTCCTCACAGGTAAGCGCAAAGTCGAGATTGATTACGATGGCAAGACCATGGAAGATGATGTCTTTGCAGATGTTGTTTTCCAATACAATGATAGCTACCAAGATAATATCCTGTGTTATGCGAACTCTATTCCAAACGCAGACGGTGGTACGCACCTGACAGGTTTCCGTGGCGCCTTGACCCGCTCCATTAACCAGTACGCGAAGGCTAACAAGATCCTGAAAGACAAGGATCCGTCACTTTCCGGTGACGACGTCCGTGAAGGGATCGTCTGTGTCATCAGTGTGAAGATGCCAAACCCGCGTTTCAGTTCCCAGACTAAAGACAAGCTGGTGAATGCTGAGATCGAGGGTGTGGTTAGTTCCATTGTTTACGAGGGTCTTCAGGAGTATTTTGAAGAGAATCCGAATCTCGCGAAGATGATCATCGACAAGGCAGTGAATGCTGCCCGTGCACGTGAAGCGGCTCGCAAGGCGCGTGAAACCGTGCGTAAGTCTGTGATGTCTGGTGGTGGTCTACCCGGTAAGCTGGCTGACTGCTCCGAGCGAGATCCGGCCAAGTCTGAAATCTACATTGTGGAGGGTGACTCCGCTGGTGGTTCTGCGAAATCTGGTCGTAACCGTACTACTCAGGCGATTCTGCCATTGCGTGGTAAGGTGATCAACGTGGAGAAAGCACGTCTTCATAAGGCGCTGCAAAACAAGGAAATTCAGGCGATGATTACGGCGATTGGTGCTGGCATCGGTGAGGGTGACCAAGAAGGTGCGTTCAATCTTGAGAAGGTGCGTTACCACAAGGTTATCATCATGACGGATGCTGATATTGACGGCGCGCACATTCGTACGCTGTTGCTGACTTTCTTCTGCCGTCATATGCCTGAGTTGGTGAAAGCTGGATATCTTTATATCGCCCAGCCGCCACTCTATAAGATTACGCGTAAGAAGCGTGAGGAGTACATTGCAGACGATCCAGCACTGAACAAGATCCTCATCGAGCTTGGTTCCGAGGATGTGCGTCTTGTCAAGGATGGTAAAGATGCCGTCACTGATGGTGAGGTTCTTCGTGGCGTACTTGATTCTCTCGCGCAGCTGAAGCGTTTCATCGGTGCTCTCGAAGGGCACGGTGGTAATTTCCGTGACTTACTTGAAGCCCGTGTCGAGGGTCATTTGCCAGAGTATATGGTGCGTGTGCGCCAAGGTAATGAAGAGTTTATTCACTATCTTAATACTGAGAAAGATCTTCTTGAGTTCGCGGCTAACAACCGTGACCTTCGACTTTTTGATGAAGAACTAACAGAAGAAGAGGAAGCTGGATACAAAGAGAAGTATGCTGGTGTCCAGCGCCGTGCGATGAAGCATGAACTACATGAAGCGCATGCTATCCAGAAGATTCTCGGTCGCATTAATGAGCTCGGTGTTCCAACTGAACCGTTCTATTCTGATGATAAGCCGCTCTTTGATTTGTGTGAAGGTGCAGGTGATCAGGAGGAAGCACTTCCGGTGTTTAACCTCTTCGAGCTCCTTGATAAAGTGTTAGAAATTGGTCGCCGCGGGATGCGAATCCAGCGATTCAAGGGTCTTGGTGAGATGAATGCCAAAGAGCTTTATAACACCACCATGGATCCAGAGACCCGCCAGCTTCTTCGTGTCCGTCTCGATGAGGAAAATGCTCTTGAGGCTGACAAAATGTTCGACGTCCTGATGGGCGATATCGTTGAGCCGCGCAAGCGTTTCATCGAGGACAATGCTCTTAACGTACGTAACCTGGACGTTTAACCCTTTAACCTAATTTCCTATAATCATGTCTGACGCAATTAGACCGATTAACGTGGCAGATGAGATGTCCAAGTCATTCTTGGATTACTCGATGTCAGTAATCATTTCCCGTGCCTTGCCGGATGCGAGGGACGGACTCAAACCTTCGCAAAGACGCTTGCTCTATGCGATGCACCACGACCTTAGTTTGTCTCCGAGTAAGGCGCACTTGAAGTGTGCGCGTATCGTAGGTGACACGATGGGTAAATATCACCCACACGGTGATGGTGCCATCTATCCGACTCTAGTGAACATGGCCCAGCCATGGACCATGCGTGAAACGTTGGTGGACGGGCAAGGTAACTTCGGTTCCGTGGAGGGTGATGCTCCCGCGGCGATGCGATACACTGAGGCCCGCCTGACTCATATGGGTACAGCGATGATGACCGACCTTGAAAAGGAGACGGTCGACCTCGTGGCAACCTACGATGAAACTCGTGATGAGCCCGTTGTTCTCCCTGCTGCCATTCCGAACCTACTGGTGAATGGTGGTACGGGTATTGCGGTGGGTATGGCTACCAACATTCCTGCCCACAATATGGGCGAGGTGATCGATGGTGTCTGTGCGCGCATTGATAACCCGCATATCACGATCGATGAAATGAAGGAATTCATCAAAGGGCCGGACTTCGCGTCTGCCTGTGAGATTCGTGGGTACAAGGGCATCGATAGCTATTTCCACACTGGTCGCGGCAGTATCAAAATGCGCGGTAAGATTGAAATCGAGGAAAAGGCTTCAGGTATAGCCGTGCTGACTATCACTCAGGTGCCACACGGCGTGAACCGTGCTACCCTGCAGCAGCGTATCGCCGAGCTTGTTCGTGAAAAAGTGCTTACTGATATTTCTGGTATGCGTGACCTTTCCGATGAGGAAACACGGATCGAGATCACGCTGAAACGCGACGCACGCCCGCAGGTGGTGGTGAACCAGATCTTCAAGCTCACCTCCATGGAAACTTCCTTCGGTGTGAATATGCTGGCGATCCATGAGCGCCGTCCTAAGCAGCTATCATTGATGGATGCTCTGGATGCCTTCATTGAGCACCGTCGTGATGTGGTGATCCGCCGTACACGCTACTTGCTTAAGAAGGCAGAAGCTCGTGCGGAGAACCTTGAGGCATTCTTGCTGGCGCTGGGTCATCTCGATGATTTTATAAAGATCATCCGTGATTCCAAGAACCGTGAGGAAGCTCGTGATCGTCTCAAAGCTTATGACTTCCCAGTGAAGACTGCTGAGAGTCTTGGTATCCTCATCCGTGAGCAGCCAAGTATCAAAGGCGACCGTTACATCTTCACTGACCGTCAGGTCAATGCGATCCTAGAACTCCGCCTTTACCAGCTCACTGGTATGGAGCAGGACAAGGTTAAACTGGAATACGACAAGCTCCTTGATGAGATTAAGGATTACATCGATATTCTCGGTTCCGAGGTGCGTGTTCTAACCATCATCAAAGATGAGCTTCTTGAGATCAAAGAAAAGCACGCGACTCCACGCCGTTGCCCAATCCTTCCAGACGAAGGTGAGATCGCGATTGAAGATCTGATCGCTAATGATGGCATGATCGTGACACTGTCTAACCGCGGCTATATTAAGCGTACTCCTAGTGCCGAATACCGTGTGCAGGCACGTGGTGGTAAAGGTGTCCGCGGTATGGAGACCAAGACAAAGAATGATGAGGAGCAGGATTTCGTCGAGCACCTCTTCTCTGCTCAGGCTCATGACTACCTGATGTTCTTCACGAACACAGGCCGTGTCTATGTTGAACGTGTCTATGGTCTGCCGGAAGGTTCCCGTGCCTCCAAGGGGCGTAACATCAAGAACGTTCTCAATCTTCAGCCGGAAGAGAAAATCGCCGCCACATTGCGTCTTGAGCGTAAGACCAATGAAGAAGGTGATGATGTGACATTTGGGGAAGACAATGGCTTTGTGCTCTTCGCTACCCGTAGTGGTAAGGTGAAGAAAACTTCTCTCAGTGATTTCCGTAACTATCGTAAGGACGGCATTATCGCCATCAAGCTGGAAGAAGGTAACGAGCTCATCGACTGCCGTCTGACCAGTGGTACCAATGAGGTGATTCTCGTAACCCGTAAGGGTCTCAGCCTTCGCTTCAATGAGGAGCAGGCTCGCTCTATGGGTCGAAACACTGCTGGTGTGCAGGGGATCAAGCCTGTCGGTGATGACTATGTGGTTGGCCTTGCTCTCGTAGACGATGAAGGTACGCTGCTTGTTGCTTCCGAGAATGGTATCGGTAAGCGTTCACCATTCGGTGACTACCGTGCGCAGACTCGAGGTGGTAAGGGTATCATTACGATGAAGTGTACCGAGAAGACTGGCGATGTCGCTGGTGCGGTGATGGTGCTTCCGGGAGACGAGCTGATGCTCATGACCTCCGATGGTCAGTCTATCCGTATCCGCTGTGCTGATATTCGCGAAGCTGGTCGAAACACCCAGGGTGTGAAGCTGGTGACCATGAAAGATGGCGTGAAGCTTCAGGACATTGCCCGAGTAGTACCAGATGCCGATGAAGAAGAGGCTGACGATGCAGAGGGCACCGAAGAGGCTCCAGCTGCAACAGAAGATGGTGCCGAAAATGAGTCCCCTGAGTCTGGTGAGGAGTAAATACTCTGAGTTTTAGAAGCTAAACAATTCATGCAAGCCCTGTGGAGTAATTCCACGGGGCTTTTTGTATCTTGATTATCGTCCATAGTTTGCTAGCCTCCGCTGCAGTCTATTATGAATAGTTTTTCATCTTATCGCTCTGGGATATGGAGAGCCGTATTGGGCTTGAGTGCTTTGCAGTGCGCGCATGCGAACATGCTCTGGGATAAGCTGGAGAGCGAGCATCAGCATAATTTGGAGGGGCAACGTGAGTCATTTGATGATATCCGCGATCCCTACCGTGTTCCGCCAAAGGTCAAAATTGTGCTGGAGGGTCCAAATGCCTGGGAGACCTTTGATTATAGCTGGAGGCGTAATATCCCGGTGACGATATTCTGGGTAGGCGAGGATGCCTCCCAGAACAATCCGGTACATAACCATGCCAGCTCATGGGATCCAAACTGGGTAAGAAATTTTGGAGGTGTGGACGACCCGAATCGCAGGAATGGTTACTTTCCGGCGGGGTTTGTTCCAAGGCAGAACCCATTCTATATTGCCTTGCCCTATAATGATGTGGCCAGAGGTGGTGGGCGGCACAAGCCAGAGGCTTCCCGAGTGATCCGTTGGTTCTGGCGTGCAGCCAAGGCGCCAGGTCAGTCAGTTTGCCACAACCGCTGGATTGCGATCCATTTTGGTAAGAAGGTTTGCTATGCGCAGTGGAAGGACTGTGGCCCCTTCTACACAGATGATTATAATTACGTTTTCTTGGGCAAGAGCCCCAAACCAAACCGTAATGGAAACGCCGGACTCGATATCAGCCCAGCCGTAAGAGACTTCTTAGGAGTAAAAAGTGGGCAGCAAGTCTCTTGGAAGTTTGTCGAAGTGGACCAGGTGAGGGAAGGGCCTTGGTCAGACTGGTTGCTGCCTCAGAGTTGATGCTACTTTTTGTGCTTAAGTAAGTTGTCGTTGCGGTAGATCAGCGAGAAGCGTGATTTTCCGCTTTTACGCATGGTGTCTGTAATCTCGGTATAGGTCAGCATGAGGAATAGGCCGGATACTGGCTCGATGTGATAAGAGATGGATTCTGTCAGGAAGCCATCATCGTTGTCTCGCCTTTTGGCGCTAAGTTTGAAGGGTCCGTGTCTCGCTGTTAGGGCTTTCTTGGCGTTGAGGAACTTAGCCTTCGCTTGCATGACGTTCAGCTTCGGGTCCGCATAGTGAAGTGTTACCTCGTAGAGCATGCCTTTCTCATAGCGCGCCTCGATGGAGGTAGCTTGATGCCCGGGCAGAGTGTCGGCGTTGGGGTTGGAGATGACGACGTGTCGTTTGTCTCTTTCCTTGCCGGGAAGGTTGATCGTGATGTCCAGGTCGCTCTGATCAGCCCAGTCCAGAAGTTTGGATGGGTTGTCTCCCCACTTTAAGCCGAATGGTGGTGAAAGGAGAGCCTGCGCATTCACAGAAGATGTGAAGACACAGAGAAGGGAGAGGAGAACGAGTATGATGCGGGTTTGCTTATTCATAGGTTCAGATCAGCTCTTTCTGCTGAAGAGTTCCATGTAAGGGCGTGCCAAAGCGACAAGGAATTTCCAGATGAGAAATACGATCCCGAAGACAATGCCTAAGGCAACCACAAAGACCCCGACAATGGCCCACAGCGGCCACCAGGCCTTTTTGAAAAAGCGGGCTGTTTTCGGGTTAGCGGCAAGCTGCAGCATCTTCAGGGTGATGCGTGTGCGCAGGTTCATCTTCGGCATGGAAGCTTGTTCCTGCTCTGGCGCGGCTTGCTTTTTGGTCTTTGTTTTGCCTGTGGAGGTGACGACTTCGTCTACCTCCACTTCGATGACTTCGGGATCCATTATTTACCTATGCTGTCTGGAAGATGGTCTTCTCGGTTGCCGCATCAATGATCAGGAAGCGCTCACGGTGCATGCCTGAGTCTGTGCGGAAGATGAGACGTCCCTTGTGGCTGCGCTCCAGTTCCATGAGGATTTTGGAGTCCTCTTTCTTGAAGCGGTTCAGGACGTCCGGGTTCACCACGATGACGAGGTCGCCGAGGTTCGTGTCCTGATTTCTCTGGATTACTGTATTCAGCTGTCGCTGAATCTCAACTGACATTGTGAAAACAGTTTTCACGCGGCCGCGGCCTTGGCAGTACGGGCATGGCTCGTACATCGTGTCACGCAGTGATTCATTGAGGCGCTGACGTGTCATTTCCATCAAGCCGATCGGCGAGATCTGCATGACCTGAGTCTTGGCTTTGTCACGCTTGAGGCGCTCTTTCATTGCGCGGTAGACGGTCTGCTGGTCACGTCTGTGACGCATGTCGATGAAGTCGACTACTACGAGACCACCGATGTTGCGGAGGCGGAGTTGACGGGCAACTTCCTCAGCAGCTTCGATGTTTGTCTGGAGAATCATCTTGTCGACATCCTTGGCGCCTTTGTTTCGGCCGGTGTTTACGTCTACAGCGATGAGGGCTTCAGTCTCGTCGATGACAAGATATCCGCCGCATGGCAGCCAGACCTGACGGTGGAAGGCCTCGTCAATTTGCTTCTGTACACCGATCTTGTTGAAGATGGACTGACGGCTAGGGAAGTAGTGGATGCGTCTCTTGGCGCGGCGTGAGATGCGGCCTGCAACATCACGCATGAACTCTGTGGTCTCCAGGTCGTCACAGATGACTTGGTCTACTTCGTCGGTAAGGAAATCACGTGCAGTGCGCTCAATGAGGCCAGGCTCCTGGAAGGTGATGACTGGTGCGGGCTTGGAGTCACGTTTACGTTCTACCTCGGCCCATTGCTCAAGCAGCATGGCAAGGTCGCGGACGAAATGGCGTGCACGTTGTCCTTGAGCCACGGTACGCATGATGATGCCCATTCCATCCGGAACTTTAAGCTTCTGCATGATGCGGCGCAGGCGTTGGCGCTCCTTCGGGTCATCTACCTTACGTGAAATACCGAACTGCTCGGAGAACGGCATCAGGACGAGATAGCGCCCGGCCAAAGAGATGTTGGTGGTTACGCGTGGGCCTTTGTTCCCGATTGGTCCCTTGGAGACCTGGATCATGATTTCGGATCCAATCGGGTAGATGCTAGGAATATCCTTGGAGGTGATTTTCTTCTGCTGCTTCTTTGGCTTGTTTTCACGCTGGATTTCTTCCAATCCGCTATCTAGGGCGGCAGGGATGGCATCCCAGAAGTGGAGGAAGGCGTTTTTCTCCATACCGATGTCTACGAACATGGCCTTGAGGCCGGGTTCGATGTTTTTGACTGTGCCTTTGAAAATGCCGCCAACGATATTGGCATCACCTTCTCGCTCGACGTTGTATTCTTCTAGACTTCCGTTTTCGATGAGGGCGACACGACGTTCCAGCTTTTCAGCATTGATTACGAGCGTGACGCCTTGATTCGGATCCGGCTCGCCAAAGCCTAAAGCTTTTTTAATACGACTGATCATGTAGTTTGATAAGTTAAGTTGTGTAGATTGTTTTGTTAGAAATTATTCTTGGACGGGAATGGCTCGTGGAATCACGGATCCACGCTGGTCCACTTCGGGTTTGATTGTGGGGTTAGGTAGATTTTCTGGTACTTCAGGTTCTGGTTTAACGATGACAATCGAAGAGGCTTCGTCGCCAGTTTCTCCGTTGTCAGAGAATGTGGCTGCCAGTTGGTTGTCATCTGGGAGTGAAATGGCATCGATGATATCGAGGTTGCCTTGGTAGGGGGAAAGCTTTGCGAGGGGGAGTTTGTGTCCTTCTTCTTGTGCGAAGAGTCCTGTTAGGATGAGCTTGACTAGAGGGCCTGCTACGGCGCCGCCACTTGATCCGCGTTTTACGGCGACTACGACTACGTAGCGTGGTGAGTCGTACGGTGCAAAGGCGACAGTCCAGGCCACGTGAGTTTTGATGCCCAAGTCGACAGTCTGTGCAGTACCTGTTTTAGCGCCAATGACGATGTCTGCTAGAGAGGCTCGTCGCGCTGTTCCGCCTACTTTGTTGGCGGCGAGTCGCATGCCAGTCCTGATAGTTTCCAGATGAGTTGGGTCGAGCCCTTCTTTGAGAAGATCTGCTTTGAGCTTGGCTCTGTCAGCAATTTGGACTCCGAGTGTAGGGTGGGTGACGCTGCGTACGATGCGTGGCTGGTAAAACCTTCCGCCATTGGCGACCGCGCTGATGATGCTGGCCATCTGCAGAGGAGTCGCTTCACTATCACCTTGGCCAATGGATAGCATGCCGGTGAAGGCCGGAGTCATGCTCTTATCCCTGAATCGGCGTTGCCATTCGATACTTCCGGGCAGGATCCCGGGAGATTCGTTCGGGAGTCGGATGCCGGTGGTTTTGCCGAGTCCCAGGTTTTGGAAGGTTTCTACCATTTTTTCAGGGCCCATGGTGTTGGCCATCTTCATGAAGTATGGATTGCAGGAGCGCTGAATAGCTTCAGCCAGCCCGAGGTTGCCGTGGCCGTATGTCTTCCAGCAGCGGATCTTGGCTTTGCCGTATGCAGTATAACCAATGCAGTTGCAGTAGGCACCGTGCTGGCCATTGAGGCAGCCGGCAATCGCTGTAGGGATTTTAAAGGTGGAGCCGGGAGGGAAGTTGCTGATCGCACGGTTGAGGAAGGGTGCTCCCTTGTTTGATCGGTAATTCTGGTACTTCTCTGTCGTGATTGCCGGAATAAAATCATTAGGGTCGAAATCTGGCACGGAGGCCATGGCCAGTACTTCTCCGGTGCGGGGATCCATGACGACTGCGGCGGCGCGACCTGCGCGTCTGAGTACAGACTCTGTCAGGTACTGAACACGTGCGTCGATGGTGAGAGCGACTTCGGAGCCCGGTCCTGGTCTCATGTAGTCGACATCACGTAGAGTTTTCCCCTTTTCATCCTTGAGAATGGTGCGAATGCCTTCGCTGCCTCTGAGATATTGGTCCAGGGTGGCTTCAATGCCTTCGATGCCTCTGGCGTCGCCAATGTAGTGTTTGAACTCAGGAGGGACATCTCCCTTTTCCCATTGCTTGAGGAAGCCGACTACATGGGAGCCTAGAGCTCCGAACGGGTAGACTCGGCGTGGCGCGACACGTACATAGACACCTGGTAGTTCCAGGTTGTGTTCTGCGAAATGGGCAAATTGTTCGTAGGTGAGATCGTCACGGAAGACATAGGGGACTAATCCTCCATGGGTCTTGTAGTGGGCGCTGAGCGCACGCGCGCTGTAGCTTGTGTCCAGGCCATGGACGGCGAGTCTGGGTCGAACCCACTCGTTGATGATCGCCACGATGTCTTTTTTTTCCTCGGGCGTGTCCTCTTCTTCCTCGGTCTTTTCAGATTTACTGTGCTCGAGGTAGTCGCGGTGAATTTCCTCAAGGTCGAAGACGACCTGATAATCGATGAGGTTCTTGGCGAGGGTGACTCCATTCCTATCGGTGATTTCACCGCGTACGCCGGGTTCGCGGATGCGTACTTCGTAGTTGTCAGGCATTAGCTCCCGGAACTCTTCCTGGCGCTCGATCTGAACTTCATAGAGCTTTGTTAGCAGTACGC
The DNA here is from genome assembly GCF_900141815.1 of Rubritalea squalenifaciens DSM 18772. NCBI lineage: Bacteria > Pseudomonadati > Verrucomicrobiota > Verrucomicrobiia > Verrucomicrobiales > Rubritaleaceae > Rubritalea > Rubritalea squalenifaciens. The sequence goes on from NZ_FQYR01000004.1 coordinate 247,803, forward strand.
CACAGCCGACCAGCACCAACAAGGTGAGGAGGTAGAGGCGGTATCTGTAACGTGGTTGCTTCATGAAAAAATATCTTAGATCAAAAATTTGTTAGATGTCCAACGTGTAAGGGTCTGATTTGAAGTAGCGCCTTTTCAGGCCGTCATAGCTGATGACATGATTGAAGGCCTTGGCTAGTTTGAATAGGAGCGCGAAGACAAAGGGGGAGCAGATCATCGTGAGGGCTGCGGTAATCCAGATCTGATAGAAGACCCGGGCTGGGAAAATGAATTCCCCTCGGATGAAATTGATGAGCAGATATTCTGCTAAAAGGTAGAGGAAGATCGCGATTCCAGTGAGGATGGCAGATACTTGCCAAATGCCTCTTCTGAAAAGGGGTTGAATGCCCTGCATGAGTACCCCCATGAGTCCGTAAAGGATGATGGAATAACCAAAATGGATGGTGTCTACCGGGGTTTTGTAGATTTCCGGGTCTCCGCCGTGTGGGCCCAGGGAGTTTTGGGCGTCCCAGAGGAAGCCGCAAATGAATGCCAGCACAAGCATTGGGGAGAAGCTGACCGTCACGGCACAGCAGAGAAAAACGAGTGGCAGTAAAAGGATGCGCGCATCATATAGCGCGGTAATGGCCGGCAGGAACTGCTGCAAGATGCAGGCAGCCAAGACGAGGAACAGGATGCTGAGGTGGTATCTGATCACAAGTTATTGGTGGCCGGTTAAGACGAATACGGTTTCTAGCGCCGCAAAGTCTACTGCCGGTTTCACCTGTGCCTCCGCATCGAACGAGCCAGCCTCAAATGAGGTCACGGTTCCCAGTTCAATATTGGCAGGGAAGAGTCCACCTCGGCCAGTCGTAACGACTTTAGCGCCGGGCTTGATCTTCGCCTCTTTGGACAAGTAGCGCAGGCGCAATACGGGTGTACTTCCGTATTGGGCGCGTTGTCCACTGAGGATGCCGACCTCCTGAGTGCCTTCGATTCGGGCTGAAACTTGGCACTTCTCGTCGGTCAGCAAAATCACGGTGGAAGTCTCGTCGTCTGGTCGGTCTACCTTACCGACGAGTCCTTCTGCAGCAAGCACTGGGAGTTGGACTCCTACATTGTGCTTTTGACCCCGGTCGATGGTGATGGTTTGCCACCAGGTCGCGGGTTTGCGGCGGATGATTTTTGCAGCGGTGACGCTGAAAGGTGAGCGCTGCTGGAAACGCAGCGCAGCACGAAGCTGGATATTTTCGTCTTCCAGCTGACGTAGGTGTGAGACTTCGGTGCGAAGTTTCACGAGTTCTGCCTCGGCTTGTTCAAGTTTGGCGTTAAGGGCTTCGGAATGCTCGACTTCTTTGGTGAATTCCCGAGCTTTGGTTTCCAGTTCCGCTCCGCTTTTCAAGAAGGGGCCGATAGTGGCGTAGTAGCCTCTCTGAATCTGGCGCACGCCTTCCTCACTCCTGGTGAGCGCCCAAGCGGCGCCTGCCAGGAATAGTAGAAGGGTGATGAGATTAAGTGGCTTCATACGCTGCAGTAGAGATGGATTGCTCCATCAAAGAAATTGGTAGTGCGCGAGACTAGTCCATGTTGGTCACGCGGCGAAGGAAATTAATTTCCTGCAGTGCTTTTCCGGTGCCTTCGGCTACGGCGCTGAGTGGATCATCAGCGACGTGGACGGGGAGGCCAGTCTCCTGTTTGAGGCGTTTATCAAGGCCTTTGAGGAGGGCTCCACCGCCTGCTAGCACAAGGCCTCGGTCTACGAGGTCTGCTGCAAGTTCGGGGGGGCAGCGCTCCAGTGTGGTGCGAACGGCATCGACGATGGTGGAGAGAGGGTCTGCCATGGCTTCACGGATCTCCTCTGAGGAGATTTTCATGGTCTTCGGCAGGCCTGCGACGAGGTCACGGCCTTTTACTTCCATGGTGAGCTCTTTAGGTAGAGGTACAGCTGAGCCCAGGCGGATCTTGATTTCCTCAGCGGTGCGTTCACCGATCATGAGGTTGTAGGCGCGCTTCATGTAGGAAATAATGGCCTCGTCTAGTTCGTCTCCAGCAGTACGGACCGAGCGGGAGTAGACGATACCTGCGAGGGAGATAAGGGCCACCTCGGTAGTACCACCACCGATATCAACCACCATGTTGCCGGAGGCATCTTGCACAGGGAGTCCTACACCAATGGCGGCTGCCATAGGCTCTTCGATCAAAAAGACTTCGCGAGCGCCTGCTTGCTCAGCGGACTCTCGTACGGCGCGGCGCTCTACCTCAGTGATGCCGGATGGAATGGCGATCACCACGCGAGGGTTGGAGCGGCGCTTGTTGTTCGCCTTGCGGATAAAGTGGCGAAGCATCGCCTCGGTGACCTCGAAGTCGGCGATTACCCCGTCTTTGAGTGGACGAATAGCCACGATGTCTCCTGGGGTACGCCCAAGCATGCGCTTGGCATCGTCACCGACGGCGAGAACGACGTTGGTGCCAGCCTTAACGGCGACTACTGAGGGCTCTCTGAGGACAATGCCGTGGTCTTTTACATTTACAAGGGTGTTTGCGGTGCCGAGGTCGATCCCGATGTCATTCGAGAACCAACCACCGAAGAGTTTGGAAAACATTGATTTGTGAAACTTGCTGAAGATTGAAATTCATTGCGATAGATGGCGGGTGCCATACCTGTCTTACGTCAGGATTTGGGAACCATTATCAGGGGAAAAAGGCAGAATGCCCCGATGTTGCTAGCGACTATTTAGCCTGATGGGGGGCTGGTCAAGTGGATTGTGAGTCCCAAAGTAAGGTTTTATGGGGCTTGCAGGGTATTGTGGCTTCCTTGGTGGGGAGATAAGTCAGAGAACTGTCAGAGGCTGGTAAAAAATCCTTTTTAATCAGTGGTTCGCGTGATTAGTTTCTGCGAGGATTCGAAGGAGTGAAATTACTCCTATAACCAGATTTTTTAACACTACTGCACCGAGAGGTGTGTGAAGATACCAACCAGATGATAACCATCGCCATTTCCAGTCAAAAAGGAGGAGTTGGGAAAACGACCGTCTCGATCAATTTGGCATTTGCCTTTGCTCGGGCGGGCCGAAAGGTCCTGCTCGTGGATGCTGATCCACAGGGTTCCGTAGGTCTCTCCCTGACCCGCCAGTCACGCAAGCTTTCAGGTTTTTTTGATTTCCTGGATGACCCAAGCCGCTCTGTGCGTAGCTTGATTGTGCCTACCCGGATGGAAACTCTGTCCATGATTCCAGCTGGACACAGTGGAGGGTATGAGGCTGGTTCTGGTAATGTCACCAGCAGCTACTCTCAGGTGAAGCGCTTTTTGAACCAGGTGGAGGAAGCCGGATATGATATTTGTATCATGGATACCGCAGCAGGCCTCTTCGGGGTTACCAAGGATGTCTTGGTTTGTTCTAATGCGGTGATGGTGCCTCAGCAGGCTGAGCCACTGGGTATCCGTTCTGTGCCAAAGATGCTTGAGGAGTTGTCTAGGCTACGCAAATACAACGCCAAGCTGAAGATTCTCGGTGTTCTACTGACGATGGTGCAGCAGGACGTAGAAGAGAGTACCGATGCCGTCAGTGGTTTACGTCACCTTTTGCCGGAAGGCTTGGTTTTCAAGAATGATGTCTCAAGGGATGTTCTCTTCTTGAAGGCCAGCGCCAAGGGAGTGCCCGTAGGGGTGCTGCAGGGAGCTGCAGATATTTTAGATCGTTTTAATCAGATCCGCTGTGAGATCGAGGACAAGCTCGGCCTGACGCAGGAGGACAAAGTAGTAGTGGGAGAATAGTATGGATTCTATCAATTCATGGGTTGATCCAGAAGAGGTCAAGCGTATCGCGGAAAGCCTGATGGCTGACGTAGAGCAAGAAGGCGATTGGGAGGCGGATCACACCCAGGCGGTTACCGTCAGTGCTCAGAAGCAAGGCGGAGCCAAGGATGTTATTCGTCTATCCGCGGAGAAGTCCCTTGCGGAGGCTAGTAAGCTGGCCAGTACTTCCGGTATGCTTTCTCGGGAGAAGAAGCCAGCGGTCAAGGTGGAAGCTTCTCCTGAAGTGCAGGTGCCTGTTGAGGATAATCACAAACAGCAGGTGGAGGCACATGGGGCCCTTGAGAAGCTCGAACAATGGATTCGAGAAGAAACAAAGGCGACGGGTGTCTGTGTAGTCGACCGCGATGGCGATGTGCTACTCAGTAGAATGGATAACGGTGCCTGGCAGAACCTGGTCATTGCTTCTGCGGCAATGGCTGAAAAGCCGGAAGAAGGTTCGATTCGTTTGAGGGTTTCCGGTGGATGCCATTTGCAGTTGATTCCTGCGGCTACTTCTCGCGGAGGAATTCTTGTCGGTGTGCTGCTGGGTACCCCAGTGACGCAGAAGGATGCCTTTGAGCTAGCAAAGAAGTCTGAGCAGATTGCCAACGACTGATCTAGTTCTTGCCTGCTTCCCTCAGGTGTAGGTGGAGGATTCTGTTGACTTCCTGAATAGCTTCCTTTTTGAAGGGCACGCTGTGGTCCGAGTTGATGATCAGCTCGGACTCGGTTTGTCTAGGGGGCAGGTGTGAAGACCAGTACTCTACAACACCGTCGCTTTTTGGATTGCCTTTGCGGGCTCCGATAATGGAGTGAATCTTCATGGTTAGAGGGAACTCCAGCTTGGGAACGGCAAGGATCATTCTGTTGTTTGGCGATAATTGATCCAGGCTGGTGGGAATGTTGAAGTTATCGATGTTGCCTTCCACAAAGTTAGCTCCAGTGTCTAAGGCGGCGTTGATCACTGAATAGGAGAGTTCGGTGGGGAGTTGGATTAGTCTGGAGAATAAGTTGACTACTCTCCAGTCGGCCAGGCTCGACCCTTTGTGAGGGGTGGCCATGAAGACGATTCTTTTAGGGGCTTTTAGCGTCTCGTAGTAGAGAAGTCTTTTAACGAGATTGCGATTGCGTTGAGAGCCTCGTAGTTGGTGGATTTCCCTGTCATAGACGGCGTCGTAGAAGGGTTTCGGGCTCACGCAAGTGGAGGCTCGGGATATAAGTCCCCCCATGGAGTGTGAGAGGATGACCATTTGGTTGAAGTTGTCTATTCCTCCCATGGCGCGCGCATAGTTCTCAAGTTCACGCACTTTGTCCCGGAAGGTCGCGGCGGTATACATCCATGGTGCTCCGGTGGGGTAATAGAAGTAGACGAATTGGTAGTGCTGGCGGATGAGTTGGTCCTGGCGCAGGTCGTTCACCATGAACATGAAGGCGTCTGGGCTGGATTTAAGTCCGTGCACGCAGAGGACCGGGATTTTGGTCGGGTCATATGGGGCATCCATATAGAGGCCGGTCTCACCAAAGATCCTGTCGGGTAGGATGAGGCCCTCTAGGATGTTTTTCTTCAGGATGCTTCGGTCCCAGAAAATCGCGTCAGCTGCGGTGAAGTCACCGGACAGGGTGTGTGAGGTCTGGCCGATGGTGACGGATTCCGTGTGCTTCGCCTGATAGAGTTTCCACAGAGGTTTGCCGTTCTCAAACGAGAGAATGGCAGTCAGATTGAAGGCTCTTCCTGATGGAGCCATGAAGTCGGGTGGATTGGGTTTTCCTTTGCCGTTTTTCTTCCAGCCTACCAAAGGGACGCCAACTCCGCCTTTGCGGTAGTGATCTTCATAGAATTTTTCAGTGAAGACCTGTGTGGCTGGAAAGATGGCGTCGAAATAGGATGGGGTGATGTAGCCGTTTGTTTTCGATTCGAGCCAAGTGCCGATCTCCGGTGGCAGGCTAGTCAGGTTTTTGTCTCTGCAGGAATCTTGGAGCAGCAGGGCCTCGCAAGTTTCGTTGTACTTGGAGATGGTGTTGCTGGATTTGGAGTATCTGAGTTTTTGGTAATAGTGGTTCGCATCACGCATTAATTGCTCAGTGGGTTGGCCGACTAAAGCGTTGTGACCAGTATGACGGTGATGGCAAGGCAGGGGGCCCACGCCGGTGCATGATCCCAGTGCGAAAAGGACAAGTAGGGAGGCGAGCCCTCGAAGGTAGCGAAACGAATGGAAATTTTGCATAACGGTAGCAGGGTGCATATTACCTCAAGCAGTTATGTTTTGTCATCATGGATCGCGAAAACATTTCGCCTTGCTGAAATGATTTGCAAAACGGGCCAAAGAAAAAGAGCGGCAGAAATGAATCTGCCGCTCTCACACCTACGATCCCAATCGCTTTGGATTGTTATTATGAAGCCTCCGCAAGACCTCCCGAAAGAGGTTTTGGCAGTGGCTGTTCTTTTTTTCGCAAACTTTTACGCATCTTGGCAAGCGCAACATTTTGTAATTGACGAATTCTTTCGCGAGTGACCCCAAATTCGAGGCCAACTTCCTCCAAAGTCATCGGTTTTTGACCACCAAGGCCAAAGCGGGCATCAATGATTCTTTGCTCGCGCTCGTCGAGTACATCGAGCAGGCCATCGAGCTGGGAATGCATATTCTTGCTCTGGAGGGCCAAGGCTGGGTCTACAGCTCTTTCATCCCCGATGATTTCACCGAAGTCGCTGGTTTCACCTTCGTGGACTGGAGCATCCAGAGAGGCTGGTCGCTGAGCTGCCTGCTTGAGCATGGCTAGCTTCTTACGTGGAATACCGAGCTCTTCTGCCAGTTCGGAATCTGTTGGTTCGCGTCCTAGTTCCTCGGTCAGGATGTTTGAGATACGCCTCATGCGGGCGATCTTGTCCACCATGTGGACCGGGAGACGGATGGTTTTACTCTGGTTGGCGAGGGCGCGTTTAATAGACTGCTTGATCCACCAAGCCGCGTAAGTACTAAGCTTACCGCCTTTTTCGGGATCGAAGCGTTCTACGGCTTTCATCAGGCCGATGTTGCCCTCGGAAATCAAATCGTTAAGTGGGAGACCGTAATTTGAGTAGTCCTGGGCAATTTTCACGACGAGACGAAGGTTCGCCTTGATCATGTGTGCACGAGCTTTCTTGTCACCGCGCTTGATGCGCTCAGCTAGCTCCACCTCCTCCTGAGGGGTAAGTAGCTCGGTTTTCGAAATCTCACGCAAGTAGATGCGAAGAGAGTTGTCTGTATCGAATTTTGCCATGGTTCTTAATGTCTAGTTTAATGGTCTATATTCTGTCTAAGTTTTAGGCAGATGTCCAGTCAGTTAATCGCGTAAACGACACTTCCTAGTAAAACAACGTTACAAATTGAGATTTCTTTCTAAAAAAATGTAATCACAATGTATAATCGCTGTTCACAATATAGGATGCACGAGCGGTAGAGTTAATTCACTTTTTTTTGCAAAAAAAACAAAACGAGCTTATGTTTCCTATTACCAGTGAGTTGTAAATTGTAAGTGGCTGGCTAATGTAAGTCGATACTATTCTTTAGAGATCGTTTCGGGGAAATTGTGGAGGCGATTCATTGTAAGTAAGTAAAGGCCTCTCCCCCTGCTAGAGAGGAAGAGGTTAACACACACATGGGGAGGGAATTAATTTAGATATCTTGTCTATCTTTGCAGGGGGTTGTCGGAGTCGTTGTATTTGATATTGCGAGATGAGTGCTCTGGGCGGTCGAAGTCGCCGGTGATTTGCTCTCCCCAGTGGGTGAGGAAGAATTTCTTCTCTTCGAGGTTAAGGAGTTTATGTTCGTCTGACTGGCCGATGATGGGGCGCAGGGTGACGGGCATCTGCAAAGTCACGAGGAGGAAGACCGTACACCAGACCTTGAGATGGAATCCGTTCTTGGCGCCTAGGATCTTCGCGGCATTGCTGATGAAGCGAAACCCAAAGCCCAGACAGATCAACCAAAGGGCCAGACAGAGGAACCCAAAGAAGGGTAGAGAATCGCTTGAAGTGGAGAAGAGCCAGATGACGGGAGCAAAGCCCACCAGGAGCAGGGCAATCAGGGAGATCGCACTAGCTAGAAGGCCACTGATGGTCTGGAAGCGGGATTCGATACCCGCCAAGCAGGAGAAGATATAGAGGCTGGGCAGGCAGATGATAGCACTGAAGGCTACACCTCCCATGATCTTGAGTGGGGCCGCCCAGAGTTGGGTGCCTGCACTGAAGGTGCCGATGACGAGTCCAAAGATGAGCAGGCAGCAGAACGCCAGTGTGAGAAGCGGTGCCCAGGGGACAGCTTTCTTTGATTCCATGGTGGCGAGCACATCCATGGGCCTTTTTAGAAGATGGCTCAGCAGGCTGGAGAAATTAAGGTATTCTTGGATCGGTTTGCCGGGCTCCACCGGAGGTTCCGGCTGAGGCTGGGCATAGCTGAACCCAGGCTGTGCATGCTCTAATGGGGGTGGGGTGGCAGGAGTTTCTTGCTCAGTATTTTCCTGCTCGGGCTTATCATTGTCTTCGTTCATGATGTGGATTTGGTTGTTTAGAAAATCAGGTTCTGAGCGGCTCTCCAGACCGTCTCATAGAAGGTGCCTTGCAATGGATCGTCCCTGAGAAAAGCGACTTCGAGTCCCGGTGAACCGAAGAAGGGGCGGAGGATCCAGGAAATCTGGGCGCCTACAAAAAGATTGCCAGCTATCCAGGCGATGAAGGTGGTGGTCGCTGCCCGAGTGGAGGTGGCGAAGTGTCTCAAGAAGGCTAGTAGCGAGAGGTGGGAGACGATACCGGCATAGGCGATCAGGCACACATGCGTGAGAAGTATGATGGAATGGTACTGCTGGGCATTGGGGGCTTCTGGTTCTGGTGCCTGCAATGCCATTCCTATGGTGATAGGGGACAAGGATCCCAAAATGATGGCCATGCAGGCGAAGCCGCTAAGGAGGAACTGAAGCGATTGGCGCATACTGACTCCGCTGTCTAACACTTGTGCCAGAAACCCATTAATGAGTCCATTTACGATGAGGGTGAAAAAAATCAATAGCGGCAGCTTGATGGCCACATAGGCGGCCATTTCCCATCCCTGCCAGAGCCCCATACTGATGCCATAGGAGCTACACCCCAGAATAACCAAAGGAATGGTGGAGCTGAGCATCTGGCGAGGTGTTTTGGTGAGCCACCGGGTTAGTAGTAGATGGTCGCCACGGCACAACGCCGGAATGAAGCTACGTATGTTGGTAATGGATATCTGGCTCATTGGCTTTCATGAAAAGACTCTCAGAGATGTGTGAAGTCTTGATGAAGCCAATGTGAAAAAGAGTGGTTGAACTGATTTTCTAACGTGAGATGCTCAAGCCTCATGTGGAAATACGCGTTTACAGCGGCTTTGATGATGTTAGCGGTTTCTTGCTCTTCAACTCTAACGCCGGATCAAAGTGCTTTGTCGAATGTGGATAAACACGCACGGGTGCGGGATATGCCAGTGGCGTGGGATAGTCCTAACATCTATGAAAAATATGATCCCAAGGGTAAGTCGGCCTTAAAGAAGAGTTGGACGAGAAAGTTTGACGCATCCGGCATCTCGTTCAATGACAAGCGAACATGCACTTTGGTAACCAGACAGCATGTTGTGATGGCGCGTCATTATAAAAGGTCTGTAGGAGAGCCCGTGGTATTTCATGATCGAAGAGGGCGGTGGTGTCAGCGCACCATTGCCAAGTCGCTAGATGTCAATGGTGATGTCGCCATAGGGCTTCTGAATGAGCCAGTGCCAGCAAGCTATAAGGTATATCCTCTCTTGGTGGCAGAGCCTAAGTTGGAAGAGAGCTTGCTAGGGGAATTGGTGATCGTGACCGATCAGAACCGCCGTCTCTTTGTGCATGAGGTGGCGTCAGTGCGTGGCACGAATATTCGTTTCATCTTTGATGAGAAAAAGCAGATCGGCTTTGGGAAGCGCTTGGTTTCCGGAGATAGTGGTAACCCCTCGTTTGTGATGATTGGAGGGGAGCCTGTCCTGATAGAGACCCACACTACCGGAGGGTGGGGGGCGGGGCCTTTCTATGGGAACGCCCTATTACAGCAAAAGCTAGAGGAGGCCATCCGGGCGCTAGGTGCCGGAGGGTCATTGAGAACGGTCCGCTGGCAATAGCACTCGAGTACTAAACTGGGGTCCTGGTTTCCAGGATGAGTTTGCCCATGTAGTCACGGCGAAGGGTGATAATCTCGTGGGTGGCTTCTTTCTTGTTAGCAGAACCGTGTTCAACGCGCAGCCGGGCCATCTCGCGAGTGATGCGGAGTTCGTGAATCTTGAACACTGGCTCACGGCGTTGCCTTACAAAGCAGTGAAGCGGAATATCCCACTGACTGGCATTCCACAGATAGTTGGAAGGGGGGAAGTCGTCCAGCTCAGCCAGAGCGAGGAAGACCTCGCGCAGTTGTGGTTCGGTCGTGTCCTTAAGGAGTTTTTTGGCAGCACGCTTGCTGGTGACCGTGTCCATCTTGGCGATAGCAGGATGCTTGTCATCGTAGTCGATCTCCTCGAGTAGATCTGCGAGGTGGAGGTGCATCGCAGCAACCCACTGGGCACGGGTGATTTTTCCCTCCTCATACCATTGGAAGAGGCGGGATGGTGTGGGTAATAATTCTTTGCGGGTGGACGGTTTCACGTTTCAGGCACTCTAGCGTAGTGGTCAAGCACCGCAAGCCAGAGAATGAAAAAGCCGCAGTGGTTGCTGCGGCTTTAAAGTTTATAGGATTAACTATGATGTTAGCCAATCTTCTCCATGCCCATGTATGGGACCAGGGCGGCGGGGATGTTGATGGATCCGTCAGGATTCTGGTTTTGCTCAAGCAGGGCTACATAGAGGCGTGGGAGAGCTGTGCCGGAACCGTTGAGGGTGTGGCAGAACTGGTTCTTGCCATCGGCATCCTTGAAGCGGAGCTTCATGCGGCGTGCCTGATAGTCGCCGAAGTTTGAGCATGAGGAGACTTCAAGATACTTGCCTTGGCCGGGTGCCCACACTTCGATGTCGTAAGTCTTGGTTGAGGAGAATCCGATATCGCCAGTGCAGAGCTCAATAGTGCGATAGTGCAGGCCGAGACGCTGGAGAGCAGTTTCGGCGTGTGCGGTGAGCTCTTCGAGCACCTCGAAAGATTTGTCTGGATGTACCACTTGAACGAGCTCGACCTTGTCGAACTGGTGCATACGGATGATGCCGCGGTTATCACGGCCTGCGCTGCCGGCTTCGCGGCGGAAGCATGGTGTATGCGCAGTCATTTTGATAGGAAGCTCGTCTTCAGTGAGAATGGTCTCGCGAAGAAGGTTGGTTACAGGAACCTCGGCGGTAGGTGCCAGGAACATGGCGCCTTCTTCGAAGCCGTACATGTCGTCTTCGAATTTTGGCAGCTGGCCAGTACCTTCCATGCAGTAGCGGCGGATGATATGCGGAACATTGACTTCAGTGTAGCCATGTTCGGTCGTCTGGAGATTGAGCAAGAAATTGATCAGTGCACGTTCAATTCTAGCGCCGGTGCCTTTGTAAACGGCAAAACCAGATCCTGAAACCTTTGAGGCGGCCTCGAAATCGATCAGTCCATGCTGCTCTGCAAGGGCGACGTGGTCTTTGGGATCGGCGATTTCAGGCTTTTCTCCCCAGACGCGTACTTCCGGGTTGGCGGTTTCGTCTTCGCCGACTGGGCAGGCTGTATGAGGCACGTTAGGGATGCTCATCAGGAGTTCTTCCTGACGGCTGGTAAGGGTGTCACTCTCAGCGTCGAGTTCCTTGATTCTCTCGCCGATTTCTTTCACGGCTGCCTTGGCAGCTTCGGCTTCCTCCTTTTTACCTTGTCCCATCAATGCGCCGATCTCTTTGGATGCACTGTTGCGCTGGGACTGAAGCTGCTGCTTCTCGGTCTCAATGCTGCGGCGGGATTCGTCGCAGGAGAGGACCTCGTCGATAAGCGTGTGTGCATCGCCTCCGCGTGTGGCAAGGCGTTCTTTGATCTCTTCGGCGTTGTCGCGGATTTCTCGTATGTCGAGCATGGGATGTATCTAGTTAGTCTATTCGTAAAAAGTAGGAAGTGCTCCCTGGGCATGTTTAAGCCTATCAGGAGCTGATGGGAAAGCATTAATCAGGCTGCGTACTTAGTCTGTGCTCGTATCGTTGAGGAATGCCTGTTTCGAAAGTGCGGCATATTTGCCATTTTTCGCCAGCAACTCGGCGTGCGTGCCGGATTCGATGATGTGGCCTCGGTCGAGTACGTGGATGACATCCGCGTTCTGGATGGTGGAGAGGCGGTGTGCGATGACGAAGGCGGTGCGTGTGTGCATGAGGTTATCCAGTGCATCCTGAATGAGCTTTTCAGTCTTGGAGTCTACAGAGGCAGTGGCCTCATCCAGAATCAGGATGGGCTGGTTTTTGAGCAGGGCGCGTGCAATCGAGAGGCGTTGCTTTTCTCCACCGGAGAGTTTTACGCCACGTTCGCCGACGTTGGTATCGAGTAGTTCTGGTAGTTCTTTGACGAATGGGGAGGCGTTAGCTGCATCCAGCGCACGCCAGAGCTCTTCATCTGTGGCATCGCGTTTGCCGAGGATAAGATTTTCACGGACGGTGCCGTTGAAGAGGAAAGAGTCCTGGGTTACGTAGGCAATAGAGGAGCGCAGGGACGGTTTGTTGAGGGTGTTTAATTCGCGGCCATCGATGGTGATGGAGCCGTCATCATACTCATAGAAACGGGTAAGAAGGTTAACCAAGGTCGATTTTCCAGCACCAGTGGAGCCAACCAGAGCGATAGTTTGACCCGGCTTGGCGGTAAAAGTGATGTCATGCAGGGTAGGCTCGTCCTCATAGGAGAAGTTGACGTTCTTGAAGATGACTTCTCCGTTAAGAGGTTGTGGAAGCATCTTTCCTTCATCGGCATGGAGCTCATCATCAGTATCGAGGATCTCAAATACGCGCTCGGCAGCCGCTTTTGATGAGAGAGCCATTTGGTTGAGGCCATGGAGACGTCCGATTGGTTCATAAAGGGCCCACATGATGGTGAAGAAATAGAGATAGATCTCGGTGCCCACCGCCGGGTCGGTAATGATGCGGTACCCGCCGACTCCAAGGACGAGTACGTAGCCGCATGAGTTGACGAAAGACATGGTGGGGGAATAGACAGCCCAGTACTTCATGACCTTGAGGGTTGCCTGGCGAACTTTGTTGGAGAGCTTGTTGAAGCGCTTATGTTCGTCCTCCTCCGCGGCATAGGATTTGATCTGGCGTACGCCGGAGATGTTGTCGCTGAGCAGGGCGTTCATGTCACCAGTGAAGCGCTTGAGGTCACGATAGCGTTCACGTGCGTTCTTGGTGTAAATCCAGGCACCGATGGCCAGGAAGGGAATGGGTGCCAGTGCTGTAAAGCCGAGTATGGGGTCCTTCCAGATGAGGAAGGCCGAGATGCCAACAATTTGTAAGATGGCAATCAGTCCTTGCTCTACGCCGTCAATTAGAAGTCTCTCCATGGCGGGGATGTCTTCGGCTACACGGGTCATGATGTCACCAGTGCGCTTGGAATCGAACCATTTCAGAGGCAGTCGCTGGAGTTTGGAGTAGAGTTCAGAGCGGAGGTCAAAAATTGCTTTCTGCTCGAATACATTATTGATGAGAATGCGCAGGCAGTTGAACAGGTCTCTCCCGAAAAAGGCCGCCAGAGCGATCAGTGTATAGATGATGAGTTCGCTGGTGCTATTCTTTTTATACTCCTTAGCCTGAGTGTCTGGAGACTCAGAGCGGATATCTTCAGCAATGCGGGATCTGATTTCTTCGCCAGAGGCATCAACAGGGGTTTCAATTACTCGCTGAGCTATTTTTTCGGTTTGCTCAGCTTGTTTGTGAGACTCGATGACATTCTTGAAGATGCGTCCAGACATCTCCGAGAAAACGGGGAGCATGACGGTCATGAGAATAGCACAAAGTAGTTGAGCAACTGCGAGTTTCGGGTATCGGCCGTAGTAGGAAAATATGCGTCGGATGGTCTTCATCGGGCGGCGTGACTGTGTAGCCAAAGATTGAGAATGTAAAGACAAGCGAGAAATCTATGAATTTTAGGGTTGTCGACTGCGGTTTGGTATAGCTAGTGTTCGCTAATCACACCGAAAACCTACACATCCCAACACTAAAAAACCATGGCTACCTTATTTGGAACACTAGCTGCCGTTGTTCTTGCCCTTTCCCTCTGGATCGGATTCAGGAATAAGACTGAGTATTCTGCTCAGATTGAAGCTCGTCAAACAGCTGAAAGAAAACTCAAAACCAGCTCCGAAGAGTATGAAAGACGCAAAAGCGATCTGAACGATACTATCGACAGCAAGGAGAAGGTATTGGCAGAAAATGCTGAACAGGCAAAGCAACGCGATGAACTCGCAAGCAAAGTAGACGCTCTTCAGAGCCAGCTTGATTCTCTCGAAGACCAGAAGAAGTCCAAGGCTTCCGAAGTGGCTAGCCAGGAAGAGATCATGAAGGATCTCCCTGATGCAGAAGTTCTCGTTCCACAGATCAAGGCGACCACCAATAAGATCACTCAGCTGAAAAGCGACATCGTAGACGAGAAGGACAAGATTGCCACCCTCGAGTCTCAGAAAGAAACTACCAATTCTCAGATTGCTGCAATGCAGTCTGTCAACAGCAACATCGCTGATGGTAAGTCCCAGCCAAATCTTTCCACCACTATTAGCTCTGTCTATCGTAACTGGGGGTTTGTGACTCTCAATGGCGGAGATTCCCAAGGAGTTGTTCCAGGGTCTACACTTGATGTAGTCCGTAATGGAGAAGTGATTGCTAAACTCAGAGTAACCACAGTCGAGCCAAACAGAGCTGCTGCTGATATCATCGTTGATGATTCTCAGCCATCCATCAGCCTTCGTTCCGGTGACCGTGTAGTTGCTGAAGCCACTCAAGCTAATAACTAATCAACGCAGATAACTTTAAAAATTCGAAAGGACCCAAAACCATGAAATCCATTCTATACGTAGTTGCGATAGTTATCTCCTGTGCGGCTGGTTATTTCTCATACAGCAATGCTGGTAAGCAAGAAGAGCAGCTGGAGCAGACTAAAGAAGTAAGCTCCAAAAACGCCAACCTTCAGGTCAGCATCAAAAAAGCCAAGGATGACCTCAAGTCTGAGAAAGAGCTTCTTGATCAAGCCAACAAAGCCAAGGCTGATTTGGTAGCTGAAACTGATAACTTTGGATCCAAGGTAACTAACATCAACCGTTCCCTCAGCACGATTAAGAACGAGATTGCTAGCCTTGACGAAAGACTTGAAGGTTTCCAGAAGACTAAGAAGGAAATCGAGAAGCAGTTCGACGGTATTGATATCGACCTCACTAAGGTACCTGAGTTCGTAGAGAAGCTTGAAAATGAGCGCAAGAAGCTTGATAGAGAATACCAAGAGCTTGCTGCTGCTAGTGAGATCCTTACTAACCAGGTGACTAAGAATCAGGAAACACTCGGTGAACTTCAGCGCCGTGCTTCCGACCGTACCACATCTCTTCGTGGTAACGCGGCTTCTTCTACCATCACTGCTGTCAACAACAGCTGGGGCTTTGTGATCATCAAGCCTCATCCAAACGCCAGCATCACTGAAGAGTCCAAGCTGATCGTTGTTCGTGGTGCTCAGCACGTTGGTCGCCTCAAGATCAACTCCATCGAGCCAAACCGCATCATCGCAGACATCGATTATGAGAGTCTTGCTCCTGGTGTGCGTATCCAAGCTGGTGACAAGGTGATCCTCGCCGTTTCCAACACTCGATAAACGATATTGGATAAAGCCAATTTTTTTAACCGCATCAGATCCTGATGCGGTTTTTTTGTGTCCAAGAGCTGAGGTTGGGTGTTAGAAAGTTGTTTACCTGTTTGACTATGAGCTTGTTCTTGGTGTAGACATCTCGTGTTGATATGGTGGATGAAGCTATCGTAAAACCAGAAGGGGAGCCTGTGATGCAATACACGGTGATGTTGCAGAACCGTGCAGGGTCTTTAGGTTCCATGGTCAGAATGGTGAGGAACGCCAAGATAGAGATCATTGGGCTGAGTGTTCAGGATTCCAAGGATGCTACCATGGTCAGGATGGTTTCTACTGATCCAGGGGCTCTTTCCTGCTTATTCATGGAGCGCGGTATCAGCTTTACTACGAGTGAACTCGTCGTGGTTGCCCTAAAAGAGACGGGTGAGGGCCTGGGGCGCTGCTTGGACACCTTGATGGCTGCTGAGACAAATGTAGATTTCGCCTACGGTCTGTTGGTTCACCCTCAGCGGCAATCTCTACTAGCACTTCATCTTGAGGATCACTTGTTTGGGCGAGAGGTGCTGACACGTGCGGGCTTTAAAGTGTTTTATCAGGAAGATTTGTCCCGTTGAGGCGGCTTGTCTGGCCTGATATGTCAATGTTGTCGCAAGTTGTGTTGTAAGTGAACGCAATTGCTACTTGTCTGGCACGGCTGCTTAGTAGACTCTTCCGCCATCTATGAATCAGGAAATTCTAAGTCAAGCAGCGAACCAAGCACGCGGACTGGCCATTGATGCTGTCCATGCATGTTCATCTGGCCATTTGGGCCTCCCACTCGGATGTGCCGAGATCGGCGCCGTTCTTTTCGGTCAGTCCCTGAGCTTCAACCCAGATGCTCCTAAGTGGCTCAACCGTGACCGCTTCATTCTCTCTGCAGGTCATGGCTCCATGTTCATCTACACATGGTTGCACATGAGTGGTTACGACCTTTCTTTGGAAGATCTTAAGAATTTCCGCCAGCTTCACAGCAAGACTCCAGGTCACCCAGAGAACTTTGAGACTCCTGGTGTCGAGGCGACCACTGGTCCACTTGGTCAGGGTGTAGGCAATGCTGTTGGTTATGCGATGTCTGGCAAGCGTGCTGCTGCCAAGTACAACACTGCTGAGCACACCATCTTTGACCACCACGTAGTTGCACTTGCTGGTGACGGCTGTCTCCAGGAAGGTGTGGCTCGCGAGGCGATCGAGTATGCCGGTCACAACGGTCTCGATAACCTGATCCTCATCTACGATAGCAACGACGTGACTCTCGATGCTATGGCTAACGTCACTCAGGGTGAGAAGGCTGAAGTTTACTTCGCTTCCCAAGGTTGGGATGCAGAAGTGATCAATGGCCACGACCTTGCAGCAGTTCATGGTGCTGTTGAAAATGCCAAGAGCAACAACAACGGCAAACCAAAGATCATCATTGCCAAGACACTTATTGGTAAGGGCATTCCTCAGGTTGAAGGTTCCCAGAAGGCACACGGTGAAGGCGGTGCTGCATTCTCTGTCGAGGCACGCCAAGGCCTCGGTCTTCCAGCTGAGACATTCCATGTTTCTGATGAAGTTTATGCCTACTTCAAAGAGCAGAAGGAAAAGCAAATCGCCCAGTTCGAAGAGTGGCAAAAGACATTCGAAGCTTGGAGTGCTGCTAACCCAGAGCTTGCTGAAGAGCTTGCAAACGGCGTAGGCAATATCATTCCTAGCGACCTTCTCGACCGCATCCCTGAGTTCGATGCTGATTATGCAGACGCTACTCGTAACAGCGGTGGTGTAGTCATCAACAAAGTGGCTCAGGAAGTTCCTCAGCTTCTCACCGGTTCAGCTGACCTTTTCGGTTCCACTAAGAACTACATCAAGGATGGTGGTGATTTCTCCGCTACTGATCCTGGTGGACGTAACATCTGGTTCGGCATTCGTGAGCACGCAATGGGTGCGATCTGCAACGGTATCGCCTATGATGGTATCTTCCGCGCAAGTGGTGCTACTTTCCTGGTATTTGCTGATTACCTTCGTCCATCTATCCGCCTCGCGGCACTTGCTGGCCTTCCTGTGACCTACATCTTCACACACGATTCCGTGGGTGTGGGTGAAGACGGCCCTACTCACCAACCTGTGGAAACAGTAAGCGGTCTCCGCGTGATTCCAGGTCTTGATGTGATTCGTCCGGCAGATCCTGAAGAAGTAGCCGCTTCCTATGCAGCTGCCATGGCGCGCGTGGATGGTCCTACGGCTCTTATCTTCTCACGTCAGAAGGTTCGCTCCAATGTGGAGACTCCTGCTTCAGTTCGCCGTGAAGGTACCCTCAAGGGTGGTTATGTTCTCCGTGAGGAGAAGGGCGACCTTAAGCTCATCCTCATGGCATCCGGTTCTGAAGTTGGTCACATCATCGAGGCTGCTGAGCAGCTTGGTGAAGGTGTTCGTGTGGTGTCCATGCCATGTATCGAGCGCTTCAACCGTCAGAGTGCTGATTACAAGAAGAGTGTTCTTCCATGCTGCTGCTCCAAGCGTATCGCCATTGAGGCCGGTGTTTCCGATCTCTGGCACCAGTTCACAGGCTTCGAAGGTCGCGTGATTGGTATCGACCGCTTCGGTATCTCGGCTCCAGGTAACACGGTGATGAAGGAGCTTGGTATGACTGCTGACAATGTAGTTGCTGTCGCCAAGGAGCTTCTGGGTCACTAGGTTTACTGACAGATTCTTACAAACGGGTGATACTGCTAAGCATCACCCGTTTTTTTTGGAGAAAGGTGAGGCGTTTGTGGGAAATTATGAATAAATCCGGAGAAAGATCATGAAAGGCCCTCACGTAAAAAGCTATCATGGAATGGCAACCATGGATTTTCACTAGTCTACTAACGGCCTCATTGTGTGTGAGCTGTGCGACTCAAGAGGTGGATCGGAGCATGGGTAAGCACTCGGAGCATGAAGGCCGGGTGTACTCAAGAGAGGTGATGGCTCAGTCGCCTTTCAAGCCAGTTAAGCTCAGCTGGGGGCAAGCCCGCGAACTGATGAAGGAGAGAAACCCTCATTATCGCTCTGCAGCTCTCAGTTATAACCGGGCGACGACTTCCACTTCCCTAGTGAAGAACTTCAGTACGCATATGGGGGGATCGATTGAAGATACCGTCAAGGGTATCGTAAATCCCAAAGATCTGGCTCAGACTTTTAAAGAGCCATCCGTTGGGTTGCCTAAGCAGCTCAGTTCTATCAGTTCCTTGAAGGATGTGAGTCACAAAATGGCTCAGGAAGAGTGGGAGCTGAAAGAGAAGGAGGTGATTGCGGAAAAGAAGATGCGTGAACAGATTGTGGATCTTCAGCTCCTATTCCGCAGAAGTGCTGTAATTGAGAAGCATATGAGCTGGGTGGAGGATGCCAAATCCAAAAAAGAGCTGGATGCTGAGGCTAAGAAAGAATTGGCTAAATTTGAGGCCAAGCTCAAAGCCGACCGTAAGGCCTGGCTCGGAGAGGTGAGGGATTATTTCAATGCCGAGTACTTTGATGTGCAATTTGTCCAAGGTGACAATGATATGCCTGATTACAGGAACATTGCTGAACCAGATTTTGCCCAATGGCAGCGCTGGGGGATGCTCAGCCGTGTGGAGTCTCTGGCGGGAGCTCTCAAAAAGGAGCATGAGAAGAGTAAGCCGGCTATACCAGGCACGGACGTACTGAAGGACAAGCTGTCCATGATGGTGAATGATGGCGATACCAAGCTGGATGCCGAGCTAGACACGCAGAGTGTGCGTAATTCCGTGCGTACGTTGATTCGTAGTTGGCGCGGGATGAAGGTGGCTCAGAATGAAGCGGATGTGCTCCGCAGAGAGATCAAACCGCTACAGTCCTCGGCTGGAGCTAGCAAGACTCTCGTCTCCAAGATGTCCAAAATCTACTCTCTGGAGTTAACGGAAGTGAAGCATGCCAAGGAGGTGTGGATGATGGATGAGCGCTGCTGGGCGGACTGATCAGCGGGTATTTTGTAAAAATTGCACCTTGTTTCTGTATTTTTGCAACTTTGTATGTAGAGGAGGGTTTCAGCTAATGAAGAGGCGAGTGATGAGCCTCATGAACTCTCAAAGATATAAAGTTATGAAGATGAAAAACGTAAGACAATGGCTCGCCGCAGGTGTGACGGTTGCAAGTGTTGTCGGTGCGGGAAATCTTTTTGCGGAGGATGCCAAAGACAAGCCTGAGAACCGACGTGAAGCCATGCTCAAGCGCTTCGATAAGGACAGTGACGGGA
Source organism: Rubritalea squalenifaciens DSM 18772 (assembly GCF_900141815.1). Classification (NCBI taxonomy): domain Bacteria; kingdom Pseudomonadati; phylum Verrucomicrobiota; class Verrucomicrobiia; order Verrucomicrobiales; family Rubritaleaceae; genus Rubritalea; species Rubritalea squalenifaciens. The sequence goes on from NZ_FQYR01000004.1 coordinate 267,630, forward strand.
AACTCTCTGAGGAAGAGAAGGCTGAGCTCCGCAAGGCTAGGCAAGAGAGGTCAGGCGATCGTCCAGAGCGCAAGCGTGGCTGGAGCCGTGATGGCGATAGTGACCGCCATAAAGCAATGCGCGAAAAGCTCTTGAAAGAGTTTGATAAAGATGGCGATGGGGAGCTCTCCGATGAAGAGAAAAAAGCTGCTCGTGAGGCCTGGGCCAAGCGCCGTGAAGACCGCAACAAGCGCGAAGCTGCCGTACATGCTAAGTTTGTTCAGAAATACGATACAGACGGAGATGGCAAGCTCTCAGAGCAGGAGAGGAAGTCAGCCCGTGCAGCCATGACCGAAGCTTATGAAGCCTTCAAAGCTGAGATGGTGAAGCTCTATGATGCAGATGGAGACGGCAAGCTTTCAGAGGATGAGCGTCAGACCGCCCGTGATAAGGAGAAGGAAAAGATGCTCGAGAAGTTTGATAAGGATGGTGATGGCGAGCTGAACAAAGAAGAACGTCAGGCTGCCTTTGATGATATGCTGGAGAACCGCCCGTTCCGTATCATGCATCACATGATGAGAAAGCATCATGACCATAAGCATGGTCATCGTGGAGAGGGGGGCCCTCGCGGTCAAAAGGGGGATAAGCCTGGCCGTGGTCCAAGAGGTGATGGTCCTCCTGCTGAGAGAAGAGGCCCGCGTGGACCTGCTCCAGATGAGGTGCCCAAGAATTTTTAACTACAATCAGTAGGTGTGTAAGGATAGACGCCCCCGCTTCGGCGAGGGCGTCTTTTTACGTCTGTAGTCATTTGACGGTTGCGTTTTTAGGCTCGTCACGGAATAAGTGCCTTGCAGACAAAGCAACAGACTGATGAGTACTTCCAAATACCGCATTGCCCTTGGCGCCGACCACGGCGGAGTAGAACTGAAAAATGCCATCGTCAGCCACCTTAAGGCTGCCGGTCATGATGTGACCGACTATGGCACTGATTCCAAGGAGTCAGTAGATTACGCAGATTTTGCCAATGAAGTGGCTATCGAGGTAGGTGCTGGTACGTATGAGTATGGCTTCCTCGTTTGCACTTCTGGTGTCGGTGTTTGCATGGCTGCAAACCGTTTCCAGGGTGTCCGTGCCGCTAACGTCCGTAACGTCGAAGAGACAGTCATTACCCGTGAGCACAACAACGCGAACATCCTCTGCCTCGGCCAGAAGGCGGTGGAAGAGTCCGTCGCTCTCGCTATGGTAGATGCTTTCCTTTCCACCGAATTTGCTGAAGGTCGCCACGTGCCACGTGTACACAAGGCTTCCGGTAGTGCGATTGCTGTGAGTGATCCAGCAGTGTTAGCTGCAATCGATGCAGAAGGACGCCGTCAGCGTCAGAACATTGAGCTCATTGCTTCCGAGAACTTCACCAGCCGCGCCGTCATGGAAGCGCAGGGAAGTCTCCTCACCAACAAGTATGCTGAAGGTTACCCAGGCCGCCGCTGGTACGGTGGTTGTGAGAACGTGGACGTTGTTGAGCAGATCGCTATCGATCGCTTGAAGGAGCTTTTCGGTGCAGACCACGCCAACGTTCAACCACACAGTGGTTCTCAGGCAAATACTGCTGTTTATTTCTCCGTTCTGAAGCCAGGCGACAAGATTCTCACTATGGATCTCGCTCACGGTGGTCACTTGACCCACGGTCATAGAGCCAACTTCTCCGGAAAGTTCTACGAAGTGACTCACTATGGTGTGACTGAAGAAGACGAGACAATCGACTACGATGCTCTCGAAAAAGTCGCTGTTGAACTTCAGCCAAAACTCATCACGACTGGTGCGAGTGCTTACCCACGTGTCATCGACTTTGAGCGCATGGGTCAGATCGCCAAGAAAGTAGGTGCATATCTCTTTGTAGACATGGCGCACATCGCTGGTCTCGTAGCCGCAGGCGTTCACCCGAACCCAGTACCACACGCAGATTTCGTCACTTCCACCACTCACAAGTCCCTCCGCGGTCCACGTGGTGGCATCATCCTGTGTAAGGAAGAATACGCCAAGAAGATCGACGCGACCGTTTTCCCGGGTATCCAGGGTGGTCCTCTCATGCACGTGATCGCTGCCAAGGCAGTGTGCTTCGGTGAGGCTCTCAAGGATGACTTCAAGACCTACAGTGAGCAGGTCGTGAAGAACGCCAAAGCCATGGCTGCACGCCTTGCGTCCCACGGTTACCGCATCGTTTCCGGTGGTACAGATAACCACCTCATGCTCGTTGATCTCCGCCCTGCGGGTATCGACGGGGGCATCGCCCAGCACGCTCTGGACGAGGCTGGCATTACCGTGAACAAGAACTCCATCCCATTCGACACCGCAGGCCCATTCAAGCCAAGCGGCATCCGTATCGGTACTCCAGCCGTCACCACACGTGGCATGGACGAGGCTGCGGTCGAAAAAGTGGCTGACCTCATCCACGAGGCTCTTCAGTCTCACGATGACGAAGCCAAGCTTCACGAAATCCGCGAACGCGTCTTCGAGTTCAACCGCGCCTTCCCACTTCCTCGCTAATTGCGAAAGGATAGACTAATCTAGCAAAAAGCCAGTGCCGGAAGGTACTGGCTTTTTTGTGTGTAGCTTTGGCTGAAAATGTTGGTTGTTATATTTCAAAGGAGTAATTTAAAAACATTTCTATGAGTGGTGTAAGCATAGAGATGGATGATCTACAGAGTGGTGATTTAGTTACGCGGACAAATGTCTCTCTTGGGGAGTTGAAAGAATGTATCAAAAAATTGGATGGGCAGAGACATAGTATCATGACATTGAGAATACTGGGAGCAGAGTGTTATGGGCATATGTGCATAGGGGGAGGGCCAGACCTTTATATAGTTTACTACACAATGAATAATTTGAGTTTTCATCAGTTGGTCTCAAGTACTGACAAAGGAGATGACTTTATAACCCTATTTATAGGCGATGAGTCTTATTATCCCGTCAATCATTGTGTGGGTTTTGAGAAGGCGTGGAAGGCTATCGTCTATTATTTCACGAACCAGTGCATAGATGGTAACTCTCTGTGGATGGAGTGTTGATGAGGCTATGAAGCCTAGGAAACGCAAAAAACGGCCACTCCGCAAAGAGTGACCGTTCTTCGACTTGTGATGAAAATTTGTCAGTCCATAGCCTATCTGCGGCGTCTGAGTATGAAAGTGATGGCTCCGAGACCGATGAGCGCGGTGGAGCTTGGCTCTGGAACGGCGGTGAAGTCGGATACAGTTACGTCATCAAAGCTAGCTCCACCCGATGTGGCTGATTCCAAGAATAAGCGTACTTTAACATCACCAGTTTGATTGATGGCGATAGATTCACTAGTCCATCCACCCTGAGGGCCACCAGTGATATCAATTGTGCTGACAGTATTCCAAGCTTCAGAGCCATTCAGGGCGTCTGTAGTCCACTGGACCAGGAGATTACCTGAACTAGTGGTGAATCGTTCCCAATTGAAATCGATGGTGCCAATGCCTGCAGAGCCACTGGGATCCACGGCGATGTATTGGTCGACAGTAGACACGTTTCCGATGACAGCGGATTGGGTGCCTGTGAGGGCTTGTCCGCCCCAGGCTCCAGCATAGTTACCAGCATCACCAGCGATCCAGCGGGCGCCGTCTGAGGTGGTTACGTCAAAGCCGCCAGTGACGGCGGTGGGAAATCCTTCGCCAGTTTCAAAGCTGGTAGTGGCTATGATAGCAGCATGGGATGTCAGACATGATGCAGCGAGTGCTGCGAGGGTTAAGGTGAGTTTCATATTTTTGCGTTTGGTTAAGTAGGGAAAACTCACGAATCACTTTGCTTGATAAAATGAAGCTGTTGTCTTCCCGAGTACAAACGCAAGCTAGATGAGCACAATGGTGCCATGCAAATTGCTCCATGTGGTATACCGAGGTACCAGTTGTGTCTCTCTGGTATCCTGCTCTTAACTAGTTTGTGATATGCTTCCTCCCTTGACGAAATCAGGCGTGATCAGACGCTGAGAGCCAGATTGAGAATTTGGGTGCGTTAGGTATTCGACGATACTTTTGAAGACGGCTTTTGGGTAGTCGTCAATAGGTATATGATAACCAGCCACAGTAGGATTCAAGTAAGTGAGCACCTTGTCGTAGGAGAGGCAGAGAAGTGATAGATTTTCTGGTACTCGGTATCCCATGTTAACAGCAGTGGTGAATGCTGTGATTATGGCATAAGGGGTGGGAGAGAGTAGAATGGTTGGGGTGTCTTTTGTTTTATTGAGGAGTTGTGTCACCGCTCTAGCAATGGACTCAGGTGTGTCCTGATGACCAGCCATATGGATATTAGAGTCTGCTAGATTGAGCTTCAAAGTATCAGTGAGTATTTGGATGCCCCGTTTCTCGGGTACGGGGTGGATAAGCCCAATCTGTGTATGGCCCAGTCTTTGTATGACTGAGGCTGCGTGCACGCCCACGGCAGCTTGATCAATGTCTACACAGGGGAGATTGATGTCTATCCAAGTGCTGCCGAGCACAATACAGGGAATGTGTTGTTCCTTGAACCACTTCTGGATGGGAAGGCTCGAGTGCTGAAGTAGATAGAGGTCGGCTGGGTTTTGTTGGATAAATTGGCTGAGGCGAAATGCTGGGCGCTCGATGTGCCGGATATCCAGTGCTCGGTGCATAGGGGTGACACCTATCTTGGAGCAATAGCTGCTCAATCTACTCTGAAGTAGTCTCTCAGCGCCACCCATGTGATCCAGTGGCAAGGGAGCCATGGTGACAACGTTACTTCCCTGAATGCTGTTTGCAGAGATGTTGAGTTCAGTGCCGAAAGGTGGTGGGCTGAGGATTTGACGCCTACGGCCATGTTCTGCGCGGCTAATCCAAGCTTCTTTTTCTAGTTGCTCGATAGCTTTACGCAGAGTGTTGCGACTGATTTGTAGCCTCTTGGCTAGCTCTCTTTCTCCGGGGAGAACTTTCGACAGTCTGCCGTGCTGAATTTCCTCTTTCAGGGCATCCGCTGCGAGAAGGACTCTATTGTGTTGTGGAGGAAGGGATGGCATTTTTGATTTGTATCATAGACGTGGTGGCAAGAGCAAAGTGGAAGGCTGAATACTCAGGGGGCTCCAGTGTTGCATGTGCTGGTATCGTGGTTACAGTTCCCAAAGTCATGAGACTTTCTTTACTATCTCTTATCTCACTCCTGGCACTGGTGTCTTGCGATGAGTTCAGTAAATCCGAGCCGAAGCCCGGTGAGGAGGAGCTGGTGACTCCGGAGGAAAAAAAAGCTTTGGAGGAGTATACTGATGGGTCCTTCAATAAGTCCTGAGAAACCTAGACGTAGCCCAGAGGCTGGCACTAATTTTGGCGTGCAAGCTTCACGCTGAGAATGCATGGAGCTGCGTTGAGCTCTTTGAGGTAAAGATGCAAGTTGTCACCACGGTTTACCCAAAAACCACTTTGAAGGCCATTGGTGAGTTCGATGGCGGTGACGAAGTTGGCTTTCTTTTGCTTGAGTATCCAGTCTAAAGCATAGGCGAGTTGCTGACGTGTCATGACGGGTGCATAGCCCAGTATCCAGCGTGATTTACCGTCATGGAGTAGGAAGGTTCTACGCTCATGAAGAGTCTCATCCAGGCTACCTGTCATGGAGCTGTTGCGGAGGAGGTAGGGGCCGACTTTGATCGATGAGTCAGTCGCGTGATCATGGAGGCTGATTTTGCCATTGATGACATCAAGGTGAACTCCTTTGGGGTGGCCGTTCTTACCAAGACCTATAGAAACGCCTGCCATTTCTCCGTCCCTGTCCATCATGTCTCCTAGCTTCTTGTGGCCATTGCTGATTTTACTTTCCAGACGATTTTCGGAGAAGTGGTAGAGGTTCAGGGTGACAACACGACCTTCAGGATTCATGTGGGCGTGTATCGTCTGGTGCTGTGCAGCCAGAGGCAGCAGCAATGCCAGCCAGATCATCTGAATATAACGTACCATTTGGGAAATTGGGTGTCAGGGGGTAGGTTTGAGTATAAGGAAGTTTCGCACAGGTTTATTGAAAAACGAGCGGAATGTCTTTTCTCCCCCAGGGACTGCTGCGCTGATCCATAAGTCCGAGGAGCGTCCTCCGTCAAGGTTCATGGCATTTGAAATCTGACATCCGGCAAGTTTCTTGCCAGCAATGGCTTTGGAGAGTTGCTCCAGTGTGCAGGCGTCCGCGTAGCCTATGAGCCAGTGATCCGCCCCGTCGTGGGCGATGAAGGAGCGCTTGCGTGCGTTTTGCTTGGAGAGGCCCTTCACTGTATGGCCGCCATCAGATAGCATAGGGCCGGCCTGGAGGAGATGGTTGGGTGTCAGGTTTTTGGTGAGATTGCTGAGGTGTTTGCGCCGGGCTATGGCGGTGATTTTTTTATTTGTATCGATGTAGTAAAATGCAGAACCCAGTGAGGAGGGGTTGTTGTAGCCGCGCTTGGTGCCGTTTTCGATAACGAGTCCTAGGGGTTTGCCCTCTGGGGTGAAGAAACCTGCATTGATAGAGGCGAGGGCTTGTTTGGCTGTGCCGCAGGATTTGGCATCAGGCCAGAGTGAACCCGGGCCCTTTGGTTGATCGGCGACTTCGAGATGATATTGGCGACTGTCGAAGCTGATCAGGTGGAGGGTCACGCCTTCGGAGCTGACTTGATGGTATGCAAGGGGAAGGATGGATTGCTTGGGCTTGGGGTTCGCTTCATCGGCCTTGGTGCAGCTGAGACAAGTCAAGGCGACAAACAAGGTCATGAAAATTTTCGGCACACCATCCATACGCTTAAGCGCAGGATAATCTTGCGTGGTGAATGATCAAGCAGGGAGGCGTGCAGTCCCAAGGAGTGTCTGGAAGTGTGGGGCTTCGTCTTCTCGATCCACGATGGCGGTATCTACATCGCAGAAGCCAGCCTGTTCTAGTTTGGTGGCGAGGTCGACTTCGGAGAATCCCAGCCAGACGTCGTGGTAAAGCTCCCGGGCCTGCTCAAACTGGTGCTGCAGAAGATCCAGGACCACGATGGTGCCACCCGGTTTCAGGATACGGGCGGCTGATACGAGGGCGCGCTCAGGCTTCTGTGCATGGTGGAGGGCCTGGCTGAAAATTACCAAATCCACTGAGGCATCATCGATGGGAGGGGACTCGATATCTCCCAGGCGGTACTCAAGGTTCGGGAGTTTGTTTTCTTTGGCGAGTTCTTTACCGAACTCGACCATCTTTTCGGAGTTGTCGATCGCGATGACTTTCTTGGCGCGTTGGGCGAGCAGCTGGGAAAGGGTACCTTCACCCGCACCGAGATCGGCCACCGTCTCGTAGTTGAGAATCTTGAGCAGAGCTTCGGAGAGGCCTTTCCAAGAGCGGCCGGGGACATACTGACGGCCAAACTTGCCCGCCAGCTCGTCAAAATAGGCGCGGGCTCGGTCACGGCGTTTTCGTAGAGTGAGGCGGAGTGCTGCACGGTCGGCAGAAATTTCCGGGATTTCCTCGGCTGCCTGACGGGCGACTTGCATCAGGTCTGGAGGGGCGCTTGCAGAGTAGAGGTTGTTCTTGCCGACCCTGCGATCAGTGGCAAGCTGGTTGGTTTTTAGCTGGCCTAGCTGGGTGGAAATGCGGCTTTGGCCCATGCCGAGAATACTCTGAAGCTCGGCCACGCTAAGCTCTTCCTCATCAATAAGCATGAGGATGCGAAGGCGGGTCGGATCGGACAGGATTTTTAGCGAATTGAGAATTGACGTCATCTGAAGCTGGTTTATATCAACGCATCAAGATTTGTTGATGCAACTCTAAAATTTTATGAATAGACCATACATTTTCTCCTCTGAGTCCGTTACTGAGGGTCATCCAGACAAAGTCTGTGATACGATTTCCGATGTGATTTTGGATGCCTGCCTTGAGCAGGACATCAATAGCCGTGTGGCTTGTGAAACTTTTGTGAAAGACAACGTGGTTGGCTTGGCTGGTGAGATTACGACTCACGCAGACTTTGACAGCCGTAGTCTGGTTGAGAAGGCGATTCGTGAAATCGGCTATGTGCATGACGACTGCAAGTTCAACGCGAATAGCTTCTTTTTCGTCAACCTGATCGGCCAGCAGTCTCCAGACATCGCTCAAGGTGTGGATGCAGCTGCCGCGCAGGACAAACTCATCGCAGAACAAGGCGCCGGTGACCAAGGTATTATGTTTGGTTACGCATGTAACGAGACGCCTGAGCTGATGCCTGCACCTATCAGCTACTCTCACAAATTGGGCCGTGAACTGACACTGCTCCGCAAGAGTGGCCAGCACAAATGGCTTCGTCCTGATTCCAAGACTCAGGTTTCCATGGAGTATGTTGATGGTAAGCCAAGTCGCGTGACTGCTGTGGTGGTCTCCACCATGCACTCCTCAGATATCACCACAGGTGAAATTCGCCAGATTCTGAAGAAGGACCTCATCCAGCGTGTGATTCCAGCTAACCTCCTGACCGACGACACAGAACTCCTGATCAATCCGACCGGTCTCTTTGTGATCGGTGGCCCTGAGGGTGATGCAGGACTAACAGGACGTAAGATCATTGTAGATACCTACGGTGGGACTGGTCGTCATGGTGGTGGTGCATTCTCTGGTAAGGATCCATCCAAGGTGGACCGCTCTGCGGCATACATGTGCCGCTGGGTCGCTAAGAATATTGTGGCTGCAGGACTCGCTGAGAAAGCTGAGATCCAGGTGGCGTATGCGATCGGTTACCCACACCCAGTGAGTATCAGTGTGAATACCTTCGGCACCGGTACTGTCGATGAGGCGAAGATCGAAGCGGCAGTGAAGGAAGTATTCTCCTTCAAGCCAGCAGATATCATTACCCAACTCGACCTGGTGCGTCCAATCTACCGTCACACCACCAACTACGGTCACTTCGGCCGTGAAGACAATCTCTCCGCTCTGACTTGGGAGAAGAAGAACAAGGTGGATGATCTTAAAGCTGCAATTTCCTAACACGTAAAACTTAACACCTAACACTTAAACATTATGTCCACTACTTTAGAAGTAACCGATTACAAGGTGGCCGATATCTCCCTCGCTGACTTTGGTCGCCGCGAAATCGAGATCGCCGAGCACGAAATGCCTGGCCTGATGGCCATCCGTGAAAAGTACGCAGCAGACAAGCCGCTCGCAGGCGTACGTATCATGGGCTCCCTGCACATGACCATCCAGACCGCTGTTCTTATCGAGACGCTTACAGCTCTCGGTGCCGACGTGCGCTGGTGCTCTTGCAATATTTTCTCTACACAGGATCACGCGGCTGCGGCTATCGCGGTTTCCGGTGTGCCTGTATTCGCCTGGAAGGGTGAGACTCTCGAGGAATACTGGGAGTGCACTTGGAATGCGATCGTTAACCGCGACGGCGAAGGCCCTCAGCTCATCGTTGACGATGGTGGTGATGCGACTCTCTTTATCCACAAAGGATACGAGTTGGAGAATGGTTCCGATTGGGTCAATACGCCGTCTGGTTCCCAGGAAGAGCAGGTCATCAAGAATCTTCTCAAGAAAGTCCATGCAGAGCAGCCAGGAATCTTTGCTAAGATCATCGCTGACTGGAAGGGTGTTTCTGAGGAAACCACCACCGGTGTACACCGTCTCTACCAGATGGCCAAGGAAGGTAAGCTTCTTGTTCCTGCGATCAACGTGAACGATTCCGTGACCAAGTCCAAGTTCGATAACCTCTATGGATGTCGTGAGTCCCTCGTGGACGGTATCAAGCGTGCGACCGACGTGATGATTTCCGGCAAGGTGGCCGTGGTTTGCGGATACGGTGATGTGGGTAAAGGCTGTGCTCAGGCTCTTCGTGGTCAGGGTGCACAGGTCGTTGTGACTGAGATCGACCCGATCTGTGCGCTGCAGGCAGCCATGGAAGGTTTCCGTGTTCTCACTGTTGAGGATACACTCGGCTGGGGTGACATCTACGTGACCACCACTGGGAACTACGACATCATCCGCCTCGAGCACATGGAGAAGATGAAGGATCAGGCCATCGTTTGTAACATCGGCCACTTCGATAATGAGATTCAGATCGACAAGCTCAACAATGCAGAAGGCGTGGTGAAGACTAACATCAAGCCTCAGGTAGACAAGTATACCTTCCCGGCAGGCAATAGCCTCTACATGCTGGCGGAAGGTCGCCTTGTAAACCTCGGTTGTGCGACTGGTCACCCATCCTTCGTGATGTCCAACAGCTTTGCAAACCAGACACTCGCTCAGATTGACCTCTGGTTGAACAAGGATGAGTACAAGGCTGGTGAAGTGAAAGTGCTTCCTAAGCATCTCGACGAAGAAGTAGCTCGTCTCCACCTCGGTAAGATCGGTGCCAAGCTGACGACACTTCGCCAGGATCAGGCGGATTACATCAGCGTGCCTGTGGAAGGTCCATACAAGCCAGACCACTACCGCTACTAAGATCGCAAAAGAATCGTCTTTTAGCTTGAACGCTACCCTAGGTCCTAGGGTAGCGTTTCACGTTTTCAGGGCAAAGGCTCCTCACTTTCTCCCGATTTTCCCCTCAGCGGTGAACGGGCTTTCCTCAAAACCTCAACAGAGCATTGACCTAAAATACCAACCCAATGAGTGCAGCATCCACAGAGCCAGTATGGCACTATACTTCCCAGAACCAACGTAAAGGCCCAGTGACACTGGAGAATCTACAGACTCTGGTCAGCAGAGGTAGGTTGGATTTGCAGAAGGATATGGTTTGGAACCCTGAGATGCCTGAGTGGACTTTGGCTGGCAGTGTGCAAGAGTTGGCCAAAGTTAAAGTGGACCCGACAGCTGCGCCAGCTGCGAAGCCTGCCGTAGCACCGTCACTCTCAGCGCCAGCTCAGCAAGCAGCAGTGCCACCTGCTAAACAACCCAAGAAGCCTGAGAAAGTGGCCGAGTCGACTAGTCCTTACCAGACTCCACGTGCGCAGGGGGCTGATACAGGGGAGCTAGAGGCTGCCATGAAACATCGGTCTGACGAGAAATATCCAGGTGTAGGTAGACTAGGCTATGTTATCTATCCGTTATTTACCCTGTTACTGATCTATCCTCTATCTCTGGCAATAGCTGGTTTTTCGAGCGATATTGAGTCGCCGATTGTGAGGATAATACTAAACATGGGAGTGCTGTTAGTGTTGTTGATCGGTCTTCTGTACCCAACTTTTGGGAGATTTACGAATCTGAGAATGTCTGGGTGGTATTTCTGGCTCTTGTTTGTCCCAATCGCGAACCTCTGGGTAGGGTATCGCCTATTTGCTTGCCCTCCGGGATATGGAGAGCATAAAAAAATGGATGTTATAGGATGGATATTAGCGACTTTGTATGGACTGGTGTGCACTCTTCATATTTTAGGCGTAGTTCTCTATGTCACGAATGACGAATTTCAAAGAGAATTCGATGAATCCTTTGAAAAGGGATACCAGGAAGAATTACAGCGTCAGCGAGAGAAGCAGGGGCGCTAAATGAATATCTATAATCATTGTCTTGGTGAAATAGATAGCCTTGAGCCTCTGATTTGGGTGACCTTTACTTCAGCGAACTCACGCTCCATTAGTGTCCGTGTGATACTTAATCAATCGTGAAGCCGATCTTTAAGGTCACTTGATAGTGGGCGACTTTTTGATTTTCAATATGGCCACGTGTCTCGGTGACTTCGAACCAGCGCATGTTGCGGATGCTCTCTGAAGCTTTGGCAAGTGCGTTCTCGATCGCTTTCTCGATGGAGTCTGGAGACGAACCGACGATTTCTATTTTTTTGTAAATGTGATCTGACATCCTGTCACTATAGCACAGGATCTATCAGTTCGCCAAGTAGACGTTCCAAGTCTCGAAATAGAGCCAGGCATTGAATCCTGCATGAGCAATAATACTCGGCCAGAGAGTCCTGGATTTGAGGTAGGCGAGGCCCAGAAGCATGCCCATGATAAATACGTGGATGGAGTCCGTGAAGCCCTGCACGTGCACAAGCGAGAAGAGAAGTGAGGTGAAGAAGAGTGCGATGAAGGTGCCCAGTTTCCGTCTCAATGCGGTTAGTAGGATACCTCTGAAGAGTAGTTCCTCAGTAAATGGGGCGATGATGACAGAGGCGATGATCGAATAGATGAAAATCAGTGGTTTGGACGAGGCTGAGCCTATCCCTTCCAAGCCTGTAATGTAGTCTCCTATCCTGTGGGGGGCGAGATATCTGTGGAGGAAGAAATACGAGAAGATTCCGATTCCCAGGCAGAGGGAGACCGCTGGGATAGTGAGCTTAAAGGAGCGTAGAGGCGAGCAGCTGTCTTTCCTCTTACAGAAGTGCAGGTAGATCAAGGCAGCTGTCACCGGAACTATTCTGTAGAGGGCGTCAGCGATGACGAAGCTTGCTTGGTCTGAGAGCTGGAGGATATAGAGGCAGATTTTATGAAGATACAGGTAGGTGTACGTGGATGCGTACTCCAGCAGGAGGAACATGAAGAGGCCAGCGATGATCCCTGGTTCGATTGCTGAGGGCTGGAGACGGTCAAGGGTGCGAATATTGAAAAGCACATAGATGAGTCCAATGGCCAGGCAGGTGTAGCAAAAGCCGATACTTATCGCACGGAAGAGCAGCTTCCTGTCGGCGTTATCGGTATCGAGGATGTCATTGAGTGAATCATCGATAGGACTGTTGCCCGGTAAATCCAGGTGCAGCGTGTACCAGAATCCTGCTTCACTATAGTGAGGGTAGCGGTCCTGATGTTCCTCGATGGCTGCGAGTTGGCTTTGGTTAAGTGGATGGTTCCTGGCGAGTGAAAAGATGATGTCAGCGTATGGGCTTTTACTCTTCCTGGCGATCTCGATGGCCTTCTCCTGCTGTCCTGCTCGCAGATAGAGAGATGCCAGATAAAGGTCGGCACCTTCGTAGGCAGCTTCTTTGGGGTACTCTTCGTTGTATTGCTCCAGTAGAACGATGGCCCTGCCTACGGCTTGCTCTTGGCTGGAAATAGAGAGGATCCAGCGAGTCGTGTCACCGAGTTCCATCCGGGATGCGGCTTCTGCGAGCTGAATTTCACTATGGCTGAAGCTTTGGATATAAACCGCAGTCTGTTGATCTGGGGATCGCTGGTAATACCATGCGATAAAGGTCTCAAAACCCCAGACAGGTAAAACGATCAGTACGATCAGGGCAAGCAGCCACTTTTTCACCAAACCAATAGTGCTTGGTAATTGCCTTTCATCCGGGGGGGAAGATGAGGGGGGAGACTGACGTGGTGCCCAACTCATTGTTGCCAGAATTGGGTGAAGTGGGGGCTAAAGTCACTTACGAAATAGCGCGGTGACATAGATTCTCTCTAAGTCTCTTATATCTCAGGTTTTACTTCTGGAGAAACTTGAGAGGAGTCGATCGGGGATTGGATAATGAAGCAGGTCTGCAGACCTGGTTTGGAGGTGGCTTCGATAGTGCCGCCATGTGCCTCAATAGCTCGTTTTACGATAGAGAGTCCCAGACCTGTGCCTTTAATGTCTGACTGGGTATGGTGCTTGTCGACACGGTAGAAGCGCTTGAAGATGAATGGCAGGTGGGCAGAGGGGATTCCGATCCCATCGTCACAGACGGCCAGTTTGAATCGATCAGAGCCGATTCTCTCCGCAGTCACCGTGACGGTGATATTGTTGCCCGGGTTCTGCTTAAGAGCGTTTTCAACGAGGTTGAAGAGCACCTGGGTGTAATAGAATTTGTCAGCCGTGACGATCAGAGGATCCTTGGGGAGCTTGGTGATGATCTGAGCGCCTTGGTTTTGGATAAGATGGTCAAGACGTTCGACGACATCTGAGACGCATTCTGCGAGATCAAAGGGATCTGGGTTGATGGAAGCAGCTTCTCCAGACTCAAGTCTGGAGACGACGAGCATGTCATCGACCAGGCGCGACAAACGGTCGCCGTGTTTGCGCATGGTGGTCAGGAAGCGGCGAGCCATGTCTGGTGATTCAACGACGTCATCATCAATAAGGTTTTCTAGGTAGCCATTGATGATCGCCAGTGGGGTGCGCAACTCGTGGGATGCGTTGGCCACGAAATCGGTGCGCACTTGGTCCGCCCGATACTCAGCAGTGATATCGCGGAGAATGAGGCAGTAGAGTGGATCCTCTTTATGGTTGGGGAGAGGGGTTACCTGAAGGATCCAGGCGGTGTCTCCCTCAGTGCTGGTGGCGCCGATGCCGTGAGCTCCAGAGCTGATAATGATACGTTTCTGTGAAGGCTCATTCTTGGCGATCTGCTTGGCGACTGTGGCCGAGAGCTTTTCGCTCATGAAGATTTCCTGCAGAGTGCGGTCAATCAGTGAGTCGTAGCGGCTAAGCTGCTGAGCTCTGGAGTTGTTTAATTTGACTCGTAGGGATCCGTTTACGATCAGGAAAGCATCTCCTATAGCATCCAAGAGCAGTCTTTGTTCCGAGCGTTCCCCCTCGAGTTCCTGATGCGTCTGCTTGACTCGGTCTTCGCTCTCTCTCTTGATTTTGGCGCATTGTAGCTTCGCCTGACTTAGTTTCCTGTAGAGGAGGAAGCAGGCTAGAGTGAGAACAATAGAGAGGATCAGCAGGACGATTTTCATGAATCTGAACGCAAACGAATGATGGTTTTAGTCTGCCACGGCATCTTTAGTGATGCGGTAGCCTACGCCACGAACAGTTTCCAGGTGATTTGCATTTTCGCCTAGCTTTTTGCGGAGGCGCTTCATGTGAGTATCGAGAGTGCGAGAATGCACTTCATCGCTATAGCCCCAGACCTTACGAAGAAGATCGCTGCGGTCTTGTGCTGCTCCTGCGCGTTCGCAGAGGTAGAGCATGAGCTTGAACTCGGTGGAGGTCAGATCCACTTGCTCACTGCCAGAGAAGAAGCTCAGGGAGTTCTTGTCAAAGCGGAACGGGCCCACCTGTAGGGTAGAGCCGCTACTCTTGTTGATGGAGCGTTTGAGGACTGCTTGGACGCGAAGAATGAGTTCCTTCGGGCTGAATGGTTTGGTCAGATAGTCGTCTGCTCCGGATTCGAGGCCTTTGATGCGGTCTTCAGTCTGTGCCTTGGCTGTCAGCATGACGACAGGGATATTACGTGTGCGTGCATCCCGTCTGAGTTCTTTGTGTACTCCCAGTCCATCGATGCCTGGCAGCATGAGATCGAGAATGATCAAGTCTGGCTGTGTCGTGAGGGCCTTGTTCAGGCCGTCATTACCGTCGTATGCCTGAATCGTCTCGAACTGGTTGCGCTGAAGGTTGAAGGCGATGAGGTCTGAGATATCAGCTTCGTCTTCAATGATGAGAATTTTCTGCATGGAATAGTCTGTGGTTAATTCTGCTAGAATTGAAGTTTAATCTTGGCTGAAGATCTTACTCTTTGCTGGCAGTCGTGGCGACGTTATCCACAGAATATCAAGGTGGTAGCGAAAGAGCGTGTCAATAATGCCACACACCAATCAAGGCGTGTGGCATTTCTGTAAGCTTTTGAAGGCGTGATGAAAGCGCCTGAGTTACGCCAATTCTGCGTTGGTCTGGGCCACGTGGAAGAGGTGGTTGGAGACCACGTCTAGCTGAGTATTGGTATCGATATTGAGCATCTCTACCTTGACGTTGCCTTCTGCCATGCGCGCCATAGCTACTTTATTGTATTTCTTGCGCAGGCTGACGACCTTGTCACGCAGGGCTTGCGCCTGGGCTGAATCTTCGTCGCTGAGGCCAACCAGGAGTCGCGCGTGAGTGAACTGCATGAATTCTTCGATCACATTCGCAATTTTCATGATGGATTCCACCTGATCCGGAGTGAACTGGCGGCCTTTCTTGTACTTGCGCTCAGCAATCTTGATGAGGCGGTAAATGGCGTCAGAGCATTCCTCTAGCTCGGCAGTGATGCGAAGCAGGGCGGCGATACGCTCAGACAGGTGGGGGCTCGCTTCCTTGGAGGTGCAGCGTACCAGGTATTCGGTGAGGTCTTGCATCATTTCGTCTGCCTCGTCTTCCATTTCCTTGAGCTTGTTGACTTGGGCGGACATGTCCTGGTGTGGATTCTCGAAAACCTCGATGTAGCCTTTGAACATTTCCTGGCACTGGGTGGAGAGCCTCTCTACGGCTTTTTCAGCCTCTACGATATTCAGTTCGCCAAGGTCGATGAGTGTCTGGGAAATGTAGCGGATGCGACGGTCTTCTTCAGGAATGTCCTTATCTGGAACCATCTTGACTACGACGTTCGAGATTTGCTTCACGAATGGGATGAGGAGAAGGATGTTCACGAAGTTGAAGGTGGTGTGGAAGATGGCAACTGCGAAGGCCACAATGATGAGCTGCTCGTTGACGTCAGCTCCAGCCTTTTTAGTTTTCATTTCCACCATCCAGTCAGGGAAAATACCGAGGATGTTCCAGACGAACTTGGTGAAAAGTCCGAAGAGAATGACGGCCCAGATCGTACCGATGACGTTGAACATGAAGTGGGCCCGAGCGGCTCGCTTGGCGTGCACATTGGCCCCGATAGAGGCCAACCATGCGGTGATGGTGGTGCCGATGTTTTCACCCAGTACAATGGCGGCACAGCTCATGAAGGCTTGCTGAGGGTCGTCACCGAGCCAGCCGTTCCATGCGAATGCGATGGTGATGGCCATAGCTGCGGAGGATGACTGAACGACTACGGTGAGTATGATGCCGAGAATTAGGAAAATGACGGTGGACCCAAATGAGAAGCTCTGAATGCTGGAGACGGCATTCTGAATGAATTCCGCTAGCTGAGCATTCGTAGCCATAAGGTTATCTACATCAGGAACTGCGTTCTTGAGCTGGCTGAGGCCGAAGAAGAGAAGACCGAAACCGATGAGAGTTTCGCCCAAGGCGCGTCCTTTGTTCTTGCCGATGAAGAACATAGGGAGGCCGATGCCTATCACGGGTAGTGCTATCTTGGATACACTGAACTTGGGGATGAAGGCTACCAGCCATGCCGTGATGGTGGTACCGAGGTTCGCTCCCATGATAACACCGATGGATTCCACCAAGGTGAGGAGTCCGGCGTTGACGAAGCTCACCACCAGAACTGTAGTTGCTGAGGAGGATTGCACCATACAGGTGGTAAAGAAACCAGTGAAGGCCGCGCTGAAGCGGTTCTTCGTCATGGTGGCAAGCGCTTTACGCATGCTGTCTCCGGCGACTTTCTGGATGCCTTCAGACATGACTTTCATGCCGAAAAGGAAAATTCCGAGTGCGCCGAGGATGCCGAGGATGGAGGTGATGGTGGACCAGATCATGATGAGCGGTGGTTGGGTGACGATATTGTCACTAAAATAGCTTCTTCGGTCTGAAGGTTTCCTAGATGCCTGTCAAGGAGCATCGGGGTACGAAATTGGGAAAAGTTTATTATGAATAAGCGCCCGCATTATCTTAATGCGGGCGCCAGGTCTCCGTTTGGTGATAGAGTGAGTAGAATCGCTACATCATGTCGCGTTCGACGATGGCTCCGGGGCGGGTAGTGCGGCCCCTGCCAATTTTTCTGGCAGGGAAGACAGAGGTGTTGACCCCTGTACAGACGCCGTCACCAATGATGGCTCCGAGTTTCTCCCGACCGGTGTTGATGAGTTCTCCATTGACGCTGCATCGGTGGTGCCTGCCATCATGGCGTCTATTTGAGAGGACTGTGCCAGCACCCAGATAGACATGGCTGCCAATGATTGAGTCACCTACATAACTGAGGTGTGCGATGCTGGTATGGTGGTAAATCACAGAGTTTTTGATTTCTACGGCATTACCAACCACGCAGTTGTCACCAATGCTAGTGTTTCCACGAATGTAGGCATTGGGGCCGATCTTGCAGTTGTCCCCAATGACCACGGTGCCTTCAATCACTACACCTGGCAGAACCTTTGAGCCTTTGCCTAGGATGAGAGTGCCTTCTACAGAGGCGAGCGGGCTGACATCACCTTCGATGTTTGACTCGTTGATCGCCTCCAAGACATCCTCATTGAGCTGGATGAATTCCCATGGATAAGAGATCCGGAAGCAAGGGGCCTCGGTGATGATTTTCTTGGTGCATTGATCTGGCTTATCGCAACCTTTCCAGGCAACGAGATCGCCATCACTGTCATAGAGGCAGGTGCCAGGGTCTTGGCGAGCGAGCATGCAGAGCGCTCCGACGTCAATCCAGTGGTCGAGCGGGAGGTGAACGGTGCGGCCAGAAGCATCTTTGTGTTCTGCGATCTCGAATCCTGCTCGGCGTAATTCGGTACCGATGAGATCTTTGAGGGGGATGTTGGCGACTAGACAGTCGCCGATGTGCCTGCCTGTGGTGAGAGGGGCACACAGGGCTGCATTACGGGGTGATCTGATGACTGCTTGCATATACTTATGAGGGTTTACTAGATTAAACTAGCATTTGTTAAAAATGGTGTCGAGAAGTCTGCAGTTTTTTGAACTTTTTTTCTGCTAGATCGTTGGAAGTGGCTGAAAAACCGCTTTTTAGATCCGATTTTCTAGCATCTAGCGGGAATTGATGTTATCATTACGGCTCGACTTTTTTTAGGGGCGTCTCAAGCTGTAAGGGAGATGTTCGACAGAGAGCTTTTTTACACGAAGATCCCAGCTCTGAATGGATTGTTAGAGTATGCGGAGGTGATGGAATCCACGAGTGACCGTGCCTTGGAATTGGGGCAGGCGGGGTCTCCGTCAGGTACCCTCGTGATGGCTGAGAGGCAGACAAAAGGGCGTGGACGGCGGGGGAGTCGTTGGGCTTGTCCAGAGGGAGAAGGCTTACTCTTCTCGCTGGTGTTGGATCCGGATGTGGGAAAAGAGCTCTGGTCGCGCTTTGCTCTGGTCGCTGGATTGGCAGTGGCGGAGGTGATAGAGGGCTTTGGTTTAGAGGCTGGTATCAAGTGGCCAAATGACGTCTGGATTGGAGAGAAGAAATGCGCAGGCATCCTCGTCGAGGGGGCGGCTGACCGCTTGGTCATTGGTATTGGCCTCAATGTGAGTGTGCGGTCTTTCCCGGCTGAGCTGGAAGCAACCTCGCTGCTGCTGGAGGGTGTGCCTAAGCCAAGCAGAGAAGAAATTCTTGCTGGTGTGGTGCAGGGTATTTTTCGTTGGGGGAGTCTAGTGGGGGGCGGCTACGAGAAGGTCATTGCGGAGGTACAGAAGCGTTTGGTATTCAGAAATCAGCTGGTTCGGATGTTGTGGCAGGGTGAACCCTGTGAGGGCGTGGTGCGCGGACTGAATGATGAAGGGCACTTGCTGGTGGAGATGAACGGTGTGGTACAAGCTGTGGTACAAGCGGATGAAATTCGAAGCGTGCAGTCTTAGCGGAAAACTGTCACCCTAGGAAGCATGCCGGCGAAGAAAAAGCTCAACAAGCCCTTGGAAGGTGCAGCCCTCATTAAAGAGGTGAACCGCCGCATTCGTGTGGCACGCGGCTATTGGGATGCCCACCGAAACAAGGCGTGTCGGCGTGAGCGCGACCGAGCACTAGAGCTCTATGAGACACTGAGCAAGGAGCAGCGTGAAAAGGTGCCTCAGGAGTTGCGTGTTTGGCTGCGCTACCGCAGTGAGAAATATTTTGGTGATCACCGCACAAAGCCAGGCAAGGGGAAATCCTAAGACAGGGCGTCGAAGGCTTGGGCCAGATGGGCAATGGTATCTGAGGCCACGAGAGTTTCCTCGGTGATATGAGATTCCCTCAGGGCAAGTTGGCAAGCCTCTCCACACAGCCAGGCAGCAAGCCGGGCTGCTTCCAGGTTGGGATACCCCTGAGCGCAGAGCCCTCCGATCAATCCTGAGAGCACATCGCCTTGCCCGGCAGTAGCCATCGCTGGGGTGCCTGTAGAATTATGGTAGATCGGGGAGGCTTCCCAGGCGACAAGGGTACGCGCACCTTTGTAAAGAAGCGTAGAGGAATATTCAGAGGTGAAGTTGTCTGCCGTAGGGACACGGCTGAAGTGTTCGCTGGCAGGGTAGATGCGAGCCATCTCACCGGGATGAGGGGTGAGGATGGTATTCTTGCGGAAGAGATCCTGCCGCTTCTCGCGGGCGATCAGGTTGAGCATGTCTGCATCGAGTACGCAGGGGAGTTCAGTTTCCTGGATGACTGCAAAGAGTTTCTCGGCCAGAGAGGCGACAGGAGAGCCAAGGCCGGGGCCTATCACGAGAGCGTCGAAGCGGCTCTTGAGGAGGTCCTGGGGATTGATGCTGGGGGTGATGATGATTTCCCGGGGAGTGATCGAAGCGAGTGCCGCATAGAGTGTTGGCGGCGTAAATAGAGTCACCAAGCCAGCTCCTGAGCGGATGGCAGCCTCCGCACAGAGGGAGGCCGCGCCTAACATGCCCTCAGAGCCGGCCCAGATACCCACGCGCCCCGCTTGTCCCTTATGGGTGTCGAATGAGCGGCGCTTGCGTTTGATGCTATGACGGGTGGTGAGGTGGAGTGGACGTGGCTGGTTTGATTGTATGTTCTCCGGGGTGAGTGCTTCCAGAGGGGCCAGTGCTAGCGAACCTACATGGTTGACCGCGTTTTGTGAGAGTAGACCAGTCTTGGGAATGGCTATAGTTATGGTAAGGTCTGCGATGACGGCACCATCATAGACTTCTCCAGTGTCTCCATTGATGCCGCTGGGAATGTCCATGGCGATTGTGTTGGAGCGGCCTTGGACACGGTGGTGATTCATTTCCCCGGCAAGGAGGGCCAGTGGTTCTCGCAGAGGCCCTCTTGCGCCGATGCCGAGTAAGCCATCTAAGATAATCGAGTCCTTCTCCGGGCGGTTCTGATTGTAATAGAAGTCATCGCCAAGCTCCCGAAGTTTGCGGCGAGTGAGAGGGGCCAGCTCATGGAGCGCGTTTTCACAGCGGATACCAACTTGCCAGCCTAGATCACGTAAAATACGCAGGGCTACCAGCGCATCACCCGCATTATGACCTCTGCCGAGATAGGCAATCGCGCTCCTCTTGTTAGGGAAGTAGTGGAGGATAGTCTTTGCGATGCCTGCGCCCGCTTGCTCCATGAGAGATTCAGGCTTGTGGCCTTGTTTGAAGGAAGCGGCTTCTATGTCTTGCATTTGCTGGCAGGTGACGGAAAGCATAGGGGAAAGTTAGAGGAGATTTGTTGAATGGGGAATTTTAAAATGGCCGGAATTGTACCGAAGTATTCAACCTTGTAAAAAGTCGATGTCTAGGGGGCTCTATCTTATCATGGCGGTTTGCTCCAGTAGTCTGGGGCGACATCTTTGCAGTGCGCATTATGTGAAGTCGAAAAGCGCAAAAAAGAATAGGAGTGGAGGCTGCATTTCTATAATTCCGCATTGAGTCTCCCCAGTTTTGCTGAGGCTCATTGACTCATAACACTGCAATAACCATTCAAGTTCTCATGCCCAGATTTCTATCTGTTGCCTCCGTGGTGACATGTGCCCTCATCAGTTCAACGAACAGCGGATTTTCGACCGATTTGATTCACGACTATTTCCAAGGACGCTTTGATCAGGGCTTGGCAGGAAGGAAGCCTGCCGTGAATGTGTTTAATACCAATGCCTGGGTGGCTTCTACTGAAGATAAGCCTTCCTGTTTCCGAGCGGACGGTTCCATTGTTGATGCCGAAGGTGGGCAGGTGGACATTGATCGAGGAGCCTATTTGAACATCGGGGAGGGCCTCTTTGCGACGAACAGTACTTACCAGATATCTCTTGGTTTTGGGAAACTCAATAGTGCAGGATTGTTCTTGGGCTTTCATAGCGAAGCTAAGCCACCTGCCAATTTCGATGGCATGCAGGACACAGGAAAGCATAACTTGGCTATACGTGTGCGAACTTTTGGTAAGGATAATGCTGTCTCTATTTCACACCGCAAGGGTGGCAACACAGAGTACATCTCAGTCTATGGGAAGAAGCTGAGTTTTCATAAGGATGCCTATACGGTGACCATGACGATCAAGACGAACTCTCTCAAGGATGCAGAACTCAGTATCAAATATGAAGGTAAGGAAGCCACGGTCAAAGGTGTCGATATCCGTGAGTTGCAGACATTCTATTACGGGGTAGAAGATGCCACCTTGTACCGTTCCCAAGGGATTATGGGGAAAGTAAACTTTGTTAGGTTTAGCAAGCTCTAATCGATGATCCTCTTGTAACGGTAAGGCTTATAGCCAAGACCCTTGACGTAATCGACCTTGATCGGGTGGAGCAGAACCTTCCATGTAGGAGGCGAGCCTGTTTCGTAAGCTAGGAAACGGGTCTTCTCTTTATCGATGAATTTGTAGAAGAGAAGCACATGGGTGTTGTGTTTGTTCAGGATATCTCCTGCTTTGAGATCGTTGTAGTTTGTTAGAGGTGTGCAGAGTTTAGGTAGTTCGCGGGTAGAATAGGGTCGGTCTAACAGCCAGCATCTGGAGATGAATCCCGAGCAATCGACCCCGCAGGCATAGTTGCTGACGGCATCATAGAGGTGGCGTCTTTTGTCAGAGGTGTAGACGTCTCCAGCAGCAAAGCCTTGTTTGATTTTTTGATCAAAGCTTTCAGGGGTGTCAAAACCTCCCCATTGGTAGGGCATCCCTTGGTTCATTTTTCCGGGCTTCCACCACCCAGGTCTTCCGGCTCTGGAGACACTCAGTGTGCTGTCCGGTGTATCCACGCGGATGCCATCTGCGTCCTGGCCGTGGAGAATAT
Source organism: Rubritalea squalenifaciens DSM 18772 (assembly GCF_900141815.1). Taxonomy (NCBI): domain Bacteria; kingdom Pseudomonadati; phylum Verrucomicrobiota; class Verrucomicrobiia; order Verrucomicrobiales; family Rubritaleaceae; genus Rubritalea; species Rubritalea squalenifaciens. The sequence continues at coordinate 290,234 of NZ_FQYR01000004.1, forward strand.
TTTGCTCCGTTGGGGTCCACAGGTGTCTACGGTAGGACTCGGCGATACGTAGTGTTTCGATGCGTCTCACGCTTGAAGCCGGTGAGTAATCAATCTCTCTGCCAATACGTAGAGTGCTGCAACTCGTGCTGAGAATGGAAATGAATAAGAATAAAAGAAAGCGATGCATGACGGACGGTGCAAAGGCGACTATCCAGTAAGCCAAGAGCCACGTCAATGGAGGATGATCTGTTTGATAAGCAGAAAGCCGCTCTCCAGCGGGAAAGCGGCTTAGTGGTGTTTTTAGAGGGGGGAAGTGCTACTTATGCTCGGCGGCGGCGCAGGATGAGGCCAAGGCCGGCGAGGCCGAGCAGAGAGGTGCTGCTCGGTTCAGGCACAGCAGTGACATCAAATTCAAGAGTTCCCATTTCTACGCGGTAGTCTTCGTCTCCAGATGTGAAGCCGTAACTGAGCGTGGAGCTCGCAGAGCCAAGGGTAAACTCTTGGCTACCATCGATGTCTGTATTACCAAATGAGCTGCCATTGATGCTGATTGTGCCCCCATCATAGTTCAGTACCTGACCACCCGTGAAACCGATGAAATTCACTGTACCGTTATCACTGCCTCCGTTGAGGTTGGCAGTGGCGCTACCCAGAGAAAAGATAAGGACTTCGTTTGTCTGGTCGATGTAGTTAGTCTGAGCCGAGTTCGTGTTGATGAGGCTATCTACGGCGATCCAGTTGCCTCCAGCCGCCTGATTCGTCTCAAGTTCATGGCCTGCATCGCCTGTGCTGAGTACTACTGAGACAACGAGTTGATCATTCGTTCCGCCAATGCCGTCGATATCAAGACCATCGATGGTGTAGGTGAGTGTCTGCGGTCCTGGACCATCAGCCACGCTGTCAGAGTCTACGCTACCAACAATTGAGCTGATGGAGCCGGAGCTCACAGCGGAATCCCCTGCGTTACCACCAGCATCCAGAGATATGGTTGCTGCGTGGCCTAGGGTTGATAGGGATGCGAGAGTGATTAGAGTAATGGGTGTTTTCATTGTGTGTAAGTCAGAGTTAAAATGAGAAGCTAGTTGATTATTGTTTTACTCCTCGTTCATTGAATGAACTCCTGAAGTGAGGTATTACATTTCAACTCGAGATTTTTGTTAATGAAGTTCGGTCATAAGTCATTTGGCTGCGTCTTTTGGAGGATAGACTCAGGTTTAAGAGAGTGGTTTCAGAGATGAGGTAGCTAAGGACTTTCTGTATATTCCTTCACAATAGGACTTGCCCACTTGGCGGATGATATGCTGGATGAAGGAGAGCTACACTCATGGCATCAATGTCAGACTCTGGAACATTCGAAGAATTGCTGGTCGCCCACCAAGGATTTATCCGCGGGATGGTGATCTCTCTGGGTGTGCTGAGGCATGATGCGGATGACCTGGTACAGCAGGTGAATGTGAAGCTCTTCAATATGCAGGAGCAGTATGAGCAAGGCACGAATTTTAAGGCTTGGGTGGCCAGTGTCTGCCGCTTCACCTGTCTTAGTTATTTCCGGGACAAGCAGCGCAGACCTCATCTGGACATGTCCGAGCAGGCGCTGGATGCGCTACAGGAGACCTATATCCAGCACTATGAGCAGATGGACCAGCGCTATGAGTTACTGGAAATCTGCCTGCAAAGCATGCCGCAGAAGGATAGGGACGTCCTGCGGGAGTTCTACAAGCGGGGAGAATCGATCAAAGAGATTGCGGAGCAGCTGAAGAAAAGCGCGGTGGCGATGCGGAAGTATATTTCCCGTCTCCGCAAGTCGTTGAAGGAATGCATCGAGAGGCGCTTAAAATGAAAAGTTTTTTGTCACAGTCTGAAAATTAAACGGAATATAACTAGAGCATGGGCAATCACGAAAATGGTAAAGATCAAAAGGGAGGCGGGCATGACCTGCATGCTCTGGTCGAGAGTGCTCTGAACCATGAGTTGACCCATGATGAGATTTCCGAGCTGAACCGCATTTTGCCGGAGAATGAAGAGGCGTGCCGCTACTTCATAGAAATGCAGATGCTCAATGATCGACTGGCCCAGAAGCTGGCTGGAGAAGAGGCTTCAGTCATCGTGCCATTTGTCGAGAAAACGCCAGTGAAGCGTAACTACAAGCCTTGGTTCATGGGATCTGCGGCTGCTGTGGCTGCAGTGCTTCTCGTGATGGGGCTGTATACGATCTTGGTGCCCAAGCCTGCTTTCCAGGTAGTCCAGTCCACGGTAAAGGGAGGAGTCTACCAGGCGGGACAGGAACTAAAGGATGGGACTCATCTGTCATTTGAGCTTGGCTCACTCCAGCTGCGCAATGCCGATGGGCTGGATATGGTGATCACTGGTCCCGCAGATGTGGAGCTTCATGACTCTGGAGCGATTACGGTCAACCAGGCTTCACTCTACACCATTTCAGGTGGAGATACATTGTTGATCAAGACGGCATCCGGGGAGTTGCGCAATCTGGGCACCACCTATGGTGTCCAGCAAAAGGAGAATGGCGAAACCAGACTGGATGTCTTTGAAGGAAGTGTAGAAATTACCCGGGAGAATCAGGAGCCACTAGCGCTCGCAGGAGGTGTGGCCGGGGTCTTCTCCAACAAGACTTGGCCACCTGCAGAAGAAAAGGCAGACCGCTCGCGTTATACCTTAAACCCTCATTCGGGCTTTGCGGTGAACTTCAGGCACAAGGATGCCCAGCCGATTAGCGGGGATGTGCCGTTCCAGGCCAGCTGGGCTGAGGCTACTAAGCCGCGTGGTTTTCTTGTGCCTCCGGGCACTGGTGTAGGGGTGGAATGGCTGGGTCAGAGTCTCCACCTGCGGGAAGGTAGCGTAGAGGATAAGCTCAAACCATACGCCAGCCATCTGCGCTGTTATCTGGATAGAAGGACACGTGACCCGCTATACCGGGAGATGAAGCTAGATGAGACCAAGCACGGTGCAGGGATTCGCCTTTCAGGACTAAATGGCTGGTATAAACGCATGGGGGCTAAAGGCTATCGCCTGATCGTACTGCGTGCGGGATCCCGATCCAATTATGTTTTCACCCCACTGAGTATCCATGCGGGCGGTACCGCAGATGGTAACCTGCTGGGTACCTTCCCTGTGCTTGATTCCAAGTCGGTGATTTTACCGGGTGCGGAAGAACATCTTGGCGGGAGAATTGCGGACCAGGAGATTCCTCTCACGCTCACCAATGACCGGATTTTGCTCACTGTGCCTCCGCAGTCGGGAGATCTGAATCAGCCGCGTTCAAACATCGCGGCGGTCATCGTAGAGCCTGTTTTTGAATAGGGTATTTTGAGCCTCAGTAAAGGCATCCAGTGGTGAAAGGTGTGGTGCTGGTGATCGAGTGAAAAAATTTATTTCACTTTTATGTCACATCCAATCCGTGGTGGGGAATTCCCCTACATAACGCGGATAAGCAGCCTGTCCAAGTGATGATGGCGGTCCGCGAGAACCCAAAACCACATATCACTGAGATTATGAAATCATACCGACCCCTGCTTTTGGCGCTCCCATGCGCGATGAGCCTGGCTGTGACTGAGGCGAATGCGGCAGTCCTGATCTATGACGACTTCAGCGGCAACAATGCTGATAACGTAAACGGCACGACACCGGATACTAACATTTACAACGCGAACACTTGGCAAGCTGATAGCATCAACTACCTGCGTGCCGACGGTAGCCTCCTCGATGAAGCGGGAGACAGTAACAATGTAGACCGTGGTGCCTTTCTTCATGTTGGCACTGGAATCTTTGCCACCAATACCACCTACACGGTGACTCTTGACTTCGGCCAACTGGAGCAATCTGCCATCTTCTTGGGCTTCTCTGATGTGAGCACTCCAGACCCTATTACCAATTTAACTGATTCTACTGCACAGACTAAAGGTTCTAACAACTTTGCGATTCGCGTTCGTGAGTTTACCAATGACCAGGACGTGGCTATCTGGAATCGCGTCGGTGGCGCAAATAGCCAGACCATCGTCAATGCCACCATGTCTGACTTCAATGATGCGTCCTACGTCGTAAGCATGACGATCAACTCCAACTCTCTCACCGACGCGGAAGTGACGATCAACTATGGCGGCAGTGAGCAGACTGTAAATGCGGATCTTTCAGGCATGCAGTACTTCTACTACGGTGTAGAAGATGCTGATTTAAGTAGCGCCCAGGGTACTATGGGTGTGGTCAATTCCGTGACCTTCGCCAGTGTGCCTGAACCTACCACTGCTACGATGGGCTTCTTGGGCCTTGCCTGCATGCTCTTCAGACGCCGCAGGAACTAAGCTTTCATTTGTGTGTTTTCACAAAATATCACGGTTGGTAACTAAGCTTGCTAACCGCCTGTGAGTATGAGCTGGTGCTGTCTCCTGTGTTGGACAGCACCAGTTTTTTTGTGGCTTCGCGAAAGTGCCATCTTACTCCAACAAAAAGATAATCCACGTGTCTAAAGACAAAACATCCCTGTCCAGAAGCCTTTTCGGTTCTGGCAGGAGCCATTCTCAGGCAGATCTGCACGCTGCTACAGATCGTGAAATGGCGGCTGACCTTAATCGAATTGACTATGGGCCGTCAGCGCACCCAGGCCTGGATTACTCGGTGTGCCGTAGAACCATTTCTTTCTGCGGGAATCATAGTACCAGCTGGGGCCTATGCCATTCTTGTTGTACTTGATCAGAAGGTAGTTTTGGAAATCGATGAGCTGATAGCTCATGACGCCTTCTTTGTTACCTAGAATTTCCAGTTCCTGGAGGGTGTGGGCATTTGCCGGATCAGGGAGAAGACGGTTGTCCTTCCTGTACTCCTCGATATTCGTGACAATATCATGCACGAATGCAGGCTCGTTAGCGGGCCTGAGGCTCAGCGTGTATCCGAATACACATGCTGAGAGGACGCCTGCTCCTACAAGCAGACGAAACGACTCGGGTCTCATCATTGTTTTATTGGGGGGGGGGAGGGAGGTCAGTTCACTTGTTTAGGGTGGCTCTGAGGTAATGAATGAGATGGGCTATATGATAAAGGGTCTTCTCGCCGAAGGCGGATGCCATGCGTTGCTCGATGGCATCCAGGCTGCTGTCATCGGCCATGCTGATGAGCAGGGGATCGTCGTCCGCATCGCCGTTCTCAGAGGGAAGTCCGCCCGTGTAGTAGCGGAGGTACATATCCTCACCATAGAAGGCGATGAGCTTGCGCTCAATAATGTCGAGATGGGTGGAAAGCTCTTTATCGGTGATCGGGGAACGTTTGACGCCGTTCTCCGTGGGGGTTTCTTTGAAAATCTGGAAGGCTTCGCCACTGGCGTTCGCACTGCTGTAGACGAGAATGGACCACTGAGGACGCTTTTCCTCATCCAGTACATAGATGTACTCATGGCTGCCGTTCTCTTTGATAGAAAGATAGCAGTAGGGGGGAAGCAGGTGGGCGGAGATGCCGGTATCCTCCTCCAGCGTGAGCGCGTAGGGCTGTTGGAACTGAGGGTCCTGGATAACGATGTCCTTGGTCTCGGGTGATTGCTGCACATCCGGCTGAGCCTTCTGATCACAGGAGGCTAGGCTACAGGCCAGGAGTATGGCGAGATAGGAGCGCATAGAATGTTTCTTCTTGTTTCCGTCAGCGGTGGGGGGGACTGCGTTATCCTACATTCTATAGCCTGATTCCCTGGCGATTTCCAGAGAAAAACGATGTTAGCTCTTGCTCGTAAAAGCCTTTCACGGCGCAAAATGGGAGTAAGTTGAGCCAGATTTGCTGGTTAAAAGGGGTGGATAAAAATTGTCCTGTCGTAGATTGAAAAGAATGTATGTCGCAAGTTTAGGGTAAGAAAGGGTGGAATGAGTTCGTTTACTGCACTACCAGTTCTCAGACACACGCTATGGCCGGAAACGACTACAACATCACTCTCAATTTTAAACACCGCATCCGCTTCACCCGAGACTCCTTTTCGCCGGGTAATCGCATGTTGGCTACCTTGCTGCAAAGCAACGGCCATGCGAAGGTGCTGGTCTTCCTGGAGGATGCCGTAGCCGAGGCTTTTCCCAAGCTGCAGGAACAGATCGAGGAATACTTCGCCAGCACTCCTGGGCTGAACCACGTGGCCACCTGCATCGCTCCCGGAGCAGAGGAATGCAAGCGCAACGAGAAAGTCCTGCGCAGCGTCTGGGACGCCATCGAGGAAAAGAAAGTGGACCGCCACTCCTACGTCTTCGCCATCGGCGGCGGCGCCTTTCTGGATGTGATCGGTTTCGGTGCGGCCACGGCCCACCGCGGCGTGCGTCTCGTCCGTTTCCCCACTACCACCCTCAGTCAGGATGACAGCGGCGTGGGCGTGAAGAATGGCATCAATGCCTACGGGAAGAAAAACTGGATCGGCAGCTTCGCCGTTCCCTATGCGGTGGTGAATGATTTCGCCTTCCTGCACACCCAGCCGGAGGACGTCCGCAGGGATGGTCTGGTGGAGGCTGTGAAGGTGGCACTCGTGCGCGATGGCGCCTTCTTCGACTGGCTGGAGGACAATGCTCAGCTGCTTGCCCAGCTGCGGACTCATGCGCTGGAGGAAGCCGTGGAGCGCTCCGCCACCCTGCACGCCGAGCACATCGCCTTCGGTGGAGATCCTTTTGAAAACGGTTCCAGCCGCCCGCTGGACTTCGGCCACTGGGCTGCTCACAAGCTCGAGCAGTTGACCGACTTTGAGCTTACTCATGCGCAGGCGGTCAGTATCGGCGTAGCTCTGGATACTCTCTATTCCTACTGCACCGGCCGCCTTACTGAGAAGGATGCCCGCCGTGTGCTCCGCCTGTTAGATGCACTCAAGCTGCCACTCTGGCACGAAGGCTTCGAGCTGCGCAATGCCGACGGTCGCCGCCGCGTCTTCAACGGCCTAGAGGAATTCCGCGAGCACCTCGGCGGTGAACTCACCGTTCTCCTCCTCCGCGCCATCGGCAAGGGCGAAGACGTCCACGCCATGGACGAAGTCCTGCTAGAAAAATGCATGGAAATGCTCAAGGAATACTCCAAAGCCGAGGACAAGACGGCGCTTGTTTGGAAATAAAATTCCTCTTTTTAGTAATATTATTTGCGTTTGTTTAAATATGTCCAATATTCCGGACATATGGAAATGAATGAGGCTATTCATGTATTCGAAGCTCTCTCTCAAGAGACGCGTTTGAGTGCATTTCGATTGCTGGTGAAGGCGGGGCCTGAGGGTCTCCCAGCTGGTGCTATCAGCGAGAAACTAGGAATACCACATAATACGATGTCTTTTCACCTGAACCATTTATCGAATTCGGGAGTCGTAGCATCGCGCAAGGAAGGGCGCTCAGTCATTTACTCGGCGAGTTATGATGCCATCCGCAAAATAATAGGATTTATGGTGAAAGACTGCTGCAGCGAGGAGTTCGCCAGTATTCGTGAAGATAAGAAAAAGGGAGGCTCAGTGATAGAGCTGATATAATATTAAAAAAGAAAGTTATGAAAATATCTGAAGTGAAAGAAGTGTTGGCGAAGCTGGACGCGGTTAATTTCAAACTGCCGGACGGCACCATTTTGCCGTCGCATTTCCACGTGACGGAAGTGGGAAAGGTGACCAAGCATTTCATTGATTGCGGGGGTACGGAGCGCAAGGAGACCGTGGCGAACTTCCAGCTTTGGGAAGCCGGCGACTACGACCACAGGCTTGCTCCGAAGAAATTTCTTCATATTCTGGATGTCTGTCAAAAGGTGCTAGGTGAAGAAGACTACGAGATCGAAGTAGAATATCAGCAGAGTACGATCGGTAAGTTCGGCCTGAGTTTCGACGGTAAGGATTTTATCCTCATTAACAAGCAGACCGCCTGCTTGGCTCAAGAGTCTTGCGGGATACCGGAAGCTTCCACCCAATCTGAGAGCTCATCTTGCTCTTCTAGCTCAGGATGTTGTTAGGTATGCGGTAGTGATCTAGCCAGCAATCATTATGGAGAAGTGCATGGAAATGCTCAAGGGATACTCCAAGGCAGAGGACAAGGCTGGGCTTGTTTGGAAGTAGGGTATCAGTATTTAGTCTCGACTCGGAAGCGTCAACTCGACTAAAGAGTTAGATCTTATGGGGCGTTTTATAGTTGGATTGATTGCAGGAGTAGCGGTGTGTTTTGTGGCAATGTTGCTTCTCGGATCTGAGCGGGTGACAATTTCAAAGTCGAATGAGGCTGTTCCTTCTGAGCCATTTAGTACTGAGGGGCGATATTTTCTACACAGTAGTGTTGACCACTTGATCATTGAGGAAAGAGAGGGGGTTCCTGTGTATACTTACGAGAGATGGTTCAGTAAGAAGGGCGCGGAAGGTAGCGCAAAGATTTCACCAGGAGATGACTGGCAGCCAACGAAAGATTGGTGGATTTACACAGAAGACGGGGTGTGGTTCTGGATATTTGACGGCAAGGATAAGCTTTTATTGGAGCGTCTGGAAATAGATAGCACGGGTATACACGAACCTAGTAGGCGAAAGCTGCCGATTCAGATTAGAGAGAAATTGCCCCCCGCTTTGATTGAGAAATATTGGCCGGAGCAAAAAGAGAACTAGTTCCTTCATGTGATTGTGCACGTCTGAGCATCGAGATCCACTATCATGCGGATTACACGGATACAGAGGTGGGCATATCTATAGAGAATGATTAGGAGATCCTGCGGTGCAGGGGCTGAATGGGTTTGGGGTGACGTAACAAGGGGAGGTGTGTTCATTGAGCGGTATGGCCCTTACACCTTGACTGCATTTTCACATGCTCTAAGGAGTGTTAGTTAGAAACAACCTCTATTGATGAACGAGCATCTTGCAGTGATGAATCCTGTTGGCGAGGCGCGGGTGATCCGGGCCTTTGGGGATGAAATGCATCTTCTCCTGAGCGCGGAGGATACCGGGGGGAAGTTTACGATGTGGACGAACTTTACGCCTCCCGGCGGTGGGCCGCCACCGCACTACCATGAGAACGAGGATGAATGGTTCTGGCCATTGAGTGGTCCGGCGGAGTTTCTTATTGATGGCGAGTGGCGCCAGGTGCCGGCCAAGACAGCGGTCTTTATGCCGCGCGGCAGCATCCACACCTTCCGCAACCCTAACATCGAGCCACTGGAGATGCTGATCCAGACCATGCCCGGCGGCTTCGACAAGTTCTTCGCCGAGTGCGCCGAGGAATTCGACAAAGGCGACGAACCTGACATGCCCAAGCTCATCGACATCAGCGCGAAGCATGGGATTTATTATGTGGAGGGGTAGTGGTAGACTATGACAATGGATGAAGCCGAAGCCAGCCGTCTGGTACAAAAGCCACTACATCAGCGGGATTTTGACAGGGTTGCTTTGTGGTTGAAGGGACTCGAGAGTGAGCAACGTGTAAGGTTTATTACCTCTCATTTGGATTTCTTACCAACATATCGTTTAGCGATATCTGTTGTAAATGATCGTAGAGAAAATTTTGCTATATTGAATGCGGCTATTGATGCGATTGATGAGGTGTTTTCTCAGAGGGTCAGAGCTGTAGTGAAATTAGGAGTAAAGAAGGTTGGGGCTAGGCGAACTGTAAAAGTAATAGAGTCGTGTATCGAATCACGCCCTGAGATGGTGGACATGGCCATCTATTGGTTACATGCTTTCGTCCCACAGGCTGATACAGCGAGATCTGATTTGAACGCGCTCAAAGAGAAGGCAAAGAAACTTGGCATCATAAGGCCACCCGTAACCACAATTTGCCCTGATGGCAGGGTTTTGTTTCATGACCGTTTCGCCAGAAAACAAAGTGATACATATTGTGCATTACCCAATCAACATCGTAGCTATCACCTCGCTTGGCGGTGCCCGTATGGGAATTGCAGCTATTGTTGCTGCGTTTCTGTACTTCTTGCTCGTTAACCTGTTGATCGATTTACTGGAGCGTTGGGAGGTGGACTCTTCAGTGGGTATGAATATTTCGTTCAGTCTTTTATCCTGTCTCCTTGTGGGGCTCGCAGTTACCATCGGGATGACTCTTCCTGGGATGATTGTGGCGGGAGCGATAGCGGTATGGGTGATGTATATGTTAGGGGGCTGGCTATTGAAGGCGGGTAAGGTGGAGGCCTTAGTCATCGCCTTGTTGACCCCAGTTTTGTTGTACGGAAGTCTCTATGCAGGTAATTTAGTGGAGCGTGTGATCGTGGAGAATGTGCTGAAGTAAAATGTAGTGTTTCGACGAGACGAGGGGATCATCGATCTACTTGATGTTTTCATTAAGATTCTTAATTACTGGAAAGTCTGCGGTTGGTTTATAACGAGATTGTTATGACTCACAAGTTACTCCTATTAAGTGTTGCCCTTGGTGGGCTAGGTCTGAGCCTTGCTCAGGCTGATGAAGTGCCAGCCACTAAGCCAGCTGCTGCAAAGAAAGCTGAGAAAGAGGTGAAGCGGAAGAAGGTGGATGTCCCGGAAGGCTATGCGCTGGCCTTTGCGACGATTGGGGATGTCGTGGAGGTGTCAAAGGGTACCTATGGCTATAAACTGAGCTACAAGATAGTTGAGACAGAGGCTACTGGGATCAAGAATGCTGACGGAGAGGCGATGAAGGGGCCCATGGTGAAGTATATTTACACAGAGAAGAATATACCTGTACCCCAACAGGAGGTGCGGGTGCTCTACAAGATTGACGAGCCGATCATTTACAAGGTGGTAGATGAAGTGAAGCTGGAGAAAGATTCAAAGTAGAGCAGCGAAAGCTATCTACCATAATCATTGATGGTGCAATCTAGCTCTTAGCTGAGCTAGATTGTATCTGTTACAGGGAGGAAGGTTTTTAGGATGACCCAACCACTGTAGCGATGTAGCTTCTGGCTGCCTCATTTCCCGATTGCCAGCGTGTTAGCGGGTGCTAGGTTTTTGGCATGAACAGGGTTGCCGTGATCAATGTGGTGGGGCTGACGAAGAGCCAGCTGGGCGAAGATACGCCGAGGCTGAATGCTTTTGTGGAGAAGTGTACTCTCTCAGCCTTCCCTCCTGCCTTTCCTGCCGTGACGTGTACGGCGCAGTCAAGCTATGTCACCGGGCGCAGCGAGGCGGAGCACGGTATTGTGGGCAACGGCTGGTATGACCGCGAGGCAGCGGAGCATAAGTTCTGGAAGCAGAGCAACCACATCGTGAAGGGGGAGAAGGTCTGGGATGTGCTGCGGCGCGAGCTGCCGGGCTTCACCTGTGCGAAGCTTTTCTGGTGGTACAACATGTACTCTACGGCGGACTGGAGCATCACCCCGCGCCCGATGTATCCGGCGGATGGAAGGAAGGTGTTCGATGTCTACACGCAGCCGATGGACATGCGTGAGGAGATCAAGGCCGACCTCGGAGAGTTCCCGTTCCCGACTTTCTGGGGGCCGATGGCGGGCATCCCGTGTAGCGAGTGGATTGCCAACAGCGCACGCTGGGTGGAGAGGAAACATCAGCCGACTCTGAGTCTGGTCTACCTGCCGCATCTGGACTACGGTCTGCAGAAGTACGGCCCGGGTGCGCCGGAGATGAAGAAAGAGCTACAGGATATCGACCGTGTGGCTGGCGAACTGATCGAGTACTACGAGCAGCGCGGCATCGAGGTGATTCTCCTTTCCGAGTACGGTATTTCCAAGGTGAGCAAGCCGATTCACCTGAACCGCATCTTCCGCGAGAAGGGTTGGATCACCATCAAGGACGAGCTGGGTCTGGAGCAGCTGGACTGCGGTGCGAGCAAGGTCTTTGCGATCGCAGATCACCAGGTGGCGCATGTTTACCTGAATGACATGAGCCTGCTGGAGGAGGTGAAGAAAACTTTGTTAGAGGTGGGGGGAGTAGAGGAAGTCCGCATGGGCAAGGAGCTGTGGGGCGAAGGGACACCGGGCGCGGAGCGCGGCGGTGACCTGGTGGCGGTGAGTGAGGAGGATGCCTGGTTCACCTACTACTACTGGACGGATGATGCCGTGGCACCGGACTACGCCCGTTGTATCGATATCCACCGCAAGCCGGGTTATGACCCCGTGGAGCTTTTCTTTGATCCCGCGATCAAGAACCCAAAAGTCAAAGCCGCAAAATTCCTTCTGAAGAAGAAACTCGGTTTCCGTGGTTTGTTAGATGTGATTCCGCTGGATGCTTCCCTCGTGAAAGGATCCCATGGTCGTGACAAAGTACGTGAAGATGAAATGCCTATCCTTGCAAGTGCCAAGCATGGCGAGATCACGAAAGCGGAGGATGTCTTTCAGGTGATCTTGGATTCTGTTAGGGGATAGGTTTTCTACCACAGAATACACAGAAAGTGTCTCTGGCGAAGTGCAGGGGTTGGTTCGTTTTTTTGAACCACGAATGGCACGAATCAAACGAATACTGGGCTAGATGAAGCTATGTATAGTGAGGGGTCAGGCGGATGGTGCCTATTAGGCTAACAAGCAAGGTTCGAAGTGCTCCCAATGATGATAGTACTGAGTAGCCATGTGATGATGGAGAGGACGAGAGAATGGCTTTGTCGTCTTTGTAGGTTTAATAAGCGCATGAGTATAGGGATAGACAGAGTGCAGAAAGTGGGCGTAGTTTGAAACATACGATGAAGAGTTGTTTCTAGTAGAGTCTTTGTAACTCTCTGTGTGTGAATTTTCGGTTCTTGAAATGGAAAGTGGCTAGGTATGCGGTAGCGCCATCTCCGCCACGTAGTTGAATGGCGCTGAGGTCGCCGTCATCCAGAATCAGTTCACAGCAGTTTTCGAGTAGCTGTGGTTGGTCATGGATGATGGTCACGAGTCTGGAAAGTCTCTGGTAGTACTTGGAGGGAATCTCTATAGCTTTACCCTCGATGGTAAGTTCTAGTTTCGAAAGGATAAATGCTGGAGGCTCTGTGGTGTCTACTCCAGCAAAGTTGTAGTTCTCTCCCGTATAGGGCATGCAGGTGAGCTTCACTTCTACGTACTGAGCCTTCTTCGTGAGAATGATGTTCTTTGTGTAGTCTAGTTCTGAAGCATCGACTTCACCGATGAGCGAATTGTAGTGGTAGTACGTGACTCCCCAAGCCAGACCTAGGAGTGCGAGTATGATAAGTAGGGATTTCAACGGTATCTAACAACGTGTGATTGAGGAGTGAAGCGTAGGATTATTTGAACCAGTATTTACGGAATTTCCAGCCTATGAGAGGGAGGCTCAAGATGATGATCCAGGCGGTGGTTGGGCCTACGGCCAGGGTGGGGCCAGTGGTGAAGTGCTTGAAGGTGCTATGGAAGGGGGGAGTTTGAAGCTTCGTGTAATTATGGTGGCTCGGGGGAGGGATCTTGCCTTCGTGGCAGTCAGAGAGAATGTCTAACAGTGACTGGGCGAGATGGTCGGCGGAGCCGTAGTCTGCCGGTAGATGAAGCAGGTGAGCAAGATTGCTCTGGTTGAGAGGGATTTGGCCTTGCCCTGTTTCGATTACCTTTTTCTCGAGGTCGATGATGTGTGACCCCTCGACGGTTTCGTGGTCATTTAATTTGAAGATCCACTCCAGCTTGACTGTCTGGAAGGGGGGAGCGTTCTTGCGGTTCGTAGTAAATTGGCTTGGAGACTTGCCGCTGATGGAGAAGTCGCCCCAGCTGTCACTTTGCTCACCCTGGTACAAGAGATCGAAGCGGAACTTATGAGAAACATAGCCTATCACGTGCCCCGACCTCGCGATGATCAAAAGCCAGATGACGGCTGACAGTATAAGAATGGAGAGTAGGGTTGTGGGCAATTTATTGTTCACGGAAAATAGTTGTGGCTTTCAGAACTAGAGCAGGGGCTTTGTGGTCTTCAGAGACTTCGATGAATTGCTAAGCAACTGGGCTGGTAGAAAACGACTGTCCCAAGTCTTTAGTTTAAGTGGAGCATCGTTGAATTGACGAGTCATATATGAAATTTCCAGCTACTCAGCTAACGAAGGAAGCGTTAGTGTCTGCATAGGGGGGTACCATTTTGCATGCTTTTCTCTCTTGGAGCGCCTGTTTTTTACTGTCAGTAGATATTCCAGTGGATGTGTAAGTGTTTCATTGTGAGTGGTGATTGCTTTTTGTGTCTAATCTGACACCCTAAATCAGCGTAGATTTGTTGAAATATGGCACGCTTGATGCAAGTATCTACGGTGATGAAAATCGGAAAAGAATGGTTTGCGGTACTACTGGTGGCACTACTTGGCGTAGGTTGTCTCTGGGCGTCCCACAAAGTGAAGCCCAGAACCGCGCAGCACGAGGTGCAGCCGGTGAAGAGCTTCCAGAAATAGATCCCCAGTTTCCACGCCCCCCAAGCGTGTATGGTCCATAAGCTCTGATTATGCTCTTATGGCTGACCGGGTACGACTGACAGTGACCGATAACTTTGCAGCCGAGCTGGTCGGTGGCGACCGGGTGGGTCTCTCCGAGTTCAGGTTCGTCGCAGTCCCTGAACCTTCATCAGTGAGCCTTCTTGGTCTGGCGGGGGGTGTCCCTGCTTTTCCGCAGGCGCCGCTAGACCAGAAATAAAGGTTCAGACTTCAGTTGATCAGGCCGTAATACGCGGCCTTTTTTGTGTCTGAATATTCACTCAGGGAAGGTATCTCAACAGGGGCTAGGGGCTTATTCACAGACTTGTTCACATCCTGTTGAGAAGGCTATTCCTCAGCTTATGCACCACTTATTCACAATGTAGATCGCTGATCGCTTTGAGCCCAAGCATTGAGTTCAAAGGCTCGAGTCCTCGCTTAGGGTACTTTAATCGATCATGTGATGACCTGTGAACAGAAGACTACTTCACATCGTGATGAAGACGGAAGGTCTTACTTGTTCGACAGCTTATTCACAGAGCCCGGCAGCCTTGTCCACGGCTTGTTCACAATCGGTGGATTCTGCGGGTGGCTGTGCATGATGCTAGGCCGTTGTGACGTAGGTGTCACTTAAACGCTTATTTAACAGGGGTTTCGGTGAGGCTTAGGAGTATAATTCGCGGGTTATCCACGAGTTATTCACAATGCCTGTGAAGAGATTTTGTTGATTGATAGGCTTGAGATTTAGGGTGCTGACAATCAGTGACATAGGTTTCTAATTCACAATGAAAAGGCTGTTTTTAACGGCTTATTCACAGTGGATGAAGCGCCTATTTGAAGGCACTTTTCCCAAGTTATTCACAATAGGGTGGGGGAGGCGGGAAATGATAGGGTGTATGATGATGAAATTTTTGATGAGGTGACGGGGATGTTATCAAGAGGCATGCGTTTGTTACTGATTATGATGTTCTTGTGTTTGCCCTGGCTAGTGATACACAATTAGTGAAAGGGGCGGAGCGTACGGTGCTCAGGCCTCTGGTGGTGAGTGTGGAGGGTGCAGAGACCGGTTGCTGATCGAGGAGGGTTTTTTGGGTGATGGATGAAAGTATGTGGGGAGTAGTGGAGTTTAGTATGAGAATGAGTATGAAGATTTTGTTTTGTAAGTTGGCGGCGGTTTTACTGATGGTGGAGGTGGCTGAGGGTGCAGAGAAGAACGCGGCAGTGCCGGGGTTTGCGCGTGAGCGGAGCCTTGAGCTGGAGAAGGTTGCTGGTGTGGGAGAGGGGGAGCGTTATGCGCTGGTGTATCTGGACCTGAACGAAGATGGTGTGAGGGAGGTTTTGATGCTGTTTCCTGGCGGGAGTGGAGGTATGAGCCTGTATGTGTGCCAGCAAGTGAAAGGGGAGTGGGAGGTGATGGGAAGGAGTACGCTGGTGAAGGAGTTGGCGGTGGAGCCGCAGGCGGTGAAGAAGGGAAAGTGGCGGAGGATCTTTGTAGCTACGTATGGTGGAGGTCAGCATAGGAAGCGGATTATCCAGTGGAATTTGGGGAGGGTGCAGGCAGGTGATCTGAATCCTAGTACCGACTGGCGTGAGGTGGCGGAGGTGTCAGAGAATGCGCAGCCATTGCTTAAGCAAGGGATTCACTGGTTGACGCGATAGATATGCTTTGGGCTAGGCTGTGCTTTTTGCGTTGTTTGAGATTTCGGAGGGGCTTAAGGTAAGGGTGGTATGAAGGTGATGGGATTTATTGGCTGCGTACTTATACAGCTTGGTTCAGTGCAGGCAGAGGAGGTGAAGTACAAGCATGAAGAGGCTGTAAAAGTTGCCTAAGCGAAACGCCAGCTGCGTTTTGTTGCTGTGCTGAGTAAGTATACTGACAGAGAGGGTAGCAAGGTCGATCCCAGTAGAGAGATTGTTAGCGGTGCAGGATTTTCTATTTTGTGGAGTGCAGACGGGAAAAAGTAAAAGCGCTGTTGGATGCACCATTGTGAATATTCCAGGCACCAAGCTCGAGGTGTTTTCAAATTATAACTCCCAAGAAAAGTCTGGTTGGACAGAGCATCACTGTTCCATTGGTTATTCGACTGATAGGTACGAGAAGGATGAGGAGAAGAGGAAATGGCTAATAGATTTGGCACCGCTTCAGAACGATGATTATAAGATAATCTTCAAGGATGGGATAATTGTTGTGACTACTGAGAAGGGGGGGAGGGAAGTTGTGAAATTGAACCTTAAAGCCATTGATCCCGGAGCAATTCTTAAGGAGGAGTAAACTGTAATCCTACCTCCTCTGAAGTTCAAGATATGGCTAAGGCGACCAGAAGATCTTCCGCAGTCCAACTGGAGTGGGTCTTGTGGTCAGTATTTTCCTGTGACTGAAGCATTTAGTGAGGCTTCAGCTAGTAGGTATTCGTGAGATTCGTGTTATTCGTGGTAAGACCAGTTATCCATCACAAGGCCTCGCCTCGTGCCTGCGTTCCATGGAAAATGCATTCCGTGGCTTCTGTGTATTCTGTGGTTGATAATAAAAACTGTTAGGGCGTGACCGTGACGACCGTTGGTTGCTGCTTAGCGAAGTAGGCTTGGGCGGCTTTGAGGGTGTCTTCCACGGTGATGGCTTTGATCTTCTCAGCGGTTTCGCGGTGATGGGTGGGGGAGAAGCCGAGGGTGGTGTCTACGGCGCAAAGGCGGGCCATCGCGGCGTTAGACTGGTTGGCGAGGGCTTGCTTGGCGAGCCAGGAGTTTTTGACGGAGTCGAGCGTCTTGGCGGGGATGCCTTTCTCGGCGATTTCGTGGATGGTGTTGGTAAGCTCGTGTTTAGCGAGTTCAAGCTGCTCTGGGGAAGTGCCCAGATAGAAGGCGAAGAGGCCGGTGGTGTGGCCGTGGAATTGGGTGGCGGAGCAATAGTAGGCGAGGCCGAGATCCTCACGGATACGCGTGAAGAGTGGGCCTGCCATGTCTGCACACCAGGCGTGGATGAGATCGAGCGCGTGGATATCCGGTGAGGCGATGTCTGCACCGGGGTAGCCGATGGCGAGCACGGCCTGCTGCTTGTCCAGCGTACGGTGAATCTCCTGCGGTTTGCCGAGGGGCTGTTCTGCCGGGGATTGCTTCTCTCCGGTCTTGAGCTGGGAAAGGTGCTTTTCTGCGAGGGCGACGGTGGCGTCTGGATCGATGTCGCCGAAGATGCAGAGATTGGTGTTAGAGGCGGTGTAGTAGAGTGCGTGATGCGCTGTGAGGCCGAGACGGTCGATGCCGGCGAGTGATTCCTCGGTGCCGAGTGGATTGATGCCATAGCCTTGTCCTTCGAAGATGGTGGAACGCAGAGTTCGGAAGGCCAGAGAGGCTGGGTCCTCATTTTCCTCCTGTAGCGCGGCGAGTTGAGTCTGGCGTTCGAAGTCGATATTCGACTGGTGGAAGGCCGGGTTGGCGAGAGTGTCGCCCATGATCTCGAGAACGGTTTCGAGATCCGGCTTGAGGCAGGAGGCGCCGATGGAAGCGGTGTTGTTGCCAGCTCCGGCTTTGAGTGAGGCTCCTAGGCTTTCCAGGGCTGTAGCGATCTCTTCGCCGCTACGGCTGGTAGTGCCTTTACTCAGCATGTTGGCAAGGAAGGCGGAAATACCGGCGGTTGCTGGGGTCTCGCTAGTCATGCCGGCGAGCATGGCTCCTTGCAAAGAAACCGTAGGCAGACGATTGTCCGGGCAAAGGTGTAGTGTGAGGCCGTTGCTCAGTGTGTGGGAGGTGATTTCCCGGGTAGATTGAGCTTTCTTGTTAGTAACGGTTTTGGCGACTTTGTCCTCAGGGTCAAGGGAGGTGACGGTGAGGGTGGTGCTATCTAACAAATAGGTTTCGCAGACGCGACGAAGGTCGGCTTGGGTGACTTTATCGACTGCGGTGAGGTAGTCCTTGGTGAAGTTCAGGTTGCGAGCTTCGTGCCAGTTGGAGCCGAGATCGGATGCGCGGCCAGAAGCGGAAGTGAGTGTCTTGAACTGGGAGGAGAGGGCCATGCGCTTGGCCTTGGTGAGTTCCTCGTCGAGCGAGTCATTGAGAAGATGGCTGATCTCCTCACGGATGGCGGCCTGGAGTTCATCGCGCTTTTCTGTGGGGACTTCCGCAGAAACGGAGAAGAGGCCGGGCCCCATGGCGGTGATCCAGGACCAGGAGGCGATGTGGAGGCAGAGGTTTCGCTTTTCACGCAGGCGCTGATAGAGGCGAGAGGAGCGTCCTCCACCGAGGATGGTAGAGAGGAGGTCGAGCGCCGGGGCATCCGGGTGATCGAGCGTAGGGACCTGCCAGGAGAGGGCGAGCTTGGAGACGGGAATGGCGAAGGTGTCGCGGCGAGTGCGTTGGCCTAGCTGGCGAGGTTCGCTCTGTACGGAGGCGTGCTTGGTGAAGGAACGGGGAATGTCCTTGGTAAGTTCTTTGAGTGTGGCCAGCATTGCCTCTTCCTCAAAGTCACCGGAGATGGTGAGGAAGGTATTGGAAGTGGTGTAGCGCGCGGCGTGGTAGGCGCACATGTCCTCGTAGGTGACTTTGTTGAAGAGTTCGAGGTGGCCGATGACTGGCTCGGCCCGGCCATCATTGGAAAGCGCGGTAGAGAAGAGCAGCCGGGAAGCGCGGGAGTCCGGGTCATCGAGGCCCATGTCGATCTCGCGGCGGATGACGTCTTTTTCCTTCTCGAATTCGAACTCCGGGAAGGAAGGCATGAAGACCATTTCCAGTACTGCCTGTAGGAAGGTCTTGGCCGATTCGGCTGGTCCGTCGATGTAGTAGACGGTGCGGTCGAATGAAGTGTAAGCGTTCCATTGCCCACCAGCGGCTTGCACGGTCTGGGAGAGTTCTTCACCAGTGAAGGATTTGGTTCCCTTGAAAACCATGTGCTCAAGCAGGTGGGAGATACCAGCGCCCATGAAGTCGCCCTCGTGGATGCTTCCAGTTTCTACCCAGGCCTGGGTGGAGATGACTGGAGCTGAGGAATCGGCATTGAGGATGACGGTGAGTCCGTTATCGAGTACGTGGCAAGTGGCAGTGGTATCTGGGAACATGTAATCGGATGTGTAAATGGGAGAAAATGAGTGCAGGACAAGAGGTCTTATTGTTCCTCCTGATCCTCTTCTTTGTCCTTCTTGCGGGCCTTAGGTTTGAAGTCGCCGTTGAGAGTGTGGGCGAGCTTGTGCCAGTGCAGGCGGGTGATGTGGGAAGTGAGGGCCTGGCGGGGAGAGGTGCCAGCGGTGAGGTCGGCCGGTGGGGTGAGCTGTGTCTGCTGCTTCAGGTGGCTGGTGATGCTGCGGTAGAGAGCTGAGTAGACCTTGGCCTCTAGCTCTGGTGGTGTGAGTGACTGCTCGGTTCCCAGTGCGGGAATCAGCGGGGTGGTTAGTTTGGGAGTCTCAGGAGCATCTTTCCCTGTGCCGCTGAGCCAGATGGCCATGGGAGGAGGGGGGAAGCCCGGGCGCTGCTCTGCCGTGGTGAGGAGGATTTGCGGCGCAATCTGATAGGAGGAAGCATTGCGCATCTCCGTGGTCATTTGCTCCACCAGGCCAGAGATTTCTTTTTTCACCGCCTCCGGCACATTGAGGTGGAGAACGATGTCGATGTTGTTCTCCGGATCCGCATTCCAGATCGGGGCTTCCAGTCGGAGGCGTAGGTTGGCGAGAGCTGCCACAGAGAGTTCCTCTGAGTTGGGCTGGGTGGAGTCTAGCACGCGTTCCCAGGCCAGCAGGGCAAAGTCGCTCAGCTTGTCATCCTCTAGTTGCTTGGCCAGCTGGATGTAGGAGGCTGCGCCGAGCTTGGCGTGCTCAATGAAGTGATCCAGAGCTGGTGAAATTTCCAGATCGCCTCGAGGAACCGTAGCGATGACAGGGGTCTTTTCCTCCGGAGTTTCTGCTTCCTTGACGGGGTCTGGTATGGGCTCCATCGGGCGCTTGCGAGGTGGTAATGGAGGGTGCTTGCGGCGCCAGTCTTTCACCGTGTCCGCCAATTCCTCATCACTGGGTGGCGTGGTGAAGTCTTTGTCCTTGGCTCCCAGCCAGAGTACAAGCAGAGGAACCGCAATCAGCAGCGGTATAGCGAGATACTTTGGGATGCGTATGGAGCGTTCTGTTTTCAGGATGTCTGGCGTGGTGGCTAGTAGTGAATGATTGGCGGGCGGGGATGATGTAGCAAGTTCCCGTGCATGCTAAAAGGACATACGTGCGGGAAGGGGCTGGTTTATGCAAAAAAGAAGGCCAGCTTGCTAGCTGGCCTGGATGAGGGCATAAAAAATGGCCGCGACTCGAAGGCTGCGGCCATTTTTGAGGGGAATAGTTTACTCCGGGGAGATCTTTTAAATCTGATCTGCGAGAGGAATTACTTCTTCTCAGCGGATTTTACGAGGAGAGCACGCTTACCAACGCGGTCACGAAGGTAGTTAAGCTTAGCGCGACGTACTTTACCTTTGTTGGTAACCTCGATCTTGGCGATACGTGGAGTGTGTACTGGGAATACACGCTCAACACCTTCACCATAGGAAATCTTACGAACTGTGAAGGAAGCGTTTACGCCTGAGCCCTTCTTGCCGATGCAAAGACCAGCGTAGATCTGGATACGCTCTTTACCACCCTCGACAACGCGGGTGTGAACCTTGAGCGTGTCGCCTACGTTGAAGTCAGCAACTTCATCCTTAAGCTGCTCTTTTTCGATTTTATCAATGATGTTCATCGGTCTGGTCCTACTTTGAAAATTAGTCGTTTGTGCCGGATGGCACTTCGCGGGGGCGGATAGCTATAGGATTTCTAGGGGAAATGCAACTGGTTTTTTGTGAAATCGGTAGGGAAACCGAAGAAATGTTGATTTTTTTAGCATCTGCGTGGTGTGAGACTTCCATATAGATGGTTTGTGACTGTTCTGGAAATAAGAGTTTGAAGTAGTTTGGCTGAGCTGCTTTGTCGAAATGGGGTGAAGATAGCTTGTTATGCCATGGGTGTGAGATAAGCCCTCTATGAAAGCATAGAAATCGCGTTTGATATTGGACAAATCAGGGGTTGCGCTTCGTTATATAGGTTATAGTGTGCGTGAAACAAAGCTTGGTTATAGAGATATAACCTGAAGATTTTATACCGAAATATGAGCCAAGAGATCAAGATTGTAGCTTATTTGAAGACCTACTGTGGGTGGAGTGAAGGAGTCCGTGCGATCATGCGCAAGTATGGCCTGGACTACGAGGAGAAGGATATCATCAAGAATCCTGCACTTCGCTGGGAAATGGAACAAAAGAGCGGACAGCCACTGAGCCCCTGTGTGGAGGTGAATGGCACGATGCTTGCCGATGTTTCTGGTGAGGAAGTGGAGGCCTGGATGATCGAGCAAGGTCTTCTGCAAGGCAGCGATGCGGAGGCAGATGCGCCTACCAACTCAGCCTGCACTGACGAACAGCACGAGGCAATGGCCCGCGGCGAGTTCCCGGAAGGCGGAGCGAAGATCAAGTTTATCGACTGAATCTAAAAATTTCATGGGATCAAGCTCCTCCCAAATGGGGACTTGATTGTATGTCAAGGGCCGCTTGCTAGTAGACGGGGCAGGCGGCCCATCTTTTTGCCCTAAAGCCGGGGATGCGGGGAGGCTTAATTAAGCGTGGTGGGAGAAGCCGTAGCCGAGAACCTCTGAGGCATCCGAGATGATGGTGAAGGCCTGAGGATCGACGCGCAGGATATTGCGGCGCAAGCGGGCAGCCTTGGCTCTGGGGATGACGGTGAGGAAGACGGTTTTGTTCTGACCAGAGTAGGCGCCAGTGGCAGGTAGCTCGGTGGCGCCTGAGTCCAATTTTTCCAGAAGCATTTCACGCATTTCATCCGCTTTGTCGGTGATGATGGTGATCGACTTGGCAAGGCCCAGACCAGTTAGGACGATATCGATAGCTTTGCTGATGGCGAGAATGCTGAGCATGGCGAGCATAGCCGCTTCAGGGCCGAAGAAGAATACGGTGGCGATGATGACCAGCCCATCCAGGATGAGCATGCTGTTGGCCATGGTGATGCCGAGGTAGCGGTTGAGCATACGGGCGACCAGAGAGAAGCCACCTACGGTGAAGTTTGAGGCGAAGATCATGCCTAGACCGAGACCGATGATCAAGCCACCGAAAAGTGAAGCGAGGATGGGCTCTTGGCATGGGACGACGGGTAGCCACTGGGCGATGTAGATGGCTGCAGGAAGAAGGATGGATCCAGCGATGGAGGCGAGTGCGGCCTTTTTCCCGAGGAGTGGCCAGGCGATGACAAGGATAGGAATACCGATGAGCCATTGGGTAATAGATGGGCTGAGCTCAAACAAGCGGAAGAGTAGTAGCGAGAGGCCTGGTACCCCACCAGAGAGAATGGAATTCTCCATCAGAAAGGCCCTGAAGCCCCAGGCCGTAATAAAGAGGCCTGTGGTGAACTGGAGGAGCTTGAGAGCAGTGGGCTTGGCGTTACGAGATTCTGGCATGGTGTGTTGTTTCCAGTTTAGCGGTGCGGGGTGAGGAGTCTGTGTGTGCTAGTGCGCCAGAGTATTCTATCAGGTGCGCCAGCTAGTGCGGTAGAAATTTAAAGAAAACTTATCATCGCCGAGATCCAGAGAGATGAGGTATGAGAATGTGCGTGATTTTCTTCCTCGTCATCTTAGCTGCGCCCTTGCTGGTGCTGGTGATCATTTACAATGGCCACGTCAGCCGCCGCAATGCGGTGGAGTACGCCTTTAGCTCGATCGATGTCCAGCTGAAGAAGCGCTGGGATCTGGTGCCTCAGTTGGTAGAGACGGTAAAGGGCTATGCGAAGCATGAGAAAGAGACCTTGGAGCGGATCGTGAGAGCCAGGCAGCTGGCCAAGGTGGCCGAGCATCGCATGGGAGAGCGCTTCATGCACGAGAGTGAGATTTCCAGAGATTTGCCGAATCTGATCGGCTTGGCGGAGCAGTATCCTGATTTGAAAGCGGACAAACAGTTTCTCTGGCTACAGAGGAATTTGACTGAAATCGAGAGTCAGATTTCTGCAGCGCGACGTGCCTACAATGCTGCCGTGAATGCCTATAATGACGGGATACAAATGTTCCCAGGGAGTCTGGTGGCTGGAATGTTCCACTTTGAGCGTAAGGAGTACTTTGATAATGATGCGAGTGAGAGGGGGGTAAGAAATGTCCAGCTCTAGATCGGATGTCTTTAGCCGCGCCGTGGCGAATCTGAATCCCTTGCTTTCGGAGTTAGAGCGGATGCGGGTGCATGCGCTGGGGCAGCGTGCCAAGGGTACTAAGTACATGTGGATCTCGGTCCTCTGCTGCTTGCCTTTGCTTATCTTGGGGCCTTTTGGGCTGGTGCTCGGGGGGATTGTGACGGCGATAGCCTGTGCGGTCATCTACAGCAGGTATTTTGCGAGTTTTCGTAAAGACTATGAACAGACTTTCAAGTACCGGGTGTTGACCCAGCTGACCAAGGAGGTGCAGCCGGGGCTGGAATATAGGCCTGGTGAGGGCCTGCCCCAATATGTCTTTGAGGCAGCTGGGCTACACAGCGGGGATATCGATCGTTATCATACCGAAGATCTCTTTTGTGGAAAGATCGGGGACACAGACGTGTGGTTTGCAGAGGTGAAAGCGGAGGACAAGCGCACCCGTACAAACTCCAAAGGGAATACGGAAACCTATTGGGTGACGATCTTCGAAGGCATTTTGTTCATCGCGGATTTCCACAAGCATTTTGCCTCCGATGTGACCGTGATGCCAGATGTGGGCGAGAAGCATTTTGGCTGGCTGGGTAAGATGATGCAGAACATCGGGGGCAATGTAATTCGTCTGGAGAGCCCTGACTTTGAGCGGGAGTTCGTGGTGCGAGGTCGTGATCAGGTAGAAGCGCGCTATATCCTGACGCCCGACATGCAGGAGCGCATTTTGCAATTGAGATCGGTGCTGGGTGGCAGCCTATGTATGGCTTTCAGAAATTCGAAGTTGCATCTCAGCTTTGAGAATCACGGAAATTGGTTCGAGCCGGATTACTTCAGGCCCAGCGGGGATTTTAGCCAGCTGGCTCAGTTTGTGCGTGAGATGCAGTACTGCTGTGGCATCGTGGAGCAGATGAATCTGAACACCAGGATTTGGACTAAAGATTGAGATGGGTGGGTTTTAGATTGAAGTGCACAGAAATTTGCTCTTGAGTAGATGGCTACTACTCAATCACATCACTATGAAATCCCGCTTTATCCCTCTATGTTTGTCCGTTTCTTTTGGAGCGGTGTGCTCTCTTCAGGCTGCTTCCATTAGCTGGAGCTCGCTCTTGGCGGAGGATAACCCAATTGATGGACTCATTGATGAGGGTGAGGGTGCCATTTCTACGGCAGGTACTCTGGTAGTAGCGGAGAATCTCGGCGGGAATGCCATTACCTGGGATGGAGTAGATTTTGCCGCTGGGACGACGAGCTTTGGGAGTACCTATGCTGATTTCTACAATAATAGCGCAGCCAACCAGCTGTTTGATACGGGTACCTATTCTGGAAGCGCCGCTAATTTGAACCTGAGTGGTTTGGTGATTGATCAGACTTATCTGGTGGAATTGGTGTTGGCTGATGCACGAGCAGCCCAGGAGGGCCGTACAGTGGTGGTGGATGGCGAGGACCCGATCCAGTTTGCTTACAATGGGAATGATACTTTTTGGCCGGCTCGGATTATTCGTGGCACCTTTACCGCGGATGCGACCACGCAGCAAATTTCCATCCAGACCTTCAATGTTGGCGGATCTTCCGCAGGTTCCCAGCTCAATGCCTACCAGCTTCGTGCCATTCCTGAGCCTTCTTCCTTTGCCCTGATCGGGTTGGGTGGGCTCGGCTTTATCCTGCGCCGTAGGCGCTAGCTTTATCCTACTCGGTTAAGCTATGGCGCCGAGCAACGCGAGCAGCATGAGGAAGCCCCAGAGGCATGCCAGGATACAGATGTAGCCCCAGAATAGGCTTTGGTTCTTGAGCGCCTTAACGAGATCTTCTTCCTTTAATGATTTGGTGACTCTGGTGACAGATCTGGAGTAACGGAATGCAAAATAGGGTGCGAAGAAGCTGACGGTGGCGATCAGGAGAAGGATGGCGAATCCAGGCGCGTCATAGGGCATGGCTGTGAAGGCGGCCCAGAGCATCAGCCCCACAGCGATAAAGCCCGCAACCGAACAGATCATCGTGGTGATCTTGGTGGCGCCCAAGGCTTCGATCACGGCAAGGGGTACCTCCTTTTGCTCCAGCGATTGGTGGACTGGATCCGAGGACGGGGTGGCGTAAGGTGCGAGGGGGCTTTCGTTTTCCTCAGCCATGATTGCTTAGACGGATTTGATGATGCCTTCGGCAGTTTCCTGCTTGAGGCGGAGCTGGCCGCAGGCGGCATCGATATCGTGACCTTTCTCGATGCGTAAGGTGGTGACCACCCCGTGACTGCGCACGATATCGCGGAACTTGTAGCAATGCTCCTCCGCGGGGCGTTCCCAGTCGAGCCCCTCAACCTTGTTATAAGGGATAAGGTTGACCAGGCAGCCGAGAGCCTTGGCTCTCTTGGCAAGGATATGGGCCTCGTCGAGATTGTCATTGATGCCTTTGATCAGGATGTACTCAAAGGTGATGCGCTTCTTGCTGCGTTGTTTGTAGTATTGCAGGGCCTCGGTGAGTTCGGCGAGTTTCCACTTGGAGTTCACAGGCATGATCTTATCCCGTGTCTCATCTGTGGCACCATGCAGGGAAATAGCTAGGCGGATCTGCTGCGGGCGGTCCGCAAGCTTTTTGATCATAGGAGCCAGACCAGAGGTAGAAATGGTGATGTGGCGCGCGCCGATGTTCATGCCCCACTGGCCGGTGATGACGTCCAGAGCCTGGTTGAGGTTCTTGAAGTTGGCGAGAGGCTCTCCCATGCCCATGAAGACGATGTTATTGATGCGACGATCGGCCAGTTCCTCGATGGCCATTAGCTGACCGACGATTTCGTCCGCAGTGAGGTTACGGGTGAAACCGTCCAAGCCGGAGGCGCAGAACTTGCAGCCGTAGGCGCAGCCTACCTGCGAGGAGACACAGACGGTGTGGCGGTCTGACTTCTCGCCATAGAGAGCCGGTGAAGCGGGAATGAGGACGGTCTCGACATAGCGTCCGTCATGAAGCTTAAAGAGGAACTTGCGGGTAGTGTCCTCTGAGCCTTGGGTGCGGACATGTTCTACGGTGCGCAGACGGAATCTCTCCTTCAGCGTATCACGCAGAGCAGCAGGGAGATTCAACATTTCGTCGAATTCCATCGTGCGGTGCTTGTAGATCCACTCGATTACCTGCTTGGCTCGATACGGCTTTTCACCGAATTCTGCGAAGAGTTCGTTCAGGTCGTCTTGGGTCAGTCCGAGGATGCCCGGGAGAGGTTGTTGCTTAAGGCTCACGGTGTTGTGTGTTCGCCAGATTTAGCGATTTGTCCAGTAAATCCTGCGAGAATGTGCTGGGTTACAATCGCCGAGGGGATTCGTAATTGTCCTCCCAGATGGCTTATAATAGCTTAATTTTCATGTTCGTTAAGAAGCTCTGGGCAGGCGTGAAATGGGTGTTGAGAAAGGTCTTTAGTAAGCGGTTTCTTCTGACGGCGGCTTGTCTGCTTCTGCTGCTGGTGGCGACTGTGGTGATCACACATGTGGTATTCAATAAACAGGCGGAAGAGCGCTGGGTGGAGACGGAGAAGGCGTGGTCTGAGTATTTGGGTGAAGGAGACCGCGAGAAGCGATTCCCGGATGTGCAAGCGGAAGAGGATTTTCTCCTGCACCCTGCGGTTATTGCTCAATTAAAGCCTGACGAAGCAGGTTTGGCGACTATCTGGGATATGAAGTTTGAGGGCTTTGATTATCGCGATGACTATTTCCGTCCGAGATCAGAGGAAGATTGGAAGTATATGGTGGAGGGCCAGGAATTTTCTTCACGCAGGGAAGCGGCTCAATTTTTGCTGGATGCACTCAAGGAGAAGGAAGAACAGATCATGGGGATAGAGGAAGCCCTGGATACTCGGGTAAAGTTACGGGCTAACCGTGCTGATGAGATGGATGTGAGAGAAATAGTGGACATGAGAATGGCTTCCATGGCTCTGATGCCGCTCAGCAGATTTTACGAGAGTCGTGCTAGGCTACATATATATGTGGGCGATGGTGAAGCTGCTATTCAGGATATGCGGAGACATGCACAGGTGTCAGATTTACAGAGGCAGGAGGGTAATCTGGTTGCTTATCTTGTCACGGCCTCACTGGATGCGGGGTGGATGGATGTGTTAGAGATTGGCTTTGAGTCCCATGTCTGGGATTTGCAGCAGCTGAATAGGCTGGAGAAGCTTCTACCAGCGCGTGATTGGCACGCTTACTTCATCGAGTCGATCAAAGGTGAATACTACCATACCAAGGATATGATGGCTCTGGTTCGGGAGCACGGACAAAAGAAGCTACTGAAGATGGCTCATGAGTCATTTAAGGACACTCGGGATGAAGTGCTGGCGGCTGTGTTCGATCAAGAGGTAGTAGAAGAGGGGTATGGGCTTGAATATTTTATCGCAGATATGATGCTCCACTTGGTCCCTGAAAATTACTCAATGGATCAAACGAGTAAGGTGTACAGTCTCCTCTTGTCTCATTTCGAAAGTTTTCAGAATGATCGTTCCATTGTGGATTATCGTAATAGAGGTGCACAGCAATGGGCTTGGTATGATGATATGGCGGAATCATTGTATACAGCTTTGGCGAAGCAAGAGATGACTGCCTACAGAGCTCTCGCGATTCAGCAGATCGTGAAAGCTAGTTTAGCAGCAGAGAAATATTATCTGAATCATGGCAGGTATCCAGATGAGCTATCTCAACTCATACCTGAGTATCTGAATGCTGAACTTGGCGACCCTTTTTCTGATGATGTGATTCAGTATAGGATAGATGAAAAGGGAGCGCCCTTGTTATGGTCTGTGGGGCCGTCAGCGGTTGATCAAGGCTATGATCATATTCCCAGCCGTTTTGATGAAGATGAAAACTATATTTATTTCGGTTGGGGGGAGAAACTCAATGAGTCTACGGAGAGGTAGAATATTGATTGAATAGGCTTGATCAAAACCTTGGCCCAGCTTGGTATCCGGACATGCGTTTGCTTGCCCTCGTGTTTTCCGCTCTACTGATATTGCCTTCTCTCGCAAATCCGATCTTTTTGCGTAAGGGGGATGAGGTTAGTGAGTTGACTACGAAGTCGGGCAAGGTCCACAAGGATGTCCGGGTTTCGACGATTTCCGCAAAGGGGGTAACGGTCATTTCTAGTACAGGGGTCACGAGGATTCCACGGGCCGAGCTTCCTGGATACGAGCATATTTTCAGGAAATTTGATACAGCAGCGGGGGAGGCTGAGAGGGAGATCGCCTCTGAAGAGTCGATCAAGCAAGGAGAGGTCAGTCACCCAGATCTGGAGGCCTTGGTTGCGGAGGATTTGCCGCTGGAGTGGGCGCCAAAATCACTGAATGATATAGTGACGGTTTGCCTGAAAGTTGAGATCAGCAAAGGAGTTGATGAGTTTGGGAGAAAAGTCAAATGGGTGGGGTCGGCTTTTCTGTGCAATGAGCAGGGGGTGACCTATATCTACAGTAACCTGCACAATTTTTTCGGAGCCAAGGAATTTCGATTTGTCTATCAGGACGGCAGGGTGATTCCTGAAGCTCATTTGGGGAGAGTGGAGGTGGCGGACGGCAAGTATGGTCTGTTTGTGAAGTCCTATGGGTTACCGCATGGCTGGGGTGGTGATGTGGTCAGGATTCGGCTGAGAAAATTTTACCCTCAAGCCCTGCAACTGGATCGCACGTTATTGAGTACGAGATTTGTGGGTAAGGATATTGCCGTGGTTGGCAATCAGGGGGGAAGAGGTGCGATTACCAAGCTAACTGGCAAGCTCACGGCGGTAGAGAAACATGATATCATTATGCACAATGCGCGTACTGAGCCGGGAAATAGTGGTAGTCCGATTATCGATCTGGATAGTATGAAGGTGATTGGGATACTCACCTGGGGGATGCGCCTTCCTGATCCAGTGCGAAGAGTGTGGAGCAAGGTCGGGGAAGAGGAGCGTGAAGGGATTAATAGTGGAGCTTCCCTCTCGCGAATCACATTTTCCAGTTCCTCATTTGATAAGCTTTATGAAGAGCGTCTCTTGATCAACCGAATGAAAAGTAGTGTCAGGTTGTTAGGCTTGATGGATGCACTGGTGCCGAGCGCCGAGGGCTTGTTTGTGGATACCTCTGTTGAGGTCATGGGTGGGTTTACCATTGAGGATTTGTTAGCAGAGTCTCCCGATCATTACATTGTCAAACGTCTGCTGAAACTCGATAAAGAGATCCGGGAGGGGAACAGGGGAGTCCGGATAAGCAACATGGATCTACTCAAGCTCTATTCATCAGCTTATCGCGATTGCCTGGCGTATACTCAGCGCCAGACGCGTGCCATTAAAGATAGAATGTACACGCGTTCTTATTTCTTTGAGTGCAGCGTGAAGAATACCTTTATGCTAGAGATCAGCCGCGCCTATGAGAATGGTATTGCTCGGTCCATTCAGTGGTACAGGAAACAGGGAAGTTTGGGCAAAAAAGCGATACCTCTAAAGGAGAGAGTGAGGCTGCCTAGACTGGATTCGGGTCTCCAAGGCTTAGGGATTCAGAGGGAGTAGTTGTTTTGTAATGATAACAAATAGAGTTGATTATGTTTTTGACTCTTGCTGGGTGATTGTTGTATGTTGAAAGCTATGTCTACCCTGCACCCCCCTAGAAGCGTACGGCATGTTCTGTGTTTTTGTGGCGTATTGGCCACATCATCTCAGATGGCATGGTCGGCTTTGACATTGACGCTAGATGTTGAAAATTTGACCGCGACTTGGACTGGTTCTGCCGTTTTAGATATTAGGACACTTGATGGCGATGTTGCTAATATCTACATAGCTAGTTCTCAGCTTGATATACCTGTGACTGCAGGTTATATCGATAATGATCCCAGTAGTTTCGCCGTTGATGTGACTATTAACGGTATATCAAATGGAAGTATCTCTGAGGCTCCAAATTCTGAACGAATCTATGTTGATGACTCTCCTATGTTGATTGGAGTTAGAGTCGTTGATATTATTGATAATGATGGGCCTGGTAATCGTGATTCTCAGATCACAGTCACAGGTAATGGAGTTACTTATAGTATCAATTTTAATAATCTCAGTCAGGCTCAGATAGATTACTTAAAAACGGCCGATGGTTCGGAGCTTAGGTTTTTTCGTGCGGATAGCCCTGAGAATGATCTTGGTGAAGCAGGGACAGTGGTTATCATTCCTGAACCGAGTCAGTTGACAATGCTTGGTCTGGCTGGCGCAGGTCTACTAGTCCGGAGACGAAGATAGTATCATGGGGAAAGCCGTCAGGATGACTGACGTGCAATAAAAGCGTGCGTGGGTACAAAAAATCCCAGCCATTGGGATGGCTGGGATATGCATATACTAATGATGGTCAGCGTGAATCAGAGATTCGTCTTGGACTTGTCTGTTTCTTTGTCGAGGACACGGCCGGATTTCTTGTCTTTGAGAACGAGCTCATACTGCCCTTTGATCCAGGAATCCGTGGTGAAGGTGCGTCTCTCACCAGCCTTAATGCTGCCAAGCATAGATCCTCTAAAATAAAGGTTGGCATCTACATTGGCTACAACCTTCACGGAGAGAGTTTTTGTGTGGAACTCTGCGCCGTTATACTCAGGGTATCTTTTCTTGAACATCCGAGTCACTTTGACGGAAATGGAGCCACGAGGGATGATTTTCTTCTTTTTCGTGTCGTCCGAAGAGGGGCGTGAGTATGAGGAATCCTCTGATGGGGAGCTCTGAGGACGATTTGATTTGCTTGCCTCGATGGCGTGCACCTTGGCGTATTGGTTAGCAATACGCTTGGCCTCGAGTTTTTTTCTGCGGGCAGCGGCATCCGGGTCGTAGTGGCAGCGCTCCCGAATCTCTTCTGGGAGATTCGTGAAAGGAATGCGTTTCAGGCCGTGCTCGTACATGATACTTACACCGATGGCATCGGCACTCGTCACCTTGACGTCGTTGTACTCAGTTCCATCGTTGAGAACGAGTTTCTTGAGTTTGGTTCCCTTGTAGCTTTTGCAGGCGGCGGCGCGCTGGGCTTCCCGTTCAGCTTCTGCCTTCTCTTGAGCTTCAATCTCTGCGAGTTCTCTGAGACGTTCTTCTTCAGCCAGGCGCTCAGCTTCGGCTTGGGCCTTTGCTTCTTCCTCTCGGGCTTTTGCTTCTGCCGCACGTTCGGCGGCTAGTCTTTCTTGTTCAGCAGCATATTCCTTGTTCGCTTGCTCTCTGGCTAATCTTCGTCTTTCTCGGATAGCTTCTTTTTCTGCCAGTCTTGCCTTCTTTTTGGGGTCTTCCTCCATACATGAGGAATTGATCAAGATAGCAGGGAGGAGCAGGGTGATAGGTAAAAGTTTACGCAACGACATAGGTAATCAGCAAAGTAAGTTGCACTATTGCTAAAAGGGGGAGATGGAGAGGTCAATAAACTTTACATCTACTAAAGGGGAGAAGCATACCGGCTTTTAGGGGGGCGTGTGTGCTTTCTTATGGAGCCTATTCACCAGGAGAGTCTAACGATTGAGTTAGCGCCTTGGCTAGGATGTCCCCAGTCCTCCTGTCTCTGAGGGTTACTACAGAACCGCTTTTGTTGAAGATGGAGGTTTTGAGTGTACGCGTTTTGCCTGGGGTGACAGATCCAAGTATCCTTTTGTTATCCAGATAGACAACTGCTTCTACAGTGGACGTGGCGTAAATGATAAGCCGAGGCTTGGTGTATATGCGCATGTTCTGGCCATTGTTCAACACGATGTCTTGTTCTCCGCTAGTGATGTGCGCTGAAATGCTTCCTTTCTGGCTATTTTGAGTATGGGGTTTCTTGCGCAGCCTGGGTTTCTTGTCGGGGGACGAGGAGTTTGCTTCTCTCTTGGCCATAGCCTGTAGTTCTTCGATGGCCTCCATGGTAGCGTATTGGTTCTGGATGATTCTGGCTTCGAGTTGTTGTCGTCGGGTTGCAGCTTCCGGATCGTAGTGACATATTTTGCCAATCTCATCAGGGAGATTGGTGAACGGGATACGTTTGAGACCATGCTCGTACATGATGCTTACACCGATGGCATCTGCGCTGGTGACCTTGGCGTCCTTGTACTCAGTTCCGTCTTTAAGGGTGAGAGTTTCAAATGTGGTGCCTTTGTAATTTTGGCAAGCGGTTAGGCGCTTGGCCTCTTTCTCGGCTTCAGCTTGTTGCTTGGCGTCGATAGCGGCTTCAATGGCAGCGAGCTCTTTGATATGCTCTTCTTTGGAGATACGCTCTGCTTCACGTTGGGCCTTCTCGGCTTCAGCTTTAGCTTGTGCTTTCGCTTTGCGCTCAGCAATCTGAGTATACTTTCTCTCAATATATTCGTTGGTGCCTCTGCTCGTTTCGAGTCTGCGTTCCTCGCGAATGGCCTCTTTTTCTTCGAGTCTGGCTTTCTTTTCAGGGTCTTGCTCCATGCAGGAGTTTGTTAGCAAAGCTAGTGGAATGAGGGTGGGGATAATTAGGGTTCTAAGCAGAGACATGTTTGTGGGACGAAGTGAACAAGTTAATGGATAAATATTCCTGATAATTGGGTCAATGAACTTTGCTGCCGTTAATATGAGATGAAAAAATCCCCGCCAGCTAGCTGACGGGGATGTAAAAAACAAATTTTAGTAAGGAAGCTTAGGCCTTTGCTTTCGGTGTAGAGGCTGCCTCGTGCTCTGACTCGGCTAGCTCCAGCATGGCGCGTGTCTTAGGAATGACGCGTACGATCTTGTGTACGGTGTTCTCCCAGTCGGCCAGAAGTTCCTTGGCGCGTGAGGAGCCAGTCAGCTCGGCGTGCTCCTCGATGAGGGCCTTGCACTCGGCGATGTCCTCAGGGCGTTTGATTGGTAGTGGAGCTACCATCTCGGTATTGATGCGGGACTGGAAGCGGCCGTCTTCGTCATAGACGTAGGCGGTGCCGCCGGACATGCCAGCGCCAAAGTTTTTGCCAGTCTTGCCAAGGATCACGGTGAGGCCGTTGGTCATGTACTCGCAACCGTGGTCGCCGACGCCTTCGACAACCGCTTGTGCTCCTGAGTTACGTACGCAGAAGCGTTCACCAGCACGGCCGTTGACGAAGAGTTTACCGTGAGTGGCACCATAGAGACAGGTGTTACCGACGATGGAATTCTTCGCAGCCTCAAACTTGTGGTTCTCAACAGGACGGACGGTGATGCGGCCGCCAGCCATGCCCTTGCCTACGTAGTCATTGCCTTCACCTACGAGGTTGAGGTGGATGCCTCCTGCTAGGAATGTACCGAATGACTGACCTGCTGATCCGCTGATATTGAGTGTGATGGTGCCGCATGGTAGGCCGGTGTTGCCATAGACCTCGGCGATGCGCCCGGAGAGGCGAGTGCCGATGTTACGGTCTGTATTGACCACCTTGTAGTCCAGGCAGATAGGTGCGCGGTCCATCAGGGCGCTGAAATCATCAGTAGCGAGTTCCTTCTTGAGGTCTTCAAGGATCTGTAGGTCGAGGGCTGGCTTGTCCAAGCCGTCGTTGCGTTCCTGCGTGCAAATGCGGGAGATCTGGTCCACAGGGGTGCCTGAGATCTTGGAGAGCTCTGGAGTGACGTCCTTGAGCACAGGGCCGAGGTCAATCATGTTGGCTTTCGGGTGCTCAGGTACGTGACGCTGTTTAAGGAATCCGGGGTGACCGATGAGCTCGTCGAGCTTGCGTACACCGAGAGAGGCCATGATCTCACGAGCTTCCTGGGAAACTGCGTTGAAGAAGTTGATGACCTGCTCTGGGGTGCCCTTGAACTTGGCACGCCACTTCGGATCGGTAGTGGCTACGCCCACTGGGCAGTTGTTGAGGTGGCACTTACGGACGTATACACAGCCCATGGCGATCATCGCGATGGTGCCGAAGTTGTATTCCTCAGCACCGAGGATAGCTGCGGTGATGATGTCCTTACCTGTGCGGAGGCCGCCGTCTGTACGCAGGGTGACCTTGTTGCGGAGGCCGTTGAGTAGGAGTGTCTGCTGTGCCTCTGAGAGACCGAGTTCCCATGGGAGACCACAGTGCTTGGTGGAGGAAAGCGGGGAAGCGCCTGTACCTCCGTC
Organism: Rubritalea squalenifaciens DSM 18772; assembly: GCF_900141815.1. Lineage (NCBI taxonomy): Bacteria > Pseudomonadati > Verrucomicrobiota > Verrucomicrobiia > Verrucomicrobiales > Rubritaleaceae > Rubritalea > Rubritalea squalenifaciens. The sequence continues at coordinate 324,676 of NZ_FQYR01000004.1, forward strand.
GTGACCGGAGATCAGAATGACGTCTGCACTGGCCTTGGCAACACCTGCTGCCACTGTGCCAACACCGTTCTCGGCAACGAGCTTCACAGTTACGCGGGCCTTCGGATTGATTTCCTTCAGGTCGTGGATGAGCTGAGCCAGATCCTCGATGGAGTAGATGTCGTGGTGAGGTGGAGGTGAGATGAGCTGGACACCTGGTTGGGTGTTGCGCAGGCGGGCGATGATGCCGTTCACCTTGTGACCTGGCAGCTGGCCACCTTCGCCAGGCTTGGCGCCCTGGGCCATCTTGATTTCCAGTTCGTCCGCATTCACGAGGTAGTGAGCGGAGACACCGAAACGACCGGATGCAATCTGCTTGATGCGGGACTTCGCGAGGTCGCCGTTCGGGTATGGAGTGAAGCGCTTAGGATCTTCACCGCCTTCACCAGAGTCAGAGCGGCCGCCAATGCGGTTCATGGCGATGGCAAGCGTTTCGTGAGCTTCTGGGGAGAGAGCGCCGATGGACATCGCTGCTGTGGTGAAGCGGCGGCGGATGTCTTCGATTGGCTCAACTTCTTCGATCGGTACTGGGCCACTGGAAAGTGGCACGAAGTCGAAGAGGTCCTTGATGGTTACCGGAGTAGTTTCAAGGGAGGCTTTCACGTAGTCTTCGTAGTCCTCAGCTTTGCCAGTCTTTACGAAGGTGTGGAAATTCTTGATCACGTCTGTGGTGAGAGCGTGGCGCTCACCTTGTTTACGGTAGCGGTTGTAGCCTGGGTCACCGAGAGTGAGTGGCTCGCCTTCAGTGAGGTCGCTGTGACCAGCCTTGTGGCGGATGATGGATTCTTCCGCGATTTCTGCGAAACCAATACCACCAATGCGGGACTTGGTTGCAGTGAAGCAGGTATCGACAACATCGGAACCGATGCCGACAGCCTCGAAGATCTGAGCACCCTGGTAGGAGTTGAGTACGGAGATACCCATCTTGGACATGATCTTCAGTAGGCCTTTTTCGAGTGCCTTGCGGTAGTTGGCCATGCCAATCTCTGGAGTGACGCCTTCGAGCTTGCCTTTGGTATCGTTCGCGATGACCTGACGGACAGTCGCATAGCCAAGGTATGGGCAGACGGCGGTAGCACCAAAGCCGAACAAGCAGGCAATCTGATGGGTGTCACGGGCTTCTGCTGTTTCAATCACGAGAGAGGCGCGGAGACGCTTGCGTGCGCGGTTGAGATGGTGGTGTACGGCGCCTGTAATGAGAAGTGTTGGAATGGCGACTCGCTCTGGGGCTGAGGCGCGGTCGGAGAGGATCAGGATGGAAATGTCTTCCTCAATGGCTTCTTCTGCTTCCTTGCAGACGCGCTGGATAGCTTTGAGCATGCCATCGGCACCTTCAGAGAGGTTCCAGGTGGTATCGAGTTGGCGGGATGGGTAGCCATGCTCGCCCATTTGTTTGATCTTCTCCATTTCCTGTTCGAGCAGGATAGCGGACTCGAGTTCGAGGACCGCGGCGTGCTCTGGAGTTTCATCAAGCATGTTGCGTTCTGCTCCAAGGCCGGCAGCCAAGGACATGACGGCCCACTCACGGATCGGATCGATCGGTGGGTTGGTTACCTGTGCGAAGAGTTGCTTGAAGTATGTGTAGAGGAGACGCGGGTAGGTGGAGAGAACTGCCAGAGGGATATCATCACCCATGGAGAAGACGGCTTCTTGAGCTCCCTTGATCATAGGAGGAAATACCATGTCCAGGTCTTCCTCACTGATGCCGTTCATGATCTGAAGGCGTGTCAGAGTTGTCTCATCAAAATCTACAGCTGGGACTTGAGGGTCCGGGGAAATGTAGTCACGGAGGTTGAGTTGGTTCTCATCTACCCAGCGAGCGTAAGGAGCCTGCTTGGCGAGGGCTTCCTTGACTTCACGGTCATTCTTGAGCTCGCCAGTGGAGAGGTCGGCAAGAAGCATTTGGCCTGGTCCGAGGCGCCCCTTGCGGATGATGGTGGACTGATCGAGCTCGACCGCGCCGATTTCGGAGCCGATATAGAGTAGGCCGTCCTCAGTGAGGGCGTAGCGGGATGGGCGCAGGCCGTTACGGTCGAGAGAGGCGCAGACTTTGGTGCCATCTGTGTAGACGAGACCAGCTGGGCCGTCCCAAGGCTCTGCGAAGGAGCGGTGGTATGCGTAGAAACCGCGAAGCTCATCGGAGATGTCCGGGTCGTTACGGAAGGCCGGTGGCACGAGCATACACATGGAGTGCTCGATGGAGCGGCCGGAAAGGGTGAGTAGCTCGAGCGCATGGTCGAGAGACGCGGAGTCGGACTCGTTATCAGAAAGGAGATTTTTGACGAGGTTTACGTCGTCGCCCCAGACGTCTGATTCGAAGAATTCTTCACGGGAAGCCATCCAGTTCCGGTTACCGCGGACGGTGTTGATTTCACCGTTGTGGCACATCATGCGGAATGGCTGACCGAGTGGCCAAGCTGGGAAAGTGTTAGTGGAGAATCGCTGGTGGTAGAGAGCGATTGCTGTCTCAAAGTCGTCGTCCTGCATGTCCTTGTAGAAGGCGCGCAGGGTGGCTGGCATGGCAAGGCCTTTGTAGGAGATCAGGCGGCCAGAGAAGGAAGGCATGTAGAAGTTATCAATATCCTTGGTGCCGTGCTCGACAGCGCGGCGGCAGAGGTAGAGCTGGCGCTCAAACTGAAGTGAATCCCAGCCTGATGGCTTGGCCATGAGGAGGTGAAGGATGTGGGGCTGGGTCTTTTGGGCGAGTTCACCGAGTTCCTCAGGAACAACGGGGACTTCACGCCAGCCGATGATTGCAATACCGCGGTCGCTAACTGTCTTTTCCGCGAGGCTCTTGATCTGGGTCTCAGCATCGGCATTGCCACGTGGCATGAAGAATACGCCAACGGCGATGTCTTCAGCTGCTACGCTTGAATTACCAAGAGCTGCGGCTTCGCGAGCAAAAAGTTTGCGAGGGATTTGGGAGAGGATACCGGAACCGTCACCAGTCTTCATGTCTGCGTCCACGGCACCACGGTGTGTCATGTTACAGACGGACTCTACCGCTAGATCCAATATTTTCTTCGACGCTTTGCCGTGGATCTGGACGATGGCGCCCATGCCACAGTTGTCGCGTTCGTTGGAAAATGAGTGGAGTGATCCGGTGGTATCCGGTGTGTATTGAGAGTCGTATGGTGACTTCATGTTTTGATATTTAGAAGGTTACGGTTTGAAAATTTCTAAAATGTCTTGCGGTCCCGCTAGGGCTGCTGCCCGGGGGAGCGAATGTAATGCGCTTGTATAGCCTTGGAAAGAAGGAATTGTGGCAGTTTGTGCTTATGGGCACATATTCACATACCGCTTCGCTTTACGTCAAAAAACAGGGGCTAGAGGGCTTCTGCGCTGGTGAGAGCGGGGCTGGATCTAGTAGGAGGATTTTTCCGGGAATTCCTTGGTTTCGTGTACCCAGCGCATGGCCTCGGTGGCTGTTTTGGGTTCTGGAAGTTTGTGGCCTCCCTGAAAGTGGAACACTTTGATTTTTGCTCGTGTTTTCTTTCTTAGGAAATCTCCATCGGGCTCTTCGTAGTGTTGGGCATTCTTGTCGGAGTCTCCGTTGATCATCGCGACGGCCATTTTCTTGGAATATTTGAGGTCGTAGTGATTGCCCATCCAGCCACCAAAAGAGAGTATGCCAGCGGCTTCAGTATTCAAAAAACTGGAGCTGATGAATGCCCATGATCCTCCGCCAGAGAATCCGCCGAAGACTACACGTGTGGTGTCATAGCTGACCTGCTTCTTGGCTTCAGCCTGTGCAGCGAGATTTTCTTTCTTGATGGTCTCGCTGTCCTTTTTGTTGCGATAGCAATCAACTCCAATAAGTACCCAGCCTAGCTCGTCCGCTCCAGGCTTCATCATGTTCACAAGGCTCTTGGAGTGACCTCCAGGGGAGTAGACGTATGCAGCTGGTCGCTTCTTGTTAGATTCGTCGCCCTTGATGTAACCAGCTGGATAGTAGATGTGAATCTTATGTCCGCCGCCACCTTCAGGGGTGAAGGTCTCCATTCTGCCATTTTTGGCGGCTTCTCTTTTTTTAGCCATCTCCTCGGCGTGTTTCGCCATTTCTTTTGCGTACTCCTCGAGGCGATTTTGGTGCTCAGCAATGAGTACGGATTTCTCGATCACGACTTCCTTATCGTTTTTTAGCTTCAGAGTTAGCTTCCCGGTCTCGGTGTCGTACTTGATAATTTCGGCAGAGATGGTGGCGGAGTCTTTTTCTCTAGTCCAATCTTGGAATTCAGCTTTGACGGAAGATAGCGTCAGTAGAAGACAGCTGGCAGAGAGGAGTGAGAGGGAGTTGAGTTTGTTTGTGCGATGCATGAAGGTTAAGGTTTATGGTGAGGTTATATAGAGGGGGTGCGTTGTCAGACTTGCAATGCTTTTTGTGATGCCTGCAGCTTATACTTGGATTTAGAATTGAGTTTTGTTCGTTAGGTTGGAGGATTGGGCTATGAATGAAGTTGCTGAAAACTTGGCGGAAGTGAAGGAGAGGATGGCAATTGCGGCGCAGAGCAGTGGTCGTGGAGTTGACGAGGTGAGTTTGGTGGCTGTCTCCAAGACTTGGCCTGCCGAGCATGTTCAGCAGGCGGTGGATGCCGGGCAACGTGTCTTTGGTGAGAACAAGCTTCAGGAAGGCCAAGACAAGATTCCGGCGATGAGTGATGAGCTGGAGTGGCATTTCATCGGTGGATTACAGCGTAACAAAGTGCGTAAAGTCTTTGGTCTTTTTCACTGGGTACACAGTATCGATTCCTTGAAGCTGGCCCGTTATGCGAACGGGGTGGCTACAGACATGGGAATTCGTCCGAAGGTGCTGTTGCAGGTGAACATTGGCCGCGAGTTGAGCAAGGGAGGATTTGAGGTTGATGAGTTGGAGGACAGCTTCGCTGAAATCCTGCAGTTGGAGCATCTGGACCTCAGGGGATTGATGTGTATTCCGCCTGCGGTGGAGAATCCGGATGATGCTAGAATCTATTTTAAAGAGATGGTGGCATTGCGTGTACGTCTTCAGGAGCAGTATGGGATGAATCTGCCTGAGCTGAGTATGGGAATGAGTGGGGATTTTGAGGTGGCTATCCAGGAGGGCGCTACGATGGTGCGTGTGGGGAGTTCTATCTTTGGGGCTAGGAACTATTCTCGCTGATCGTCTGCCGAATGATATAAAAAACCAGCACCGCGAGATCCGCAGTGCTGGTTGGTTAATGCAGTGTTTTTGAAAGTGTTTCGGGCTTCGCCTTTGGTAGTCAGCTTGGTCTATTGTGGTCCCTCGTAGGTATTGTAGCGGTAGAGGTTTTGGATCTGCTCAGCTGAGAGTGCGGCGGCGAAAATGTAGATCTCATCCATGCTGGGTTGGAAGGGCCAGCCGTGGCGAGTGTCGTCCCAAGAATGTGCTAGAAGAGAGAGTGGTTTAGAGTCTTTGTCGTAAATGTTGGTATTGACTGGGATGTTGCCGTTGCTGTGCCTGATTAGGTGTTCGTTTGTGTTGCGTTGGATGTGCTCAGGTTCTCCATCGACATAGCTGTAGATTTCAGGGTTTCCGTCTTCCAGGTGTTTACCTGTGAATACATGGGCTATGTGGTGCCACTCTCCATCTCCAATATTGGTGTATCCCCCCACCCAGTGGCCGCCCAGGGAGACTCCGCTGATACTGGTTCCGTCATCGAAAGAGCAAATGTAAGAGTAGAATTGATTGGTGGTGAGATCGTGGTGTCCCCAGAATCTGCCCCAGCCGATAGTTTGATAGCTGATACCGTAGTTTTCTTCCTTAGGTAGCTTGATCCAGTAGGCCATCGTACGAGGGGAGTCATCACCGATGCCTTTCCAGTCGGTCTCAATAAAGGCGCATGTGCCTGTAGCCTGCATCGCTTTGCCGAATTTGCCTTCAACGGCTTGGAAGTCATTCCCGTCATAGGAATCAATGACTTTGGTTGTGGTGTTGGCGGCGGATGGGTGGGTGCCAGAACATGCTAGTTGATCGTCTCCATCAAATGACCAGTGCATGTAAGGAAGTTGATCAGGAAGGGTTGTGAGGAAGCGGGAGGGTTGTGTGGTGATGGAGTCAAGAGTGCCAACATTGCTGACTCGGCAGGCTTCATCGGCGATCAGTTTCTGTGAGTCTTTTCGGTGGTGTCTGGCGCTTACCTGGACTTTGCCTTTGAATACGTGGACTTCTTCCTGGCCGCCGGGGGTGTTGATGACTCCAAACTCGGTGCCTAAATCAACAATGTTCAGGTCATTGGTGATGACGCTGAAGCCTTTGGCTTGTTTGGAAACGTTAAACCAGGCAGAGCCCTCTCTCATTTGGATGCTGTTCTCTGTGAGAAGGGTGATGTCTGCTGGAGCCTGAAGAATGGATTGTACACCGCTCTCAAAATTGAGTTCGACGGTGCCTTGGTTCACGATGAGTCTGGATCCAGGTTTGAGGGTTAGTTCATGGTGCTTTTGGGCGTTGTCCGCATGAGTGATGGCAAAGTCGGTTCCAGGGGAAGCCCTCAAAGTGAGGGGTCTGTCCGTTGGGGAGACAAAGATGAACTGCATCACTGCCAAAGTCAGGAGAACCATCGCTGCGGCTGCCATTGAGGAGTAGGCTACAAGCTTTTTGCGCCTTTTCTTGATGATTTCCTGTACGGAGATGGTCGGAACGGGAGTGGTCAGGGCTCTAATGCCCTTCGCGTTCTGACCGAGAAGGCTGTGAATGCGTGCGTGCTTGCAATAGAGGGCGCGGGCTTCCTCGGAGTTATCTAGCTCATGCATGAGTTCCGGCCATAGTTCCTCTGACAGGGATCCATCTAGGAGTTCCTGTATGCGAGTTTCCAGCTGAATAGGGCTCATGGGCATTAGCTTGGGATAATCTTGTCTAAAGTTTGTCGTTCGTCGATGCAGCGTCTGAGTGCTGTCCTCAGGCGGCTCAGGGTGACTTTCAGAGAGCCTACGCTTTTACCTGAGCTTTGTGCGTATTCTTTGAGGGGGGTTTCTGAGTAGTATCGATGGGTAATCAGCTCGCGCTCGCTGGGGTTTAGTTTTTGGAGGCAGTGGTCTAGGGCGACACGGAGATCGTGTGTGGGGGTTTCCTCGGTGGATTCTTCCATGGACTCCGTGATTTTCTTCGCTAGATCATCATGGATCACCAGCCAGTCCTTGCGCTGACACTCCTTGAGGTAGGATTTTACCTCCCAGCGGGCAATGCTATATGCCCATGCGCGGAAATTGGTGCCTTTCTCAAAGTTTTTACGCTTTTTCCATATCACGAGATTAGTGCGCTGAAGCACATCTTGCACTGAGGGGTCACCGGGGAGGAGCGAATGGATATAGGCAAGCAGTTCTGCCTGGTGGACTGCTATTTGCGTGACAATAGCATCGTCGGTGCTGCCGGAGAATATACCCATCAGGGTATACTGGCACAAAATGGGCCAAGGTTACAAAAAACTTTATCAAATTACGCTCACTTCTGCAGGGGTGGCATCTACGCGTGCTGAATAAAAAAACGCCTCCTGCTGATAGGAGGCGTTTGGTTAAAAGGATAGGATTCGTGATAATTAAAGTTCCTTCAAGATATCAGCGCAAATCTGAGACCAGCTCTCGAGATTTTCGTGCATTTCGCCCTGGAGTTCTTCGATGGTGTTGAACTTGAGATCGGCAATGGCTTCCTCGTTGGAGGTGACTTGGTCCGTCTCGAGTTCGAAGAGGTGGACGACGCCGAGGTGGACCTTGCCTACTTCGTTTGAGTCATCGTTGAGAAGGGCCACAATCTTCTGGGTGTAGTTGCCCTGGATATTAAGCTCCTCGTTTATTTCGCGTTCCACGCCGGCTAGGTAGGTTTCCATGCCGAGGTGGTCTTCACGTTCGTCCTCTGGATTGATGTGGCCACCGATACCCATGGAGCGCTTGGCGTGCAGGCGGGCTTCACCGCCTGATTTGCTGCGCATGTAGTTGATGATTTTTCCGTTGTGGCGGAAAAGGGCGTAAGGAATGAGCTGCTTGTGAGTTGGGTCCTCTTCGGCCTCTGCCCTGTCCATAAAGAAGTTATTGGATGGGTTGATGATGGTGGAGAGGTACTTCTCGACGTCTGTCTGGATGCCTTGGAAGGAACCGAGGGAGTCGAAGAGTTCGCGCTTGATGACGAGGATTTGTTCGCCTGCGTATTTGGACATTGTGTTAAAAATGTTAGATGGGTGCTACTAGTCTTGGTTTGGCTGGGACTTCACGTAATCCAGAATGTGGTCGTGGTCGCCATCAGCGGCCCAGACGTGGCGGAGGAAGTCAGCGGGGTGGATGTTCCCATGGCGACGGAAAAAATTGCGGTCGCCGCCGCAGCCGAACATGATGTTAGGATCGAGTTCGCCGCGCAGCTTGTGCTCAGCCTTGGCGATGATGCGTGGTAGATAGGCGATGCCATCCGTCTCTTCCTGCTTGCCTGGTAGTTCATCCATGGTGATTTCGTACTCACTGAGGATGTTGTTTTGAACGACCATGAGGTAGTCGCGGCGTACTGCGGCGATGAGCAGAGCGGTGGACTCTGTAGGCTCGCCGTCATCTGCTAGGTCTTCGACAAAGTCAAAAAGTTCGCGTGGCTTATAGCCGATAGAAGCGAGAAAGGTGAGGTCGTCATCGCTGTAGTAAGTGTTAAAGTCGGAGTTGCCTCCACGGTAGGCTTCCAGGCATCTGCGGAACAGTTTCAGAAAGTGGTCATTCCAAGTCATGACGGCAGATTGGATGGCGCGGGGGAGTGTGTCAAATACGCAGCTTTTCAAAGCTAAAAAAATACCTGAAAATCGGTTAGGAATGTCACAAAACTCCTTGGGTACAGTCGATTTAGCTTGAAGATAATAAAAGAATGTCTATTTGAAGCTCGCCTATTGTGTTAATGTAATGGGCGATATTTCTAATAAAACCAAACTACTGAACCATCTAAGTCCATGGCAGCCAAAAAGAAACAGGTGAAAAAGGGCGCTAAAAAAGCTCCCAAGAAAGCACCTGCAAAGAAAACCTCCAAGAAATCTGCAGCAAAAAAAGTAGCCAAGAAGACGGTTGCGAAAAAGGCCGCTAAGAAAGTCGCTAAAAAAGCGGTGAAAAAGACTGCCAAGAAGGTGGCTAAAAAGGCGGTGAAGAAAGCCGCTAAAAAGACCGCCAAGAAAGCTCCTGCCAAAAAATCAGCCAAGAAAGTGGTGAAGAAGGCAGCCAAGAAAGTGGCAAAGAAAGCCAAAAAGGTAGCTCCTAAAAAGAAGGTGGTGAAGAAGCCTGCTAAGAAGACCGCAAAGAAAGCGGTGAAGAAGGTGGTCAAAAAGGCGACTAAGAAAGCTGCCAAGAAGGTAGTGAAAAAGGTCGCCAAGAAGGTGGCTAAGAAAGCGCCCGCCAAAAAGGCCACGAAGAAAGTTGTGAGTAAGACAGAAAAAAAAGCCCCTAAAAAGGTAGCGAAGAAGGTGGTAGCCAAGAGCTCGGCTGCCAAAGCCAAGAAGGCCCCAGCGAAAGCTGATCCTAAGAAGCCAGTGAAACTGAGTGCGTTTGTGAAGAAGCAGCGCGAACGTTTGCTGGAGCTTCTGGATGAGTTGCTGGATACGACTCATGGCATGGCCCAGGACACCCTGAAGTCCGGCCCTGAGGGTAGTGAGGCAAACGGTTCGGGAATGCACCAAGGTGATGCGGGTAGCGATGCCTATGACCGCGACTTGGCCCTGAATATCCTCTCCAAGGAGCAAGACGCCCTCTATGAGGTGCAAGATGCGCTGGGCAGGGTCGAGAAGGGTGTCTACGGCATCTGTGAGTTGTCCGGAAAGCGTATCCCGAACGCACGACTGGAAGCCATCCCGTTCTGTCGTCTGACCGTGGAGTGTCAGGAAAAGTGGGAAGAAAAATACGGCAAGCAGCGCTATCGCCGTGAAGACGAGCCAGGCTACATTGGTGGTCTGGAGGGTTTCTAAGGCTTAGAATATCATTAGGAAACGTAAACCTCCGCTCGTGAAGGGTGGAGGTTTTTTACTCTCAGCAGGCAGTTTCAATGGCAATAAGGCGAGGGAGAGTGTTAAAAAAATCACGGTTTGGCTTGACGCTGGCCCCAAATTGAGTAGCTTCCGCCTCCCGATTTCAACCATTTAAGAAACCATGCCACGCGATATCATCATCCTCGAATGCACCGAAGCACGCGCCGAAGGTAAGTCTCCTTCCCGCTACGTGACTACACGCAACAAGAAGAGCCTTCGTACACCAGGCCGCCTTGAGAAGGTTAAGTTCAACCCAGCTCTCAAGCGCCGTACTGTACACCGCGAGCTTCGCTAATCACGCATTCAAGATACATCACAGATTTTCTTATTATGTCCGAGCCTAAAACAATCGAACGCCGCATCGCCTTCCGTAAGGCCAACCGTACGATGCCACGTCGTCGTATCGACCTTCCTGCAGAGCAGATCGACTACAAGAACACAGAGATTCTTAGCAAGTTTACTTCTGAGACTGGCAAGATCCTCCCACGTCGTGTGACTGGAGTTTCCGCCAAGCTTCACCGCAAGATTACACGCGAGATCAAGCGTGCACGTTCTTGCAACCTTCTTCCATAATTGGAAGACGGGATGCTGATCTCACATAGATGGTTTTTCGAGCTTGCCTAGTCAATTCTGGGCAGGCTCGTTTTGTTTCCCTAATGGCTTTGTGAAATCGGTTTACTGAGAAACCAAGATCTAGTTTTTAAGATGCCAGAACAAATCATGCCGCTGAAGGATACCCAGAACGAGCGCGATCACCGCAATATCGCGATCGACAGGGTAGGGGTGAAAGCGCTTCGCTTTCCTGTAGAGGTTCGAGAGAAAGAAGGCGGATCCCAGCGTACCGTGGCTACCACCGCGCTTGCCGTGGACTTGCCGGAACATTTCAAAGGCACACACATGAGCCGCTTCGTGGAGGTGCTGAACTCCCATGGCAACTGCCTGGATGTACGTGAAATGAAGAAGGTTCCCGAGGAACTTCTAGAGCGCTTGGAAGCTTCCAAGGCTCACGTGGAATTTGAGTTCCCGTTCTTCCGAACCAAGCCGGCTCCTGTGACGGGCAAAGGTGGCGTGCTGGACTACACCGTGCGTTTCGAGGTCGAGGCCTGTGCTAACGGTGATTCAGATTTCGTCTGCACCGTGATGGTGCCTGTGGCGACGCTTTGCCCATGCTCCAAGGCGATCAGCGACTACGGTGCCCACAACCAGCGCGGTCTGGTGACTTTCGCTGTGCGTGCCAAGCGTCCGATCTGGGTGGAAGACCTCATTGACCTCGTAGAGTCTTCAGCCAGCTGTGAGCTCTATAGTCTACTGAAGCGCCCGGATGAAAAGTACGTGACCGAGCGTGCCTACGATAATCCAGTCTTCGTAGAGGACTTGGTGCGTAACGTGGCCAGTAAGGCAAACGCTCAGGATAACATCGTGTGGTACCGCGTGGAGGCGGAGAACTTTGAGTCTATCCACAACCACAATGCCTACGCGATGATCGAGAAGCACGCGGAGTAGTGCTTTTGCTTAGTTCTTATCAAAAGGGCTTTCGTTGATATCAGATTTGGTCTTGTTTCATAAGGTATGGAGCAAGACCGCATCGACGAGCATTTCAGAAAACCCTATATCAGTCTTCCTGGGGCCACCCATGGTATCCCTAATTTGAAAGACATCCTTTCTTCGGTGCCCAAGGAAAGGGAGCACCGTTTCGAGTCGGCCGGGGAGTTTATCCGCCGTCTTGCTGACCGTGTGGTGAAATGGCGCGATAGCCTGCCTGAGGGAGAGACGCCCGTCGTACTGACATTCCTGCAGACAGGAGACGTGGTGGAAGTCATGACCATCGGTGAAGATGGCCACTCAGGTGTGGTGATCGAAGGTATGGTGGGGGATTCCCCCTGCATGTTCATCTCGCACCAGGCGAGTTTGCAGATTCTCTGCTACACTCGTACCATTGAGGAGGAGAAGCCTAGGCGTACCATCGGCTTCCACGTGGGTGGAGAGACCATCGAGGCCTAGGGGAAATAGATTGACTCTCGCGTCAGAATTTTCTATAAAATGAGTCCCTAGCGATATGCTAAACCCCTTGGTGATTAGTGGATGAACTTCTAAATGTGAAGAAAGATTACAATTTTTTCATTGAAACTTTGAGGAAGTCTGCTGGAATCCCAATGTATATTTTTCCCGTCTAATGAAGAGATACACTCAAAACCCTACAAACCGCGGCCAGCGGAAGGATTTGCTTGGCCGCGCGCTCCTAAGAAAGCGCAAAGGTGACTTTCTGGTAGAAGGCACGATTGCTCTCTTCGTACTGGTTTCTCTGATGCTTGTCATGCTGCAGGGCTCCCTAACGATCGTAAAACCTCGAGCCCAAACGATTGGCCACAACATGGCAGACGCCTATCTATCCTACGAGCTTGCCTATGCAAACCGAGTGGACTTTGACAGCATCAGTGATAGCGGTGAGTGGCCTGAGTATCCGCTATACCAAGAAACCCAAGTCAATCTGGGAACCTTGCCGAATTCCGGTATCGTGCTTACTGGGGATGTCCGCCGTACCAGAAGTGCCTATGATTGGACTCCTACGGGGACAGGCGCCATCAGCTTCACTGACTTAGGTATCCAAGTATGGAAGCTTCAGAGTCACCTCGTGTACACCGTCAACGGTGATACTTTTGTTAAATCCAGAATAGTCATCAGATCGCAATGAAAATTTCATGCCAAAAAAACACCCGCTTAATGAGAGGTCTGCGCAAGGGCTACACCCTCATCGAGCTTGTTGTCGTGATGATGCTGGGACTCTTGTTGGCTACGACGAGCACCATGATGCTCAGCCAGCAGGTCAATTTCTATACCATGCTGAACTCCCAGAAGTTCGTGCTTGAAGAGGCTCCTGTGGCCAACAGCATGATGGTGCGCATCCTCTCTCAGGCAGATGCGTTCCGCATTCACGGCAGTCAGGCGGATGCGCTGTCTGATACAAATGGCCTGGTCGCCAATGGTTCCACCATGGTCATTGGTTTTGCCCAGCCGGACGGCTCGCGCGAATTTGGACTTATCGAATTTACCAAGGCTGACGGAGCTAGCACGGGGACATTAAAGTTCCATAAGTTGAGCCCGGACGCTTCTACCATTATTTCCAGTTGGACCATCACCGGTGGTGCGAGTAACGTTACGTTTGGAATCCAGAACGGGATTCTGATCATGACTTTGACAGGCCCTTACGGGGGACAAATTCAATACGCAGCAAGTTCATCGCTATGAAGATTACCACTTATCCATTCAAGACTCAGCGAAAAGGTTTTGTAAACATTACCGTTGTCGTCGTTGTCGGGATTTTCTGTTTGGGCCTCATGGCGGCTACATTCCAGTCTACGGTCCGCAGCCTAGATACCCAGCGTAAGGTTCAGCTGCAGTTGGACTACGAGGCTCGAGAGCAGGCCTTTCTCAGGGCTGTAGTGAGCTTAGCTCCCGTCGTTGCTGCAAACTCCATGGTAGACGGTTCACAGGATTCAACCTTTTCGAAGAACGCGACCTCTTTTGAGGCCTTGTACACTGAGGCAGGCAAACTCTCGAGCTTTGCCAAAACCATCGATACGGACAGTTACCCGGCTATCAAGACCAAGCTAAACCTGACTGAAGCTCGGTCTCTGAACGTAGCAGATGCAACTTACACTTCGGTACTCGATTACGTAGGTGCGGCAGCAGATAGCTACAGTACTCCCGGTGCAGTGGAATCCACGGCCCAGGGAAACTACCCTCCGCCACTCTATGCTCGTGGACAAGGCTCCAGCGGTCTGACGAGTCGTACTACCGTGGACACGTCTTCCAAGACATACGCCTCAAACAATCTTTTGCTGTCTTCAGCTCTGGCGTATAGCACCACGGGTACTCCACATGAAGGCCTGTTTGCTAACGACGATGTGTACAATCAGTATAACGTCATCAACTATCCAAACATTCACTTTGGCTATGGTGAGGCAGGAAAACCTATTGTGGGCAAGCACAACTGGTGGAGGCTTTTCCTTCATCCGGAGATCAAGCACATGAATGCGACCGGGCTCACTCGTGAAGTCAATAACGGTTACTACCTGGACCGCGAGTATGTCCTATCTATTTATGAACTGCCAGCTCAGTTGCCCATCAACGCAGCGACAGCGATTACTCTTGGACAGATTGGCGCAGAAGCTTGGGCGGATGTGACGATCTCTGGGGGTATCTCAGCCAACAAGGTCACAACCGTCAATACCGTGACAGCTGATCGTTTGGCTGTTAGGAAGGGTGCCACCATCTCTGGTGGGACAACTCTGGGTACTAACGGTGAGACTTATACAGGGGGTAGTGGGGTAGACCGAGAAACCTTCGAGGCTACTTCTAAAGGATTCTACCCAATCTCTAAATCATCAGACACGGCACGTGCTATGTTCATTGCCATCAATCCTGGAAACGAGTTCTTTGACCGCTACGCGACAGTGAATGATTTTGAGGAATCTCCTGTTTCGGGCAAAGGCAGCCGTCTGAGTGCCGAGAGCTGGTACCAGTACTCCATGGGTTGTCATCGCTGTGCAATGAAGCTCGATGTGATTACCGTTCGTGATTCGACTGATCAGACACCTACCGAAATTCTCTTCACCTACAAATCCGGAGGTTCTGATGTCTCGTACAAATTTTCCAAAACAGATGGCAACTGGCCTGAGCCTGGAACAGACGAAGGGGATGCGTTCCCGTTCCATGTTCTCTCGACGGTGCCAGGTAGACCTTCTCTGGAACTGAATATGGCTAGACTCTGGCCTTGGATGCAGACTTTGGCATCAGCTCCAGATGCTACCAGTGTGAACAACTCGATCGTCATCAACGCGGATTACACTCAGTCTGGCAACAATGTAGCCGTTCCTAATATTCCGACACAAAGCGGAGACATTTCACTTTTGTTAGCAGAGGCTGATGATTTCACCGATTTTGCGACAGGTCTTTCTATTGTCACGAATTTCAGAACCTATCTGATGAGTGATGTAAATACGGTAACTACAACACCTCCACTTAACTCTGGTTTGACTGGAGAGTTCAGACCTCCATTCTCCCTGTTTTGTCCCGAGATGCGTGTCGGTTTGGATGCCTCCAATACCCGATTCACTCTCACAGGCCAGGTTGGTTCCTTTGGTGATGAAACAACAGCTGGTATCAATGTGCTCGACTTTAAGCTCGGTACCACTGAGCAGGTCAAGGCAAGCAAGATCAAGGCGAACCTGACTCAGATTACTCACCCGGCGGAGCTGCCACCGATCAACCTGATGAACTGGCTCGTCGTGGTACAACGCGTCATGGATAGTGAGCACGCTGACTACTAAGATTTCAAAAGCAAAAACCCGGGCCGCATAGCCCGGGTTTTTTTGTGTCTGGAAAGTACGCTCAGCCCGCAGTGTTAGACTGCGAGGTGATGGCAGATGATCGACTAGGAGCGCAGTAGCTCCACGGTGTCGCGGAGCTCGTCGAGGGTGAGGTCTGGGCTCACAAAGGCGCTGCCTGCTGCATCGAGCAGGACGAAGTGGATGGCACCGGCGCTGAACTTTTTGTCGCGTAGGAGTTTCTCCATCACGGTCTCCGTGCTGATGTGCTGCGGGAGCACGAGCGGAAGCTGGAATTTCTCGAAGAGGGCAAGGATGCGGTCGGCATCTTCTTGGGAAAGGGTGCTGTGCTTCACGGAGAGAAGCAGCGCGGCGCGGGTGCCCAGTGAGATGGCTTCACCGTGGAGAAGCTCGCCGTAGGGCACTGAGGCCTCGATTCCGTGGCCGATGGTGTGGCCGAAATTCAGCAGGGCGCGTGTGCCGGAGGTCTCTTGTTCGTCCTCTTCCACCACGCGGGCCTTGATGGCGATGTTCCGGGCGATGAGTTCAGCTGGTGGTGCCTTGTCGGCGGGGTCGAGCTTGTCGATCTCAGCCAGCATGGCTTCGTCGCGGATCGCGGCGTGCTTGATCACCTCGGCAAAGCCCTCGCGGTACTCGCGGTCTTCCAGAGTAGCCAGAGTGGCCGGATCAGCAATCACCAGACGCGGCTGATGGAAGGCGCCGACGAGGTTCTTGCCCTCGGCGATGTTGACACCGGTCTTGCCGCCCACAGAGCTGTCCACGAGAGAAACGATGGTCGTCGGGATCTGCACGAAGGGAACGCCACGGTAGAAAATGGAAGCCACAAATCCGGCCAGGTCACCGATCACGCCACCGCCGAGCGCGATGACGAAAGACTTGCGGTCATGGCCTGCCTGGGTCATTTCGCGGCAGAGCAACTCGACTTGAGTCATCGACTTGGAGGCCTCACCCGCAGGTACGGTGTGCAGGCTCGGGTCAAAGCCAGCGGTCTTTAGATTCGCTAGTAGACCGTCGGAATAGTGAGGAGCCACATTGCTATCAGAAATGACGGCTACCTTGCCCTTCAGGCCGGTGGCAGAGATGAGTTCGGCGGCCTGATTCAGGACCCCGTATTCACAGATCACATCGTAGGAGCGGTCTCCCAGGTTCACATGGACAGTCGGCATACGCTCGAAATAGGGGAATACGCCCCGTTCGTAAACAGGGAAGTGTGTTATTTAAAATGCTGGATTTTTAACATTCGCTCTTGTGCTGCTGGATCAAGTGTTGTAAAAGTAGCACATGAAGCGGATCGTCGTACGAAATGTAGCGCTGGCAGTCTGTATGCTGACTGGCCTGAACTCGTGTGCCTGGCTGAGCAAAGTGTTCAGACCTTACCCGGCTCATACCTGGGAAAATCCCCACGGTACGCAGCCTAGTGGTCATGGTACCACGGGGGCTGGCATCGTCGATCCACCGAATAAACCTGACGGAGACAAGCCTGTCGATCCAGGCAATCCTGCGGTCGATAAGCCAAAGTACCCGGTAGCCGTGGCTGTGGAGGGCAGACCCGGCTTTGTGCTGAATCCCTACACGGGAAATTTGGTCGACGTCAGGGACATCCAGTCGATGACCTTGGTCCGTGATCCTGCGGACCCCGATGAGACCCACCTTTTCAGGGTCCCGTAGGTGGAAGAGACGTTTTTCTACGGTCGTGAACAGACTGGAGGTTCCTGACGTCGGATAAGTTTTCAAATAGGATGGAATAAACTCCTGCTTGAGGTACTCTCATCAAAGCAGTGAGTAACAGTGAATTCCAAGACTTAGTCGACCAGCATTATCAGGCGCTCTATCGTTTCGCCTATTCTCTGGCGAAGAGCCCTGACAGAGCGGCGGACCTCGTCCAGCAGACCTATTGTATCTGGGCCCAGAAGGGGCACCAGCTCAAGGACAAGTCCAAGGCAAAGACCTGGCTTTTCACCACACTTTACCGCGAGCACTTGGGCCATGCGCGGAGACAGACCCGTTTTCCAGAGACTGATCTGGATGATGTGGACTACCAGCTCTCCACGGATGACGGTGAACGCGAGACGGCGAGAAAGATGGACGGCCAGCGTGCCGTGGAGCTTCTCTCCCAGCTTGACGAGACCTTCCGTGCGCCTTTGACGCTCTTTTATCTCCAGCAGCATAGCTACAAGGAGATCGCCGAGATTCTGGACGTGCCCATGGGCACCGTGATGTCCCGTATCTCCCGGGGTAAGGAACAGCTTCGCTCTAAAATGCGTGACGAGGCTAATGACGTCCCGACCAAAATCATTTCCATTCAACAGCAAACCAACAAAAAAAGCCATGGATAAGGAGAAAGCCAAATTTATGCTTCAGTGTTTCCGCCCGGACGGTGCGGATGCCAATGCCCCTGAATTTGCAGAGGCTCTCAAGCTGGCGGTCGAGGACCGTGAGCTCGGAGACTGGTTAGCCCATGAACGCGCCCAGGATGCGGAGTTTGCCGCTGCTCTCAGCGGAGCACCGATTCCCGAGGGCCTGAGGCAGGAAATACTCGCTGTGTTAGAATTTGACGGTAGTCCGGCGAATCTGGATGAAGACCTGGATGCTTCCTTCGTAGGAGCGCTGGCCAGCATCGCACCGCCGGCAGGATTCCGTGAGCAGCTCGTGGCTGCCATGGAAATGGAGACCGCAGAAAAGCCTTCCGTGGCAGACAAGGTTTCAGACATTTCCATGTGGCGCTGGATCACGGCCGCTGCAGTAGCCGCCGTATTGGCTGTCGGTGTCTTTGTCAGCCTGGACACTCCGGGCGGAGCCATCAATGACAGTGACCCGATCGTGGCTACCACTACTCCGGTGAGCATCGCCCCGCGCATCCCTATGCAGTCGGCTCAGATCGAGCTGGCCCAGGTGATGAACAGCACCACCAAGGTGAAGCTGGAGGCCCAGGGCCTCAGTAGGCAAGACGCCTACGCATGGTTGGAGAGCGAGTCCCTCCCGGTACCAAGACAGGTTCCTGCTGGTCTGGAGAATGCCACTATCATCGGTTGTAAGGAAGTCACCCTGAAGTGCGGTGCCCAGGCTTCACTCCTCTGCTTTGAGAAAGAAGGCGTGGGTGTTGTCCACCTCTTCGTCTTCGACCAGGAAAACATCGATGGCTTTGAGAAGCTCGCCAGCAAGAAGACCATCTGCATGAAGTCCTGCAAATCCTGCAGCACGACGAAGTTCAATATCGTCAGCTGGAAGGAAGAGGACCGTGCCTACCTCATGCTGACCAAGGCGAACAAGGAAGCCCTCGTCACGCTCTTCTAAGCCATGGTATAGATCATTTTAGTACACATATGGGTTGTGTGAGAAAAGGCTTGGAACCTGAACAGGGTTCCGGGCCTTCTTTGCGTCTGGGAGCAGGGGATTTGTGGAGGCACAGAAAAAAGAGTGCTACATTGTGAATGGATCTGCTGTGTTTTGCGTCCAAGTGACAACGAAACCCAATAAACCAACCATGTACCCTTTAAAACGTTTTGCCTTGGTTCTCTGTGCCGGCGGTCTGATGACCTCTTGTGATGAGATGCCCAATAAGTTGCCCGAGGACAGTCACAGCCCGGACGACTCAGCGGAAGTCATCGCCAGCCAGCAGGCTGAGCTGGATGCGCTGAAAGATGAGAAACTTGTCCTCGAGGAAGAGCTGAGACTCCAGCGAGAGCGCCTGGACGGCATTGATAGCCGCTTGGCTGAAATGGACCGCGAGCCGCTCCCTGAGCCCATGCCGCAGCCACTTCCAGAGCCGGAGCCTGAACCTTACGTGGAAGAGCCTGCGCCGGAGCCCACACCTCCCCGGGCCATCGTCGTGGAGGAGGAGACTTACCCGGTAGTCGAGGATGGTCTGGGCATGTTCTATCGTGATCTCGCCCCCTACGGTGTCTGGTTTTATACCGATGAGTTGGGCTACGTCTGGCAGCCCCATGAGGCGCAGAACCCTGAATGGCAGCCCTATGTTGATGGCTACTGGGTGTGGACCGATGAAGGCTGGACCTGGATATCTAACGAACCTTTCGGCTGGGCCGTCTATCACTATGGCCGCTGGGCTTTGTTAGTCGACGACGGCTGGGTCTGGATACCCGGTGAAGTCTGGGGACCTGCCTGGGTGGACTGGCGCTATAGCGATGACTACATCGGCTGGGCACCCTTGCCTCCGGAGACGCTCGATTACAATGTCTACGTCACTTACAATGACTACGGCCTGAGCTGGAATTCTTACTGCTACGTGGAGACCCGTTACTTCGGTGTCGGCCGCAAGTACTCTAGGATCTCACGCCATCGCAATAGTCTGCTCTACAGGCTGACCCGCCACCTGCATGGCAACCGCCGCCACTATCACGAATGTGGTCCTCGTCTGGACTGGCTGAGCCATCGTCACGGAGGCCGCAGGGTAGCCCACTACAGGCTGGACCGTGAGCACCGCCATGACTGGCGCGGAGACCGTCGCCACCGTGTGGAGAATGGAGTCGTCCACCAGTACGCCCCGCAGCTCAAAGTCGACCACGACCGCAAGAAGCTTGATGGCGTGAAGCGCAAGCTGGACAAAGTCCGTCTGGAGCGCCGCAAGGACTACGCAGACAAACTGCGTGCCCAGTACAAGGATGACAACAGCAGCCTGACCAAGAACCGCTTCCACCGCAGTGATTGGGACAAAGGTGAGCGCAAGCACCGCGAAGCCCGCCATGCCAATCTCGTGAATCTGAAACGCGAGCAAGACGAGCGCCGTCGTGGTGATCGCGATGACCGCAACCGCTCAGACCGCGATGCCGACCGCATCCGCCGTGAAGCTGCGGCCAGAGAAAGCAAGCTGCGTGAAGCTCGAGATAAACGTGAGCGCGAAGCCAGAGAGCGTGCTGAGCGTGAGCGCCGTGCTCGCGAGATCGCAGAACGTGAGAACCGAGAAGCCAAGGAGCGTGCCGAACGTGAGCGCAAGATGCGCGAAGAACGTGCGAACAAAGACGCCCGAGAGAAGAACGACCTGCGTGCCCTGATCAAAAAGAAACAGGAAGAAGAAAAGCGTAAGCTCGAGGAGAAACTCAATCGCGAAAAACGCGATAGCGATCGCCGCAAGGAAATGGAGCGCAACCAGCGCGAGGAAGACGAGAAACGTAAGCGTGGCGAAGAAGAACGCCGTGCCCGCGAAGAAGATGCCAGAAAGCGCGGCGAGGATAGACGCAAGCGCGAGATGGAGGACCGTCAGCGTGAAGGCCGTGAGAAAGCTGAGCGTGACCGCGAAGGCAGAGAGAAAGCCCAGCGCGAACGCGCCGAACGTGAGCGTGCTGAGAAAATCCGCGCCGAGCGTGAGGCCCGTGAAAAGGCAGCCCGCGAAGCCAAGGAAAACGCCGCCCGCGAAGCCGAGATGAAGCGCAAGGCCCAGGAAGAACGCGAACGCAAGATGCGCGAGGAACAAGAGGCCAAAAAGCAGAAAGAGGTGAAGAGTATTCGTGAGCTGTTAGAGCGAAAGAAGGAAGAGGAGAAACGTCAGCGCATGGAGAAGCTCGAGCGTGAGCGCCAGCAAAAGGCAGAGCGTGAGGAACGCGCCAAGGCGGAACGCAAGGCACAGGAGCGCGCCCAGCGCGAGCAGCAAGAGCGCGCCGAGAAAGCCCAGAGTGCCCGTGAAGCCCGGGAACGTCAGGCCCGCGAACAAGCAGAGCGCGCCGCCAAGGAACAAGCCATGAAAGCCGAGCGCGCCAAGGCGGAGCAAGAGCGCCGCGAACGCGCAGCCAAAGAGCAGGCCGCCCGTGAGGCCCAGGAGCGTGCCGCCCGGCAGAGAGCGGAGCGCGAGCGCCAGCAGCGTGAGGAACAGCAGCGCCGTGCCCGCGAACAGCAGGAGCAGCGCGAACGCGCCGAACGTGCCCGCCAGGAGCAGCAGCGCAAAGCCGCCGAAGAACAGGCCCGCCGTCGCCAAGAACTTGAGCAGAAGAAACAAGAAGCCCGCGAGCGCCTCAGGAATAAACTCAAGAAGACACGCTAAGCCCAATCAAGAGGCGCATCCCAGCCGTCCACGATACATCTAACAATCAAATCTCCAGTAGAGATCAATGGAGCTTTTTGCCAGTGAAGGGATAGAATAAAAGCCTCTGGTTAGACCAGAGGCTTTTATTATGAAGTGAAGAGCTTGCGGCTGTTTACTCGTTCTCTTGTGGCCTGGCTGAAGGGAGACTGAAGACGGGGCCGAGTGCCTTGGCCAGCTCCTTGCTGAGTTGCTCAGCGTTTGCCACCTCTTTCTCCTTGAGTACTTTCAAGAGCGTTTCCTGCACCGTTTGGTTTTGAATCACCATCGGGGTCACTGAGTCCGTAGTGAAGGCTGCGATTCCTGAATGCACCATGACTTCAGAATCTCCGGTACCCCAGTTCAGGGCATTGGCCTGGCCTAGGGGGATGACTCGTCCGCGCTGGTTCTGGATCTTGCCATCGGGTGTGACGAGGGAGAAGAGAGTCTCATCTTGTATATTTGTGTAGTTCTTGGTGAACTGGCCATTCTCATCTACGAGCTGATGCTCGCGTAGGATCTTGCGGTACTGATTTGGAAGAGCGAGGAATTGTGTCTGGTTATTGAGTTCGAATGTTTTCTCTCCCTTGGCCGACCGGATGATCACGTTGTTTTTGTCATCTGTGGACTCAATGATGAGCATTTCTTGCTCGATTCCGGGGACTCGGAACATAGCAGACTTTGGAATCACCTGCGTCATTGCGTTCTGATTGGTGCTGATCTCCTTCAGGGCTACGGTGGCCAGGGACTTATTGCCCTCTCGTAGGTACTCCACCTGCACCGTGTCGTCGGCCTTGAGGCGCTGCAAGACGGAGATGATGGTTTCCAGCTTATCAGTTGGTACCTGATTGACTGAGGTGATGATGTCTCCGGCTTGGAGTCCGGCCTTATCGGCAGGGAGACCTGGAGATACCGAGTCGATAATCACCCCGGACTGGATACCCAGATGCTGCTTCAGCTTTGGTTCGATCTCATTGATCGCCACGCCCATGACCAGTCGCTTGCTATCGATCGCGTTGAGCCGGATCGTAGGCTGTGGGGTAGCTGGCTTGACCTCATGCAGGGAGACGGAGACCGTGGATTGCTTGCCTGAGCGCAGGTAGGTCAGCTGCAGGGTGTCTTCGGGTTTGTGCTTCTTGGTGAGTGAGGTGATGTCTACGAGCTTGTTGATCTTTGTCTGGTCAATGGCGGTGATGATGTCCCCGGCCATGATTCCGGCCTTGGCGGCGGGCATTCCCGGAGCGACTTGTTCTACCAGGACGCCAGAATCAATACCGAGTTGCTGTTTCAGTCTTTGGTCGATTTCAGAGGTGTTGACTCCTATGATCAAACGCTGGCTGCTGGCATCGTCGAGCTGGACGGCAGCGGCGTAGTAGGTGGCATCACCTGGCTGTACTTGCTGGAGGGCCACAGAGCCGTCCTGCAGTATTGTGTACTGGATAGTAGGCTCCTCGGCGTGAAGCATCGGGCTCAGGGCCGCGAGCGTGAGTGCGATTTTGTGAGATGTCTTCATGGTTCTAGTTTTTGGTTGCTGGTTGTTTGTTTGGGTTGGTGATTAGTAGATAGTCACCGGGTTGGCGGTGACGGTATCGATCTGTTTGTCCACCTGGATGGTCTCTTTGGTAGCTGGATTTTCGAAGGTGATCCGGTAGGTTGTGGCCTGCTGCTGCAGGTGGATGGGAGTACTGTTCTGCAGGCGTACGTAGCGATGGCTGGTCTCGGTGGAAATCGGCTCATAGGATACGGGGCGGAAGCCGGAGGTCTCCGCTTCTTGCTGGCTGATCTGCACGGGCTGAGCCGGGGCTGGATCTGTAGCCGGATCGCTGAGGAACAGGGCAAGGGTGAGGGCGGCGGCCACGGCGGCGATCCAGGGGAGGAAGGGCAGCACCTTGCTTTCTTTCCGGGGTGCTTGCATTACCTCCAGGATGGTCTGGCGCAGCTGGGGGGGCAGCTGCTTCGGGGCAGCGGCCTGGATGCGTTTTTCCAGTTCGGATAAATGGTCTGAGTTCATGTGGTCAGTGGTTTGAGAGCAGATTCTAGATGCAGCAGCGCCAGCTGGTAGCGCGCGGCAGCGGTGGATTTCGGGATGTCGAGAATCTCGGCAATGTGCTGGAAGGTGAGTTCCCCCCAGAGCTTGAGGCTGATGATTTCGCGTAGCGGTTGGTCGAGCTCGGCAATGGCGCGGTTTACGAGATCGTGTTCCTCGCTCTGGGAAAGCTGTGGCGTGGTGAACTCTGGCTGCAGTGCGGGATCCTGCTGCCAGGTCTCCTCCCGCTGGCTCCGGCTCTGGGATGAGCGGCCCAGATCGATGGCGCGTTGGCTGATTTTCCGGTAGGCGAGGGGGAGATCAGGTGTGGCGCTGGGAGTGGCTTTCCATAGTTCCAGGATGACATTCTGCAGCAGGTCCTCGGCATCCTGGTCGGATCGGGTGATCTGTCTGGCGTGGGCGAGAAGTCGCCAGCCGAACTCGTCGATCCAGGTGGTCCAGGCATGGTGATGGTGCGTCGCGTCAGTCATGATCTCTTCACCCTTAGAAGCGTAGCCCTGAGCGATCTGTCCCAAAGAAAGGCGAAAAAAAGTTTTCCTGAGTGGTTTCTAGGGTGATTCGGGAAACAAGGAGCCCGCGAGCGCCTCAGGAATAAACTCAAGAAGACACGTTAGGGATCAGGAGTTGAGGAACTCCAGCACCCGGGCCTCGGCCCAATTCTGCCTTTGCCAGGGACTGCCGAATCCCACGTGCCCGCCCTGGCGGGTCACCTCCAGATAGAAGTGCTCGCTCCGGAGTGCCTCCTCATGGGGATAGCATCGCTCGCCGAGGAAGGGATCATTCGCCGCCTGCACCAGCAGGGTGGGGATGCGGATGTTTTCGATGAATGGGCGCGAGCTGCAGCGCTCCCAGTACTCCCGCGCATCGCGGAAGCCATGCAGGGGCGCCGTGTAGGCATCGTCAAACTGTTGAAAAGTTTCCATACGCAGCCCGGCATCGTGCTCGGGCAGCCCGGGGTGCAGCTCCCGCTTGTGCTCCACCTTCTCCATCAGGCTGCGGAGGAAGCGCCGCATGTACAGTTTCCGGTTCCACCAGGACTCCAGGCTCTTGGACGAGCAGCTCAGATCACAGGGCACGGAGAAAGTCACCGCCCGGTGCAGCTGCGGCGGCAGTTTTTCTCCCAGTTCGCCCAGCAGCTTGAGCGTGATGTTTCCCCCCAGGCTGAATCCCACCAGATCCACCTGCTTGGCAGGGTGCGTGGCCAGCGCATGATCCAGCACCCGCTTCAGGTCGTCGCTCACCCCGCTGTGGTAGAAGCGCATCAGCCGGTTCATCTCGCCACTGCAGCTGCGGAAGTTCCAGGCCAGCACATCCCAGCCCGCCTGCCACAGCGCCTCCGCCATCGCCTGGACGTACATCACCTTGGAGGAACTCTCCAAGCCGTGGGAAAGAATTGCCAGCTTGCCGCGGCCCTCGCGCCGCCAATCCAGATCCAGAAAATCCCCGTCCTCCAGCTCCAGCCTCTCCCGCTCCCTCGTCACCAGCCTTGGCCTCCTCAGCACCGCCGGAAGGATCGTCTGCAAATGCCCCCCCGGCATCCACCAAGGCGACTGATAAGCAGAACGTTCAACAATCGGCATACCCTATGCCTTACTGCGCGGAAGAAGGAAGGGCAAGGGTAAGGTGGGGGAGGTAAATTTCAACAGGACGATGAAACGCGCTGTTCTGGACGCGCATCTGTTTGGTTCACGACAGGATGACCAACTATAGCAAGGTATGGACACACAGACCTCTCCCTCAGTCACCTCGTTCTCGTGATGAAGAGCCTGTGAATGGTGGCGAGCCAGTTTCATAGTTTTTTTTCCCGGGCACTCTATCTCGTTAGCGTGTGACGGCATTTCGGATAGGCTGAGCATCCCCAGAATGTTTGTCCGGAATTTGGTCCGCGCTTCGCCATACGTTCAAGCATCGGACTACCGCATCGTTCACACGCAGGTGCAGTCTCGGCGTCCGCTTGGTTTCCCTCGGCATAGGCTTCCTCGTTGATTGGAGTGGAATCAGTCGTCCCCAGAGGAGAAGGTGGAGATGATTCTGCTTGTGGATCCATGGAGAGGTGTGGCGCAAGCTGGAGGCGTATCTGTTCCGGGTTATAGGCTCTCGCTGCCGGGATACGAATCAAGGGAAGCCCGGCAGTCACAAAGACTTGATCGACAAAGGTGTCACGTGCCTGCCTGTCTGGCTTTTGGTGTGATGCATCATCCAGTTCAATGGCGACGAGTGGATTCATCGTGGCTGTGTCGCAGATGACGAAGTCGATATGCTTCTGACTGATCTTACCACGGGCACTCAAGTTGATGTGCGGCTGCCGGACGAAGAATAGGTCGGCCAGATTGACCTTGGTGAGTAGGTGGTGATCGGGAGAGAGGGTATTGCGAACGACATGGAAAAATGAAATCTCAGCGTGGCTGAGGAAGTCGTCACGCCTTGCATAGGGAAGTTCTTCTTGAGCAGAGGCATCTACAGCTTTCCTACCAAGAAAAGGTGCGAGTAGTATACCAAGGCAGCCAGATTTATTCTCGTTAGCGGGCATACAGTACAGTTATTTTTTTCTAACAATATTGGCAAGCTGAACTTGATGAGGCCTGTAAAGTGGAGGTTCAGAACCCGCTTAGTTGACTCGTCCCTCACGCCACCGGCAAGATCGTCTGCAAACGCCCCCGGCATCCACCAAGGCGACTGATAAGCAGAACGTTCAACAAGCGGCATACCCTATGCCTTACTGTGGGGAAGTAGGAAGGGCTAGAGTAAGGTGGGGGAGTAAGTTTCAACAGGACGATGAGACGCGCTGTTCTGGACGCGCACCTGTTCGGTTCAATGACGGAGGTTCGTGACATGGTCCACGTCTGGATGACCAACTACAGCGAGGAATGGATACACAGAACGCTCAACTAACAGAAAAAGAGAAAACTCTCATTTTAATCTACCCCCTTGGCGGGGAAGTTTACACGTCCAAATCATATCGGGGTTTGAGGCTATCAATGAACGATCCATCGCCCTGTGATGATTCTTACAGAGGGCGATGCCGTTACGTGGGTGGTCATCTTGGCTTTCGGCAAAAGGAATGATGTGGGCGGTATCGACAACGGTATGGCCTCCTGGGAGGCGAATACGTAATCCACAGGGGGCCACCGATTCACCTGAATGAAACTGGTTGGAAGCCCTGAAAGCGGGGCTTGTGGACTCATCGACCGAAATTTCAGAAATAACAGGATTTTCATCGGGACGGGTGCGTCAAATTATCAGATTGATCAATTAACCACCTGAAATCCTTGCCC
The DNA here is from genome assembly GCF_900141815.1 of Rubritalea squalenifaciens DSM 18772. NCBI lineage: Bacteria > Pseudomonadati > Verrucomicrobiota > Verrucomicrobiia > Verrucomicrobiales > Rubritaleaceae > Rubritalea > Rubritalea squalenifaciens. The sequence goes on from NZ_FQYR01000004.1 coordinate 351,372, forward strand.
ACTTCAAGTCTTTGGAGGGGGCAAAATCGTTAAGGGGCTTCTCAGAAAACAAGCTGAGAAGGATTGTTGCGATGAAGTCAGAGGATAAGCTGGAATATTTTGAGAGTGCTTTCGGGGTCAAAATCAGGGGCTAACTTGGTTCACTCGGTTCAACGAGTGAAACCAAGCACTTCCTGTTCAGGATCGTAAATTTCATAACCCATGGAGGAATAACCTTTCATCCGTTTTCTGAACATAGAGGCAAACATAGGAGCATTATCATCCACAATATCCTTTACGGCTCCCTTACGATTGAGACTTTGGATGATGGCAATATCAACTTTCTTTGTTGGCTTATTCTTTCCTCCGCCAATTTGACCAATTTCTTTGGGATCAATGTCCAGAAATGTTGAAATGCGGGCTTTCCATTGATCTAGGAGCTGTCTGCGATGCACGATAATGAGAGTATTTGTTTTTCTCCGCGCGATGATATTTGCCGCTACGACTGTTTTACCAAAAGCAGTTGCTGCACAGATGATACCCTCGTCATATTTCATTACCGCTCTGACAGCTCTTGTTTGATCCGAACGAAGCTCTCCTTGGAATTTTATACTAAGAGGTTCTCCCCCAAAGCGTTTGTCTTCTGTTAATACCTTTATCTCGTGAGTTTCGCAAAGTGTTTGGAGATCTTGAAGGCAACCACGGGGTAGAGCAATATGCTCAGAAAAATCCTCAGCACGGTGGACAAGCCGAGGTATGTTGGAGGTGGAAAATTTCATCGCCTGAGCTTGGTAGAATTCCGGATTATGAAATGCAGCAAGACGAATGATCCTGTTGATCAGAGCTGGAGGTAAGCTGGCTTTTTCAATGAAGAGCAGATTTGCCCGAATTGCTTTCACCTCTTCAGGCAGAATGCCGTCCAATGGTTCAGAGCAAAAATGCTCGGAAGGTTTTAGCTCCCAAGGTCTCTCAATTTTATCTCCATCTTCAAATCGATGACGCAGTCCGAGGAGATCTCCTGAAATATTGGCGACAATATCTTCAATCTGAAACGCAGTCATTTTTCTGACACCACCCAGATAAGCCCACTGGTCCTCGTAAGGAGTAAGATTTCGGTCAATGAAGACGCTACCTCCTTGTTGCCTTGGAATTTTTTGTAATGGTAATGCAATGAGGTTGCCGAAGCCACCTTTGGGCAAGGTGTCCTGGCTGGGAAAAAATCGGTCATAGGAATCAAGCCCCATTTCGGGACGTGATTCCATGGCATGGGTTAGGATCGCCGATCCCAGTTTACGAGCAAGTGAAGATTGAATAGGTTCACGAAAGAAAATCCACACGTGGCCTCCATTTCCGGAGCGTGATCGTTCCAAAGATGCAGAAACCCCCAAAGCATCGCATGAATTCAAAAACGCTAAACAGTCTTGTTGCCAAGATTTCTTGTCAAAATCAGCAGCAAGAAACCAACACCTGTCATCTTCTAAAATAGCGTATATTCCCATCGTGATCTTACCACTGAGGTGGTTGTGGATTACATGATTATCGACAGGTAAATACTGCCGTTCCTCCTTGGGCACAACTTCTCCCCAGTTTCTGTGATAGACAGGTGCATATCCGGCAGTGCCTTTCTGAGGGTTTTCCCAGCGAACGGAATAAACATCTTCCCGTCCACGAAAGAGTTGTCTGAAAAATTTGACCTTCTCATCTGAAGAAGAATGATTGTCTATAGACGAAGCACAGGTTTTATGCGGAGGCTGGGCTGTTGTCTTGGATTGGTAGTGGTTCAATTGCCTGTGAAGATCAGAATTTTCCTTCGTCAGACGTTTACACTCGGCTTCGAGCTCACGAATTCTGGCTTTTAATGGCTCGAACATGACTTCACTCCAGCAATTTTATGGGGCCACCTTGTAGCGTGTGGATCTTCCTTTCCCTTCAAGAATAAGCAGACGTTTATCGACCAGAGAAGAAAGTGTTCTTTTCATTGTGTTTCTGTTGGAATCCGTCAAAGCAACCATTTCACGGTTACTCAAACTATTGTGCTGCTCAAAAAGTGACAGGATTTCAAGTGCCAGAGGAGATAAGTCACTCGCCTGCATGATGCGATGGTCTTCCACTTTCCGAGCTAGAACCTCGCATTGTTTTGACAAAGTCCGCAGGAAGAAGACGATCCAAGCGTTCCAGTCTGGCGTAGTCTTAAATGATGTTTGCGTTGTTCTCAACGCTCTGTAATAGCTGTCTTTATTTTCTTCAATAATCCTCTCAATCGAGGCATATGGAACATACTCATACCCTGATTGAAGCAGAAAAAGTGTGGTGAGTGCCCGCGAAAGTCTGCCGTTTCCATCTTGGAAAGGGTGGATTGCTAGAAACCGGACAATAAAAACACCAATCCTCAGCAAAGAGTGAAGCTCATTGGACTGCCGCGTAGCTAGCTCCCATGCAAGGAGTTTCTTCATGTGTGCAGGAGTGTCGAAGGGGCTTGAAGTCTCAAAGACAATGCCTATCTGCTTACCATCGGGGTCGAAGGCTGCGACATGGTTATCCAGAGTTTTGTATGCTCCTCGATGGCGTTCATCCTTTGTAGAGTGTACTAACAAAGTCGAGTGTAGCTGAAGCAAATGATTTTCATCTACATTGAGAAATTCCCAAGAGTCAAAGATCAGATCCATGACCTTGGCGTAACCAGCGACTTCCTGTTCATCCCGGGAAGTGAATTTCTCAATTTCAATGTTAGCCAGCAGGGTTTCCACCTGAGCATCAGACATTTTGGAGCCTTCGATCCTTGTGGATGAACCCACACTCTCAATGGTGGCTGTTTTTCTGAGTTGTGTCAGACGATCACGGTCAATAGCTCCCAATGCCTGCCAACGTCCCTTGAACTCATCAATCGAAGCGATCAACTGGAGGATTTCTGGTGTGATATTAACTGTGACTTCCATGATGAACCATTAAATGACCCAATTATGCCCAAATAAACTCTATAATCAAGAGTTCAGCAGCGAAAAGAGGTTGTTACGGAGAAAGCAGGTGTGAGCTTCGTAATTGTAGGTAAAAAGGAATAAATTGGCCATTGAAACAAATGAAACTGATCCAGCGACGCGCCTACGGATTTAGAAACTTCGAAAACTACCGGCTGCGGGTCATCGCCCAATGCGGATAAACTAACAAACAATGAATCACAAAATGCCCTGTCCCCAAACTTTGGTGTAGACCCCCACAGCGTGCTGCAGTCGGGTCATGGCGGGCCGGGAGGGATTGCCAGTGATCCTCACAGGCTCTGCGGTTTGCATGTTGCGCCTCACGCAACATGGGAGGGAGGATTTGGCGTGATGCACGCCATGGCAGTCGAACTGCGTTCTCATCCCTCAGGCCCGTATACCAAAAAAGCCATCCAGATGGATGGCTTCTTTTGGAAATGGCGGGCCGGGAGGGATTCGAACCCTCGATACCGTTTCCGGTATACTCCCTTAGCAGGGGAGCGCTTTCGACCACTCAGCCACCGGCCCTCGGGGTTCGTCGTCGAACTGCCGAGAAAAGATCATATGCGCTGGGATACGTCAACCCTACGAATGGGAAAATGCTCATTTTTCGGTGACGGGGCTTGCTGGGGCGGGGGATGCTGGTTAGATTGCGGGCATGCGTTTGAGGCTACAATTTTTGGTCCTGGGTGTACTGGCGGGTTTGTTCGCGTCTTGTGCTCAGGATGTTGTGGAGGTGGAGGAGAAGAAGCCGGAGGTGAAGCAGGATAAACTGGTGGGCCGGGTGGCGTCTGTCTACGGTCAGGAGGGGGATGGCTATATTTTGATCCAGCGCTACGGCTCGATCGCGGTGGAGGGCGACAAGGTCTTTTATGTGCGCAGTGCGGCCAACCAGATGACGAGCCTGAAAATGACAGGCGAGCGGCTGGGGCAGTACGTGGCGGCGGACATTGTGAAGGGTGCTCCCACGGTGGGCGACCCGGTGTATCTGCGCGAATTTGAGGATACGGGGGCGGCGAGCTCGTTGGATCACTCGGCCACGGGCTTCACGGCGGATGCGCCGGAGAAGAGCCCGTTCAAGCCAGCGGGGCAGTAGCCGGTAGTGCCACGATCAGGAGGCTACAAGGCCCGCTTTAGGCAGATGTGCGGGGATCCTGTGTCCATGACGCTGGTTTTTTTACTGGCTCGCTCCTGTGTTTGCAAGGCATTTAGGATGATCGTGTTCTCTATTTTTTGTCCTCTGGGAAGAGATTTTTTTATTTCGGCTTTGCGTAGCTCAAAATTTTGAGCCGGGTGGGGGTCTAAAAAAAAATATTTTGTGTAAGTGAGCGCCAAAACTTTAAAAATTAGGGGTTTGGAGCGCTTCAGATATTAATTGGATATGAATATTTTGTTAAAATTAACAAATGATATTGATTTTTTTTAAAACTTAAGGGTAGTATGGGCCAGCTTCGAAATGGTTTCGGAGCCAAAAAAGGAAAAAACCTAACGAAAGCGCTAACATGAAATCACCCTCCACTACGAACATGGTCTCGGGTCTGGCAGAAGCTGAAAGGCTCGCGGATTTTGTTCTCTTCACGCAGCGCTCTTGCATACTAAATCTGGCCTCCGAGCTGAACCGAGGAAACATTTCTTTCCCGCAGTTCTTCCTGATGGCGTATCTCTCCAGTGAGGATTACCTCACGATGTCAGATATCGCCAAGAAGATGGGCCATTCCACGGCGGCCGCGACAGGTCTAGTGGACCGTCTCCAAAAGCTGGGATACGTAGAGCGTGTGCATGCAGCTGAGGACCGCCGTAAGATCATGGTACGCATTACCAACAAGGGCACCGAACTGGTGGCCCGCATGCGCCGTGAAATTGCGATGAACCTCGCGGATATCATGTCCGAAATGGATGAAGAGGAAGCAGACACATTCCGTCTGGCGAAGTCTAAGCTCGCCCTGTAGACCGAAGTCTGATTTCACTAGTTTTGAAATCAAAGCGCACTTGCTCGGAAGCATGTGCGCTTTTTTCGTATCTGGGCGGTGGGGTGATTGCTTTTTGTTGGGAATGCCAATACCTTGACTGGAGATGAGTGAGCCCTACCTGAAGCATTTGAATGAACACCCAGCTGTGGACGCCTGCTTTGTGGGCAGGATTCCGGGGGTCGAGGTGGATCACGATCGTGGCATGACGCTGCAGCGGCTGAAGCCCTATCACCAGGAGAAGGTGAAGGCGCTGGGCTACGACTGGGACAAGTGCTGGCGCGCCGAGCAGGTGCACGGCGGCGGTGTGGCGGTAGTCCGTGGTACCGGAGCCCATGAGGTGGCCGGGGTGGATGGCATTATTTCCAATGAGCCTGGCGTGATGCTGGGGATCTATGTGGCGGACTGCGGGCCGGTGTATCTCTACGATCCGGTGAAAAAGGTGATCGGCCTGGTGCACTCCGGCAAGAAGGGGACGGAGCTGAATATCGTGCGCCATGCGATGGCGCTGATGCGCGATGAGTTTGGCTGCGACGTGACGAAGATGCGGGGAGCCCTGGGCCCTTGTATCCGCCCGCCGAAGTACGATGTGGATTTCGCGGCGGAGATCGTCCAGCAGGTGAAGGAGGCCGGCATGCCGGCGGCGAATTTTGTGGATTGCGGGATCTGTACGGGCAGCGACCTGGAGCACTACTACAGCTACCGGATAGAGAAGGGAGCGACGGGCCGCATGCTGGCGCTGCTTGGTCTCAAGGACCAAGCATAGAGGCTGAGCTGAGGATCAGCTGTAGCCGCTTGCCCCTGAGGCTGTAAGGACTGTGCGTAAATTGTTCTCAGGGCAGCAGCCGGTGGTGGCCAAATGCCCTAACATGCTGTATAGAACTAATGAGATATGGCGACGCACAAGGAGACAGCTAGGGCGAAGGTGAATTTAACTCTCAGAGTTTTAGGTAAGCGTGAGGATGGATTCCACGCGCTTGAGACCCGCATGGCCCCTGTCAGCGTAGCCGACGAGCTTCTCATCACTCCGGCGGATGCCTATGAGCTGGTCTGCGATGTGGAGGGAGTGCCGCTGGACGAGACGAATCTGGTCACGATGGCGGTGCGCATTTTCCAGCGCGAGACGGGCAAGGACTGCGCCTACCGGGTAGAGCTGGTGAAGCGTATCCCGCACGGGGCTGGACTGGGCGGCGGCAGCAGCGATGCGGCGGCTATGCTGCGCGCGCTGAATACCCTGGAGGGGACGAATCTCCCGCACACCGCGTTGGCGGACATGGCGGCGGAGATCGGCAGTGATGTGGCTTTCTTTGTCTTTGATTCCGTCTGCGACTGCGTGGGCCGCGGTGAGCTGGTGACTCCGGTGCAGTGGGACTACAAGGTGGATGCGCTACTGCTGAAGCCGAGCTTTGGCGTATGTACGCCGCATGCCTATCAGGGCTGGCAGCAATCCCAGGAGATCAAGGGGATCGACTACGCGCCGCAGCACTTCGATTGGGGGGAATTTTTTAATGATCTGGAGCGTCCGGTGTATGAGAAGCATCGCTTCCTGCCGGAGCTGAAGATGTGGCTGCTGGAGCAGCCGGAGGTGGAGGGCGCGCTGATGAGCGGGTCCGGCTCCACGATGATCGCCATTTTGAAAGGCGATGCCGAGGCACTGAAGAAACGCGCGCTCAAGGAGATGGATCCTACGATGTGGGTGGAAAAAGTCGTCATCGGCTAGCTTGGGGAGTTTTACGATTGTTATTTCCCGGGTTCATGGTGAGCATGTGCAGCGAAGATGGCTTACACGGAAGAGAGAGCATTTGAACTGGTCAGTGCCGCGCATGAGCGAGGCAGGTTGGGACATGCTTTTTTGATCACTGGGGATGCAGTGGCTGGCGGCGAAAGGCTGGTGGCGCGCATGATCGAGATGGTCAATGGCGGTGATGATGATGTGACCTCCGGACTGGATCTCTTTGGTGAAGCTCCACCGCCGGAGCCGAAGACTCTGGATGAGCTGGAGGGCGATCTGGTCAGTGTAGTCAGACCGGAAATGAAGTCCCGCCGCATCAGTGTGAAGCAGATGCGTGAGCTGGAGAAGCGCATGTATCAGTCCTCCGAGCGCGACAAGTGGAAGATCGGCGTGGTGATCGATGCCGACCGCATGGGCGTGGAGGCCGAGAATGCTTTCCTCAAGACTTTAGAAGAACCACCGGACCGCTGTCTGATGCTGCTGGTGACCAGCAGCCCTGAGCGTCTGCTGCCGACCATCCTTTCCCGCTGCGTGCGTCTGCCGCTGATGACAGAAGAGGCGCGCGAGGAATACGAAGGCGAGCGCGATCTGGTAGAGGCGCTTTCCCGCATTGCCAAGAATGGCCTGGGCTCCGTATCCGGTGCGCTGACCATCAAGGCGGCCTTTTCCAAGCTGCTCGACAAGCGCAAGTCCGCAATTTCCAAGGCGAATGATTCCGCCTACAAGGATGAGGTAGCGACCTACAAGCAGACCACCGAAGGTGACTGGCTGAAGCGCCGCGAGGAATACTACAAGGCGCTCACCGAGAGTGAGTATTTGTTAGAGCGTTCCCGCTACATCGATATTTTGATCGGCTGGCTGGGCGACGTGGTCCGCGCCAAGGTGGACGTGGAGACTCTGGACTATCCCAAGCAAGCCGCCGTGACCAAGGCCGTGGCCGAGACTGAGGATCTGGAAACCCTGCTGCGCCGCATGGAGGCACTGGAGAAACTGCGTGGCCTGCTAGAGACCAACGTCAGTGAGCAGCTCGCGCTGGAAGTCGGCTTCATGAAAGCCTTTGGCTAGACTTTCCTAGCAGCTTACCTAGCTTCAGCCTTATGAGTACGGCGTGGATGCATTGGAGTGGCGGCAAGGATTCGGCCTTTGCCTTGGCGAAGGTTTTGGAAGCAGCGCCGGGCAGTGTGGCTGGATTGGTGACTTCGATGAGCGAAGAATTCCGCCGGGTGTCCATGCACGGGGTGAGGGAGGAATTGCTGGATGCGCAGGCCGAGCGCCTGGGCTTGCCGCTGCAAAAGCTGCTGATTCCGAAGGATGCCAGCATGGCGGCTTATGGTGAGATGATGCAGCGGGAAATGGCCGCACTGCGTGAGCTAGGCGCGGAGACTTGCGTCTTCGGCGATATTTTTCTGGAGGATCTCAAGGCCTACCGCGAGAAGGAAATGGAAGGCTGCCAGCTGAAGTGCGAGTTCCCGATCTGGAAGCTGACGGATACGCAGGAGCTGGCGCGGCAGATCATCGAGAGTGGCGTGAAGGCGAAGATCGTCTGTGTGAGTGGCAAGTACTTTGACCGCAGCTTCCTCGGCCGCGATTACGATCTAGATTTCCTCAACGCGCTTCCCGAGGGAGTAGATCCCTGCGGGGAGAACGGCGAGTTCCATACCTTTGTCTACGACAGCCCGCTCTACCACTCAACGATCGAAATTCGTGAAGGCGAGGTGAGCGACCGCAGCTACACGCCGGGTGAGGGGGACGAGGATTGCGACTGCTGCAAGACCTGGGATACCGAGTTTTATTTCCAGGATCTGCAGCTTGTTAGGTAGCCGGAGCCCAGCGCTGCAAGAGGAGCGCGAGCAGGAAGAGACCAAGTACGATGAAGAAATTCTCCCAGCCTGAGAGGGCGATGAAGAAGGCATCGAGCAGGCAGAAACCGGCCAGAGACATGGAGACGAATGCGCCTTTGTTAGGCTTCAGCTTGATGAAGGAGCAGGTGTTCCAGATAAGGTAGTTCGCCAGAGCTACGAGGATGATGGGTAACGTCTCTACATGGAGAAGCAATTCGGCTGCTTGCGGGAGCTTCTCCCAGAAGTCGCTCTCGAACATCGCCGGGATGAGCATCCAGAGCGGGAGGATCAGCATGGTCGGGATGAGGACCTTGCGCCAGGTGATCGGCTTGGGCGAAGACTCGCTACGCGCCACGGAAGCGAAGCAGATCGTGTAGGCGGCGACGGTGGCGGCGAAGGTAACGAGGATGCCGTCTAGCATTTCTGTCAATGGATGCCAGCCGGAGTTAGGAATGAAGCTGGCTTCCTGATCGATGCAACTTGCTGCCATGGCCCCGCCAAAGATGACCAGGCAGAAACGGCAGGCTCCAATGAGCGGTAGTCCGTACCAGGGGGATTTCTTGTGCAGCCAAGAATAAAGAACGATGGCGGCCACCAACAAGGGAATGGCAAGCAGGTGCAGCCAGGATTCCGCGCGTTGCTCGGCCGGGATGAGGCCGTGGGTGATGATGAAAGGAATCACGGACCCCAGAGCCAGCATGGCGATGGCTCCGGTGAAGACGCCTTTGCGGGAGAGCACGCCGCTGGGGATAGGGCGGTCTGGCTTGTGCTGCTCATCAAACTTGGCATCGATGGCATCGCCAAGGAAGCAACCGCCGACGTAGAGTAGCGAGGCTGCGATGCAGGTGATTAACAGCGGAAGCCACATGTCGAGGGTGTGGGTGACAGTGACGAGGTCTTTGCGTTCGGGGTTTAACCCGAAGATGATGACGAAGGCGACGAGGACATTGCTCCAGACTGTTGGCAGGTTGGAGATGCGACCGGTGGCTAGAAGTGCTTTGAACAAAACAGGGAGAAGCTGTTCGGTTTAGGCGAGCTGGTCAAGCGTCCAGAGGTATTCCTCAGTCAGCTGGTCTTCGATCGGCTTCTGCATGTCCTGCGGCAGTACACCCCAGGTGTAGGTCTCCATTTCCAGATGGGAGCAGGTGAGCGGGTGATCCTTGAGGTAGGCGAGGGTGGCCTCCGCGTAGTCGCGGGTGGAGCCGAGTGGCTTGGCGGGGTCTGCGTAGAGCGGGATGTGGAAATGGACGCGGGCCTCGCATTCCTCGCCAAGTACGAGCTTGCCGGAATCGAGTTCTTCAAAGAACTCAGGCAGGTCGCGGTGGCGAGTGATTTGCCCACTGTCATCGCGGGTGATGACCTGGTGCAGGTAGGTTGGCTCGTCGAAGGACTTGATGGCCTGCAGGGCTTCGGCGTCGCTGGCATTGATGGCGATCGCGTTGCTGAGGTGGATTTTGGAAATGCGGATCTTGGCGTCGTGCAACTTTTTTAGGGAAGAGGCCGCGTCCTCGTACTCGAGGGCAAAGTGGCAGGTGTCGTAGTTCAGGCCGATGCGGCGGTGAATGAGGGTGACGTCGTGATTGTGCGAGAGAGCCCAGTCATTGAAGCGATGGAAGAAGTCGAGCGTCTCCTGCAGGTTCTCGAAATGGCCGAGAGGTTCCGGCTCGAGCCCGAGATGGAGATCTTTCTCATACTCGTGGGCGAGGAGGTCGATGTGCTTGGCGCAGGCGTAGAGGTTCTCGAAAATGATTTTCTCCTTGGCACCGAATTCCTTGAAGGAGCCCGGCAGGGTGGAGACGGAGCCGCCGCATTCCTGCGGGGCGAGCTCGGCAATGATATTGAAAAGCTGAAGCGTGTAGCTGAGGCGCTCGGGTGTGGTCCAGTCCGGCTGATAGACTTTCTCTTTCACGCGGGTGCCGTGGAAAGCGCCGTAAGGAAAGCCATTGATCGTGTAGACGTAGGTGTTGGTCTCCTTCAGCCAATCGATAAAGCAGTCCAGGTTGTCTCCCTCTAGCAGCTCGTCAGCAGCCTCGGCTGAGAGGCGTAGTCCGAGTGCGAATCCGGCGTCCTTGTCCGGCACCTTGCCAGTGGCTTCCACCTGGTCCCTGACCTTGAGCGCGTGAGTTTCCAGCGCATTGAAGGTCGCCAACCAGGATTCGGCCGGGTGGATGTTGGTGCAGTAGGAGAGGTGGAACTTGGACTGGTAGACTTTCAAAGCGAGAGATTCTGGTTGTTAGCAGGGCTGAGGTGATTCTAGCACCAGATACGCAGAATACAGATCGTTTTTTCCAGTCCTTGTCCAAGATCTGCGTCTGCATCCGCTAAGCGGCAGGCCTGCGCTTGCTAAACAGTCGGTGAGAAAAACTTCGACCCTAGAGATCGAAGTTCTTGCACTGGCGCAGGAAGGTGCGCGGGTTGTCGTAGATGACTTTTTCGATGCGATCGTCAGTGTACTGGCGCTTGCGCATTTCCATGGCAGCCTTGGCGACGGCGAGGGGATCCGAGATGCCCCAGTCGCAGGCGGAGTTCATCCAGATGGTTTCGTTGCCGAATTCCTCAAGGATATCGATGGCGCGGGCCGGGGTGCACTTGGACTCAGGATAGAGGGTCATGCCTGCCCAGAATCCGGCGTCGAGCACGAGTCCGGCGGTGTGCTCCTCCACGTGGTCGATGATGATGCGGGTCGGGTCGACCTGCGCATTTTTGAGGGAATCGATGATGAGCTTGGTGCCCTTCAGCTTGTCCTCAAGGTGCGGGGTGTGGATGAGGATGGGGAGATCGTACTTCTTGGCGAGCTCCACGTGCTCTTCAAAGATGGCGAGTTCGCTGCGGGTGTTTTTGTTCAGACCGATCTCACCGATGCCGAGGACGGTCTCGCGGTCCAGGAATTCCGGGATGATCTGCATGACTTCACGGGCGAAGCCTGCGTCTTCCGCCTCCTTCGGGTTGATGCAGAGCCAGCAGAAATGCTTGATGCCGAACTTGGCCGCGCGGGCGGGTTCATACTGGGTGAGCTGGCAGTAGTAGTCGTAAAATCCCTGAGGTGATGAGCGGTCGAATCCGGCCCAGAAGGCTGGCTCACAGATGGCTTCGCAGCCAGCCATGGCCATTTTCTGGTAGTCGTCCGTGGTTCTGGAAACCATGTGACCGTGTGGCTCAATGTACTTCATATCAAAATCTTTGTTAGCGATTAGCTGTTCTGAGGAGCTCCCCAGGCGGCCTTCATATTGGATTTCTCGGCTGGTTCCTCGCTGTGGTCTGAGAGGGCTTCCAGGACGGCGGCGGCTTTCTTGCCGGGCTTGGCATCCAGCATGGCCTGCAGCGCTTTTTCAAATGCCTGGGCGCGGAAATCAGGCTCTCCAGCGTGGCGCTCAAGGCGGTCCAGATAGGCGGCAATCTCGATCAGATCGCGCCTTGCGGGCATGAAATAGAGGTCAAGGATGTCCTTTTTGTCAGGCATGTGGAAAACCTAAGCGTGATAGAGCGGCTGCGCACGTAAGAATTTCGGGAATTCGGTCATTTTTGGAATCCGAAACATAAAATGCTAAAAAAACAGCAAATAGGGTGTTGACGGGTGATAGGTTTATGTGCTGAATTTCTAGCACTATGAAGTGGATCTTAGCCAGCTTAATGTGTGTGTGTTTAGCCTCCTGTGGAGTGGATGGGTTATCCGGAGCGGCTGCGTATTCGCCTGCGCCTGCCCCAGTGGCGTCTATGGAGTACGCAAATAGCCGCTCCAGGGATGCCGCGCCCGTGAGCCGCAAGTTGATCGAGACAGGGCGTCTGAGTCTGGAAACGCCGCATGTCAGTGAGGTGGCGAAAAATGCCGAGGGCATCGTAAAGAAGCACGGTGGCTATGTGGAAAACAAGAATGAGGATGAAGATGAGGTGGGCCTCTCCGTACGTGTGCCAGCCGGTAAGCTGAAGACCAGCATGGAGGAGCTGGAGACGCTGGGCAAGGTGAGCTACAGCAAAATCCGGACAAAGGATGTGACGGACCAGTACATCGATATGGAGGCTAAAATAAGGAACCTCCGCGTGCTGCGTGAGCGCCTGCGCAAGGTCTATGAAAAGGCCACCAAGGTGGAGGAGATGCTGGAAATTGAAAAGGAGCTGGCGCGAGTGCAGACGGAGCTGGATTCCATCGAGGGAAGGATGCGCGCCATGCAGAAGAACATCGCTTACTCCGAACTGGATATTTCAATCGAGAGAAAATCCGTGCCGGGTCCACTGGGTGCCGTAGCCAAGGGAACTGGCTGGGTATTCAAGAAACTCTGGGTGCTGAACTAGCATGAAAATTTTGTGTCGTGTGCTACTGCTTCCCACACTGTCTTTAGTCGGCTGCGTGCTGCCTGTGCCGAATAAGACAGTGTACCAGGAAGGCTACCAAGGCCGTGTCGTCGAGGGCTTGACGGCGCGGCCTGTCAGTGGCGCGAGGGTGAGTATCCACCGCAGCTCATCATGGAGCAATGGCAGTGGAGGTGAGTACTTTCAGGAAGAAACGACCACGACGACTCCCAGCGGTTTTATGTTTGCCGAGGACGCCAAGTGGCATTGGGGGTATCTGATTGGCCCGGTTTCCTATCCTTTGCCCTATGATGGGATGAGGCTAAAGACCTCGATCTCGCGAGTCGAGGTGCGGGCGGATGGTTATGCTCCTTATGTCTGGATCAAAGGAAGCAGGGAGCGGCAGAACAAACCTCCCAAGGAGATCCGGTTGCAGAGGAGCCCTGAATATTCTGCTGGTGAAGTAAATTAATCATTTCAATTTGCGGGGGTTTCTGAATAGGAAGGGGGTATGGAAGACCAAAAGGATTTTATGGAGGAAAGAGAATTCGGTTCTCAGCCTCTGGATGCAATGATGACCGCCTGGGGCATCGATAACCATGACATGGTGGAAGTCTCCACCGAGCAGCTGAATCACAAGCAGATCCAGCGTGCGCGCAAGGGCCGCCGCCTGACACTCAAGATGATGATGAAGGTGACCCGTGCCTTCAACGTGACCATTTGGTTCCGCCTCAATGATGAGCAGAAGGAGAAGTACTTCGAGTACATGCACAAGCACCTCTTCAACTATGCCAAGGGCTACGATGCTAGTTTCGTAGATCCTAACGACAGCCTCCGTCAGGAGCTGCTGGCTGGCGACGAAGAAGAATAAGGGTGATGACGAAGGTGGATTTTCTGATCGTAGGGCAGGGACTCGCCGGCAGTGCGCTGGCGATGGCCATGCTCAGGCGCGGCAAGAAAATCCTCATGGTGGATCGAGCAGATCCGAATGCCGCCTCTCGTGTGGCGGCGGGACTGGTGACTGCGCTGGCGGGCAAGGGAATGAATCCGGCCTGGCGGCAGGCTGAGTATTTGCCGGAGGCGATGGCCTACTATGCCGCGCTGGAAGAATGCAGTGGAAAGAAACTGTTTCACGCTATGCCCGTGCTGCGCTTGTTTGCGGATAAGAAGGAACGTGAGAAGTTTGGCCGCAAGCAGGAGGAGGTCAGTGAGTGGGTAGGAAGTGCTGAGCCATCCATTGATCTCAGCATGCTGTACGGTGAGGAAGGGGGCTTTGAAATGGCTCGTGGTGGCAGGCTGGATACCAAGGCGTATCTGGGGGTAGTACGCGATTTGTTAGAGGCGGAGGGAAGCTATCTGCAGGCGGATTTTGATCCGGCAGATCTGGAGCTCCGTGAGGACTCCGTGGTGTGGAAAGATGTGGAGGCCGAACGCTTGATTCTCTGTCAAGGCTACTGGGGGCTGGATGCCGGATGGCTCTCCCAAGTGCAGCACCGCAGTGCCAAGGGGCAGATGCTAACGGTGCGCAGTGAAGAGCTGGCGAGTGATCGCATCATTAACCGGAATGGGTGGATGGTGCCACTCGGCGATGGCCTGTGGAGAACGGGTGCGACCTATGAGTGGGACGAGCTGCTGAGCGGTGTCAGTGCCGAGGGTAGGGCTGAACTGGAGCAGAAGATCCGTAGTCTGGTGAAAGTAGATTTTGAAGTGCTAGAGCATGAGGCCGGAGTCAGGCCGATTGTGAACCGCAGCCAACCGATCATCGGGATGCACCCGGAGCTGGAGCGGCTTGGATTTTTTAACGGGCTTGGTTCCAAGGGAGTGATCACTGCTCCGAGTGTGGCCGAGCATTTTGCGGGTTTCCTCTGTGGGGAAAATGAACTTGATCCGGAGCTGGATCTGAACCGAGTCTGGTAAGGTAATTCTATGAGTTTTCCAAAACCATTGATGATGGCGCAGCAAATTGTCCGCAGTGCAGTCCGCGAGGGCGGCGTGGCGGTGGATGCCACGCTGGGCAATGGGCACGACGCACTTTTTTTAGCGAAGCTCGTTGGTAAGGAAGGCAAGGTCTATGGCTTCGATGTGCAGGAGGAAGCCATCACGACCTCCAACCTGAAAGTACAAGAGGCCGGCGTGGAATGTGAGCTCTCCTTTCATTGCCGCGGTCATGAGCATCTGGCTGAGACCGTACAGGAACCGGTGCAGGCGGTGATGTTCAATCTAGGCTATCTGCCTCGTGCTGATAAGGCCGTGATTACGACGGTGGAGACGACCTTGCCCGCACTCGGGCAAGCCTGTGATCTGCTGGAGAAGGGGGGAGTCATTTCGGTGATGTGCTATCCCGGCCATGAAGGTGGCGACGTAGAAGCTCAAGAAGTGCTGAAGTGGGCATCCAGCCTGCCGCGTGAAGGCTGGCGGGTGATCCAGTACGGCTTCATCAATGCCCCTAACAATCCACCGTTTTTAGTGGCTATAGAGAAGCTCTCTGCTTAGGATTCCGCGCATGGATCTGCTCGGCCTTATTGTGACTCTCTTCATTGTGATCGACCCATTCGGGAACATCCCGATTTTCACCAATGTCCTGCAGAATGTCCCTGAGGAGCGACGCCAGAAAATTCTGGTAAGGGAGCTTTTGATTGCTCTGGCCGTGATGCTGATCTTCCTGTTCATCGGCAAGAATGTGATGGATTTCCTCGAGCTCAAGCCTGCGACCTTACGGGTATCGGGTGGCGTGGTGCTGTTTGTGATTGCGCTGGGGATGATCTTCCCCGCGAAATCCATGCTCGGTGAGTCAGATGAAGATGAGCCTTTTATCGTTCCGCTCGCTGTTCCCTTGATGGCAGGTCCGTCTGCCCTAGCGCTGATCATGCTGTTTTCCGTGAAGTATCACGATCAGTTGGCTTCACTCAGTGTGGCTGTATTCTCGGCTTGGTTGATCAGTGCTGTCGTCCTGTTTTTCTCCACGGCTCTGATGAAGCAACTGGGGAGAAAAGGAATGCGTGCCATCGAGCGACTGATGGGAATGGTGCTCATTATGATCGCCGTCCAGATGCTGCTGGAAGGGATCGCCACCTTCTTTATGAAGTAGGCTTGATGGCCTCTACCTTGTCTGATGGGAGCCAGCCACGGGTGAAGTCTCCTAGCTCAATGTAGGTCCAGTCATTGCGGCGCGCGATGATGCGGCATGGAGATGCCGGAGTGGCTTGGATCAAGGTCTTGGCAGAGAGTTCATCGGGGAGCGGTTCGAATGGCTCTGTGAAGAGGGGGACGCTCTGAATCACCACGCCAGCCGTTGTCTCCGAAGTCGGTTTGCGTAGCGGATGGTGATAGTAGAGGATGAGAGCAGCCGTCAGGATGATCGGCGATAGCACCTGAATGGTGATGAGGCCTCCCAGGCTCCAGCCTCTTGGCTTCTTGATAAACAAGGTAAGCGTGCTCAGAAGAATTCCCCAGCCAGCCAGAAAGGCGATGTCCTTATACGACTGTGGATTGAGCCAGGCGATCCACTTGGTGTTGTCCTCTAAATCCGATGGCAGGATGCTGGCTTGATGGGATTGCACAAAGCCAAGGTTTTTGCGTGCTTCAATGTGATAAGGGTCGAGCTCCAGCGCACGGTAGTAGTGCAAGGCTGCTTCACCTGGTTGATCGAGGCGATAGTAGCAGTTGGCAACATTGTATTCCAGGTCGGCAGACTTGGGAGATTTGGCAAGTTCTTGCTGATAGAGCTCCAGTGCCTTGCTGTAGTCCTTGGAGGTCCAAGCTTTGTACGCAGCTTCGCTGGCTCTGAGGGATGTCGGTGCGGTCACGGCTAGGAAGACGGTGAACAGAGCCAGTTTCTTCAGAATGCTCAGGATCTCCTTGCGGCGAGCTTGGCTGATGCCGGATTTTTCGGCCGGGAGATAGCAGGTCTGATCGCGCTCTAGCAGAATCTGTTGAAGTTCCTCACTGCGCTTATGCGGGTACCAGCGTTCGATGTAGGTTCCGGCATTTTTGAGGAAGTCGCTCTTGCTATTTTCGATTTTGCTCAACGCATCCAGGCGGATTCTACGTTCGGCATTGTTGAACTGATACTGCCTGAAAGAGCGAACTGCCGTCGTGCACAGAAGCCAGAGTAGCAGCGCACCAGGAATGACATGGATGCTCCAGCTGGGGATCATGGCAACGAGGGCGCGGCCATCGCTCTCAGGATCTTGAATAGGCCCGAGAATATCTCTCATTGTTTCTTCGGGGACTTCCGGGTTCTCCGCAGAGGTGCCCTCGATAGCGCTGATACCACTGACGCCTTCTACCTCGATAGGCTGGTTGGTGCTGATCAGGGTGTTAAAGGTTTCGGTATCCGGATTGAAATAGGTAAGACTAAAACGTGGTGTGGCGCTTGCCGTGGTTTTGGGTTTGATGATGAATTTGAATTCGATGGTTCCCTTGAGTTTTTTTCGCTCTTCTCCTTGCTGAGTACGTGAGGAATCGATTAATTCCCAATGCTTACTGTCCAGCATTCTAGGAGGTGTTAGGTTGGGGAGATTGCCCTCTCCTGATACGTAGATGCTGGTGCTGATCGATTCGCTTTCTTTGATCTTATCTTTCGCATTGATGGTGGTAGCCATCTGGAAATTACCTACTGCACCTTCGAAATCTTTTGGGGGTGTCTCGGGGAACTGGCGAACCTCAAAAGATGTAGCAGGGTGGGTGGGGAGTAGATCTACCCGAACGTTATTGGGGCCTCGTCGTGGATCAGTCACCGTGACTGCAGAAACAATGCGGGACTCAAGTTTTCCTATAGTCGCTGTGCCGGGGTTGAGAGCTGTCAGGACAGTACGGTAATTCGCCACGATAAACTCTTGCCCATCAATGCGCGCGTAGCCTGCACTGGTTCCAGACTCCGGAGGTTCAAACCGCCATGCTGTGCAGTTATCTAGTTTCTCCGGTGCGGGGATGCCCCACTGAAGTACACGTGAATAGTTGGGCAAGTAGACTTTGTACTCGAGCTCCATGGTCTCACCTGGATAGAGCGTCTTCTTTTTTGAGAACAAGTAGGAGTAGAAGGTGTATTGGCGCTTATTGACTTCCTGGGAACTCTTGTGCAGTAAGTTACGATCGACCACCTTGATGTCAACGGCATCGGATTTGATCGTTTGACCGTAATAGTTGAAGCTCAGAGCGGGGATCGTGTATTCACCTGGATTGACGCCCACGTACTTGAACTCATAGACGTAGATCTTGTGCCCATTAATCCGGGTCGGGTAGTGGCGGGCGAGTTGGATATTCAGACCTTTGACCTGAATCTCTGGGAATTCCGTATCGAGATCTCGATCTACAAAGAAATAGCTGACGTAGCCAACTTCGCCAGTAACGTAATTGTTAGACTCTGTTCTGGTGTAGAGGTTTTTCAGTCCCTGAGCGGTAAGTAGGGGGCTGAGTATGGCTAGAAATAATGCTGTAAGGAGAATACGCATGTTGCTTTACCAGTCTATTTTAGGTCTGCGCCTCCAGGAACGGTAATTCTTTCCCGGTGGTTTCTGGAGATCGGAGTGAAGTTCGAGTAGCTCTCTGGCCCGTTCTTCCTTGCTGAGGTTGGGATCGAGCTGTTTAGCGAGTTCTTCAGGGGTGAGGGGACGTTCTTGGGGGGGCTTGCGGCCATCCTTTGATTGTTCTGAGTTCGTGGATGGTTCCTGTTGGTCGTCCTTCTGCTGGTCGTCCTTCTGTTGGTCGTCCTTCTGTTGGTCGTCCTTCTGCTGGTCGTCCTTCTGTTGGTCGTCCTTCTGCTGGTCGTCCTTCTGCTGGTCGT
This sequence comes from Rubritalea squalenifaciens DSM 18772, assembly GCF_900141815.1. NCBI lineage: Bacteria > Pseudomonadati > Verrucomicrobiota > Verrucomicrobiia > Verrucomicrobiales > Rubritaleaceae > Rubritalea > Rubritalea squalenifaciens. Next base: position 369,938 of record NZ_FQYR01000004.1, read on the forward strand.
CCTTCTGCTGGTCGTCCTTCTGCTGGTCGTCCTTCTGCTGGTCGTCCTTCTGCTGGTCGTCCTTCTGCTGGTCGTCCTTCTGTTGGTCGTCCTTTTGTTGGTCGTCCTTTTGTTGGTCGTCCTTCTGCTGTTCGTCCTTCTGCTGTTCGTCCTTCTGCTGGCCGCCGTCACCCCCTGTTTGAGTGAGTTGTTTTCGAGCATTTTTGATATCCCGGATATTCTGCTCAGTCAGCTTTTTGTTATTAAGTGTAGCTTCGTCTTCAGGGCGGATGCTGAGTGAGTCATTGTATTTGGCCAAGGCGTTGGTGAAGCCTTTTTCCAATGTATCCAGATCCTTCAGTTCAAGAGGCGGAATATTCTCGGGGTCTGTTTCTTCAACAGCTTTGATCAGATAGTCTTCGAGAGATTGCTCTTCAGCTACCTTAAGCTGAGACCATTGCTGTTGGTAGAGAGAGTTGCCGATGTTGTAGTAGGCCTTTTGCTGAGTGTCCGCTTTTTCAGAAAGGAGTGAGGAACTGTATTCTCTGGCTGCTTGTGGATAGTTGCCGAGCCGGAACTGAATCTCGCCAATCGCTTGTGAGAGTTCGGCATGCTTTTGTCCACTAGAGAGGCTACGGGCACGTCGCAGGTCAGCCAGCGCATCTTCGAATTCTTCTTTTTGAAGCTTCTTGTATCCTTGTTGCTCTCTCGCAGGGCGTTCGATGAACTTGGCCTTAGCTTCGTCCCACCATTCACCTCCATAGCTTGATTCAGGAACGCAGAGCATGAGCGCAGCCAGAGCGGGGACGGCTGACTTAGGCAGTCTCCATTTAGCTCTCACCAGACATGACAGGAGTAAGATGAAAGCCCCCGGAGCCAAAAACCACATGTAGAGTTCATTGGGGATGACTCTTTCTCTGCCGTCTTGTTCGAATTGCTCCATTTTATTGAGTGCTGCCGCGATGGTTTTATCAGGACTACTATTAATAGACGTATAAATGCCGGAGGTACTTTCTGCAAGTTGTCGTAAGACTTGGGCTTCGAGTTTGGTGTGGACGACCTGACCTTCCTGATTGCGATGTTTGCCTGATGGGTCTTCTTCCGAGGGAATGATGCCCCCCGCCGGGGTGCCGGCACCTACACAGAAGATTTGCACGCCAGACGCCTCGGCAGTTCTGGCAACCTTATCAATCCCTTCATCACTCTCCGTTCCGTCGCTGAAAATGACGAGAGCATTGGCCCGTTGGCCTGTGGCTTTGAGTGCTTCGACTCCCTTGATGGCAGCTTCGGACAAGTTGGATCCATCAATGGCAACACTATCCGAGTCTAGCTGGGAGAGCGAATCATGGACCGCTGCGTGGTCGATGGTCAAAGGGGCAATAATGTGGCTGCTACCAGCAAAGGCGATAACTCCAACATGGTCGTTTGGAAAGGATTCAAGTAGCTGCAGGGAGAGTGATTTAGCAGCGGTAAGGCGATCCGGGCTGACGTCCTGGCAGAGCATGGATTTGGAGACGTCCATCATGATCATGATGTTACGGCTCTTGATCTTGTCGAAACTTTTGGATTCTCCTTTATAAGGGCGGGCCAATGCCAGAATGAAGCAGACGAAAGCTAGCATCAGCAGGGCATAGGATATCCAGAAGAGGTAGGCTTTCTTCTTGCTGACCAAATCCTCGCTAAGGCGCGGAGCTACGAATTTTCTCCAAGCCTGTCTCTTGGATCTTCGCGCTAAGATACAGCCCACGACCAAGAAGGGAATGAGTAGCACCAAATAGAGCAAATATGGATTCAGAAAAGACAAGCTGCGATTAGTTTGGGGATGGAGGAACCGTGAATGTGGTGAGCACGGTGTAGATAAGCAAGAAGGAGATAGCAGCGACTATGAAGTAGAAATGGAGGTCTTTCTTTTCCGTGATGACGTTACGTTTCACTTCTGTTTTTTCCAATTGGTCGATCGTGCTGAAGGTGGATTGTAAGTCTTCTGTGCTCTTGGCCCGGTAGTACTGGGCGTCAGTGATCTCGGCTATTTGCTCGAGTGTTTTGGTATCAAACTCTTGGCTGGGGAAACGCTGTTTGAAGTTGGGTAGTCGGCCTTCCTTAGTGCCAATCGCGACCGTGTAGACGCGGATCCCCAGTTCTTTGGCTAGCTCAGCCGCAGTGATAGGAGACATACGGCCGGAATTGTTGGAGCCGTCTGTGATGAGAATAATGATTCGTGATTTGGAGTCTTCACGTTTGTCCAAGCGGACAGCTGAAGCGGCGATTGCGGAGCCGATTGCGGTGCCTTGTGAAAGTTCCTGATTCGGTCTCACCGAGTCGAGCTTGGAGAGCAGCCAATCATGTTCCAGTGTAATGGGGGATTCCTGATAAGGCTGACCAGCAAAGGGGATGAGGCCGATGCGGTCATTGGGTCTTAGCTGGATGAAGTTTCTGACGACTAATCTGGCGGCAGTGGTGCGGTCGACTCTCCGGCCATTGATGATGAAGTCATCGATCTCCATGGAAGTGGAGACGTCCATGGCGACGACAATATCGATGCCGCTGGCTTTTCTCTCTGTGTAGGTGTTAGAGAGCTGAGGGCGTGCCAAGGCGATGGCTGCTGCAGTGATAGTTAGGATCAGGAAGGTGGAGGCAAAGGCCCCTGCTAGATTGCGTGGCTTTGAACCCAGAGTTCCCAGAATGGAAAGCGAGGAAAAGACGATGCTATTCTGCGTTCCGGCTCTATTTCTGAGCAACACCACGGGAATGATGGCCAGAAGCAGCAGAAGCCACCACGGGTTAGCAAAGCTGAAGCGTTGGAAGAAATCGTCTATGGTTGTGAGGTGTCTGGTAGTGGAGGAGGTCCTTGTGAGGGGAGCTCTGAGGAGATGGGCCGCGGGTTGGTCGAATCCAAGCCTCTGAGCAGAGCATCCGTCATCTCGAGTAGAGAGCTTTGAATGGCCTTGGCGTCTATGGTAGGCGCGTACTTAAGATCAGAAAGTTCTCCTAGGTAGATGGTGAGGCGGGAGGCTGCTTCGGGGGGGAGTCTTTTGAGGTGACTGGAGCGGGCATGGAACTCTTCATGAGTCTCGAACAATGCCGGATCCTCAAATTGTTTTTGTAGGTATGCCCTGATGATGATCGACAGCTGGATTGCCAGATCCTTGGTGGGTATACTCTGGTCCCGGAGTCGAGCGAGGCGATCCAGGGCGTCCTTCAAGTTATCAGGCTTCGGGGGAGAGATCTTTTTGTTCTTCAGGAAGAAACGCAGTAAGAGTAGGAGACTGATGAAAATAATCGCAATGCCGAGCCACTGCCACCACAAGAGGAGGGCAGGTTTTTGGGAGGTTTCGACAATGTCTTCGAGTTTCAAAAGTGTCTGGTGTTGGGTTGATTAAGCGTGTCTACTTGAGCGAGTTTTGAAAAGTTTGTGGAGATCGGGAAGGTAGTCCTGATCGGTAGGGGCATCGATGGAATCGATCTGGTATTTACGCAAAGTTTTCTGCAGCGCTTCAAGCCTGCGCTTGGTCAGCTTTTCGAATGCTTGGCGTACATTGTTGTTAGAGGTGTTGACCATGGTTTGCCAGCCCGTTTCTGGATCGGTGAGGTTGATCTTACCAACGTTAGGGAGATGTTCTTCTACAGGGTCAAACACCCGAATGGCGATGGTCTCATGTTTCTGGGCGAGGGTGCCGAGCTTTTTGTGGAAATCATGGTCGATGAAATCCGAAATCATGAAGACCAGCGACTTGCGTTTCAGGGTGCGATTGATGAAATCGCATGCCGTGCCGATGGAGGTGTCTCGCTTGGCAGGTGTGGTGGCGAGGATTTCCCGGATGATTCGCAAAGTGTGCTTGGTTCCCTTCTGAGGCGGGAGAAAAAGCACCGGCTCCGAGGTGAAGAGAAGAAGGCCGACCTTGTCGCCATTGTGCTTGGCTGAGAACGCGAGAACGGCAGCAATCTCCGCTGCCAGCTCCCGCTTGGAAAGATGTTGGGAGCCGAATACGGAGGAGCCGGATATATCCACGGCGATGAGGACATTGAGTTCCCGCTCCTCGCGGAAGGTGCGGATGAAGGGGGCATTCATCCTGGCAGTTACATTCCAGTCGATGAAGCGGATTTCATCGCCGTGTTGGTACTCGCGGAAATCTTCGAAATCCAGCCCCTGTCCCTTGAAGGATGCATGATATTCGCCTGAGAAGGATTCACGCGAAAGCCGCCTCGCCTTGATCTCAAGGTGGTGGACTTTTCGCATGATTTCCTCGACTGACGCCATAGATTCTCTGGTGATACGGAACAGGGTTGGGTAGTTCGCCTAGCGGTTGACCCGGGCAACTACCTTTTCCGCGGTTTCTTTGAAAGCGGCACTGACTGGAGATTCTGCCTCAGGAAGTAGTGCGACAGGGGTGCCGCCGTCTGCGCAAGCACGGGTGTGGGCATCCAGAGGAATCTGGCCGAGCAGAGGGACTTTGAGTCTCTCGGCTTCACGAACACCGCCGCCATCTCCAAAGATGTGGTATTTGGTGCCGTGCTCACATTCGAACCAAGCCATGTTTTCCACGACTCCAAGAATGTCTACATTGACCTTGGCGAACATGGAAACAGCCTTGCGGGCATCGATGAGGGCCACTTCCTGTGGAGTGGTAACGATGACGGCGCCATCCAGAGCCACGGTCTGGACGATAGTGAGCTGAATGTCTCCAGTGCCTGGAGGGAGGTCGAGAATGAGATAATCCAGTTCACCCCAAGCGACTTGACGCAGGAATTGCTGGGTATAGCGGGTGGCTAGTGGGCCACGGACGATGACTGGGGAATTCTCTTCAAGAAGGAAGGACATGGACATCAGTTTGATACCGTGAGCTTCGATCGGGATGATTTCATCGTTCTCATTGGCCATCGGTTGCTGGTTGGTGCCAAACATCTGGCCGGTAGATGGACCATAGAGATCGCAGTCACAGAGGCCTACTTTGGCGCCAGTCTTGGAGAGGGCGACAGCCAGATTGGTAGCGACGGTTGATTTGCCTACTCCGCCTTTGCCTGAAGCCACAGCGATGATCTTCTTGATGCCGGGAATGGCCGACTTGGCATTTGGATTACCAGGAGTGCCGGTAGCCTCGGGGTTCTTGACGTCAATATTGACGCGGGTAGTACCGATGCCGTCGATTGCGTTGAGGGCGTCCTGGCAATCTTTGAAAATAGTCTCCGGGACTTTAGGGTCCTTGGTCTGGACAGAAATGGTGACTTCGACGTTGTTGCCCGAAATGGCGATTTCCTTGACCAGGCCGAAGGCCACGATGTCACGGGAGAAGCCAGGATATTTAACGTTCGTAAGGGCTGATTTGATGATGTCTTCGGTCATTGCTAATGAGAATCAGTGATTGGATGGCGAATGATTGTGGGCTTTGCTAGGGGCAATCTAGTGGGATTCTCAGAATTTTGAATGATTCATTTCACCTTTTTCAGTGAAAAATGGGAAGATGGTCACGAATGAACCATGGCTGGTGCAGGTATTTTGCCTCAAGAGGCCTGTTGTTCGGGGTCCCGGAAGGATTTCAAGGGGACGTGGTCACATTCCTCGCAGTAGGCAGTCCCTGCTGAAAAGGTGGTCAAGCAGCAGGGGCAATATTGGCTGGAATCATCAGATTCTAGCACGGGGGGCTTGGTTAGATCTGACTGCTTTATGCCGGAGACTGCGAGAGTGGATTTGACCTCTTCCAGAGTGAATTGGGGCTCTTTCCTGTAGATGGAATCCCGTAGGGCTTGGCCTAGATACGCAGTGCGTTCGCTGTCCTTGCAGAGGGAGGCCATGGTAAGAGGATGGATGGCCTGGAGCTTGCCCTGCATCAGGATGTCATCCGAGCAGCGCATGGCACTCCAGGGGGAGATGATGTTGAGCAGGAGGTGTTTGATGCGTTCGGCTTTTCTTTTGGGTACAAAGCGACGATGAATGCAGAAAAAACAGAGTGAGGCGTACAGAATCAGGAAAAAGGCGTAGCCGATGACTAGTCTGGTACGGATGGAATCTCCGTCCAAATAATAAATGTAGGGGATGACGGCAAAGAAGAGCGCAAAGATCAGAAGGGAGATGAAGCGCAGGTGTGTGGTAGCGCGGTGTGTTAGCCGCAGCAGGCGCCAAGCCGAGGCTCTGGTGATTTTTGCAGATTGCTTGGCACAGGAGGACGAGAGCAAGATAGCCCCAGGCCAAGGAGATAGGGGTGCCAGATAGAGCGACTTTCCAACACCAGCCAAGGTGGCCATCGGCTGGCGGATAGACCACCCTTTGAGAAGGTTCTTTTTGATCGCGATCCCACCTGGAGCAGCTGACTTGATGCAGCTGCTCAGGTAGAATAGGGTAATCAGTAAGTAGAAGGTCTGACCTTCAGACATGCGAATCGAAAATGATGACTGGTTAAGAGCGACCGAATAGTTTGCCGATGAAGCTTTTCGCGGCTGCACCTACCGCGACTACGCCGAAGGCAATCTGCTTCCAGAATTTCCAGATGACGAAAGCGCCTCCTCCAGCGATGAGACCAGTAAGGCCATATTCAGCAATTTTGTCACCCGATTTGTACTCGGAGTATTTGTTTCCTGCGGTGTAGCTGAAGCCTTTAAGTACATTCGCTACTTTTGGCTCCAGTGCAGAAAACTGCTCAGGATCGCAGACTAGCTTGGCACTCATGACACCCTTACGGCCAAGGAGGCGAATATCATGATTGAGATGTGTTTGTCCTTGGTCGTCTCGAAGTAGGAGCCCCCATTCCAGATTGTTTGTTTGCTCGTTGTATTTCGGTGGGGTTTTCCAGCCTGTGATGTAGAGCTTTGGCTTACCTTGTTGACCACGGATTTCGTTAGCTTCCTTCTCTGACTCTTGCAGTTCACTAAGGATTTCTTTGGCGTCCAAGTCCTCTTTGTCTTCGTCTTTGACATAGCCAATGGAATCAAAAGTAAAAGTGACGAACCATTCTTCGTTCTTGTCTAACAGCATGCCTGACATGTTTGATGGCAGGTTGCCGATGGCCTGCATGTACTTCTGGGCGTCACTGGCACCGAGGTAGATAAGGCCCTCTTTGATTTCAATTTCAGCAATGTTTCCCAGTGCTCCAGTGCCTTCTAGCTTAGCACTGGGAAATTCGTTTTTGAGTTCTTTGAGGTAGAGTTGGTCTAGCAGTTCTGGTGATAGAGTAGCTTCGGGTTCTTGGCTTTCCTGAGCAACCAGGGGGAGAGCTAATGAGCTAACAACACACGCAACTTTGAATAAACTTTTCATTACGGTAGCAGACTTCAAAAGATAGAGCCTGCTGTCGAGAATGTAATTCCGAGGATTCAGCCACGGTGTTGTCTGAGCCTCTCTCTATTTCTTTCGCTTTTGTTTTTTGCCGGAGCTAGCGTGGTCTGGAGTCGTGTAGTTGGGACTTGGAGTATGTTCGCGTGTCAGAATTTGCTCCATTTGCTTCACTACCTCAGGGTGTTGCTCAGCGATGTTTTTCGTCTCAGCAGGGTCTGTAGAGAGATCATAGAGTTCGGCTGGATCCTTCAGGCCTCGGCGGTAGGCTTTCCATTTCCCCATGCGCAGGCATTGCTGGAATTTTCCTTCGTAAAGTTCGAAGTAGAGGAACTCGTGACCACTTTGTTCTTTGCCCAGAAGGGTGGGGAGAAATGAGGCGCCGTCTTTGGCGGGTGCTTTGATATCTAGCATGTCAGCAGCTGTAGCCATGAGGTCCAGATGGCCGACCAAGAGGTCGCTTTGTGTGCCGGGTTTAATCTTTCCGGGCCAGCGTGCCACGAATGGAGCGCGGATACCACCTTCGTACAGAGAGCGCTTGCCACCCTTCAGGCCGCCATTGCTATTCAGCGCTTTGATGAAGGGGCCATTGGCTCCGTTGTCAGAGGTGTAGATCACCAAGGTGTTGTCATCGATTCCGAGTTCTTTGAGCTTATCAAGGACGCGGCCCACACCTTGATCGAGAAGACTCACCATACCCGCATAGTTTTTGACGGTTTGGTTCCACGGTTTGTCTTTGTAGAGCTGGAGATTAGGGTCATCCTGGGGAATGACGTACTGACCATGAGGTGGAGTCCAGGCCGCATAGCAGAAGAATGGGCGGTCCTTATTATCCTCGATGAATTTGAGGGTTTCTGCCTCGATAAGGTAGTGGGTGTACTGACCTTTGGCCCCTTTTTTGTTTCCAGGAAGCTCGATGCGCTCGCTGTTTTTGACCAGATACTCTGGGTAGTAGTCGTGAGCGTGCTTTTGGTCATAGTAGCCATACCAGAGGTCAAATCCGTGTTTCTCGGGGACTCCAGTGGTGCCGGGATTTCCCAGTCCCCACTTGCCGAAGCCGCCTGTGGCGTAACCAGCCTTCTTAAGCATGCTTGCTACAGTGGGGGTTCGGGCAGCTAGTGGTAACAGGCCCTTGTTTGACTGATTGGCGCGGCGGATGACATGACCGGGGTGCTTGCCTGTCATGAGGGTGCAGCGGGTAGGGGCGCAGACAGCGTTGCCGCTGTAGGCGTTGTTGAACTGCATGCCCTCAGCGGCCATTTTCTTCATGATGGGAGTGCTCAGGTGCTTACCTCCATAGTTTTCGAAGTCTCCGATGCCGGCATCATCGACCATGATAAAGATGATATTCGGCTTTTCAGCAGCGAATCCAGAGGCTGCAGAGGCACAGAGAATGAAACAGGATACAAAGGTGGAGAATAATTTTTTCATAGACGATTGCGAGTAGTGACCCAGTGATGATTTTCACTTTGAGGATTGAGCAATAGACTGGGTTCTCTAGAATGATGCATTCTCTGGAAATATTACACCCCATCATGATTGCACATTTGAGTGGTACACAGAAAATATCTTTATTCTGTCAGGTAATATTTTTAGGTGAAATGCCATTCAATAGGTGAAGTGAAATCTCCGAGACAGCCCAGCCGAGAATATCTGCAACTGATTGCCAGTCATCAGGGGCTGATCTATTCGCATATTCGGAAGATGGTGATGGATGCCCATGGGGCTCAGGATGTTCTCCAGGAAACCAATCTGATGCTTTGGCAAAAGTTCGATAAATATGAGATGGGGACCAATTTTGGAGCCTTTGCCTGCAAGGTAGCCTATTTCAAAGCCTTGGAATACATTCGCAAACGCAAGCGCAGTGAGTTTTTGAGCTTTGACTCGGATATCGTGGAGGCTCTGGGGGAGCAGGCTGAGGTAGCTTCCGTTGAGCAAGACTACGAGGACGCACTCAATACCTGTATGCAGAAGCTGAATCCAAAGGAGCAGAAGCTATTGAAGATGCGCTATTATGATAAGGCGACCGTGAGAGGAATTGCCGAGGAAATGGAATGCTCCGAGGGATCACTGCAGCAGTTATTTTTTAGAATTCGGAAAGCCCTGAAAATTTGTATAGAACATTCGGTCTCAGAAGCATGAACAAGTCGCACATGGAATCTATCGATCGTCTCTTGGAAGGGACCTTGCCTCGTGAGGAGTTTGATCTCCTGCAGGAGGCTATGCGGAATGACCCTCTTCTGCTCAGCTACTACAAGGAGCAGGCGGAGCTTAATGCCCGGCTGGAATGGATGCTGGGGGACTTCCAGATGGCTGAAAACGTGGTGGAGATGCATCCCCCCGTGAGAAAATGGTATCAGTTCAGCAAATCTACGGCCATCGCGGCCGCGCTGATCCTAGCTGGAGGAATCGGCATTGGCCTGATGGTGGATCGCTATGTGGCTAGGGAGCCTGCTACTGTGATTGCGGATGCTTCTGAGGAGGCTCAAATACAGGAGAAAGAGTTTGGACTTCCAATTGTAGAGCTTGGTCCGGTGGCCAGAGTGACGAATGCCAAAAATGCTGTTTTTGGCAACAAGGAGATTTCTATGGGGTCATGGCTGATTCCGGATCAGCTGGAGCTGAAGTCGGGAAGAGCCCAGATTACGATGGATTCTGGTGCCGTGGTGTCCATGAGTGCGGGAGCGAAGGTGAATATCGTTGATCCCCATCGAGTTCAGTTGGTGTCAGGGCAAATGACTGTGCAGGTGCCCAGTTCTCGTAGGGAGTTTATTTGTCTAGTAGGAGATACCCTAGTGTCTACAGAGCAGGGGAGTTATGTGCTGTCTAGTAAAGCTGCTGGACAGGATGAAACGCTCAAGATCAAAAATGGTTTGGTGACTGTCTCCAATCCTGGATTTCTGGCAGACCTGACAGGGGGGGAGGGTGTCGTTTTTGGTGACGGTATCAAGTATCTCCATGAGGTGGAAAAGCCGGTTACGCCGGAATGGGATAAAGTCGCCTCAGAAGAGCTGCACTACATCTACTGGAGTTTTAATGAGATGCAGCAGGCATCAGAAGAGGATGAGGTGATTTTTACGAGTGAGAGTCAGTGGTATGATGGTGATGAGTTTGTCCTGCGCAAGCGTATCTTGCCAGACATGATGCTTACCAAAGAAATGCATCAAAGTGGGGGCAAGTATGGTAAGTCCTTACGTTTGGCTGGCAGAGGAGCTTACTTTGAGTCCGACTTTCCGGGGATTTCTGGAGATAAGGAAAGGACCATTGCTTGCTGGGTGAGAACGCCGACCAATCCGGATCTGAAGAATGCATACAGTATCGTGAGCTGGGGCTTGAGGCGCTCTAAAGATAGCAAGTTCCAAGTGAGCTGGAATACTGGCCGGGATACTTCCAAAGGAGTGAAGGGGGCTCTGAGAGTGGAGACTGGTTTTTCTGGTCACGTGATTGGAGAGACCGTCATCAATGATGGCAAGTGGCATCACATTGCCTGCGTGGTACTGCCTAGTTCAGATCCCCAAGAATTCGGAAATATCAAACTGTATGTCGATGGCCAGTTGGAGAAAATAACTGGCTACTCGAAAATGAGTATCAATACGGATGTCGAGTCTCCAGAGGCAGAGCCTTTGTCGATAGGTCTACGCCTGGAGCGGATCAATCCAAGATTCCGTGGTTTGCAGCATAATAACTTCAAAGGGCGTATCGATGAGTTTTATATTTTTGATGCGGCTTTGACTCCCAGACAGATCAAACAACTGTACTTGAAGAATAAGCCAGCTCGGAGAACGGCAGCAGATTCTGAGCAGAACTAAGCGGATATTACCGTGTCCCAGCGGTTCCCAATTTTACGGAAGTGTTTGATTTCGGTGTGGGAGAATGCGTTCTGATACCAAGAGAAATACTCGATAGAGATCGATTGCTTTTCAGGGGCGAGGTGAATGAGGTGGAAGCCAGCAGGTTCTCCTTTGAGGCGAGTAGAGCAGCATGTTGGGGCTTGCGAGACGATGACATTTCTCTGTTTGTAATGGAGGTCTATGAGTCCAGCATAGGACTGATGGAAGTGTCCGGCGAAGACGATATCTACCTGGCCTGTAGCGAGTGCATGCTGGATGAGAGTCAAAGGGTGGATCAGTATCCGGGTGGATTCCCCCTTGCGGTGTAGTGGGTGATGGAAGGCCACGAATCGGAAAAGGTTTTCATCAACCCCATCGAAGGCTGTTTCTATGCGCCTGCCTTGGGCTGGGGTGAGGAACCCACGTGACCAATCGATATGCAGGCCAAATGGAGTGGATGAGTTGAGACCGATGATTTTACCTACTGGCAACAGTTCGGCGGGTTCTAACTGAGGTTCAATATAGGCTTTGTAGCGACCAAATGAATTGAAGAAGCGGTCATAGAGATGGTTTAGGAGTGGGACGTCATGGTTACCGGGGATCGCCATTCTGGGTGTAGGTAGCTTGAGGTACCACTCAGCGGCATCACGCATTTCCCGACGGCGTGCACGCATGGAAAAATCTCCAGTAACGAGTGTGAAGTCAGGATTAAGTTTCCCTGCTGTCTCCACAATAGCATCGGCTTGTTGTCTATTGGCTGCCCCGAAGTGTGGGTCTGAGAGATGGAGAATACGATACACCAGCGGCAGTCTAAACGCAAAACAGCATATTGTCTAAAACTGGTCTCAAAGCTGAGGGTGTAAGATACGCAGCGACTCTGGTTCTAGACTCAATTTGATAGGGTTGGGGAGCTGCAAAACCTCTCCATCTATCAGTGTCTTGATTTCTTTTTTCCTGCCGAAATCCAGGCTGGCTTTGGTAGCCGAAAGCACCTGCATGTCGTCATCATTTGCGAGCTTGCCAGCGAGGAACGCGAAGATGCCGCGGAGCATGGCGATGCGGGTCCGGTGCTTGAAGATATAGAGGGTGAGAGACAGAGGAGTGGTAGAGGTGCGCTCAGGGATGATTCCCAGGCTATCACGGTAGGCGCCAGGCACAATAGCTAGCATGCGTGAGCGGTACTCCAAGGATGAGGTGTCGGTCTCATACGTAAACTCGTAAAGGGGGGATTTGGTAAAACGGACAACTGAGACTTTAAAGATGTTCCAGGTTTTACGCCACCATTGGGTGCCATGATACTCGTCCAATATGCGGGTCATGCGAGGGTAGAAGCCAATGATGCAGGTGCAGAGGCAAGGTTGCCCGGAGACGCGCAGCAGTGAGGTAGTCACAGGGCTGGCTTTAGCCAGAACATGCAGAGCTTCCTCCAGGTCCAAAGGGATCTCATGGTCTCTAGCCGCGAGATTAAACGTGCCCATCGGGAGAATGCCTAGGGAGATGTTGGTGCTCTCTAACAGTCCTGCAGCAGTCGCTATCGTTCCATCTCCTCCTCCTACGATGAGGCTTTCCGGCTTTTCGGTGATGGCTTGACGAATAGAGTCTTCCACTTGCGCTCCATCGACGAGTTGGATGGATGGCGTGATAAGGTAGCTGCCTAGGATCTCCCGAATCGTGTCGCAAAAGTCTGCGAGGTCAATAGAGCGTGCCGTACCGGATTGTTGATTGATGAGAACGGTGACGGCACGCATAGATGGGTTAGACGAATTTGACAGTATGTTTCTTACTGAGGCGCAGAACGTCTCCTTCTGCAACTGAAACTGTCGCATTCGGGTCGGTGAGCTTTTCGCCGTTGAGTTGAATGGCTCCAGGAGCAATGGCCTGTTTCTTCAGTTCACCGTTGGACTTCTTCACATTGAAGCCAACTTGAAATGCTGTTGAAGCGAGGGAGAGTACAGTGAGCTCTCCGCTAAACTCTGAGAGGGGCACTTCAGTGGCACCTGACTCCTGGTTACCTGCTGCACGCTCGATCCAGAGTTTCACTGCTTCCTCAGCGGAAGCGTCATCGTGGTAGCGAGCGGCGATGCGGCGGGCTAGCTCGAGCTTGGCATCGCGAGGGTGAGCATTCTCATCACGGCTCTCACCGAGCAACATCAGGTAGTACTTGTCCATGAGCTCGTCGGAAATAGACATGAGCTTGTTGACCATTTCTGTGGCAGGCTCGGAGACACCAACGTAGTTGCCGGAGGACTTGGACATTTTCTTCACGCCGTCCAGGCCTTCGAGTAGTGGCATGAGCATGACCACTTGCTGAGGCATGCCTTCTTCCTTTTGGAAATCACGGCCAACGAGGATGTTGAAAAGCTGGTCGGTACCGCCGATCTCGACATCGGATTTGACCATTACTGAGTCCCAGCCCTGCATGATCGGGTACTGGATTTCGTGCAGGCGCACTTCCTTGCCTTCTGCTAGGCGGGTCTTGAAGTCCTCGCGCTGAAGCATCTGTTGCATGGTGACCCTAGCATTGAGCTTGAGTACCTCGACGTAGGTCATCTTGTTGAACCAATCGCCGTTGTAGACCACTTCGGTTTTTTCCGGATCCAGGATCTTGAAAGCTTGGGTAGTGTAGGTCTCTGCGTTAGCCAGCACTTCCTCGCGGGTAATCGGTGGGCGAGCGGTGGAGCGCCCGGTAGGGTCACCTACAGTGGCGGTGAAGTCGCCGATGATCAGTACGGCAGTGTGGCCGAGCTTCTGGAACTGGCGAAGTTTCTCGATGGCTACGGTATGGCCGAGGTGGATGTCCGGAGCTGTCGGGTCGACACCAAGCTTGATGCGCAGCGGGCGGCCGAGCTTGAGTTTTTCCTCCAGTTCTTTTTCAGAAAGGACCTTTGCTGTGCCTGCGATGAGTTGCTCTAGGGACATGACGAGTGATGGAAATGGATTATGATGGGTGCGCTAGTGCGCTCTTGCTGAGGCGTTATTTAACGGGGGGAGCGAGAATTGAAAATGAATTATTCAGATTTCCTCGGCAGCGGGTGGATTTTCCCTAGGAATTTGTAATAGCTGGGAGAATTGATGAGCGGATAGGCTCTATTTCATGAAGGAAGATGATGTATTTCTGAAAACGGGCACCCAGCTCTCCAGGATGAGAACGCATCGCTCGAAGCGGGGCAGCAAGGCTATCCCCAATGAGTTCAAACAGACGAACATCGGCCGCATCTTCTGCTGGCTGGCCTTTATCGTGGTCGGTTTGTTCACGATGGCTTCGGTTGGGAATAGCTGGCCCTCGAAGTCGATCAATCTGGCTATTGGGGCCATGCTGATTGTGAGCTTTTGCTGGAAAGATAACAAAGTCTTCGTGTTTTTGCTCTGGTGTCTGTTTCTGACAGGAATTGTCCTGCGCTACTGGGGCGCTTGACGGATGATGGGGAACCTAGGTGTCGTTTCTTTCCTATCGGCTGGACACGAAGTGTCTAAAGTTCTTACAACCCCCCTACATGGAAAAAGTAATGCAGCTTTACAGATCATGTGCCGCGATTTTGGCATTTATGCTCATATGTCAGACATCTGGTGCGGTGGATCTGAATGATGGTCTGATTGCGCATTACCCCCTGACCAGCGATGCCGCTGATGCCTCGGGCAATGGGATGACGGGAACGGTGATGTCCGGCGTCTCCTTCAACAATGGCTATGCGGATTTCGACGGGACCACCAATGCCTGGATCGATCTGCCGGACGGGTTTGACAGTTTCACCAACGGTTTCAGCTTTTCCGGCTGGGTGCGCTATGACTCATTTGCTGAAAACTATTCCCGCATCTTCGATTTCAGCGTAGGAGCCGACACCAACAACATTCTCATGGGGCATGTCGGGACGACGGATGGTTTGGTCTACGATGTTCGGAACGGCGGAGGGTGGGATGTGCCGGATTTTTTCGTCACAGGAGAATGGGTCCACATTACATTGGTGCATGCGGCCAATGGCCAGGTATCTCTCTATCGAAACGGCGTAGACACCGGATTAAATACCACCCGAGCTTTACCAGCCTCCTCCGTACGCACGATTAACTATCTGGGGCGATCCCCTTGGGCGGTGGACGGATATCTCGACGGTGCGTTAAAGGATCTGCGCTTCTACAATCGGCCACTGAGTGCTTTGGAAGTGGTGGCCTTGACTCCGGACGGGGACAGCGATGAGGACGGGTTGAGCAATCAGTATGAGTCGGACAACGGGCTCGATCCGCTGGACCGGGACAGTGATGAGGACGGGATCACCGATTATATTGAGGTCCATTATACCAAGACCAATCCACTTCTTTCAGACAGCGATGCTGATGGTCTGGATGATTCCGAGGAGTTGCCGCAGCTGAGCACCTCGGGAAGAAATAACTACGGACAGACGACCATTCCGGGATCCGCCACAAACGTGGTTGCGGTGTCAGCGGGTGTTTATCATAGTCTGGCTCTTCTGGCCGATGGTTCGGTGGTCGCTTGGGGGCGTAACGATTCTGGTCAGACTTCGGTGCCCGCCTCGGCAAGCAATGCAATCGCTATTGCCGCCGGGGAATCCCACAGCCTCGCCGTCTTGGCAGATGGGAGCGTGGTCGGATGGGGAAACACCTTTTCAGGCAAGATTGATATTCTGTCTTCTGTGAAGAATGCTGTGGGGGTCGCGGCCGGCAGATTTCATAGTCTGGCTCTGTTGGTCGATGGTTCGGTGATTGGATGGGGTGGAAATCTTTACGGACAGGCCACCGTTCCGGCCACGGCGACCAATGTCGAGGCCATCTCGGCTGGGGCGTATCACAGCTTGGCCTTGCGCGCCGACGGTTCGGTGATTGCGTGGGGTGACAGCTCACTGGGGCAGAACTCGGTTCCCGGCACGGCAATCAATGTGGCGGGCATTTCCGCCGGTGAAAATCACGGTCTGGCGGTGCTGGATGATGGAACCGTCATCGCTTGGGGCGACAATTCCCAGTCTCAGATAGCCATCCCGTCCACGATAACGAATGCCGTGGCCGTTTCCGGCGGCAACGATCACAGCCTCGTCCTGCATGATGATGGCACGGTTAGCGGATGGGGGAATGACATCTATGGCCAAACTTCGGGGGTCGCTTCCGTGTCTCATGGGGTGGCCATTTCAGCCGGAGGCTTTCATAATCTTATTCTCTCGCTGCCGCTCGACCCGCTGGACGGTGACATGGATTCCGATGGTTTGATGGATGGCGAAGAAGTCAACACGCATAGCACGGATCCACGGGATGCTGACTCCGATGACGATGGCCTGACTGATAAGCAGGAGTTGGATAACGGACTCGATCCGCTCACCAGCAACATCGGTCTCGATTCCGATTCGGATAACCTGAGCGATATCGATGAAGTCAATACCCACGGTACCAACCCGCTGAGTGACGACTCCGACGCGGACGGGTTAACCGATGACGAAGAAATCAACACCCACGGCACCGACCCACTGGATGATGATTCCGATGACGATGACCTGACCGACGGTGAAGAGGTTAACAACCATGGCACCGATCCGCTGGATGCCGACTCCGATGACGATGGTTTAACCGATGAGGAAGAAGTGAGCACCCATGGCACCAACCCACTGGATGCCGACCCCGATGCCGATGGCCTCACTGATAAGCAGGAGGTGGAAAACGGCCTTGATCCGTCTGTCAGCAACATTGGGCTGGATTCGGATTCAGACACCTTGAGCGACATTGATGAGGTGCTCACCCACGGCACCAATCCTTTGGAAGACGACACAGATTCAGATGGCCTGACCGACCCTAATGAATTGACTCTCGGGCTCGACCCGCTGGTCAGCAACATCGGGCAGGATTCTGATTTGGACGGCTTGAAGGATCTCGCCGAAGTGCTCACCCATGGGACCGACCCGCTCAAGCGTGACAGTGATGACGATACCCTTTCCGACTATTTTGAAATCCATTACTTCAAAACCAACCCTCTCGATGCGGACACCGATGCTGATGGTATCGATGACCAGGATGAAATGCCGAAGGTGGTGGCATTCGGCAGAAATGCGGAGGGTCAGATAAGCATTCCGAATTTCTCATCCCAGGTGGTGACCGTTGATGGCGGTGGATATCACAGCCTGGCTCTTCTGGCCGATGGTTCGGTGGTGGGCTGGGGTCAAAACACGTATGGTCAGGTCTCGGTTCCGGCTTCCGCCACCAACGTAGTGGCGATTTCTGCGGGGCTTGAGCACAGTCTAGCATTGAAGGCCGACGGCACCGTGATTGCCTGGGGGCGGAATCAATCCGGCCAAAGTAGCGTGCCAGGCTCTTTGACGGATGCTACAGCGATTTCTGCCGGATTTTATCACAGCTTAGCATTGAAGGCCGACGGTACCGTGATTGGTTGGGGATCCAATAGTTCTGGCCAGATCACGACACCTAGCTCAGTGATTAATCCGGTGGACATTGCCGCGGGAGATGGTCACAGCCTGGCACTCAATGCCGACGGTTCCGTCATTGCGTGGGGGTATGATCACCTGGGGCAAGCGACGGTGCCCGGGGCGGTCACCCAGGCGGTGGCGATCGATACCAACAGGTATCATAGTTTAGCGATGCAGTCCGACGGCACGCTCATCGGTTGGGGAGACAACTCCCACAATCAAAGCACCGGACCTTCCTCGGTGAACAATGCGGCAGCCATCGCATGCGGTGGGCAGTACAATCTGGCGCTCCTCGACGATGGCTCCGTGGTCGGGTGGGGAAAAAATTTATACCATCAGGTTTCGGAGCCTGGAACGGTCGCGAATGCCATGGCAATCTCGGCTGGGTATTATCACAGTTTGGTGCTTTCGCTGGATCTGGATCCGCTCAATCCCGACTCGGATGGCGACGGGCTACTGGATGGTGAAGAAGGAAGCAGCTATGGAACCGATCCCTTGAATCCAGACTCGGATGGGGACGGGTTCTCCGATGGCGATGAGGTCAATATCCATGGGACCGATCCTACGGATCTGGACGCCGATGACGATGGCCTTATCAACAGCCTGGAAATTGAACTCGGATTCGATCCCTTTGTCAGCAATATCGGCGTCGACACAGATTCAGACGGGATCGATGATGTCGATGAGTTGTTAGTCCACGAAACGAACCCGTTGATTGACGACACGGATGAGGATGGCTTGCTCGATGGAGCAGAAGTCAACACGCTTGGAACCGACCCATTGGATGCCGATACGGATGAGGATGGCTTGTCCGATAGCGCGGAAGTGAACACCTATGGTACCAGTCCGCTTCTGCGCGATACAGATGCGGATAAGATCACGGACTACCTGGAAATCCGTTATCTGGGAACCAATCCGCTCGATGTCGATAGCGACTCCGACGGTCTGGATGATGCGGATGAGCTGCCTGAGTTGGTGGCCTTCGGGAACAATGGTGTGGGACAGGGTCAGGTGCCTTCTGCCGCGGCCAAGGTGATCGATGTCGGAGCGGGAAAGTTTCACAACATCGCCCTGCTGGCGGATGGCTCATTGGTCGGATGGGGAGATAATGATTATGGGCAATCCACCATTCCGTCAGGGGTGACCAATGTGATCGCCATTTACGTGGGTGCTTATCACAACCTGGCGCTTTTGGGGGATGGTTCGCTCGTCGGCTGGGGAAGAAATGAAGACGGCCAAGCAACGATCCCTGCAACAGTGACGAATCCGAAAGCGATCGCTGCAGGAGAATCCCACAATCTGGCCATCCAGCCGGACAACTCGGTCGTCGCATGGGGGAGTGATCTTGCTCTTGCAGCGACGGTTCCTTCATCAGTGACCGATGCGGCGGCTATCTCTGCAGGCTCGGGCTACAGCCTAGCGCTGCTGAACGATGGTTCTGTCATCTCTTGGGCTAAGACCAGTTTCGGTATCAACAATGTCCCGGAATTTGGGGCCGATGTGGAAGCGATTGCAGCTGGAGACCTTCATGCTTTGGCTCTCTTAGCGGACGGCACGGTGGTTGCATGGGGAAATAATCAATTCGGTCAGACGAGCATTCCCCCAGATCTCAGCAATGCCGTACAGATTTCAGCAGGTGGACTCCATAGCCTCGCGCTCCTTGAAGACGGCACCGTGATTGGATGGGGACACAATACCTCCGGACAGACCACCATCCCGAGCGTAGTGAGTCATGCAAAGGCCATCCGCGCTGGGGGTAATCACAGCCTGATCATCATCCAAAAGCTGGATCCTTTGAATCCTGACTCGGATGCGGATGGTATGGCCGATGGCTGGGAAGTGGACCGGGGGCTCGATCCCACCGATGCCGCGGATGCCACTCCCGATGCTGACGGTGATGGCGCATCTGCCTACGACGAGTATGTGGCAGATACCAACCCGTTTGATACCGCGGATCGCTTTCGCATTTTGGCCTTGGAAAGAGGTGAAACCATCACCATCACGGTTCCGACATCGTCGGTGAGATCCTACACGCTCCTGCGCAGCACAGACCTGCAGGAGTGGACTCCGGTTCCGGGACAGACCGCTATACCGGGCACTGGGAATAATCTCATTTTTTCAGGCACAACCTTAGATTCATCCGCTTTCTACAAGGTAGAAGTGGCGATTCCGTAGGTTGTCGGTCATCATCGAGTCCATCCCATGTGGGCTGCAGGGCTATCCCGAACGAGTTCAAGCTGATGAATATTGGCCAGTTTGTTCACGATGGCTTCTATGTGGAATAGCTGGTCCCCGAAGTCGATCAATCTGGCTATTGGGGTGTGAGCTATTGCAGGAAGGAGAGTAAAGCCTTCGTTCCGTTGCTCTGGTGTCTGTATCTGACTGGAATTGGTCTGCGCTACTGGGGTGCTTGACGGATGAGGGGGAACCTAGTTTTCTGAGACTATGCTTGATAAGCTAAAAGATTTTGCGGTGAAGAAGGGCTACGACATCGCCCGTTCTAAAGGAGTAAAGTGCCCGAAGTGTGCGCAGAAACTCCTGCTTCCCCCTGTGATGCCCAAGGAGGGGCTGGATGCCGAATTTGACTGTGCTAGCTGCGGCTGGAGCGGAAGTCTCTCACAGGTGATGGAGGAGCGCAGGGAGCAGCGTGACGGAAAGTTAGGGGAGGCTGTGCCGAAACCGGAAAAATCAAAAATAGTAGAGGCGGATATAGATGGAGGGAAGAGCTGGCTCATCCCGGCGAAGAAGGGGGTAGGCTTTCTCATGGTGTTCGGCGCTATCTGGTTAAGTTTTACTCTCTTTATGAGCTTGATGTTCATATTTGGGGATCCGGTAGACTCGAATACTGGTGAGCCTGCTAGCAAATGGACTATTTTGTTCTTTGTCCCATTCTGGCTAGTAGGGATCGGGGTGCTTTATGCAGGTCTACGTATGCGCTACACGGAGGTAATGGTACTGGCGGACGAGCATCGTGTGCGGATGATGAAGCGCTTCTTTAGCAAGGTGAAGGAGACTACCTTGGAGATAGAGCAGGTCGACTTTGTGAGTTTGAAGGAGAGTTACAGAAGCAATGACCGGCCAGTGTACGCCGTAAGTATTTCCGAAAAGGAAGGCGGCAAAGGATTAAGTTTCGGCAGTGAATTGAGCGATGATGAGAAACGCTGGTTAGTCAGCAGTATCCAACAGGTGTTACCGTCTTCCCGTATGGTTGATAGCTCAGGTAGTCTCCAGATCGCTAGCAGTGCCGACAAGGAGGAGTTTTCTCACAAAGGAATGAAGCTGGAGAGAATCGGTCAAGATGGCTTTCGTTTCACGCGCCTGAACCAAGGCGGGAAGTGGGCAATGCTTATCGGCATTGTCTTCATGGTGGTGAGTTTTATTGTGGTACGATCCGGACTCGATGGATTCGGGCCTGATACGGACAACTGGTTTGAGCTGATCTTTACTATTTTTGAGATCATACCATTTCTCATCGGGACGGTCTTCGGTGTCGTGGGCTTGCTGCTCGTATTAGGTGGCTTCAGTTCCATCGGGCGCGAGGAAGTCTTTGAGTTTGGCAAAGACTCGCTGGTGGTGGAGACCCGCAAGAAGGGGGCTGTAGTGAAGAGTGTCACTCATCCGAGGGACAGCTTTCGATCCGTGGATAGCACAAATTCAGGGCACGTGAATAACAGCCCGAGATACCGGGTGAAGCTGAAAGGAAAGAAGTTCGTCAAACTCTGCAGCTTTGTACCGGAGGAAGTGGCTGCAGACTTGCAGGCCTGGGTGGAAGGCTGGCTGATCAAGAAGCCAGAGCCTTCCACTGCAAAATATGGTGAGTCAATGAAGGCCTAGGATTCCTCCTGGTCTTTATTGTCTTCAGATATTTCCTCAAGGACCTCCACCTTGCATGGGACGACTCCATCCTTATAAAAGGCAAGTTTCTCATTTTTGGACATGCCGACAGCGACGTCGATGATACGTCCTGGCTTGTAGGGACCTCGGTCATTGATGCGAAGAATGCTGGATTTGCCATTCTTCAGATTGGTGACACGAACCATAGTGCCCATTTTGAGCTTCTTATGGGCAGCCGTAGGTTTGAAATTGCAGAACTTTTCACCAGAGGCGGTAGCGGTTCCATAGTTAGTCTTCACGGAGTACCAGGACATCTTGCCTGTCTCCGTCTTCACGACCTTGTATTTTCCGTTGATCAACTCCTCATCCGAAGAGGTGCTGGTGAGAGAACTGTTGGCGCAGCTGACGCAAATTAGGGGGAACAACAGCATGAGGATTCGAATAGTCATCTTGTTTTGCTTGTAGTTCAGATAGAAAGAATTGGAGCTTTGTATCCAATGTCAGGATGCCCGTTTAGATTTCTGGGATGGCTGGATCAAGCACCAAATTCCCTCTGTCTGTGTCTGTATGAAAAAAAGCCCGCCAGATAAGTGGCGGGCTTAGGGAAAAAGATATTGGCTTATGAGCCTTACTCTTCGGTCTTCTTCGCGGCCTTCTTAGCGGCTTTCTTAGCGGCTTTCTTAGCGGCTTTCTTAGCGGCTTTCTTAGCGGCTTTCTTGGCCGCTTTTTTCTTTGGCTCACGTGGCGGGAAGTCAAAGTTCGGGCGAGCATTTTCGAAATCGTAGATCAGGAAGGCCTTAAATTTACGCTTTGTGCGGTTGGAGACAAAGTCGGTCATCAAGGATGACTTCTCGCCATTGAATAGCTTGATGGCATCCTCACGGGAGATCTCCTGCTGCAGCATGACCTTGGAAAGTTTGAGTCCATTCGGCGCCTTGTTGTTCTTGAAGGAAGGTGCTAGGTAGGACTTTTCGGTCTCGTAGATCTTGTGCTCTTGACCGTCTTTGGTGAAGGAGCCGATGATTTGATCTTCGGACAGGTCTTCCTCATCCTCTTCATCACGGTCAAAGACGAAGGCCACTTTGTACTTCTTATCGATCTCCAAACCAGCATCGAAGGGGCGGTTGAAGCGTGACTTGAAGCCCTCTAGGGGGCCTACGAATTTCTTCGTGCAGAGTTCTTTGGCTTCATCCTCTGAAATGAGGCGGGATGCCACATACTTGCTCATGCGGAAGCCGCATTCTGGATCATGACATTCGTACGTAGCGTCGGTCTGTTTGAGGGTCTCGGCGCCACATTTAGGGCATGGGGCCTTGATGTCAGGGAATACCTTGTTCTTGAGTTCGGCGGCGTAAGCCTTGGCACGTTCGACGATGTCTTCAGTGTATGCGATGATCTCGCGCATGAATTCCGGACGTTCCAGTTTACCCTGCTCCATTTCGTGAAGCTTGTATTCCCAGTCACCCGTCATTTCTGGAGAGGTCAACCCGTCGACACCGATCTCGTGAAGGGTGCTGATGAGCTTGAGGCCGGATCCGGTCACGTGGATGTCACGGCCATCACGGGCGATGTATTTCTGGCGGATGAGCGTCTCAATGATGACAGCACGAGTCGCTGGAGTACCGAGGCCGCGCTCAGCCATCGCTTCGCGTAGTTCTTCGTCTTCCACCAGCTTGCCTGCACCTTCCATGGCTGAAAGCAGGGTAGCTTCGTTGTAGCGCGCTGGAGGCTTGGTTTCGTCCTCGACTACTTCGATGTGCTCAACCTGTGCGGTTTCACCTTCGGAGACAGAGCAGAGCTCATCCTTACCTGCTGCTACACCAACCTTGCGGCCGTAAACGGCCATCCAGCCTGGTTCGACGAGTACCTTACCTGTGGTGAGGAAGGTGTCTGCGGTTCCCTCGGAGTGAGAGATGGTAGTCTCACGGCGGGTATTTTCGAAGACCGCGTGAGGGAAGTGAACGGCGAGGAAGCGCTTGCAGACCAGATCGAAGATCTTCTGCTCAGGCTCGGAGAGTTTGACGAAGCGGCCAGTAGGAATGATCGCGAAGTGATCAGAGATCTTGGCGTTGTTGAAAATACGCTTGGAAGTATTCAGCCCCTTGTTGTCGAGGATGTCCTTGGCGTATTCTGAGAGATCATCGTAATCCTTGGCAATGGAAGAGATCGTGGACTTGACGGTGGGTACGTAGTCTTCCGGAAGGTAGCGGGAGTCCGTTCTCGGGTAGGTTAGCATTTTGTGGCGCTCGTAGAGAGCCTGAGCCAGCTTGAGTGTATTGCCTGCTGAGAAACCGAAGCGAGAAGATGCCTCACGCTGTAGCGTGGTGAGGTCATAAAGCTGAGGCGCTACCTGCTTGGTTGGCTTCTTGGTTTCTGTGACTGTGCCTGATTTGCCCTCACAGCGGTTCTTAATCGCCTCGGCGTCAGGGGTTTTCCAGATGCGTTCCGCTTTGGAGTGTGGGTTGCTGGAGTCTTTGCTCCAGTTTGTGTCGATCCACTTGCCGGAATAGCTTCCTGCGGAAACTGAGAAATCCGCATGGACTTCAGCATAAGGTGTAGGCTTGAAATTTCTGATCTCCAGCTCGCGCTTGGCCAGAATGGCCAGAGTAGGAGTCTGCACACGGCCTGCGGAAGTGATGTTGAACCCACCATGGCGGGAACGGAAGCAGGTCAGGGCGCGGGTAGAGTTCAGGCCTACCAGCCAGTCGGACTCTGAGCGGCACTTGGCAGCGGCTGTCAGATTGGCCATATCCTCGTCATCGCGCAGCTCGCTCCAGGCATCGAGCACTGCCTGGGTAGTCATGGAACGCATCCAGAGGCGCTTGACTGGCTTGTCGATATTACCCAGTTCGAGAATGTACTTGAAGATGAGCTCACCTTCACGGCCGGCATCGCATGCATTGACAATCATGTCGATATCCTTGCGGCGGGCTAGCTTGAGGACTTGCTTGAGGCGTGTCTCGGATTGCTCGATCGGCTCAAGCTCAAATTTTTTAGGGACGGCGGGAAGGACGTCGAATTTCCATGGCAGGTTCTTGCCATTCGGCCCAGTGGGCATCTTGAGCTGTACCAAATGACCTACCGCTGATGTGATCACGTGAGTGTCGTTCTCGTAGTAAATATCCCGGCCTTTGCCTTTTTTCTCGAATTTACCGATGTCGGGGGCCTTCGCGAGTGTGCGTGAAAGGTCGGTTGCGACGGACGGCTTTTCGGCGATGATCAGAGTTTTGGACATGCTTGGGACTGGGATTAGGGATGGAATCGTGGTTTGGGAAGCAAATTCTGAGTGATTAAGTAATACGAAATAGTGAGATTCCCTATTTGAGGGTATGTCATGGCTTGGCTAGGGGAGGAGCCAATGTGCCACGAGAATTAGCGTTGCCAAGAAGAAGTTCCGGGTATTTATAATAGTAGTCTATGGTCAAAGCCTTTGAGAATGTGGCTCGTTCTGCTGGACTTTTGTTTCCAGTTTTTTCGATGCGCCGCAGTGGTGATCTGGGGATTGGTGATACCTCCACGGTGAAACTGTGTCTGGATTGGCTGGCCAAGCACAAGGTGGGCTTCCTGCAGCTGTTGCCTATCAATGTGAGTGGAATGGATAACAGTCCCTATGCGGCGATCAGTTCGGTAGCCTTGGATTTTATTTATGTGGATGTCTCGCGCATTCCGGAAATAGGCCAGGATGATATCGAGGATTTGTTGGACGAGTTTGGGCGCAAGTGGTTGGAAAGTGATAGAGTGGATTACCACACGGTGAAGCTCGTCAAAGGGAGGTTGCTGCGGAAAGCCTATCAGCGTTACGTGGCCAACGGGGATGAGGATCCTGAGTTTACGCATTTCTGCAAGCAGGAGAAAGACTGGTTGCAGCCATATTGTCGGTATCGTTGGTTGATGGAGGAGGCAAACTGTGAGGAGGATTGGACCCGGTGGCCTGAGGAATTCAATACCGCGGAGAAGGCCTTAGCGTATGAGAAGAAAAAGCAGAAGCTCACTGATGGAGGGCCTGAAGGAGTGCAGCTCTACTACGCCTGGGTACAGTGGCATGCCTTCAAGCAATGGTGGGAGGTGAGGGATTACGCGGATGACTTGGGAATCAAGCTGATGGGGGACATCCCCATCGGAGTTAGTTGTGCCAGCGCTGACGTGTTTTTTGAACAGCAGTGGTTTGATTTGGATTGGTTTGGTGGAGCACCACCTGAGAAGGTATTTAAAGATGATCCCTTTGCCTGCAAGTGGGGGCAAAACTGGGGTGTGCCTCTCTACAACTGGGATAAGCTCCAGAAAGATAAATATTCCTGGTGGTGTCGGCGCATTGAAAAGCTCACTGATGTGTTTCATATTTTCCGGATCGATCACATTCTGGGGTTTTACCGTATCTATGCCTTCCCTTGGCACCCCAAACGTAATGCCGAGTTCTTGCCCCTGTCAGAGGCTGAGGCCAAGGCGCTCACCGGTGGAAGACTGCCGCAGTTCATGCCTAGGCCTGATGATACAATGAAGCATAAGGCGCAGAACCTCATGGATGGCGACCGCTACCTGAAAGCTGTGCTCAAAGCGGCTGATGGATATGAGGTCGTAGGCGAGGATCTGGGCTGTGTTCCTGATTATGTCAGGCCTCACTTGGAGGAGCTGGGTGTCGCTGGATTTAAAATTTGTCATTGGGAGACTGACCAGGCCGGACGCGCGCAACCACCGGAGAGTCATCATGAGTGCTCATTTGCTACTTACACCACACATGACCATCCGCCTATCAAAGGGATCTGGGAAGAGCTGAGAAAAAATGTCGCTGATGGCTGCGCTGGTAGTGGGGATGGGCTCCGGATTTTATGTGAGTATGCCGGGATGCCTGTGATGAAAAACGCCAAGGACTACGGGCCTTTTGATAATGTCCTGAAGTGGGAGTTGCTGGAGGCCTTGCTGAAAAGCAACGCCCGCTACGCCTGCATGATGTACACAGATTTGCTGGGAAGTGATGTCCGCATTAATACACCAGCGACTGTGGGGGACCATAACTGGACGTGTAGAGCTGAGTGGCTGCTAGACGATATCCCGGATGAGGTGGAGCGCGAGGCGTCCAAGTTAGCAGTCTATATTGATATGTATCATCGTAATGTGTATCAAAGGGTCAAATGAGTGATAGGGTAAGGATCTACCAGCTGTTTGTCCGCCACTTCGGAAATACGAATGAGAGCAGAGTTCCGGGTGGTGCGATTGTGCAAAACGGCTGCGGCAAGTTCGCGGATATCACCGAGCGGGCACTTGAGGAGATCAAGGAGATGGGATTTACCCATCTGTGGCTCACAGGTGTGTTAGAGCATGCGAGCGGTACAAGCTATCCTAACCGCCCAGCTGATAATCCTGTTTTGCTGAAAGGGCGCGCTGGGAGCCCCTATGCTGTGAAGGACTACTTCGATGTCTGCCCTGACTATGCCTGTGACCCTGAGAATAGGCTGGAGGAATTTAAGGAGTTGTTAGCCCGTTGTAGGAGCGTAGGCCTGAAAGTGGTGATCGATTTTGTTCCAAACCATGTGGCGAGAAGCTATGGCAGCGACGTAGAGCCAGATTTGAGTTTTGGAAAAGGAGATGATGTGAGGCAGTTTTTCCATAGGGAAAACCACTTTTTTTATTTGGAGGGAGAGTGGAAGATGCAGCTTCCCGGTGGTTTGTATGAGCCAGAAGTTCATGGTCGAGTCACCGGAAATAACGCGGCTACCTGGTCTCCCTCTCCGAATGATTGGTATGAGACGGTGAAGCTCAACTATGGCCATGACTTTCGCACGGGTAGGGATACATCCCATATGCCGGAGCCAGAGGCTGAGTTGCATGAGGTACCAAAAACCTGGAGAACGATGGATGCCATTCTCTCCTATTGGCAGCTCATGGGGGTAGACGGTTTCCGCTGTGATATGGCGCACATGGTGCCCATGGAGTTCTGGCGCTGGGCGGTGAGGCAGGCTAGATGGAGAAATCCCGAGGTCTACTTCATGGCGGAAGCCTATGATGGTGATCGGGCTAAGCTGACTGATGAAAATGTTCTGCATGCCTTGTTAGATTCAGGTTTCGACTCCGTATATGACGGGGACAGCTATGAGCTGGTCAAGCAGATCTATGAGGGAGACAAATGGGCGAATGACCTGGATGATATTTTGTGGGATGAACGGAAGTTAAACCAGATGCTGCGCTATGCTGAAAACCATGATGAGGTAAGGATTGCTTCGCCTAAGCATTGGGGAGGGCATGGCCTGAAGGTCGGGGTGCCTGTGACCGCGTTTCTCCTGGGTGTTGGCCGTGGCCCCTGTATGCTCTACAATGGTCAGGAAGTCGGTGAGCCGGCGATTGGTTCAGAAGGCTTTAGCGGAGATGATGGACGGAGCAGTATCTTTGATTACTGGAGCCTGCCGGAATTTTGTAAGTGGGTGCATGGCGGGAGTTATGACGGAGCCTTGCTGTCTGAGCAGCAGAAGGAACTCCGTGATTGGTACGCCGGATGGATCCAGCTGATGGGGGAGCCGGCTTTCTCCAGAGGGGAGGTTTTTGGGCTCAACTACATCAATAGGGATAACGAACACTTTGGCAGAGCTGAGGGGGAGCATGTTTCCGGGAAATGGATGTATGCCTTTCTGCGAAGGGATCGGAAATCAGGACAAGCCTTTCTGGTGGTGATTCATTTCAACCCCTGGCAGACAGCTCAGGAAGTAGAAGTGCGGCTCTCTCAGGAGGCCCGGGAATGGATAGGTCATGAGGTGGCTCACAAGGTAGTGATCGGAGAGATGGCTCCTTGTAGTGTGGAG
Source organism: Rubritalea squalenifaciens DSM 18772 (assembly GCF_900141815.1). Classification (NCBI taxonomy): domain Bacteria; kingdom Pseudomonadati; phylum Verrucomicrobiota; class Verrucomicrobiia; order Verrucomicrobiales; family Rubritaleaceae; genus Rubritalea; species Rubritalea squalenifaciens. Next base: position 398,055 of record NZ_FQYR01000004.1, read on the forward strand.
GTTGTGGAGTTTTGGGGAGACTTCGAAGTAGAGGAGATCTAGGCAGATGGATGACTATCTGTGATGAAATTGGCACAAATAGTGGAGATATTTGACAATTTGAGGGGAATGTGAAACAGAGAGCGCCTATGCACACGCTCTCTCCACATAAACTCGACAATACGGTTTCTGACCGCTTCCAGGAAAATCTGGATGAATTAAGAAGACTTTTTTTCTCCAGGGACAAGGCTGTCTGGCCGGTCTTCGGGGATCCAGGGATTGAGCAGGTGCTGAACTTCAGGAAAAAGCATGTGCCCAGCCATCGTGTGGTAGATGAATATCCCGGTGGTGCTGCTCTGCACCAGCAAATGATGCTGAACTCCAAGCTGAACCAGGCATGGCGCTCTCCAGAAGATGGCATCGATCCTCTATTGGTCTTTGCTGCCGCCACTTCAAAAAACTGGGAAGATCCGGCGTCAGTGGAAAATGTGATCTGCGCACCATCGGATGCCGCGATCTACGGCGCCTTCATGGGAACTGTTGCTAACCCAAACCTCGTCTACAGTGAGTATGCTGGTATGGCTGAGGACTTCGAGCGCATGGTGATCAGAAAGATTGCCAGACTCGTAGGCTACAATGAAGAGTCTGCCACAGGCTTGTTCACCCAGGGAGGAACCTTCTGTAACCTCTATGGCTATCTATTCGGACTGAGAAAGTCTCTGCCGGACTCACTGCATCTCGGTCTAGAGTACGGCCAGGACTATCGCATCATGTATTCCCAAGGTGGACATTACTCCAACACCACAAACCTTTCCGTCCTCGGAGTGAACATTGACAAGAAGACCATCAAGATCAAGCTGACCGACGACAACGATATGGACATGCTGGATTTGGAGCAGCAGCTCACAGCTTGCTTCCGTCTCGGCTGTGTAGTGCCTACAATCATGTTGACCATGGGGACCACAGATACCTTTGGTGTGGATAAGGTAAAGCCGGTGTCCGATCTTTTGGACCGCCTGTGCAAGCAGTTCCGCATGGTGCGTCCGCACATCCACGTGGATGCGGCAGTGGGCTGGCCGCTGATCTTCTTCCTCGGATATGACTTTGATCAAAATCCACTCGAAATCAATGAGGCTACTCTTACTGGCTTGAAACGCAATGTAGCGCGCTTTCAGGAGCTGAAGTATGCGGACAGCTTCACGGTAGACTTCCAGAAGTGGGGCTTTGTTCCCTACACCTCCAGCCTGGTGATGGTGAAGGACAAGAGTTCCATGCAGGCTCTGGAGCATGATCCAGAGAATTTCTCTTACTTCGAGAATGATGTACAAGGGCAGACTCACTTGCAGTCTACTGTGGAATGTTCTCGCGGTGCCGCTGGGATGTTTGGAGCCTATTCTGCCCTACAGTACATGGGGGTGGAAGGCTATCAAATGCTGATTGCGCACGGTCTGCAGAATGCCAACTACTTCCGTGAAAAGCTCTCCGAAGTGCCTGGTGCTCTGATCGTGGCCGGCCAGAACCAGGGGCCAAGTGTGGGCTTCCGTCTTTATGATCCTAAGAAGGTGAGCGATGTCGAAGCCGAGTATGAAATGGAGAAGAAGCTTTCCGACTCTCCTGAGTACAGACAGCGCCTCCGGGAGAACACGGCTTATCATCGCCACATCTTCAAAGCCAGAGGTAAGAAGCACCTCTACACGAACTGGATCGAATTTGTGAGTCACACAAACTACGATGAGTACGGCAACTGGGAGCCAATCCCAGGAGAGAAGGCTGTCTTCATGAATCCTCTAACAAGCAGGGAAAACATCGACGCCTACATCGCTGGAGTTCACGGGGCAGTGGACGCCTACTAAGCAAAGATGGATGAGGGAGCATGCCTATCAAGCGTGCTCTTCACCCCAGAGCCTGAATCCACCCGTGAAGGCCGCGCCGTTATCGGTGCGGCGTGTGCCTTTCGGCATGGGATCTAGCAGCTTGGCATTGCCACCACCGATGACGATGTCTTCAGCATTGAAAGCGTCGCGCAGGATCTTGATGACTTTGCGCACGTGCTTCTCCCATTTTTCCGCGCCTAGTTTGTTGAAGCCCTTTTTACCTACGTATTGTTCGAAGGATTTCTTCTTTCTATAGGGAAGGTGGCCAGCCTCTAGCGGGATGATGGTGCCATCGCAGATGAGTGTGGTACCAAGTCCAGTACCGAAGCCCAAGAAGAGCATGGTGCCGCCATGGTAGCAGCCATAGGCCTGCATGGCCGCATCATTGATCACCTTGGTAGGAACGCCAAACGCTTTTTCGAAATCAAAACCGATCCATCCTTTGCCTAGGTTGACCGGATTAGTCGCCGGTTCACCGTGTAGGACCACACATGGAATGCCGAGCGCTACGTGATCATAGTCCCATTCCGCTGTGGCTTCCTGCACTAGTTTGATCATCTGCTCGGGAGTCATGTCAGGTTCGGAGGGGATTTTGATCCGCTCTTCCTGACCGGTCGCGATCATCTTAATATTCGAGCCCCCTACATCGATGACGAGGATTTGAGGTTTTGTGTTCTTCTGAGAGTTAGCAGCCATTCGAGAATCAGTGTCCGATGCCGGATTCTACCAGAAGATCTACCCTGATAGGAAGAACTCACTGGGGAAATCCCACATATGCTTCAAAGATTCACAAAATCTGTGCCGGGGGTACAACAAAATCTCACGACGAAATTGCCACGTGGTGATTAGAGATCAGGGCAAGATAGAGCTAAGCTTTGCTATAGACTCAGAGTAGAGGAACTGCGTTCGCATCCCTCAGGATCCTGATATCAAAAAAGCCATCTTAGTAGATGGCTTCATTTTAAAATGGCGGACAGGGAGGGATTCGAACCCTCGGTTCGGGAATGGAGTGTCCACAGTTGTCCGTGGTATTCTATGAATATTGATTTATATAGGTTTTTGGTTCTTCTGTGAATTTCGTTGGACGGATGTGGATGGTTCCACTATAGGTTCCACATGGCTTTTGTGTACCAGAAATCCAATTCGAAGTACTGGATTGCCCATTTTACGACAAGGACGGGAAGAGGTGCAGCCGTAGTACCAAGGTAGTTAGAAAGGGAGTAAGTTCCCGGAGGGAGGCTCAGAAGATCGCTGATGATTATGAAGAGGCTGCACGCAAGAAAAGGACCGCAAAGCAGACCCGGGAGGTAATTGCCTCTCTACACCAGAAGATCACTGGAGAGGATCTACCTACCATTTCCCTGGAAAAGCATCTCAAGTCCTGGCTTGAGAGAAAGAGACCGGAAGTGTCTGATGCTACCTTTGCATTCTATGCCGGGGTGCAGAAGAAACTGGAAGCCTACTTCGGAGATAAACTCGGTGAAGACATCAACAACTTCAGTCGGCAGGAGATCACGAACTTCAGGAATCATCTATCCAAGAAACTCGCGGCCAAGACAGTCAACCACCAGATCAAGGCATTGAAGTCGATTTTCAGGGATGCCCTGCGGGATGGTTTTCTGCTTGAGAACCCGGCTGAGCATGTGGATTCAGTTAAGGATGACAAGAGCACTAAGGAGCAGCGAAAGCCCTTCACCGTCGATGAACTTAAGCTGGTGATGGAGCATGCCAATTCCGAGTGGAGAAGCATGGTGTTGTTCGGGCTCTACACAGGCCAGCGTCTAGGAGACATCGTCAAGCTGAGATGGTCTAACATCGACCTCAACCGGGGCATGATCAACTTGGTCACAGGTAAGACCGGAAAACGCCTACACATCCCAATCGCCAAGCCTCTACTGGACCACATAGAAAGATTGCCCGTAGGTGACGATCCCCAGGCATGCATTCACCCTAAGTCATGCGAGACCCTCCAGAATGCCAACTGGCAAGTATCGACTCTCAGTAACCAGTTTACCAAGATCCTGGAACATGCCGGGTTGAGGGAAAAGACCACCCACCAGAAGAAGGGACAGGGGAGATCCGCAAAACGCCAGGCTATGCAGCTCTCTTACCACTCTCTGCGCCACACTGCAGTCAGTCTCATGCATGAAGCCGGTATTCCCGCCGCCTCCGTCCAAGCCCTCATCGGCCACGACTCGGAAGCAGTCCACCAAGCATACACGCACATCGGAGATGATGCATTACGTAAGGCTGCTGACTCACTGCCGAAATTATAGCTAGCGGTGTATAGTTTTCCCAGAGTTTGCTCCTCTAGTTGAGCATGCTCAAGATGAGTTTCTTAGAAGTACTACTTTTGTGGCATTCAGGTAAATGGCCATTCGCTCTATGGTTTTCTATGCTTTCGCATAAGTAGGCCGAAACAAACCAGGCTGATTAGGCTCAAAGATGACGGCTCTGGGATGGAAGTGAGTGTATAATCACCGGTGCCAGCAGTGCCACTAGTAATAAAGTGATCAGCGAAGAGACCCGCATTGCTGCCATTGTAGGTCAAGATGCCTTCATTCCAAAGCGTTTCCCAAGTAACCGCATTATTGCTACCGCCTGTGTTTCTTCTTCCTACCCGGCCTTCTACGGTAGAGCCAGCTCCGTTGATGTTAAGAGAAAAGCTATTTCCTGCTGCATCTGTATCCCAGAACCAGATGCCAACCACGCCGTTGGCATCAATGGTAGAATTCGTGAGGTTGACTGAGACAACTTGGTTTCCTGTATTATTGTTGTGGCCAAACCAAAGCTCACCACCAATGCTGAAATTGCTGTTTACTGCATTGATGCCGCTATTATTGTCTGTGTTAAAGGCGAGTACTACATTGCCGCCTGCACGGCTGAAAGTACTATCGTTGAGGGTGAGTGTGCCATTGTTGATTCTAGCCCAATTACTGGCAGTCTGAGTAAGTGTTGAGCCGCCGCTAACAGTGACACTGCCTCCGTCAACGGTCAGATCTCCGCCGGGCACATATGTGACAGTATCTCCATTGCTGATTGTTATATCGTCAGCGGCTGTTGGTACGCTATTCGTATCCCAGTTTAATCCTGTTTGCCAAATGCCATCACTACCTTCACCGTCCCAAGCAATTGATGCTGCGTGAGCTCCTGTTGTGAGAATGCCTGTTGATACTATGGCCAGTAGGAATGGTAACTTGAAACTTTGTTTATCCATCATAGTTGGGGATGTTTTTGCTAGAATTGCAATTTTTACAATAGCTCTGAGATGAGTTAGTTGCAAGGTCTACTTTAGGTTAAAGTACATATTGTCTAATGAGTAGACAGCTGGATTTTTGCTATTTTTCGTAGTGATGACTCACGTATAGTGGGAGATATGATTTTTAGACTGCTATGGTTGTTCGCTCTGGGTATCGGGCTTTGCTATGGGGCGGAGAGGCCGAATGTCATTTTAGTGATGACAGATGATCAGGGTTACGGGGACTTTGGATTCATGGGCAACGATTTGATTAAGACTCCGGAACTGGATGCGATGGTACAACGTGGTGCGATCTGGAGTGAGTTTTATGTGAGCCCGGTGTGTTCCCCAACGAGGGCGTGTCTGATGACTGGAAGATATAACCACCGGACGAAGTGCATTGATACCTATCTGGGTAGGTCAATGATGTCGACTGATGAGTATACTCTGGCGGAGGCTCTGCGTGATGCTGGCTATGCTACGGGGATTTTTGGCAAATGGCATCTGGGTGATAACTATCCTATGCGCCCCAGTGATCAGGGTTTCGAATATTCCTTCATTCACAAGGGTGGAGGGCTAGGACAGCCGGCTGATCCCCGTGATAATGCATCACGGTATACAGATGCTCTGTTATTCGAGAATGATCGTGAGGTAGAGACGCGGGGATACTGCACGGATGTGTTTTTTGGGAGGAGTTTCTCTTTTATGGAGAAGTGCCGGCAGGATGGGAAGCCGTTCTTTGTCTACCTGGCACCCAACGCGCCTCACTCTCCATTCCACGATGTACCGGTGGAGCTCTATAATAAGTACAAGAAGGTAGATTTCAGTGGAATTATGGTGGGAATAAAGGAAGGGCAAAGAGCAATAGAGAACGACAAACTGGCCCGTATTGCGGCGATGATTACCAATATCGATGATAATATGGGTAAGTTATTCAAACGTCTCGACAGGATGGGGGTTACTGAGAATACCATAGTGATTTTTCTAACAGACAATGGTCCAAATACGCGACGATACGTGGGGAGGTTCCGTGGTAAGAAATCCGAGCTTTATGAAGGGGGAGTTCGGACGCCGCTTCTAATCCAGTGGCCGGGGGGGATCAAACAGGGAACAAAGGTCAAGCATTCGGTTGCTGCGCATATCGATCTCATGCCTACTGTGCTGGCTGTGTGTGGGGTTGAGGATTTGCCGCAGAATCTGGATGGGAGAAGTATTCTGTCCCAGCTGAAAGCTCCTTATACGAGTATGGAGGAGCGCCCGATTATCATTCAATATCATCGTGGTGATGAAATCAGTAAATACCACAGCTGCATGGTGCGAAGGGGTAAATGGAAGCTGGTGCATCCGAGCGGTACTCAGAGGGAGAGCTTTGTCGGGGAGCCTAAGTGGGAGCTGTATGATCTGGAGAAGGATCCGGGAGAGGTGAATGATTTGTCAGTGAGCCATCCCGATGTAGTTGCTGAACTCGTGGCTATCTACGAAGCATGGTATACAGACGTAAGTTCCGAGCGGAAAGATCAGCCAAGCCCGCCATACATTCTCATTGATAAAGATAAGGAGAATCCTTCAGTACTTACCTGGCAGGACATGATTGAGGGCACGTGGCGGCCTAACAAAGTAGGTTTTTACAAAGTCGATTTTGTGCATGACGGAAGATATGACATCCGTTTCGAGGGAGCACATCAGCATAAGATGGATGCCAATAAGAAATGGACAGCTATCCTGCAACTTGGAAAGAAGAGTTACTCTGCCCCCTTTGATCCCGAGAGGAAGCTGGCCATCTTTGAAGCGCTTTCGATTCCTGCCGGGAAATACACGTTGAAGCCCAAGGTTGTGTCAGATGACGGAGAGGAATGGTCGGTCTACCATACGCGCATACTTCATCGCTAAGTGATAGTATTCATGGTTGGAGAGGAGTAGGCTGACTACAGAAGGGACAGCTGCTAAATAGTGGCGTTAGATGAGGATGGTTCTACAAGTGTATAAAGATCATTACCTAATGGTAGTGTGATGATTACAAACATAATCCTCAAGATATGAACTCAAGAAACATACTCATGACTCTGGCCACTGCAGGCCTACTTACAGCTTCCAGTCAGGCAGCCCTCGTCCTCTGGGACGGTGGCACAGGAAGCTGGAGTGACTCCAACTGGAACGGCGGCGGAGCAGCACCGGCCATGGATGGTACCGACGATGCACAGATTGACTCAGGTCTGGTAACTTATACGCCAGGCGGTGATTTTGGTCTAGGCTTTGGTAGCTCCAATGTAACTGTGAGCGGCGGTGAGCTGACTCAAACCGTAAGTAACTGGTGGCAGTTTGATGGCTCTACAGTGTTCACTGTTAGCGGCGGAGTTGTCAACACCTCAGCAAACAACGTACAGTTTGGTAACTCTGGCGCAGACACCGCTAGTCTGGTGATAACATCTGGTGAATTTAACCATACTGGTAATGGTGAGTTTAAATTACGAGGTGGAAATACGATGACGGTATCAGGAGGTAGCTTTTCGTCACGCTTTCTGAGTTTAGGTGATTTTGGTGCAGCTACCATTGATGTGTCTGGTGGCGTTTTCAAAATCAACGATGGCAGCATCGGTGCCAATGGTATCTATATCGGTTCTGCTGGTTCCTATATCGATATTACAGCCAATGGAGTGATGAATGTCGGCAACATTAGCGTTTCTGATGCCATCACAGCATATCTCGACAGCGACAAAGTGCGATTTGGGGGGGATATTGATAATGCGTTGCTTTCAGTTACTGATGACGGTGCAGGTGGTGTGAACATTTCAGCTATCCCAGAGCCTGCAGCAAGCTCTCTAATCGGTATGGCTGGGCTGCTTTTGTTGTTACGTAGACGCAGATAAGTTTTCTGTGCGTGTATTAGAGAGCATATAGGTACAAAGAGAATTACTCCCACTCAGGTATAATTTGAGTGGGAGTAAATCGTCTTATGGGTATGATACAGTTATGCTAGCAGCGATGAATAGATTTAGCCTTATGGCAATCCTATTGGTATGTGGTTTTTGCCTAGGGGGGAGTGTGCGGGCCGAGGTAGGAAGTGGTTCTCCACAGGCCAAGGTTTTCAGAGTGATGACTTATAATATCTGGAATGTCTTTGATAATAAGAATCAACTGGAGAATGGTGTTCGATGGATCAAGGAACAGGATGTAGATGTTCTGGCGTTACAAGAGCTGACCAATGTTAAGCCTGAATTTCTAGGTAGCATAGCAAAGCGATGGGGGCATGAGTATTCGGCATTATTGAAAACGTCAGGCTACTCGGTTGGTTTGACATCACGTACTCCTATTGAGATCAGAGACAAGAGGCTCAAGGGGATGCATCACGGTTACCTTCATGCGAGCACAGCCAACCTGGAGGTATTTGTCGTTCATTTGTCCCCGTTCAAGTACGAGGTGCGGACTAGGGAGGCAGAAATCCTGGTGGAGCAAATCAAACCGCTACTTGAGCAGAAGAAGCGAGTCATCGTTATGGGGGATTTCAATGCGCTGAGCCCGAGCGACAGATTATTTCTAGATAAGAATGAAGAGGCGCTGAAGGCAGCGAGTGAGACCGACACCAAACACGCGCACGTTCAGAACCTAAAGGATGGTAAGTTCGACTACGGGGTGATGGCTCACTTTCTCAACGCTGGTCTGCATGATGTCGTCGATAAACAGCTTCCTTTGAACGCCGTGGACAGGGTGACTTGTCCGACAGGGATTTTTGCGGACAAAAAAACGGTTCCGGCGAATGGACAGAGGGTCGATTTTATATTGGTCAGCCCGAATTTATACCATCGCATTAGTAAAAGTTTTATCCCGAGAGATGAAATCTTGAATCGTATTTCAGATCACTATCCGGTTTCTGTAGAATTCAAGAGTAACTAGTTACTGATTTTGTTGTGATTCTGGTGATTGGCCTATCGCTTATTGATTTGGAATCTAGCTTATAAATCAGAGCTATATGTTCATGTGTCTCGTATGTTTTACATATGTGGCGTAATGACGAGCTGAGGGGGCTGTCATAATGCAAGGTGTTGAATGTTTTTGGAAGCTGCTGAACTGTAAGTTATATGAAATATAATCGTCTCTATATGTATAGATTATGAAAAGAAGGAGTGCTCTGAAGATGTTGTCCACTGGGGTTGTAAGTATCGCTTTGCCCCAGGAGGTTTTGGCTAAGCTTGGAAAAATAAACCGAGTTGTGAGGTTGGGTGTAATCACGGATTTGCACCATGATATAATGCATGATGGACACAAACGTCTTGCGACCTTTCTAGAGGAGATGAAAAAGATCAGACCAGACGCTATATTGCAGATGGGTGATTTTGCTATTCCCAAAAAGGAGAGTCAGGGCTTGGTGGATGATTTTAATAGAGCACATGATACTGTCATGCATGTGATAGGGAATCATGATACGGATCTTGGTTATTCAACAGAGCAGGTGCTAAAGGCGTGGGGGATTGAAAACCGTTATTACCACAAGGATGTGGACGGATTGCGTTTCTTTGTACTAGATGGGAATGATAAGGGATCTCCAACGCACAAGGGAGGCTATGCCAATTATGTAGGTTCAGAACAGCTGGAGTGGTTGGAAACGGGATTAAAGCAGTATGACGGACCTTGTGTGATCGTTTCCCATCAGCCGTTAGGCGGGCCGGACGCGGTAGATAATGCTGCGGATATTCAGAAAATTTTAAGTTCACATAAGGACAAGGTCGTGATTGCTATTAATGGTCACACGCATATTGATTACGTGGTGAAACTGGGTGGCATCCATTACCTGCATATTAATTCGGCCTCTTATTATTGGGTGGGAGGAAAGTACAGGCACGAGAGCTATTCTAAGAAAGTTCATGCTCAGTACCACCATCTTGCTTCGACATGTCCGTACAAAGATGCTGTTTTTACCACTCTAGAATTTGATTCTCATTCAGGGGTTGTAAAGGTGGGAGGTAAGATGAGCGAGTGGGTGGGTAAATCCCCACAGCAGCTTGATCCTTCAAAGGCTGCAAAGAATGGCGAAGATGATATGATCGTACCTGGTGTAAGAAGGCGGGTAGTCAGTAAGGTGTAGGTTTTTTCTACTCAATGAAGAATCGATGCGGTCTGGGTACTAACAGTATATAGTTTGTTTTAATTTTGTTGCCCGCTGAACGGGAATATCAGACTTTTGAAAGTTTTTTAGTTCAGCGGGCAATATTACGCAATGAATCTTATGTGACTCAGACTATGCGATAAACTTCAGTCCATAGATGCTGAAGTTTATAAAGTGTATCTACAATGTAGGCTTCCAATTTGATTTCTGATATTCAGTGGTTAGCTCTTCAAGAGTGTGACCTGTTAGCTCCTTCCAGATTCCTTCGTGGTAGGTTTTGTCGCGAAGGGAAGAAGAAACGGTTTTCACGATGGGTTTCTGGTATTTATCCTCCAGATAGAGAAGGAAAGCAGCTGAAGCCCAATAGGCTCCTAGAGGCTTATTGTAGTTGATGTGCTGGCTGTTGTGCTTTGCCCATCCGTCGTTATTGATCACTTTAAAACGGACATAGTCTGCAACGCCTTCGATGAACCAACCCGGCCCAGAGTGATTCTGGATGATATGGGTTAGTTCGTGCACGAAGACTCCTTTTGCATCACTCTTATTTCTCCTGAGATGGCCACTAGACATGGTGATGGTGTCGCCAAAGGCGTGAGCAGGATGCTTGATCTTATCGTTGAAAACGATGTTCACAGTGGTTCTGGTCTTGTGAACAGGAGCATCGATAAGGTGAATGATCTTTGGCCAGGCATCGAAGTAGAGGGACGCTATTTCATCAAAGTGTGGTTGTAGGTCTTCAAATCCCTCCATATGGCCTATCAGTCTGATGGTGTGGTTGGTTCCCTTATAGCGCACTTTGCCAGTCTTGACCGAGAGGGGAGATTGGTCAGTGATTTCAAATTCCCTAACAGCAACCCAGTGAGGGATGTCTTGCGTTGCTCTTAGTCTGAAGTGCTTCAAAGGACGTGTGAGCTTTGCTGCCAGTATGCCACCTGTTTCTTGAGCCAGCACAGCCCATGTTTTACCATCGAGTGATCCTTCTAACACGCCATTATCAAACTGATCACCTCCATCAGGTAAGCCGGTATGGACCACGACAGTCTTACCTCTGGCAATTGGTGTACTGAGCTTCAAGTTGATGGTTTCATTTTTGCTCACCTTTCGAGCTACCCAGAAATAGGTGCCTCTATTTCCATCGATGATGTGACTTGCCGTGTGTTTTCCTGAGGCTGGTAGTTCGGTGGTCAAATTGGTGTTGGTTGAGAGTGCTCCTTCTTTGTGGAACAAGATGCTGGCTGGCAGGTCGCCTGTGCTTCCACCTGGGGTGGTTACTTTGATATCAAGACGCTCAGCGCCACCTACTTCTAAGTAGCCGATATCGATTGGATAGATGCCGGTCTGCAGTAGTACGGTGCCTGTCTTTGCGGAGTATCCATGTGGGCCGTCGTGATCAATGATGGTATTGCCGCCAATACGAAGCAGAGACCCATCGTCACTGGCTAGAGAGAAAGTGTAGGGTCCGGATTGGGGTATTTTGATATAACCGGTGAAACGGCATGCGAAGTTGTCATTCCTCTTGCGGATATCCAAATTAGGAGTCTGAACCACGGAGGAACTGACGTCTGATAAAGTAGCAAAATCAGGTACTTTCTTCCACTTACCTTCAGCATACTGGGCAGTGAGGCCGGGTTTTAGGTCAGAGACTTTGATTGGTGAGAACTTCGAGCAATGGATGGCTGTGATTTCACTGTGGCGATCACTCTTGGCCATCATAGATTTTACTGTGAGCGGCTTATCCACCTTGATTGGGGTGGTGTAGACTGGCGAGTCCATGGTAGGTTCAGAACCGTCAGTGGTGTAATGGATTTGAAAGCCTTTAGGTGGCTCTTGGAATGTAACACTCGTGCTTTCACTGAACAGGTGAGTGGTGGCGTTGGGCTCAGGATTTGGTATGCGGTAGTTTACATCCCAGTGATCTAGGTAGCTGAAGTGGTGAGTGAGACGAGATTTGAATGAGCGAAGATCTTTCTTGTCTTTGCTAGTCCAAAGAGTTTCAGCCATGGCGATCATGCGGGGCATGACCATATATTCCACACGGTCTGAGGTCTCCATCCATTCCGTCCAGACGTTCCCTTGTGCGCCCAGGAATTGCTTTTCGTAAGCACTCCCCATGAATTCCTCTGGCACAGGGTTCCAATTATAAACGCGTTCAGTAGAGTTGCTGCTGTAAGCATAGTCGAAATAACAAGGGGACATGGGAGTCATGATTACGTTGTGGCCTTTTTTGACCGTCTCAGGTACGGCTCCCATCCCGATCCAGAACATGACAGTGGCATTCGGAGCTAGACCGCCGTGGGTAATCTCATCCCAGCCTATCAGGTGCCTGTTGTGGGCATTGATATATTTCTCCATGCGCCGGATGAAGTAGCTCTGTAGTTCATTGGTGTTTTTAATACGTTCCTTACGCATCTGAGCCTGGCAATGTGGACACTGGTCCCAGAATTTTTTGATAACTTCGTCTCCACCGATGTGGATGTATTCGTCTGGGAATAGTGCCATAACTTCGGTCAGCACATCCTCAAGGAAAGTGTAGGTAGCCTCTTTGCCCGCGCAGTAGGAGTTCTGGCTAGATGGTGTCCAACCTTCGCCGTCATCTTTTAAGTCTCCGCCACAGGCGAGCTCGGGATAGGCTGAGATAGCTGGAAGACTGTGGCCCGGCATTTCGATTTCCGGGATGACCCTGACATTTCTGAGCTTGGCGTAGGCTACAATTTCCTTGATATCTTCTTGGGTGTAAAAGCCTCCGTACCAATCGCCGGACTTGAGGTCTTGTTCTGACTTGGGGAATTCTAACTCGGTTACTCTCCACCCTGCAGCTGTGCCTTTGCGGAAGCCGCCCAATTTGGTCAGCTTCGGATACTTTTTGATTTCCAACCTCCACCCGCCGTCATCAATCAGATGCCAATGAAAGACATTCATTTTATAGGCAGCGAGAAGGTCTATGTACTTCTTTACAAAGTCTTTGCCGTAGAAGTGGCGGGATTCATCCAGGTGCATTCCTCTCCACTGGAAGCGTGGGGAGTCCTTGATTTTGACCTCAGGCAAGGTTGCATCTTGCTTTAGTTCGTCCGGCAGTAGTTGGAGAAAGCTCTGGAATCCATAGAAGTGGCCGGCAGGGGATGATGCTGTGATCGTGATGCCTTTGCTCTGCGAAATCTCGAGCAGGTAGTCTTCTTTTCCAAGTTTTTGATGTGCAGTGGCTTCTAGGAGCCTGATCTTAGTGGTGTCGCCCTTGTGAGTAACAGGGAATCTGGCGTTTAGAGTTTCCTGACAAAGATCGACTAGAGGAGCAAGATCAACAGCTTCAGAATGGATGGTTAGGGAGGTGCCAAGCTGGAATGACTTCTGGCTTTCCTGAACCTCCTGAGGTTGTGGAATGATGGTAATAGATGCCGCCTCCATGAGTGGCGGCAAGGCTACTAGTAGCGATAGGAGTGAGTGTTTGTTCATCGTAAATGTGTGTTTCGTTGCGAGCAATAAGCTCTTCACACACTACGTGTCAGGTTCCCTCGATTCGACGAATTGCCGAGTGTCTCATTTGGGGACAGGTGGGGGTGCGACAGACTTCCCGTTGAAGTATTCCATCAGCAGTAGCTTGTTCTCGCTTGAGAGGGTTTTGGTCTTCAAGAGCTGCCGGATCATTTTTGCCAGTGCGTTTGCGAGCGACCTGTGATCCGTGCTGTAGAAGCTCAGCTTGGGGTGGAACAATGGGAGCAGTGGATCGGAACCTGCTATGACGACACTGATATCTTCAGGTATTTTCAAGTTCAGCTCCAATAGTACCGAATAGAGAGTAATTACTGCATCCATACCATTGATGATCACTCCGGTGGGGCGTTCCTTTGAGGTGAGAAGTTTGTGCAAAATCCCATAGAGTTCCTCGGGGTCGTTTTCCCAGCATGGCGTATTGTAGTTTGCGGAGAATGGTAGCTTTCTCGAACTTAATTCTTCAGCGAAAGCCTCAATGCGGTTTTTTCTTTTGTAGTGCATCGGGGATGTGATGCGGGTGTGGCCTGCACGGGTGAGTACTCCGATCGCATGCCTGAGAGTAGCGACACCGTCATAGGCAAGGTATGGGAGGCGTGACTTGAACGCTGGGCCGCCGCAGATGATCGCTGGAATTTTTTTCTTTTCAAAGTATCTGGCAATGGGCTTAGAAGCTTCGTAGAGTAGCCAGACATCAGCCTTTGACTGGCTAGTGATGGTATCCAGACGGCTGTCCGGACTAGCCAGATGATAGATGTGATGATGGAGATAGGTGACGCTTACCTCATCACTTTTTATGTTGTTAGATAGTTCGCGTAAAAAGTCCTGAGTGCCTGAAGCTAGCTGCTCAACTGGACGAGGCAGGAGAGTGATGAGAGTTTTGTGCTGGGTGTTTTGCTTTTGCTCGGGAGGAGACTTTCTTACCTTTCTCGGGCATCCAGTCTTGGCCTTGGTTATCGTCCCGTCCTTCTCAAGTATGTCGAGAGCGTTGCGGAGAGTTCTCCTGGCCACGCCAAGTGTTTTGGCTAGGCGTGGCTCTCCCGGCAGCAAGGGGCCAATTTCCCCATTGTTAATAGAATTACGTATGGTTTCCACCGTACGTTGCACAAGAGAGTCTGGCCTGGGTACTTTCATACTTAACATGGGAAATCACAAAATTTGAGTAGGAGTGTATTTAGTATAGAAGCCACAAATCTCCGTTTTATCAAAGATATTTCATCTAGCCTTTTACTTAACTATCATCTCTTTAATTACTAACCAGGCAGTTTGGTTGGCAGTACACCGAATTCTGATGTGTGATACTTGCTGATTCACTAAAGCACCAGCTTGGCCATCCTTGAAGTTGGCTACCTCCTTCCAGTTTGTACCATCTTGGGAAATTTCAAGCACACCGCTCTCAAGTCGGTCACTACCTCCATTCCCTGTAATCACGAGTACTTCTTTTACCAGTTTGTCTGAAGTCACTTCGAGTGTGAAATGATCTCCTTTTTGTGGGGCGGCTGCTGACCAGAACTTGCTTACTTCAGAATCATCCATCGCTTTCTCTGGTATATTGTCCCCATAGGTTGGGAGACTAGTTGATATATTTACGGAGAAGACTTCCGGTGGCTTCTTGCTTCTGAGAAGCCAGTCCGCTGGTATAGGCTGCTCCGCCATACGTGAGGAAGCGATGGTGACGTCAAGCTTGGAAGCGCCTTCACCTTCGAGATAAGCGATTCGTATCGGGTACATGCCTTTCTCCAGATAGACCTTGCTGCTTTCTTTTTTGTAAGAATGTAGCCCATCGTTATCCACGATTCGAATGCCAGAGATGTCCAGTATCGAACCATCGTCACTACCTAGATTGAAAGTATAGGTGTCGCTTACTGGTACGCGAATTAGACCTGAATAATCTAGAAGGAAATTTTTCTTACTCAACGCATGGCTGATGGAAATATTGGATACCTGCTCTGTCTGGAGAGGAAGAACAAAGCGTGGAGCCGGAATGTGATTCCATTTACCCTCCGTGTAGGAGACCCAGAGTCCGGGCTCAGTTTTGAGGTTATCTAGAGGGTATAGTTCCTTCACCAGTTTGATCGCCGCCGGATAGCTGTGGTGATCGGCTGATTCAAAACGGGAGATGAGTAGTTTACCGTTCTCTTTGGCTGTAATGGGGCGCTTGGGAGAATTGTCAGTGATGGATGGATCTGTCCCATCCAGTGTATATTTTAAGCTGTCAGGTTTTTGAAATCCAGTGACTGGAATTGTGACCGATTTTCTAAAAATAGCTGTTTTGAATGGTAAGTTTGGGCGTTGGACTTCGAAGTGAATACCCTGGTTGGTCATTCTCCGCTTGTGAGCGTTGACTCGATCAAGAAATGCATCCCACTCATTCTCTTCTTGTTTGGGGGACCAGAAGGTTTCCGCGAGAGCTAAAAGGCGAGGGTACATAAGCCAGTCGACATCCTTTTCTCTGGGGATGTATTCGGTCCAGATACAGGATTGACCCCCGAGGATGTTTTTTGCCTCCTGAGTTGTGAGATTCTGAGATGGATTCCAGAGAAATGAGCGCTTCAGGGTTACGTTATAGTAGCCGTGACCAGGGAATGAGGCTAGTGGATCATGGTTGTAATTGAGGTAACATTCAGGGAGAGGAGCTGCGATGGTTTTGTAGCCGTCTTTAGCACTCAGAGTTTCAAAGTTAGAGTTTCTCCACGCCATCATTACGATGTCTTTCGGGGCATTGTGGTCCCTGAGCTCATCCCAGCCAATCGTGGTGATTCTCTTTTGATCTAGATGCTTCTTGATCTGAAGGGTCATCCAGTCTTGTAGCTTTTTCGGGTCGTCCTCAATTCCCAGCTCTTTCATACGCTGAATAGAATCGGGATCTTCAGACCAGGCGTTGTGACCCACCTCGTCACCGCCAATGTGCAGGTAGGGCATCGGGAAAAGATCAGTAATCTCATCGAGAACGTCGCACATGAATGTGATGCCCTTGTCCGAGGCTGAAATCACATTTGAGTTACCCGCCGTATATTCTGGGTAGGACTTGTTTACCGCGCCGCAATGGCCGGGGAAATCGATTTCAGGAAGTATCTGGACATGCCTTTTAGCTGCGTAATCGATGATTTCTTTGATCTCTTCCTGGGTGTAGAAACCCCCGTACAGGTTATCATTGTTGATGTACTTATCTGGTTCCAGCGTGGAATCTACGCGTGCGCCACGGTTCCTCCATGCACCCACGCTGGTGAGCTTGGGGTACTTTTTAATCTCGATTCTCCAGCCGTCATCGTCAGTAAGATGCCAGTGGAACACATTCATCTTTAAGGATGCGATGCGATCGATGAAGCGCTTCACAGTTTCTATATCATGGAAATGCCTGGAGACATCCAGATGGGCGCCTCTCCAATGATAACGTGGCTGATCCTCTACCGAGCAA
This sequence comes from Rubritalea squalenifaciens DSM 18772, assembly GCF_900141815.1. Taxonomy (NCBI): domain Bacteria; kingdom Pseudomonadati; phylum Verrucomicrobiota; class Verrucomicrobiia; order Verrucomicrobiales; family Rubritaleaceae; genus Rubritalea; species Rubritalea squalenifaciens. The sequence continues at coordinate 415,151 of NZ_FQYR01000004.1, forward strand.
TGCGCTATGCTCCAATTGACACTATCTACAGGGCTACTGGAATAGACCTCAGAAGGCAGTAGCTGGAGTAATGTTCTGGTGCCGTAGAAAATGCCTGCGGGGTGTGAAGCTGTGATTCTTACGCTATTTCCATCAACATTCAGGCTGTATGCTTCTCTATTGTTAGGGTTCGTGTTAGTGGTTTGTAGGATGATGTGTGAGCCGCTTTGAACTAAATTATTGTTGAGGGGTCTTAGTGGGAATGGCCAGCCTGTGGACGCGCGCAGTTGATCTGCCAAGAGTCCGGCTTCATTAGCTAGTGATGGACTGAAGTAGATGGTGGTGGATTTTTTCAAGCTAAGCTTTTTGCCTTCAGATATCTCAGAGTTTGCTGGAGATGGGATGAGGGTGTGGGCAGTCAAGGAGCTAAAGCAAACCAGTAATGAGCTGGCGATTAGAATAGGTGTATTAGTCATAATAGGAGATGCGTGTGTATTGAGTTACGCAAAATTACGACGGCACACTTGAGATTACACTTAATCTCACCTGTCTAATGAAGAGACAGGCCAGAGGTGGTGAAGTATTAGTGCGTTTTGCGTCTCACGGCGGGATTGGGGTGTGAGTTCAGGTGTCTCTTGGGGGGACAGCATTGAGTTGTTTAGACGTAAATGCTGAATTATGTGTAGGTGTTCTAAGCTTTATTTTACATGCTTAGGAGCGGATTAGTGATCGTAAAAAGACATGTCCTGTCATATAGTACAGGATACTCTGAATGGAAAAAATTCATTGTAAATACATCTATCGTCAGGATATTTCGAAGTACTTCATTGATTTGAAATACTCAAAATGAATACGAATTACTGAATATGTTTCCGCGAAAGAAAATAGTCGAACCGAAGGGATTTGCATTAGTGGCCACACTTAGTGTGACTGTGTTGATCATGCTTCTCGCTATGGGCATGCTAAGTTTGTCAAATCAGGAAAGCAGGATTGCCAGAGACCCAATGGTGGAGGCCCAGGCCAATGCAAGAATGGCCCTGATGATAGCGATTGGTGAATTGCAGGAAGCTGCAGGGCCGGACCAACGTATCACAGCAAATTCTAATATTTTGGGGTCAGGTGTGCAAAGGGAATATCTGCTTGGGACATGGAGAAGTATAGGAGATGGAGTGGATAAAACTGATGTTACTGATCTGGCAAATGACTATAGAGATAGTTATTCTGGCAAAGATAGAAATGGGCGCTTTCTGAAGTGGTTGGTCTCCGGTGAAAAGAAGGATGTAGAAGAGATTGATTTTGTCAAAGTGGAGTCCACGAATAATGAAGTGGCTTTGATCGGGCGCGGTTCGCTCGGTCTAGCACCAGACGCTTCGGTCTCTGGCGAGCTTGAGCGCAAGATTGTATCAGTGCCAAAGGTGCAAATCACGCAGGATTACCGAAAAGGGGCGTATGCTTGGATGGTATCTGGAGAGAGCTTGAAAGCTCGCATAGATTTTGAGAGATCAGAGAAAGATGATCGATCAACCCAGTTGGTTGCAAAAGCTGCCCACCCGAATACCAGCCTGGAGGCATTTGACGGTCAGGGAGCACCTGCTCTTGCTGGAAAGTTTGTGACTACGGAAGGAGAACTGACTGAGAAATTTGGAAAAACTCATAGCTGGAAAACTCTAAAATTAGCTGCTGAGCAAGAAGTCGAAGATGGTGATATAGGTTATTATTATCATGATTTGTCAACGAAGTCAGTAGGTGTTCTAACAAATGTTAAGTGGGGAGGTCTGCGCAAAGACCTTAATATGATGATGGAGAGAGAAGCTTTGCCTCAGGAGATGCAGTTGTCTCCTGACATTGCAGCTCGAGTTTTTGAGGATGGCCCATTCTGGTATGATCTGAGAAACTATATGAGGGCCTACAAGCCTCTCTCTGAGGGGGGATTGTTGACTTGGGATGGGGATCAGCCCACTTATTCACTAGGTAATGATTGGCTAGACGTTTGTAGTAGAAGAGGCTGGCAACACCGTATGCCTGTAGTGAGCAAATGGCTGTGGCTAGTTTCATACTTTGGTGATCCAGTGTCAGCGGATAAGAGCCAGTTGTGTATGGTTGTTCAACCTATCATAGAACTGTGGAACCCTTTCAATATACAACTCTCACTTCCTCCTGATTCTCATTTCGATTTGAAATTCTGGAGCATGCCGCTTGCATTGAATGTCAGGCAGCCAGGTGTTGGAAACCTCATACAGAATCGGGCATTGCACCATCCTGTCCGAGAGAATGAATCTTACGATTCATCTCAGCCTCAGATTGCAGCTCCAACAGTACGCTATGAGGTGAATTTGAAAGACCAATTCGGCAAGCCTAAGTCTATGGCTCCTGGAGAGGTGGTTCTCTATTCAGACGGTAGCAATAGGCCCAAGCTGCCGAGCTCGAGGGTTATTCCTCTCAATAGAGGTTTCGAGGTTCGCGGTGGCACGTATTCTGCAAACATTGACCATTATGGTAATAAGCTGGTTTTGGATAGTAACGCTGCGATAGAAGTATACTACACCCGCCGGAATGAATGGTTCTATAGTGATAACTACCTTGTCGGTCCACAGGGCTATCCAAACCAATGGTCTTACCAAGCCGACATCATGACTGTAGGGTCAATGAGGGCAACTTCTGTAGATCTTGATCCTAATAAATCATTGTTCTCCCTGTCATCGACGTCCAAAGAGGATCCTCAGCCTTCTGTGTTAGTTGGGGCTGTGCTTAAGACGGAGCATTCAATTGCAGATATCTCCTTAGGTGATGAGCTAACTCTGTCTGAGCAGGTGGATTTTTCTCCTTTCCTCTTTTCTCCACTTACTCTGGGTCAGTGCTTCATCAGAGAGAATAATGAGCACCAATTGACGACGAGTCCTTACAATTTCATAGTTCGACGAGTAAATGATTTTGATGACATCAAGCTCGCAATCGATGGTGACAATGGTCACTTGGGCCGAAGTGTTGGCGTAGATGGTCAGTCCATGGTACCTGTCAGAGAAATTCCAGTGCAGCCGATTACATCAATGGCTCAGCTCCAGCATTCTGATCTAGGTCACTATGCGGCGCGCTATGAACACAACCCCAAAGACCCCAGCCAAATATGTGACCTGAGTGATGACTATGGTACCTACAAGCTTAAGCCCTGGCACCTAAAATCACACCCAAACATTAACTATGCATTTGCAAACTCATTTGCGAACCCATTCGTTTCACAGACAGATGTTGAACATAAGGGGGCTTCTCCATTGGGGGGATTTCATGGAGGTGACAATGGTTATTCTGTCACTTTACATGATAAATCATGGAAGCTGAACGAGGCTTTGTGGGATGACTGGTATACTAGTGGCTTGGGAAACTGGGATTCACCGCTTGTAGAGGATAAGAAATCCATGTCTCAACTTTTAGAAGAGCTATCTCAAGGTAAGAATTCTCTGCCCAACATGCGTTATCATGTAGATGTTATCGACGCTGAGAAAGCGAAACTGGAACTAGAGGGGGATGATGGGTACAAAAAGCTTGCACAGTATCTAACGATTAAAGGTAGCTTCAATGTAAACTCAACATCGAAGCATGCTTGGAAAGCTTTGCTCAGTGGTTTGAACTATAAAGGCAATACTGTAGCCTTCCTGAATGCCCAGAATGGGGAGTGGGAGACCGAATCTCTGGATAATGGTTTTGCATTCTCACGTTTCACACTAGCAAACGGTTCCTCAGTGGAGGCCTCAGGTGGGGGGCAGTCTTATTGGCAGAAGCGCTGGTTTGGGTCTAGGAAATTAACAAGTTCTGAAATTGATGCCCTAGCTGAAGCAATTGTAAAACAGGTAAAAGCAAGAGGACCTTTCCTTAGTTTAGGTGAGTTTATGAACCGGCGTTTAGTGGATGGTGAGGATGGTCTCTGCGGAGCATTACAGGCAGCTATTGACGAATCAGGAATCAACAAAGATTGTGAGGCTGATTCCAAATTATATGATGAAGATTCCGTTGCGGGTTCATTTCAGAACAAAAAGGCCTTGGCTAATCCGAAAGGAATGACCGGGAAAGCTGCACCAGGCTTCTTGACACAAGCGGATATACTGATGGGAATTGCGCCAGCTTTATCTGCTCGCTGTGATACCTTTACTGTCAGAGCATACGGAGAAGCCCATGATCTTTCTGGGAAAATCGTGGCTAGAGCATGGTGCGAAGCCACCGTGCAGCGAGTACCAGAATTTGTGGACGCGGCTGATGAACCAGTGAACCAAGTAAGCTCATCACTGAATCCGATCAATCAGAAGCTTGGCCGTAAGATGCGCATGATATCTTTCCGCTGGTTGGCTGAAGATGAAGTTTAAAGCATACAACGACTATTGATTATTGATCATGAAAAGAGTACCTAGTTTATCTTGTTGCATTCTTCAAATTCTAGTTGGGCTGCTTACCATTCTTAATTGTTATACTGTTAACGCTGAATCTTCAGGAAGGGAGCAAGCGCAAATTGAGCTTAGCATTCTGTCGGTTGGTGGTGGAGATGTTCCCGAGAGGCTACACTGGTTGGATGCAAGTGGTAAGTTGGCCAAGGATTCAGGAAGTAGCTTGCTAGTCTCTACTTCAACTATTCTGGCTCCGGTTAAGTATACCGGTCCTAAAATCTTGACGATTTGTGTGCCCGACGAAAGCGAAGCAGGTTTCAAAGTTCTGTCTAAACTAAAGCTGCCCGAAGATTCATCTAAACTAGTGGTTGTACTAGTTCCAAATCGAAAAGCTGACAATGAAGCCCAGAGCTACAGGGCGTTGGCATTACCCTCTGATCAAGCTCGCTTTTCAGGAGGCACGCGCATGGTATTAAATTTCACCTCAACTAGATTGAGAGGGGTGATTGGTAAGACACCTTTTGATCCTAATGCTAAGTCTAATAAGTTTTTTTATGTGGATGCCAACGCTAGCAAATTTATCTCTGAAGTGGATTCTCATGCCAAGGCTGGAGAAGGATACCAAGTCTATTTGGAATACTATGACCAGACAGACAAGAAATGGGTTCGATTCGTGACTTCCCGCTGGTTTCATAATCCTTCCAAGAAGAAATATCTATTCGTCTACCAGACTAGGCATAACAACTCTCCTGAATTGAAAGTAGTATCGGAGAAGATCAAACCTGCACAGGTAGAATAGGTTTATAGACAGTGTGACGTTAACTGGTGTGCGCAGCCTGTCCCTGGGTGGCACATTCGCATTTGGGTAGAATACTCAGCCTTGTGCTCGTAAAACATGCTCACAGTGCGCAACGGAAGGTATGTTTGATAAACGATCCTTTATGCGGAGTGATTGTTTGGGCTAGCGTAGAGATCTTCAAAAAAGTTTTTCATACACATGTAATAGAGAGCAAATAGTACAGCGTGTGATACACATAATAACCCCATCCATAGCGTGTTGGATGGGGTTATTAATTTTTAGGGACGTAGGTGAATTGTTTTGATTACGAGACCAGCATAAATGTTCTGATGGAGAAAGGATCTATGTCAAAATGTAGGGTTTGGCCGTCAGCTGTTGAACCGTCTATTTCTCTCTCAAGCAAGTCTGTCTCTCTTAGGCTAGTCACCGGAAGCTGCGTTTGTATCTCAGCGGTGCCTCTGGAGCTGTATGCCTCATAGACCCTCGCTATCAAAGCATCGGATTTTTCAGCCTTCTTGAGGCTCTCTAGAATAACGCCGGGCCGATCTATGGTTATGAATGAATGTATCCTTGGTAGGCGTGCTTTCTCGTTCATCGTGTCAGATGACCGTGGTGCTGGTGTGACCAAGAGTGGGCTGTTGAATGCGTATGCTTCCTCGATCACTTTGCCTTGTTGTAAGCTCCCTTTGTGAGGGAATAGAGAGTATGAGAAGGTGTGCACGCCTCGGTCTGCTTCAGGATCAGGTGCGCAGGCTGATTTTAATAGGGTTAGGCGCATATTGCTGCCATGAATGTCTGCTCCGTACTTGCAGTTGTTCAGAAGGGCTACCCCGTAGTCGGATTCGCTGAGATCCATCCATTTGTGCACGGGGACTTCAAACTGGGCGACATCCCAGCTTGAATTACCGTGTGTGGACCTTTCCACGTGTCCGAACTGCGTGTCGTATGTAGCACGTAGGCTGCGCACGTTCACTGGGAATGATACCTTCAGTAGTTTGTTGCGTTCTTGCCAGTTGACTTGTGTATGAAAATCCACCCTCTTGCTGCCGGCGTTAAGAACGATATCCTGTGATAGATGAGAGTCTCCGAAATGATGCTCTACTTGCACAGTGACCCTGAGTTCGGAGTGTGCCTTGATCTTTACACGTGTAGTTCCACTGATTTCTTGGGTGCTCTCATTGATGAAATGGTCAATGTCCCAAGCATTCCAGAAGTTAGGGATGTCCTTGTGTATTTGGAAGACGTTTGCTCTTTGTCCAGGAGTCAAGACCTCTCTCTGCATCTCGTGATCAAAGAGTGATATTAGACGTCCATTTTCATCAATAGATACGCTGACAAGACCGTTTGTCAGTTTGATCAATCCATCATCTTCTTGATAGCTTACGGGGGGTAACTCGTCATGACTTTGTCCCTGATTCTGATCTATCACTGTGTATCCACAGGGGGGGACGAGGCAATGCATAAGTTCACCATTCGGTAGTTCAACGACTTCTGTGCGTTCGTGAGACAGTGTGTTGAAGATTCCAGCTGGCTGCTCCATTTTGCCTGTGTCGATCACGGATAGGATGCTCTCCAAGCTCTTGTTTTTTACGGCATCAGCCAAAGTACGAATGTTGGCGTAGTCTACTTTGCTATCCTGATAGACCCAGTGTATGGATGAGCCTGGGATAATGTCATGGAATTGATTCAAGAGGAGAAGTTTCCATGCGCGGTCCAGACAGCGAGCATTCATGTCTTTGTCTTTTCCTGTGATATGGGCGTCTACATCCCATACGGGGCGTTGCGTTTCTGGTATAGACTCTAACATGCCATCCAGACCAAGCCCCCTAGAAACAGCATCAAAGAATTCAGCATCTCTGAGAAGAAGCTCGCATTCCCGGTTTTTCTGCTTGTTGTATGCCTGACTGGTAAGAGTGCCTCGATGGAGTTCCAAATAAAGCTCTCCGTTCCACACCGGTAGGTCAATAGCATCGTCTTTTGCTTCGGTGAAGAATTCGGAGACCTTACCCATTTTGACTTTGGGAAGTCCTTCGAAGTCCTCCCAGCGTCGGCATTTCTCGATGTGATCGATAGTTGGGCCGCCGCCTCCATCGCCATTGCCAAATGGGATAAGTGCTGCTGTGGCACGATCATTCTCTTGGAAATTATGCATGGAGTGCATCAGGTCTTTAGCCCCCATCTGGCAGTTGTATGTGTCGACCGGAGGGAAGTGGGTGAAGATGCGTGATCCATCTAGACCTTCCCACCAGAATGTGTGATGAGGGAATTTGTTAGTATCGTTCCATGAGATCTTCTGAGTGAGAAACCATTGAATGCCAGCTTTCTGAAGTATCTGCGGCAAGGCTGCGGCGTAACCAAACACATCGGGAAGCCATAGGTCCTTTACCTCAATACCGAATTCTTCTTCATAAAAATTCTTGCCGTGGATAAGTTGTCGGATCAGCGACTCACCCGAACTGATATTGCAATCAGCCTCAATCCACATGCCACCAACAGGTTCCCATTGACCTCGAGCTACCGCTTTTTTGATGTCGGCGTAGATGCTTGGGTAATATTTCTTCATCCAAGAATATTGTTGGGGCTGGGAGCAGGCGAACTGATAGTCAGGATATTTCTCCATGTAGCGTAGAGCTGTGGAGAATGTCCGAGCACATTTGCGAATTGTTTCCCTGAGCGGCCAGAGCCAGGCCGTATCGATATGCGCGTGTCCCACTGCAGTGATACTGTGGTTCGTGTCACCATTTTTGCGGGACATGACTTTTTCGAGAACTGCACGAGCCGGGACAATCGAAGTTGAATCTCCAAGTTCTAAAACAGAGCAAGCCTGGTTTAGTGCACGATAGAGCTGGCCTCGTCTCGGCTCATTATCAGGTAGTGCCAGCATCGCTTCATGGCACACCTCGTAATCCAACTTCAGCTGATGTGCTTCTCTATTGAATGTAGCCAGCCTTGCTTTCTCCATGCTGAACAGGGGAGGTGTGGAGTAATCAGGCATTAGCAAATCGTTGTCACCCCATCCCATCTGAGCTGCGGGGTTGGCAGCGGCTTCGATGTAGAATTCAATTTTCTCTCCGCCCTCGGCATTCTCGATGAGAGGGATATCACTTCGCGCTCTATTGATAGCAATGGTTGGCTGACCGTCTATATACACGAGCCCCTCGCGGCCAAAGCCTTCATGCTTGGCGTAACTCAAGTTGATAGAGGCAACCACTGATTCACCCTTCCAGTCATCAGGCACTTCAGCACATACACGGAACCATACAGTGTCCCAGATACTGCCCCAACGATCACCTTCATTGAATGGAGAGAAGGGTCTTTGTATGGCTTCTTCATAGGAGATGGGTTCGCTTCCTACTTTCATGGCAGATACTTGTAGCGGGATTTCTTTTCCATGTATCATCGGCTCGATGATGCGCTCTGGGGTAACTGCGATGCGTTTTTCGTAAACTTGAGTGATCTTCTCCATGTTGCTCTGGTGCTGGAACCAAATAGTAGGCTGATGATCACGCTAGTTCACAAGGTCAAGCTAGCTGACTCACGGAGGGACAGGTGGAGATGTTTTGCCATCTGATTTTGCCGAGTGAAGGTGTGCATGTTGTACCACATTGGGACAGGTTCAACTCTCTGGACTCACTGGTAAGGTGCTATTACTCATCCACGGGTCCATTAAATGGCCTCACACAACATCACAACTTGGTTCTAAATGACTAAAATAAAAAAGATAATGGCTCAGCTTGAGGCGTATGGGGCAGTAAGCAGAAAACTGCATCTAGTGCATGTTATTGCCCCGATACTTGTTTGCGGAAGTACAGTTTCAGGACAGGATGCACCGGCTGGAACGCAAGGTCTCAGGCTGACCCTTACTCAAGGTCAGGCTGGTGATGTCCGTGAAAGCCGCCAGGCTGCACTCACCGTCCAGAAGGGCGAGGCTGTGAGTGCGCTGCTGCCGGCTGGGCAGTACGATGCGGTGTGGGAAGGGTTCCTGAAAGTAGACAAGAGAAGCCGCGTCTACTTTTCCTTTGAGGGGCAGGGAAGTGCTGAGTTGTTCATTGATGGCGAGAGCATTCTCAAGGAGGATGGTGAATTTGGCAAAGAGGAGAGCAAGCGTCTGCGCCTGAACAGCGGCGAGGTTCAGGTGAAGGTGATATACAAGAGTGGCCCGGAGGGGGCAGGCAGGCTGCGCCTGATGTGGCGCGGGAGGGATTTTGCCAAGGAGCCAGTTCCGCATTCGCTGTTAGGTCACAAGATGGATGAGAAGCTTACGCAGTCCCAGTTGATCCGCAAGGGACGCGGGTTGTTCGCCGAGTTGAAATGTTCAGCCTGTCACGACGGAGGCAAAGGGATGCCCGAAGCTACTGAGATGGCTCCATCCCTTGCTGGTATCGGTAGTAGGCTGGACGAGAGCTGGATGGCCGAGTGGCTTACAGATCCAAGTGCCATGCGCAAGCACGCCCGTATGCCCAAAGTGGTGGCCAGTGAGGAGGAGGCTGCGAATATTGCAGCCTATCTGAAGACTCTCAAGGCGGATGCGCCTGACAAGGCGGTTGCCGGTGACGCCGCAGAAGGCGGTAAGGTTTTTGATCAGTTAGGCTGTATCGCTTGTCATCAGACGGAGCAGGGGCAGGATCTGGCCAAGTGGGGCGAGGGGGTGCCGATCGAGCTTTTCCATGCAGGCGGCAAGTATGAGCCAGGTGCTTTGGCAGCTTTCCTCAAGGAGCCCGGCAAGCACCATGCCTCGACCCGCATGCCTGATTTCGCCGTGAGTGACAAAGAGGCCGCGGATCTAGCTGATTTTGTTAGAGGTCTGGATAAGGCCGGGAAGAATGCGGCTGGAGCCAAAGATGCCGTGAAAGGCAAGGAGCTGGTGAAGAGTGCCCATTGTTCAAGCTGTCATGATGGCTTGCCGCAGGATGCTGTAGCTGAGGTCGGCTTTACGCCACTTTCAGGTCTGGCAAAGAATGGCATGAAGGGCTGCCTGATTGGTGAAGGCAAGGCGCCGAAATACAATTTATCGGAAGGGGACAAGAAAGCGTTGGCGGCATTCATGCAGAGTGAGCAGGCGGTGAAGTCTTTGCTCAACTTCAACCGGGCCGAGTATGCATCCCGCCAGTTCAAGAATTTGAATTGTGCAGCTTGCCATACCAAGGATGGGCAGGGCGCGAGGCTCGATGCTGTGCACTCCCTTTCCGCGGCGTATGCCAGAGGTGAGCACAAGAAGGGCGGCCATGGCACAACTCCGCCGGACCTGACCTACGTGGGTGAAAAGCTCAAGACGGAGTGGATGGAGAAGTTATTCAAGGGGGAGCTAGGCTATACTACCCGCCCGTGGCTGAAACAACGGATGCCTGATTATCACAGCCGCGCCAAGGTGCTGGCGGAGGGCCTGGCCGCACAGTACGGCGTAGGTGAGGAACCTGCGAAGGTGGAGTCGAAGGAGGATCCAGGCAAAACCTTATTCGGTATGCAGGGTGGCTTTGGTTGTGCTGCCTGCCATGGTGCAGCGGAAGCGAAGCCGGTGGCTGTGTTTGAAGCGCCGGGGGTGAACCTGCTCTATGCAGGGCAGCGCCTGAGGACTGACTATTACCACCGCTGGATGAGAGACCCGCGCCGCATCGATCCGCTGACGATCATGCCGAAATATTTCGTGGAGGAGAACACCACCACGCTGGCCCAGCCTCTGGACGGTGACGGGCAGAAGCAGATGGAGGCCATCCTCCAATGGATGAAGTCTCTCGATAAATAATTTCTAAACGCACTACTATACTCGATACATGAACAACGTGACTCACAAAATGATGTTAGCCATGACAGGGCTGACACTCGGTACAACTCCCATGCTGCTGGCCAAGCAGCCAGTTCCCCTGACAGAGGAGGAGCAGGTGCAGGGCTGGAAGCTGCTCTTCAACGGTGAAAACCTGCAGGGAGTGAAAAGCTGGAAGACCAAAGCTGACCTGCAAACTGGGGCTTGGCAGGCAGTGGACGGGGAGCTGAGGCTGGTGAAGCCGGCCGGCGAGGACATCTACTTTGCTCCAGCCTACGAGAACTACGAGCTGGAGCTTGAATGGAAGTCCGAGGGTAACAGCGGGATTCTTCTGCGCGTGAACCCGGGCTCCAAGGGGGCCATCTGGCAGGGTGCGCTTGAGATGCAGGTGATGAACGATACCGCCGAAGCAACAGACAAGCATTCCGCGGGTGCGCTCTACGACATGATCGCTCCGCCGAAGGGCAAGAAGGTGATCAACAAGGACGGCTGGAACAAGGTGAAGATCGTGTGTGAGAATGGTACTTTTACCCACTGGTTCAACGGCCAGAAGCTATATACCTACACGGTGGGTGACGAAACCTGGAATGATACTCTGCTGGCTAACAGTAAATTTAAGGCAAACAAAGCATTCGGTACCTTCAAGAAAGGTGTCATCGGTCTGCAAGACCATGGTGACAAGGTTGCTTACCGCAACATCAAGATACGCCCGATCACTGCCAAGGCATCCCTCAGCAAAGAGGAGAAGTTAAGAAACGATATCTACAAGAGCAATGGCCCGGTAGTAGCGACTGTCCTCTCTGCCAAGAATGGTGCTTACGATGTGAACCGTGGTTATGTAGTCACTCTTGACGGGGGTGATGGAGATGCGGGAGTGGTATTCAATGCAGATACCATGCAGCTCTCCGGAGGCTGGCTCAACGGCGGCGGGGTCGCTTTCAAAGGACTTCCGTTCCAGTCGGGCCACGGTGCGACTCCGGTGTGGAATGAAAAGCAGGCGCTCTTTGCTTCCAAGAATGCGCCAGGCTGGCTCTCCCCTGACGGTAAGTGGGACGACCCGCGTGCCGGTGGTGGTAACCCGCCGCTCGGAACTCTTCCGAAGGAATGGGCGAAGTTCAAAGGCTACTACGTGCACGGAAAGGATGTCGTCTTCTCCTACAGTGTGGGAGAGGCGGATGTGCTGGATCACTCGGCAAGCATGGATGGAGCACTCGTCAGGGAGCTGAAGTTCTGTAGCCTCAAGAAGGACAAGGTGATGGTTTTAGCCGAGGCGGCCAATGTTGAAATCGGTGACGGTGGCAAGACTGCCAAGGCAGGTGATGCCTTCTTCACCATTAATGGCAGCGCAGGCTTCGAGTCAAAGGACGGCAAGCTCTTGCTTAAGGTGCCGGCGGACCAGGCTGAGAAGCTGGTGCAGGTGGCGGTTAGCAAAGGTTCTGCACCCGTAGGTCTGGCTGAAAAACTTGCCAAGCTGAAGCCGGTCGATGAAATGCTCAAAGGGGGCCCAAGCCGTTACAAGACAGACGAGCCTATCATCACCAAAGGCCAGGTCTCCGACAAGAAGGACTCCTATGTAGTGGACCGTCTGACGCTTCCTAACAAAAATCCGTTTGGCAAGCAGCTTCGTGTGGGTGGCTTTGATTTCTTCTCCGATGGGAAGAGTCTGGCCTTCTGTACTTGGGACGGAGATCTCTGGAAGGCGACTGGCATCGATAAGAATCTTGGCAAGCTGGAGTACCAGCTCATCGCCACAGGTCTGCACGAGTCACTTGGCCTGACTATTGTTAACGATGAGATCTACACGCTGGGCAACGACCAGATTACCAGGCACGTCGACCTCAATAGCGATGGAGAGACTGATTTCTACCAGTGCTTCAACAACGACTGGCCGATCAACAAGGGCTTCCACATCTTCAGCTTTGACCTGAAGAACGACAAGGACGGTAACTTCTGGTTCGCGCAGGGCTCACCTGTTCGTGCTGGTGGCCGAGGCTTCGAGCGTGTCGGTGCAATGAACGGCAGCATTCTCAAGATCAGCAAGGACGGCTCCAGGCTGGAGCAGTATGCCTCCGGCCTCCGTGCGCCAAACGGCATAGGAGTAGGACCGAACGGCGAGATCACCGCGGGTGATAATGAGGGGACTTTTATTCCACGATGCCCGATCCACTGGATCACCCCTGGCTACTTCGGGGGGGTAGTGGACACTTTCAGCAAGAAAGGAGAATTAAACACTGTAGTGTGGACGGATGACAGCCATAAGCATGACCCGAGCGAGATGCCCAAGCCGTTGGCCTGGCTGCCACGTGATGTTGATAACTCAGGAGGTGTCCAGATCTGGGTACCTGACGACAAGTGGGGCATGCCCAAGGGCCAGATGCTGCACTGCTCCTACGGCACCAGCTCCATCTACACCGTATACCACGAGACCGTGGACGGACTGATTCAGGGCGGGGTGGTGAAGATTCCGGTAAGACTGACATCCTCTGCTATGCGTGCACGTTTCAACCCGGCGGACGGCCAGCTCTATGTGGGAGGTCTTCGCGGCTGGCAGACCAATGCGGCCGAGCTCGGTGGCATCGACCGTATTCGCTACACAGGTGAACCAGCTCACACACTCACATCCGTGGAAGCCAAGGAAGGCGGCCTGAAGCTGAGTTTTAACTTCACGCTCGACGACGAACTGGCGGAAGACCCTGAGAGCTACGCGATCAAGGCAGCAAACATCAAGTGGAGCCGTGAGTACGGCACCAAGGAGTACAAGGTAGACGGAAGCGGTGAGGGCTGGTCCAAGATGAAAGTGACGGATGCCAAGATGTCCGAAGATGGCAAGTCCGTCTTCATCAAGGTGAAGGGTCTCAAGCCGGTGCATGAGCTGCAGCTCGATATCGACGTCGAAACAGAAGATGGCGACGAAGTCCTCTTCCCGACTTGGATGACGATTCACAAGCTTGGTAAGTAAGTCGGCTTACTGCGCATTATAGTTCTCGCGGACATAGGCCAGGCCTTGTTCGCGAGATGTGATGTTTTATTATGTTTTAAGTTATATTAATATATTTTGTTATGCGCGCTGTTTCATATGGAGACAAGCGGCATCATTTTGCATGGGTGGGGGATGTTGTAGTATTAAATGGGTTGAATGATCAGTGTATCGATATTCGGTTTCACTGATTTGTTAGGGAGATCACTCCTGAAATATAAATAAACCCATCATGAAACACACAACACATAGAAGACTTCTAAGTCGAGATGCTATCGTTGCGGCCGCACTTGCATTTCCACAAGTAGTTGTTGGAGCTCCAGCGGCCCCGGGTGGCGGAGCAGGAGCTTGGACGAGCTTCAATGAAGAGGTGCCCTCTTGGGTCACTTTTGCTCCTAATGGCATGCCGATACTTCACAGCTCTCCTAGTTCGAAAGCTCAAGTATATTTGGATTTTGACGGTGATCCAAACCGCATTGGAGATGACGGTAACCCAGTAAGAGCCATCGATTTTGATGGTGATCCAACTACGTTTAACGCGTATGAGCAGCAGTATATCTACAACTGGTGGCTTTCGACTTCAGCCATGTATTCTATGTTTGATATTGATGTCACTACAGAGGTTGATCTCAATGACCCTCGTTCTTGGAATCTTGTCTCCCCGTCATGGAATGGAGGTGCAGCAGGATTCGGTTCCTTTGGGATGACTGAGGGTACCTCTGTTATATCTACTGGGTTTGGGCCATATTCTACAGTAATTGGGCATGAAGGTGGGCACACATTTGGTCTTCCTCATGCGATTAACTGGGATAAGTACGGTGATCTGACAGAAGCTTATTACGGCAACCCGGATAACTTGCGGGCAGCAGTGATGGGGTCAGCCGATAATGTCCAAAATAAATGGTATAACAAAAACCATTGGGGGTATGATGATACTATTTTTGATGATATCTCACGGGTCATAAGCACTGTGCAGTCTCATGTTCCTGCGAGTTCAGGATACCGACCAGATGATCATGCCGATGCGCTTGGAAGTGCTGCTGCTCTGACCGCGCAAGGTACAGGCTTCCGTGGGGAAGGGGTTATCGAGCAAATGTCCGATGTAGATATGTTCAGTTTTACCTGGGCTGGAGGACGCATGTCCTTGCATACTGCAGCTGTTGAGATTTCCCCTGTATGTTTGAAGGTGAGCTTGCTGGACTCAAACGGAGATGTGATTGCTCATGTTGATAATGGTAAGAACATTCAATGGCTTCAGGACGACCTAGCCGCAGGCACTTATTATCTTAAGCTTGAGAGTGCAGGCAGGTATAGTGACTTGGGTAGTTACCGCATCTATGTGGATGCGACGCCTAATGACTGGTATGCTCAGAATGTTGGAAATGTTCGCTTGGCCCGTGAGAATTATTATGACTCCGCAACAGGTGAGTGGTCATTGGATGTAGCCAGTCGTGATGTGTGGGGTGCGGGAGACAGTTTCATGTTTACCTACCAGAGACTAGATGGGGATGGAGAGATTATCGCACATTTGAAGTCTCAGGAGTACATTGATAATGCGTGGACTAAAAGTGGTGTGATGATTCGTGAGTCTCTAGACCATGATTCCAAACACGTCTTTGCGCTATCTTCTTCCTCCAATGGGACACGTGTGCAATACCGCTCAGCTACAAGCGGTAGTTCGTCTGATGTTAATGGTGGTAACTCGAACAAATGGCTCCGCTTGGTGCGCTCCGGAGATACTGTCAGCTCCTATGCATCAGCTGATGGTACAAACTGGACTTTGATGAATAGCCAGAGCATTCCAATGGCCCAGCAGGTGTACATTGGCTTGGCGAATTGCTCCAATAATCACACGCGTGCTGTGACTGCTATTTTTGATAATGTGACCGTCACTGGAACTCTGGTGAATGAGGATCCAGCCACCAACTCCCTCTCTGTGCCAGCGGTTGTGAATGTAACTTCTTCCACGCACGACAGTGTGGACTTGAGTTGGGATTCGGTATCAGGTGCTACAGGCTATACCATTGAAAAATCAATGAATGGTGTGGACTTCGTCAGTGCTGGTATCGTTGCTAGCGGGACTACCTCTTATCAGGTCACTGGACTAGATGATGGGCGACTTCACTTTTTCCGCATCAGGGCTAACGATGGGAATACCGTTTCTGCCGCATCTGTAGCTGTAGAGTCTACAACACGTCCGGGACCAGTACGTGACCTGCGCCTCATTTCTCTTAGTACCACTACCATTGTATTGGACTGGGAGGAGCCTTTTGGTGAGACAGGATATCGCATTGAGCGCTCTCTTGATGGCGTGAATTACACGACTGTCGGAACTGCTGTGCAGCATGGTCGTAAGTTCGTGGACTCATGGGCATTCTCAGGGTTGCGCTATTACTATCGTGTGGTGACACTTGATGAGTATGGTGACTCCGCATCTATCGTAATACGTCGCGATGAAGATCCATTGATCGATGACGATGGGTCCACTGGTATCATGCCTTGGGTCAGAGAAATTGAGTACGGTACTCCAGCCTTGGTAAAGCAAGGAAGTATAGCTGGAAATAGAACGAAGGCAGTGGATCTATCAGCTATTAACGGTGATGCCTCCTATGAGTTTCTAGTGGAGGCCATAGATGATGGGCAGACGAGTGTCAACCTGCTGGAGGGGAATGGTTTCGCCTTGAAGTTCGAACAATGGAATGACCGTAATGAATTCGGCGTTACTCAGTTCGGTGCTGCTGATTGGTCTTTTACTGCAGTAAACGGACAATCTGTGGCCAGTCCTTATGGTTCAGTTCAACATGTGGTCTTTACCGTAGATACCACGCTAAATGAAACACGTTTGTATGTGGATGGAGTGCATGTTGGTAGCTTTAGCCAGGCTGTAGAGCTTGGCGGTGGGGCTGCAACACTTGGTCAAAGCAACATGCGCAGTGATGGTGCCACAGGAATCCATGCATTTGCAGCTTATAACACGATATTGAGTGTGTCTGAAATGTTGGCTCGCAAGAATGCATGGTTCACCGGTGTTAATACAAACCAGGCTCCGACAGCAAGTGATGCTGTATTCAGTGTGACTGAAAATAGTCTGGCTGGCACAGTAGTAGGATCAGTTGTAGCAATGGACCCGGATCAAGGTCAGGTATTGAGCTATGCCATCACTGCGGGTAACTCTGGTGGAGAATTTAGTATCAATGCATCGACTGGTGAGATTACTACGGCGGCTTCATTAAACTATGAGTCAACAAGTCAGTATGTGCTAACTGTGGAAGTAAGCGATAACGGAAATCCGGCATTAAGTGACGTTGCGGAGATTTTTGTGAACGTGACGAACGTGAACGAAGCGCCTAGCGCTGCAGATGGTAGTGGCAGCGTAGCCGAAAATGCATCTGCCGGTGCTATTGTTGCGACTGTAGGTACGAGTGACCCTGATGCTGGAGATGTGCTGAATTACGAAATCACTTCTGGCAATACTGGCGGTGCCTTCTCCATCAACGGTACTGGCGAAATAGCGACTACTATGCCCCTGAACTATGAGGAGCTGAGTAGCTATAGCCTTACTATTGCAGTAACGGATGCAGGTGGATTGAGCGATACTGCTACGATCACAGTAAGTGTTACGGATCTGAATGAAAGTACCCTGACTGGAGTACAGGCTTGGGAAGAGGCGGTTCATCAAGGTAGTGCTTTTGTGCACAAGCGTATCAGTCCTCTCTCTGGGAATACGACCACAACAGTCGACTTGTCCGCAATCAGTGGCAGTGCTACCTATGAGTTTGTAGTCGATGCTCAGGATCTAGGGCGTGCTGCAGTGCATTTGCTAGACGGTAACGGCTGGAGTTTGAGGTTTGAGCAGTGGAACAATACCAATAAGCTTGGCGTCACCAAATATGGGGACAGTGACTATCTACTAACTCCAGAGTCAGGACAGTCTGTAGACTCACCTTATGGCGCGGTACATCATATCGTGTATGTAGTCGATGTTGTTAATATTAAGACATCAGTATTCGTTGACGGATTTCTGGTAGGAACTGCCAATCAAGTTCCTGAACTCAACATAGCTTCCATCGTATTGGGAGACACCAATATGCGTAGCGATGCCTCTACGGGCATTCATGTCTTTGCCGCCTATGATGACGTCTTAGCGGGTGGTGAGATAGCCGCGCATTACCAGGCTTGGTCTGGGCAAACTCCTAACAGTGCACCAGTGATTGCTGGTCAGAGTTTCAGTATCGCTGAAAACAGTACCATTGGAACAGTGGTCGGTACTATAGTAGCCGCGGATCCGGATCAAGGGCAGTCGTTGAGCTATGCCATTACCGCTGGTAACACGGGTGGCGAGTTTACAGTCAACAGTGGCACTGGTGAAATTACCACTACCACTGCACTAGACTATGAGAAAAACAGCCAGTACGTGCTGAGCGTGGAAGTGACCGACGCCGGGCTTCTCAGTGACACTGCAAGCATCACCGTGAACGTCAATGACGTGAACGAGGCTCCTGTGGCCAATGATCACAGTGGCTCTGTCTCAGAAGATGCTGTTGCGGGGACGACTGTGGTCACAGTTACCTCAAGTGACGTGGACGCGGGAGATAGTGCAAGCTATGCCATCACCGGCGGCAACGTGGGAGGCTCTTTCTCCATCGACAGCGCGACAGGTGAAATTACCACCGCAGTAGCTCTGGATTATGAGATTACCACTGCCTATTTGCTGACGGTAAGTGTCACCGACGGAGGTGGTCTAACAGACTACGCATTGGTGGACATTTCTGTTAATGACGTGGCTGATCAGGTCACCTCCTACAGCAGTGATGCAGAGCTGGTCGTACTTGGCGGACAGATATCTGGTAGCTATCTGGATACACAGGCTTCAAACAACGTGTATGAGGTGCTACAGGAGGAGAAGACCTCAGGTAAGCCAAACACCCGTGTATCTAGCTTGGAACATACTTGGAGCTTCGATATCGGTACCGCAGGTGCTCTGGTGGAACTGAGCGTGGAAGCTTTCCACAGCGCCAATAATGAAGGGGACGATTTCGTCTTCGGTTATTCCAAGGATGGCATCGTCTTCACAGATGTGATCACAGTGACCAAGACCTCGGATGATAACACTGCTCAGGTAGCCATGCTGCCAGCGGGTATCAGTGGGACCGTCTACATCCGTGTGATGGACACCGACCGCACTGTGGGTAGCGGCTCCCAGGACTCCATCAGCATCGATCAACTAAAGCTGGAGGTGACCCGCTAGACCTGCTTATCAAAACGAATTCCAAGGCTGCCGCGATTCACATCGCCGCAGCCTTTTTCGTGATAGGGTCAGAGCAGTCGTATCAAGTTTAAAAGAACCTAAAAATAACTCACCTGAGGCCTGTATTATGATCCTGGGAGAATAGTAGGTGTGAATTATTTATGTACTTATTGTTAAATGGTTGCGGTGGTGTCTTTCTGCTGCTTAAGTGCATCTGTGGTACAGCAGTGGTTATTTTGTGTAGAACTCACAAGCCGGGTAACAATAGCTGGAGAACTTTTAAGGTGACTAAGATTGATTGTAAGAGGGATCCCGATTTACAGAGAGCTATTAATAGAAAGTAGTCATAAAATCATTTCTGAACGGCAGGTGGAGACGGGCATAATACGACACGTGGCTTTCATGCAGTGAATGTGCGATCTTGAAGTACGTCTCTGGACAGTGTCGGACTCGTGCGCACATGGTTCCACTGTGGGTTACCCTTGGGGTTTTCGGAGAAATAAAAAACCGCTGAATCTATTGATTTACGGCGGTCGAGGAAAATGGCGGACAGGGAGGGATTCGAACCCTCGGTACGCTTTCGCGCACACTCGCTTTCCAGGCGAGCCCATTCGACCACTCTGGCACCTGTCCGTTATTAGGTGTATGGAAAAACTCCGGTGGTCGTCGGAGGGCGGGACGCTAACGAGATGGTGGGGTGGTGGCAATCCTTTTTTTAAGGAAAAATGGAATCGTTTTTGACGGAACTAGCTAGTGCCTTTAGGTACAAGGCATGGGAGAAAAGCAGGAATGCGTGATATTGATGGACAATGGCTCGTTGAGGCCTGAAGCGACCCTGAGTTTGAGGGGCTTGGCTGAGGAGCTGGGAGCGAGAATTGAGCGCAAAGTGTTTCCGGTTTCCCTGCTGCACTCTAGTAAGGTGGATGCCGAGAAGTTGGGTGGGCAGAAGGCGGATGTGATGGTTCCCTTCCTGAAGAGGCAATATGCGGCGGGTGTGAGGCGCTTTTTGGTGGTGCCGCTGTTCTTCGGTCCGAGTGCGGCATTCAAGGAATATTTGCCTGGGAGGCTGGAGGAATTGAGGAATGAGGGATTGGCTGATCTTGTGGTGCAATTCGCTGAGCCGATGGTAGCTATGGATGAAGTGGATAGAGAGGTTGCAAAGGTGATGGCGGATCAGGTCAGGGCCACAATCTCTGGGCAAGGTCTGGATAAGCCGGCTGTAGCGATGGTAGATCATGGGACGCCTTTAAGAGCGGTGAATAAGGTGCGTGAGAGGGTGGCTGCACTACTGGCTGAAGAGCTGGGGGACGATGTGTCCAGCGTGAGAGCTTGCTCGATGGAGAGAAGAGAGGGGGAGGAGTACGATTTCAACGAGCCGCTGCTCGAGCGATTGCTGGGGAGTGAGGGGTATACAACGGATGTCGTGACGTCTCTTCTCTTTGCGGCTCCTGGGCGCCACGCAGGTGATGGTGGAGACGTGGATCAAATCTGTAGGTCAGCGATGAGCTCTGATCCCGGAATGAGAATCTTCCGGACAGGCCTCTTTTCTAATGATGCAAAAAAAGTGTCAGCAATCTTGGCTGAGCGGTATTTGAAGCTGACGAAGGGAGTTGTATAATATCTCAGACATTCTAAGTTTATCTTGAAAGAAGACTTTGATAGACTTCGTTTTCTGAACTCAACTTCACGTTACTCACTCAGATAAACAGAAAAAACTATGGATCGTAGACAATTTTCAGGAATCACAGCCGCCGTTGGTGCGGGTGTCATGGCTGCTCCTAGCATCCTTCGCGGACAGGGAGCGAACAACAAAGAGCTCAAGATCGGTCTAATCGGTTGCGGTGGCCGTGGTACTGGTGCCGCTACTCAAGCCCTCAGCGCTGACAAGAATGTCAAACTCTGGGCCATGGCAGATGTTTTTGAAGGTCAGCTTACAGGCTCCCTCGGGCGTTTGAGCGGTTTTGGGGCCAAAGTAGATGTGCCTAAAGAGCGCCAGTTCGTAGGTCTTGATGCCTTCCAGAAGCTCATTGAATCCGGTGTGGATGTAGTTCTTCTCGGTACGCCTCCAGGATTCCGTCCGCAGCACCTTCGCGCTGCGATCGAGGCTGGCAAGCATGTGTTTGCTGAGAAGCCTATGGCTGTGGACATGGCTGGTGTACGCTCCGTGCTTGAGTCTGCAGAGCTTGCCAAGAAGAAGAATGTTTCCATCCAGCACGGCTACTGCTGGCGTTTCGCCCCACAGGTGCGTGACATGTACACACGTATTCATGATGGTGAGTTTGGCCGCGTGACTAGCGTTTACGGTACCTACTTGGCCAGCCCTCCGAAGGTGATCATGCCTCCTTCCGCTCGCAAGGCCGAGTGGTCAGATGTGGAGTGGCAGCTTCACAACTGGATCAATTTCGACCACTTCTCAGGCGGTCCTCTTCTTGAGCAAGCCGTCCACACTGTGGATAAGGTTGCTTGGGCGATGAATGATGCAGCTCCTATCGCTGCTGTGGCTACAGGTGGCCTCACCCGTGATCAAGACGGTGGTAACATCTATGACCACTACAGCGTGGCCTATGAGTATGCTGACGGTGTATTCTGTCACGTGGGTCAGCGCCAGTTCCGTGGTGCTCACAATGAGACCATTGACCGAGTTTTCTGTGAAAAGGCTAATGTGACTGGCCCCGGCCGTCCATCAGCATTTGATCCGAGTGGCAAGCGCATCTGGATGAGTAAGGTGAAAGGCCAGAACATGTATCAGGTGTGTCACAACGAGTTTTTCGCGGCCATCCGCGAAGGCAAGATCATCAACACGGGTGAGTACATGGCTAACTCCACTGCTCTCGGTCTGCTCGGTCGTGAAGCTGCTCACTCCGGTAAGCGTCTTACTTGGGAGCAGCTCTGGAAGTCTGAGCAGGATCTAGCTCCGGACGATCTCAAGATGGGTGATTCCTTCACACCGGCTCCGATTCCTCAGCCTGGCAAGTACAAGTTTGTCTAAGCTAAGCTTTAGCTAATGCATTTTTCCAATCCTCTGGGAACCTTGTTCTCAGAGGATTTTTTGTACCCAGCTGTGAGCTCTACAAGCTGTGTGGCTGGGCTGGCGGTGTCAAATCACCTAAGGTGCCGGTTTGGTTGGGTGCAGGCTACGAGAGGGCTAGAGGGGGGGCATCGGGACTGAAAGCAAAAAGGCCCAGACTAGGTCTGGGCCGTTTTTTAAAGTGGAGCGGGTAGAGGGAATCGAACCCTCCTAATCAGCTTGGAAGGCTGGAGCATTACCACTATGCTATACCCGCTTTCGCTTGTTAGGATGCACTGAGTTGCCTCGGTGCGAGCGAGGATTTACGCTAAGACTGGAGTTGGCTCAAGCCTAAACTTGCATAAATTTCACGTGTGGCCTTCGATTTGTTCAAGGTGTAGAAGTGGATTCCGGCTACATCGGCGTCGAGTAGCTCGGCGCATTGTTGTGCAGCGTAGTGAATACCAACGCGTTCCACAGATTCCGGATTGTCTCCGGCTCTCTGTAGCGCTCTCAGTAGCTTGGCCGGGTAACGTGCACCTTCGGCGAGCTCAGCCATGCGTTTCATCCCCTTGGTGGAGGTCACTGGCATGATGCCGGCGAGAATCGGGATGTGAATGCCCTCGATCTCGCAGCGTTCGCGGTAGTCGAGGAAATCGTGATTGTCGAAAAAGAGCTGGGTGCAGATGTAGTCAGCCCCAGCATCGACCTTGGCTTTGAGGTACTCCATTTCGAGCATGCGGTTGGGGGTAGCCGGGTGGCCTTCTGGGAAGCCTGCTACACCGATGCCAAAGCCGCGAGGGTCTGGGTGACGGCCGGATTCGTTGAATTTCTTAATGAAGGCTACCAGGTCAGCAGCAAACTTGAAATCATCGCCAGAGCGATCATAGTTCGGGTTGTCACGCGGTGGGTCCCCTCTGAGGGCGAGAATATTGGAAACCCCTGCCTCGGCGTATCTGATGAGGATGGACTCGATCTCAGCCTTGGTGTGGCCGATGCAGGTGAGGTGGGGCACGGGAGGAATCGCGGTGGTCTCCTTGATCCTGAGTACCAGGTCGTGTGTCAGGTCACGGGTGGTGCCGCCGGCGCCATAGGTGACTGAAACAAACGATGGTTTATAGGGCTCCAGCTCGGCGATCGTTTCGTAAAGGGCATCGGATGCCTCCTTGGTCCGGGGAGGGAAGAATTCGAATGAGAGGGACGGGCCGTCTTGTTTGATGATGTCCTGAATATGCATGCTCTTGAAAGGGATTACTGAAGGATATCTGCGCTATAGCAAAGTAAAAAGAATGGCAGTAGACAGCTGCCGTGATCGGAGGCGCTATAATTAGTAGAACGAATCTAGTTTTTCATGGAAAGGATTCGACAAGTCACAATAGCTGGGTGAGTATATCCCGCATTGGATGATGCAGAAGTCTAAGCTTCTGCCGTTAAATGAATGATTATGAAAGTGAGAAAATCCATCCGCAATGTTCTCCTCGGTGGTCTGGCCATGGCTTCGACCGCGACTGCTCTTCAAGCGGAGGAGGCAACAGACTTTAACCAGGTGGGCAAACAGATGTCCATCATGCTGCAGAACCGACATTATGATCGAATGCCGTTTGATGACGAGCTGAGTCAGCGCATCTTGAAGCTTTATCTCAATGATTTGGATTACGGTAAGCTGTTTTTCACCCAAGAGGATGTAGACATGCTGGCCAAAAAGTATGGCAATGAGCTGGATGATCTCATGATCAAGGCCAAGAGCATGGATGTGGCTGCAGAGGTCTATGAACTTTACCAGAAACGTGTTCACGAGCGTATCGCCTACGCCAATGATCTGCTGAAAAAGGGGAAGTTCAATGTAGATTCCGATGCCACTATGAAGCGTGCTCGTAGAGATATGGACGAGCCTACTCTCAAAGGCTGGCCGGCTGACAAGAAGGCCTCCGATGAGCTGTGGACCAAGGTGATCGAGGAAGCTTATCTTTCAGAAGTATTACGCCGCAAGACCATTGAAACGCGTGCCAAAGAGCAGGGTAAAGACAATCCACTCAAGGATGAGAAGCCGATCAACGAGAAGCTGGCTCTCCGCTATGAGCGCATCTTGCATGCTGCAGACGAGGTGGACAGCGAGGATATCGCGGATTACTTGCTGAGCGCTGTGGCGAAAGCCTATGGCCCGCACACAGATTATTTCAGTGCCCGTGAAATGGATCGTTTCATGTCAGGCATGAACAATGGATTCGTGGGTATCGGTGCTCTTTTGCAGGCTGAAGACGATGGCGCGACCAAGATTATGGGCGTGGTTGTCGGTGGTCCTGCTGACAAGGGCGGTGAGTTGAAGCTCAACGACCGTATCATCGCAGTGGACCCGCTGAATTCAGGTGAGATGGTCGATATTATGTTCATGAAGATCGACAAGGTCGTGGACATGATTCGCGGGAAGGAAGGCACGAGCGTGCGCCTCAAGGTGGAGCCAGCTGATGGTGGTGAGCCTAAGTTTATCGTGATCGAGCGCGGCAAGGTGGAAATGAAAGATGAATTTGCCAAGGGGCAAATCATCGAGTCCAAGAAGGAAGACGGTGTTGCCCAGCGAATTGGTGTGATCACTCTTCCATCCTTCTATGCCGACTTTAAGACCGGTGAAGTACGTTGCTCAGAAGATGTTCGTGTACTTCTTGAGCGTATGAATGAAGAGGAAGTTGATGGTCTTATCCTCGACCTTCGTGGAAATGGCGGTGGTTCACTGGATGAAGTCAGACGCATGACTGGTTTCTTCACAGGTGCTGGCCCAGTGGTCCAGGTAAAGGATTACCTCGGCCGCATTGATATGAAGAGCAGCTTCCAGAAGGCAATTTTTGACAAGCCGATGGTGTGCTTGATCGATAAAGCGAGTGCATCTGCCAGTGAGATTCTTGCTGGTGCTTTGCAAGACTACAACAGGGCCGTGATCATTGGTACTAGCTCTACTTTTGGTAAGGGTACCGTGCAGCAGCCTATGGATATCTCCCGCATGATGCCTTTCTTTGCCAAGCGTGACCGTGCTGGCTATCTCAAGCCAACGATTCAGAAGTTCTACCGTGTCAGTGGTAGCTCCACTCAGAAGAAAGGTGTAGAGGCGGATATCGTACTGCCGAACATCATGGATGCTCTGGAGATCGGTGAAGACAAGCTCTACTACCCACTCGCGCATGATGTGATCCGTAAGGCTCCAGGCTACACATCTGAGCCAAGAGAAGGACTTTTCATTGCCAATCTCAAGGGCGGCAGCGTGAAGCGTCTGGCGGAAAACAAAGATTTCCAGTACATCGTGGAAGATGTGAACCGTATGAAGGAGCGCATCGAGAAAAACGAAGTTTCACTCAACCTCAAAGAGCGTGAGAAAGAACTTGCCGAGGTGGAGACCCGTACTAAAGAGCGTAATAAAGAGCGTATCGAACGCTTCGCTAAAATGGAGAAGCAGGATAAATCCTTGTACACTTTCTACCGTCTGAATCTTGATGATGTGGAAGCCAAGGAACTCCAAAAAATGGATCCAACTAAGGATGATGATTCCTATATGCGCCGCTCCGAAGATGATGACAAAGATTTAGATACGACTCCTGAATGGCCGACTCGTCTGGACCCAGTGAAGCGCGAGAGTATGGCGATTCTCTCAGATCTGATCGAGCTTACCACCCGTGCCAAAATGGCCGGAGTGAATAACGAATAAAGGCGATCACGATCACTGATTTTCATGCCCGCAAGTATTTAGCTTGCGGGCATTTTTTATGATGTCGTCGCGAAAGCTTTAGGCTATAGAGTGGGTATAGACGATACGAGTCGATGAGCACTGCGCATGAGAAAATAGTACACGCCGCTCTGCGTGATATTCTGGAGCAGGCCTTAAGGCGCTTGCGAGTAGTCGGGGGAAATGATTTGGCCTCCAAGGTGACCGTGGTTTGGAACTCTCGGATGAGGTCTACAGCTGGCAAGGCACATTGGCCCGAGGCCAAGGTAGAACTGAATCCTAAGCTCATCGGTATCAGTTTGGCTGAGGTCAAACGCACTTTGCTCCATGAGTTGGCCCATCTTCTTGCGTACCATCGCCATAAGCGTCGTCGTATCCAGCCGCATGGCAGGGAGTGGCAACAGGCGTGTGCGGACTTGGGGATCCCCGGTGAATCCGTGACTCACAATTTGGCGCTGCCTAGTTCTCGCCAGCGTCGCAAGTGGCGTTATGTCTGCCCAAACTGCCTGCAGAGTATAGAGCGGGTGCGTAAAATGAGTGCTAGCTCAGCTTGTTACCATTGTTGTCAGAACTACAACGGTGGAAAATACCATTCTCGCTTTCGCTTGAAGGCCGAACGTATAGCTTAAATTATTTCTGCCTGGGCTTGGGCATAAAGGGCTTTTCAAAGCAAAGATAGAGTAGAGGGGCACTCAGGAATACGAGCGCTGCTGTGAGGATGAGTGGTGCTAAATTGTGTAGTGAGTGTTCGATTTTGCTCTCAATGAGTTGGTCGACAATATGCTTTTTCACCAACTCTAGAATGGCTCCATGAAAAAGGTAGATGGAATAGCACATGCCTCCAAGTGCTGCAATCCATGGACGAGAAAGAAAATGTTTTAGAGCTCTACCATGCATACTCATCCACATGGTGACGGCGAGCAGTGTAGGGACGAGGAAGGAGATGGATGGAGTGTGGAGTAATAGTGGTAGGGTTAGCCAGAGTGGAATAGCGATGAAGTCGAAGCCTATTTTGTTAGGAGACTCCATTGTTAGGTGGAGTTCGGTCATGAGCATGCCTAGCAGAAAGTAGGGGAGATGAGCGGCCAGGGTATAGTCCAGCCACTCCATCGTGGTGTTTGTATAGAGTCTGGGGAGGAAACCTGAGAGTACGGCCAGGGTGAGTAGTGTGCCTCTTCTTAGTGTGGGGTGGGAGATGCGGAAGAGTAGAGCCAGTAGTGGAGCAAGCAGATAGAACTGGATTTCTATTTCCAGCGTCCAGGCTGGAGGCAGGAGGGGGTTGAGCTCGCCAGAGTAGATTAGAGAATGGGCATAGAGACTACTGGCGCCCAGTCGGGGCAGCAGGTCTTGATAGCTGTGGCTGGAGATGTGAGGAAGAATTAGGAATCCCAGGAGTAATGCTACGAAGTAGGGGATCTCGATTCTAATAAAGCGCCTCGTGAGGTAGTTTTTGATGTTAGGTTTTCGTGATCCATGGATCCAGTGTGCGGCAAAGGGCAGGGTGATGATGAAGCCACTGATAATGAAAAAGACCTGCACGCCAAACCAACCTTGTGCCATGAAGTAGGAAATCCACTGAGCTCCCTCTACCTCTGTGTAGTTGTTTGGATAAGGCTTGGGGTAAAAGTAGACGTAGCTATGAAACAGGACTACGAGAAGGATGGCAATAAAGCGCAAGCCGTCCAGCTCTGGAAGATAGTTTCCTGAACGGGTGCGGCGCTTGAATAGTTGGAACAGCGTTTTCAGATCGGCTCTATGTAGGCTTGATTCCGCCGTAAGCAGCGAAAGTGGAGTTCTTGTGGAGAATGTCCACTTGGGTAAAGCCAACCTGACGCATCAAGTCCAGCTGATACGTGACCGGGCGCGGGGAATCTTCTTTCTCTATGTAGGCGAAGACGGAGTCACGGTACTCTGGGCCACCATGATCTTCCAGGTAGTCACCATAGCGAGACCACATCAGTTCGTGGATAGCTGGATGTTCCTGTGTAACCAAGTCGCTGACCCATAGGGATCCACCGGGTTTAAGTAGAGCGTAGATTTTCTGGAAGGTACGTGTCCAATCATCGTCCTCTCTGAGGTGGTGCAGGACAGCCGCGGCTATGATGATGTCATAGCTGTTTTCAGGGAGGTCCTGCTCCCTCAGGTCACCGTGCCATGTGGTCAGTTCGGAGGCTGGGGATTCTGCCGTAACCCGCTCTCTGGCCCGCTCCAGCATCGGGGCACTGAGATCCAGTAGGTCGCATGCCGGGGCCTGGTTGCCGGCTGGCAGGGATTGCAGTAGTTTGAGCGTGTTGTTACCCGCGCCGCAGCCTAGATCCAGGATGCGAGAGGGGGATGGGCTGGCTGCTAGAGCGGCTTGGGTGATCAGCTCCATGCTCAGCGGGGCGTCGATGGTAGAGGCTTGTCCTGTGTCTAGATTGGAGAATCTCTCCACGTCGCTGTCAAAGCGCTGGCGTATATCCTCGGTGCTGGATTTTTCGTTTAATGGAGTCTTCATGGAGCTTTCCAAGTGATTGTTGTGCTGAGAGTAGTGGGGGATGCTGGGACAGGCAATCGCCAGATGTATGATTTCGAGTGGCTTCGGTGATTTGGGCTTGCAAGTTGGGGTGAACCTCTATTGACTCCGTCATGGCAGAGATTTCTCTCGGATTATCTTTTGACGACGTCCTTCTCATTCCGCAATTGAGTGGAGTGATTCCTAGTGAGACGGACATTTCCTCCTGGCTGACTAAAGACATCGGCCTGAATATTCCTGTGGTTTCCGCAGCGATGGACTCTGTGTCCGAAACGGAGCTTGCGATCGCTCTGGCTCGCGAAGGTGGTATCGGTGTGATTCACCGTAACAACACGATCGAAGAGCAGGCCGCGATGGTGGCCAAGGTGAAGCGTAGTGAGAACGCGGTGATCCAACACCCGCTGACCGTGACCAAAGAGCTTACCGTAGCGGATGTGCGTTCGATCATGGATGCAGAAGGTTTCTCCGGTTTCCCGGTAGTGGATGCAGACAAGCGCCTACTGGGTATGGTGACTGGCCGTGACGTGCGCCACATCGCGAACGAGACTCGTACGGTTGAAGAAGTGATGACCCCTCTTGAGCGTCTGGTAACAGCACCTGCGAATACTCAAATTGAGGAAGCGCGCCGTATCCTTTATCAGAATCGCATCGAGAAGCTTCCTCTGATTGATGCAGAGGGTAAACTCACAGGTTTGATCACAGGAGCTGATATTGAGAAGCGCATTACTTTCACCAGTGCAGCCAAAGACACCAACGGTCAGCTCCGTTGCGGTGCAGCCGTGGGACCCGGACCTGAGTTTAGAGATCGTGCCCAGGCATTGATCGAGGCTGGTGCGGATGCTCTCTTCATTGATGCGGCTACTGGCCACACCACCCGTGTTATCGAAGTGGTCAAAGAGCTGACCTCCATGAGCAATGTTCCCGTGGTGGCAGGTAACGTGGTTACTGCCCATGGTGCTCGCGACTTGGTGGATGCAGGTGTGTCAGCAGTTAAGGTAGGTGTGGGACCTGGTTCCATCTGTACTACCCGTGTGATTGCCGGTGTTGGTATGCCCCAGTTCACAGCCATTCAGAATGTGGCATCTTACTGCCGTGACAAAGGCGTGGCCGTGATTGCTGACGGAGGTATCCGCTACTCTGGTGACATTGTGAAGGCCATGGCTGCTGGTGCAGATCTGGTGATGCTTGGTTCACTCCTCGCAGGTACTCGTGAATCTCCAGGTCAGACGGTGCATTTCCAAGGCCGTCGCTTCAAGTCCTACCGCGGTATGGGCTCCCTAGGCGCGATGAACAAAGGCTCCAAAGACCGCTACAGCCAGAACGCCTCCGGCAAGATGGTGGCAGAGGGTGTGGAAGGCCGAGTGCCATACAAGGGTCCTCTTGCAGATGTGGTGTTCCAGCTCATGGGCGGACTGAAGTCCGGCCTAGGCTATGTGGGGGCGAGCAACCTCAACGAACTGCGTGAGCGTGCTGAGTTCACAAGAATTACAGCAGGTGGACTCAAGGAGTCCCACGCACACGATATCACAATCACCGAGGAGCCTACCAACTATCAGCCTAGCGCGTAGTCTCAGTTACAATACTTAACTTTTTAACACGCGGGGTCGTTTGGCCCCGCTCAATCATTTAAATAACATGGAAGAAATTAATCACGTAGCAGTGCTGGACTTCGGTTCCCAGTATACTCAGCTCATCGTACGCCGCGTGCGTGAGCTTGGTTTCTTTGCCAAGCTTTACCAACCAGAGGATCTTGCTGAAATTGGCAAGCCCGGAGCCATCATCCTTTCTGGTGGGCCAATGAGTACCAGTCATCCTGATGCTCCAGATATCGACTTCGAATTGCTTAAAGGCTACGGAGTGCCAGTTCTCGGTGTTTGTTACGGGATGCAGCTGCTGAACATCAAGTTCGGCGGTTCCGTAGAAGCGAGTGATCGTCGCGAGTACGGTCCTGCAGGCCTCTACCCGGTAGCTAGCGAAGGCCTCTATGAGGGTATCACAGACAAATCCCAGGTGTGGATGAGTCACTCCGATACCGTGAAAAACCTTGGTGAAAGCTGTAAGGTGATCGCCAAGAACCAGCACGGAACTCCAGTTTCCCTGCAATGGGGCGAGAGCTTCTACGGCATTCAGTTCCACCCAGAGGTGACTCACTCTCACGAAGGTACACGTATCCTTCATAACTTCCTTCTCACCGCGAAAGATCTTGAGCCATTCCGCATTGAAGATTTTAAGCGTGAGCTGATCGAAAACATCAAGAAGACTGTTGGTGACAAGCAGGTGGTCTGTGGTGTCTCTGGTGGTGTAGATTCCACAGTTCTGGCAGTGCTTCTTAATGAGGCCGGCGTAAACGTGCGAGCCATCTTCGTAGATCAAGGTCTGATGCGTAAGAATGAAGCTGAGGAAGTGAAAAACAACTTCCACCGCCTGGGTGTAGAGATTGAAGCAATTGATGCCTCCAAACTGTTCCTCGACGCTCTGGCTGGTGAGCCCGATCCTGAGAAGAAGCGAGTCATCATTGGTAACCTCTTCATCGACGTATTCTGGGATACTGTGGGTAACGCGGAGATGCTTGCTCAGGGTACGCTTTACCCAGACGTGATCGAGAGTGCTTCTAACGACAAGTCTAAGGCTTCCAAGATCAAGACACACCACAACCGCGTAGACCGCATCCTTGAGCTGCAGAAGCAGGGCAAGGTGTTGGAGCCTCTTGCTGAACTCTTCAAGGATGAGGTTCGCGAGCTTGGCCACTCATTGGGTATTCCAGACGATATTCTTAACCGTCATCCATTCCCAGGTCCTGGTCTTGCGGTACGCTGTCCTGGTGAAATCACCCTCGAGCGCCTGAATGTGATTCGCGACTGTGATGCGATCTTTATCAACGCGCTTAAAGAGCACGGGTGGTACGACAAGGTCTGGCAGGCCTATGCTGGTCTGATTCCAGTCAAGACTGTGGGGGTAAAAGGTGATGAGCGCTCCTATGAGTGGGCCACCAACCTGCGCGCAGTGATTTCCGAAGACGCGATGACTGCCGATTGGGTGGAGCTTCCCCCGAGCTTGCTTCGTGAAGTATCCAATAAGATCCTCAATGAGGTGTCTGGCATCAACCGCGTGCTCTACGATATTTCCACCAAGCCACCGGCAAGTATTGAATGGGAATAAGCCTCAGGCTTTCATGATTTCTAAAGCGTTCCTCCAGTGGGGGAGCGCTTTTTTTTATGTTAACTCAGTGAGGGGGGATTCAGTTATAGCCTATCAACTTGACATTGTTTGTTAGTTTATAAGACTATTCCATTATGATGCTCTCATACACACACAAAGTCGGTAAATGGACACTGGGTCCTGCAATCATTGCCTTAGCTTTATCCTCTTGTGATAAGGAGGCTCAGACAGCAGCTGAGCCAAGCTCGGCTGATCAGCCCAAAAGTAAGGCGCAAGTGGTCGATCATGTGGTGACCCCTCCGGCACCCGCAGCTAGTGATCATAATCAGGCTAAGACTGCTGATGAGAATTCTTCAGAGAGCACTGCAGGAGCTGCAGTTGGTGGTGATGCGAAATCTGAGGGAGAAGAGTCTGCGCAGCCAGGATTTGAAGTGGTGACTGATCCAGCCACGATTCAGGTGGAAGAAGGCATGCCGAGACCTAAGGTTGGCGATAAGATCTATACCTTCACCACTTTACCCAAAGAGGCCTGTGGTACCTATTGGGTGAAAGATAGTGATGGTTCCGTGGCACAGGTTGCCATTTGTAATGATAAGGCTCACTCCCATTGATGGCGTAGGACATTGTCCGGGTCTCTGATAAAGGGGAAATCAGAGGCCAAGCTCATCCAGAGAGTAATCGCTGGAGTCTCCCATGACGCTGATGAGCATGAGAGGGTCAATGACGTCATCTAAGTCTTCTGGGACATCGTACTCAGAGGCAATCTGGTCAATGGCTGCATTACTGGTGATCACTACCTCAGTGACATTTGTATCCGCTGGGGAAGGGGGGGATGAGGCTACAGAAGGCTGATCAGGGCTTTGGTCATCATTCATCAAAGCCACTGTGAGCACGATGCACGCAGCCGCTGCAGTAAGTCCTGTAATCACCGGACGTGGAGCGAGAAGGCGCTTCCAGAAAGGAATAGGCTCTTCCTCTAGTCTGATGGCACGCATGACGTTACGAGAGAACATGGGGCTAGGCTTCTGCTCGCTGGCAGCGCCTAGGAGATCCCATACAGGATCTTTCTCGATATCGTTCTGTGGTTTCTGGCTCATGGTTCTGATGGTTAAACTACCCAAACTCAGCAGAGTTGCGAAAATATATCAATTTTATGATCTACGAGCCAGATTTATTACTTTCTGCGGGGAGCTACAATGTTATGAGGGGAAATTTGAAGAGGGTTTGGAGGCAAAAATGCCAGCATAAGATGGCTCATACTGGCATGAACTGGGTAAACAATGGCAAAATACTGTGTTTACGGGCGCTTCCGGTGGAGAAGCAGGCTGGTCGTGGCCCTGGAATGAGCGTTAAACTGGACGGTTCTGGGACATTGGTGGGGGCGCTAGGTGGTACGAACTGAGGCTGTTCATCATAAAGAATGCTCCATTCCTCATCGCCAGAGCTGCTGGCCCATACATGGAGTTTTGCGCTTCGCCCTCGTATTTGAAGCCGCCGAAGGAAGTATAGAGATAGACTTGGTCACTGGCCGCTGCATTTTCAAGGCTGGCTGTCGGAACGTAGACATACACATCTGATTGGCCGCTGCCGCTCACACCGGCTTGCAGGAGGGATTAATATTTGTTAGAATGTGATCCCTGCAAATACGTTGAAACGACGAACATATTTAGGGGGATTGATTTGATTTACATGGGGGTTTTGTTCCTTTGTGAATTTGAGAATAAAATCTATTAGTGACTTGGCTTCATTTGTGGAGTGTTGCCATCAAGGCGGGTAAATGGACGTCGCCTAAAAAACAACTGCTGCAGCTACAGAGAAAAACTCTGTAGTGCAGCAGAAGTATGTGTGTGGAGCTTTTTTAAATAGTTTGTCTAGCGCTTTCTTCTCATCGCTAACGCAGCGGCAGCTACGGTGAGAAGAAGTGACGTACTAGGCTCAGGAATTGGCTCCTCGAGTGGCTCGACGTTAGGGCGCTCCGAGGCGTCTTCTGGAACGCTCCATTCTTCGAAGCCGCTGTCATTGACCCATGCATCAGTACCGTCTGGGTCGTATCCACCAAAGGCGGAGTAGAGGTAGATGTAATCATCATCTGCTGCTGCTTCTAGACTCAGTACGGGCACAAAGGCTAACAAGTCAGAAGCTCCGCCTCCGCTACCGACGATGCCGGCATCGATAAGTATCGTGCTGTCTTCTCCAGTATCCAGATTGTAGCGGAGAATGCCTAGCTGATCGAGGTCAGCTTCGTTGTCTGGTAGTGGATTCGGATCGGAGCCGCTGCGGGTATAGATCCGAAAATCATCCAGCGAGAGGAGTTGACTGCTTCCAGGCTCATTAACATCCAGTGCAAAAATGTAGAATTGGCCATTCAAGGTGGTGACCAGATCGGATTTTCTGATCAATGGATTGAAGCCATTGGATACACTTGAGTCCATGATTCCATCACGGTTGTATCCGCTCTCCTGTAGGCCTCCGCTAACTTTGTAAAGCTGACGGAAAGAACCACTTCCAGAGTTGAGATCTCCTGAGATGAAGTAGGCATCATTGATACCGCCACCTCTTACATCAAAGTAGTCGTCTGCTTGAGTATCGTAAACTTCCAGAAATGAGGTGGGTGTGTTGTCAGATAAGGAACCAGTCTCGTCTGTTAAGTTAAGAATGGCTGCTTGTGAGGCATTGCTTCCGAGCACACCGAGTACACACAAACTCGCTGCGCCAAGTAGGCGTTTTTGGGGGGTCATAGCTAGGGGGGTTAGTTGGGGGGCTAGCACCTTGTCCTGATGCTAGGTGTTATTGACACGCTAATATTCTAAGCATGAATAAGATGAGGAATAAATAAAAATCATGTAAAAGCCGATTAATTCTTATTAATCCTATGATTTAGAATCCAGTTAGGCAACTTCTAGCAATGGATGGGAGGGCAAACTGTTAGTTGAAAAAGTGGGATTTAGACCCCTCTTTTACTACCCCAAAGTTGAATATGAAGCCTGTCAGAGAATCGATATCCGTGATCTCTGCATAAATCAGCAAGCCATAGACGACGCTGATTGAGGGTCTCTTCATCGCGGCCTTCTGGCATGAGGAGGATCCTGGATCTGGGAATAGAGAATCTCTTTTCGATCTCCTGAATCTCTTCAAGGTCTTGCTCATTCTGTACCACAAATTTGAACCAGGCTTTGGGAGAGCTGGCAAAGTAGGCGAGAGATGCTTCGTTGAGACGAAGGTTCTCTGCGTTGCCAGAGTTGGAAAGTTTTGGAGAAACGTTCCATTGGTCGATAGCTTCCTGGAGGAAGGAATTTGGTAACTGGGTGCCATTGGTTTCGACCTCAAAACGGTAGTCGGGATCGATGTTCCTCAGATGAGTGATCAAGTCTTCCCAGCCGGCTTGTTGAAGGAGGGGTTCTCCACCTGTAAGAATCACGTTTTTACACGGATAGTGGCTGAGAATGTTTGCCACCTCCTCTATGCTCACTTCTTGGATGTAATCAGCCTTGCTGAATTTTTTGTATCCGGGCAGGGCATCGTTCTCGTGTGTCCAAGGTGTTCCTTCCCAATTCCAAGTGTAGTCAGTGTCGCACCAAGTACAGTGTAAGTTACACAATGAGGAGCGGATGAAAATGGATGGTACGCCCATGCTCACTCCCTCGCCTTGGAGGGTGTGAAAGATTTCAGGTTGTCCATTGAGGACTGCGAGTTTGAGCGTGCAGGACATGCTTCTAGTTATGACCTCAGTCGTTCCTTCGTGCAAGGCTGAGGGAAGATAAGTTTTTTCGAAGTAGGTTACATCTCCAATGCCTTGGAATCCACCTTCTGTCAGGCGAAGCAAGACCCCAAAGAGAAAGGTATGCAGACGCTTTGCTCTCTGTTTATGATAAGTAGGACTATTTCAATGGGGCAAGATACTCGCTCAATTAGGGGGAAGCAGTCGGCTGCTAGTTGTTGGCAAGGGACAAAAAAAGCGCAGAGATATCTCTCTGCGCTTTGGAAATATTTTAGCTGTCTACACTGCTTCAGATGACGCTGAGATCCTTGCCGGCCTTGATGAAGGCCTCGATACCCCTGTCGAGCTGCTCTTTGGTGTGAGCTGCGGAGATTTGGGTACGGATACGAGCCGTGTTGTGCGGGACAACAGGGTAGAAGAAACCAATCGCAAAGACGCCGTAATCGAGAAGCTTCTCGGAGAACTTCTGGGAGAGAGCTGCGTCGCCAAGCATGACTGGAGAGATCGGGTGGTCTTTACCCGCGATGGTGAAGCCTGTGGAGGCCATGTTGTCACGGAAGTACTTGGTGTTCTCTTTCACCTTGTCAGCGTACTCGTTGGTTTCAGTGAGCATGTCGAAGACTTCTAGTGAAGCTGCTGCGATGACTGGAGCGATGGAGTTTGAGAAGAGGTACGGGCGTGAACGCTGGCGAAGAAGGTCGATGATTTCTTTCTTGCCTGAGGTGTATCCACCAGAAGCACCGCCAAGAGCCTTGCCGAGTGTGCCTGTGGTGATGTCGATCTTACCGAATAGGCCGCAATGCTCGTGAGTACCACGGCCACGTTCTCCGAGGAAACCGGTAGCGTGACAGTCATCGTGATGCACGATGGCATTGTACTTTTCAGCAAGTGCGTAAACCTTGTCCAGATCACAGATGATGCCGTCCATGGAGAAGACACCGTCTGTGGTGATCAGTTTGAAGCGAGCTCCAGCCTCGTCAGCTTCCTTAAGCTTGGCTTCCAAGTCTTCCATGTTGTTGTTCGCGTAGCGGAAGCGCTTGGCTTTACAGAGGCGAACGCCATCAATGATGGAAGCGTGGTTCAGTGAGTCGGAGATTACTGCGTCTTCCGCGGTGAGGAGAACTTCGAAAAGACCACCATTGGCGTCAAAGCAAGACGGGTAGAGGATCGTGTCCTCAGTGCCGAGGTATTCGGAGATTTTTTCTTCAAGCTGACGGTGCAAAGTCTGGGTGCCACAGATGAAGCGTACAGAAGCCATGCCAAAGCCCCATTTTTCGGCTGCTTCGGAGGCGGCCTTGACTACGCGTGGGTGGTCGGCGAGTCCCAGGTAATTATTGGCGCACATGTTGATGACCTCACGGCCGTCCTTGAGGGTGACCGTAGAATTTTGAGTAGAAGTGATGTAGCGCTCGCTTTTAAAGAGGCCAGCTTCTTTGATTTCATCAAGAGTGGACTCCAGGTGCTGTTTGAATGTATCCGGATACATGGTGTATAGAGATGGAATGAGAAAGTTGATTACCCTCCCTCAGAGAAGGTGAAAACAGGTTTGCCCCCACGACAGGTAATGAAAATAAAAAAATCGCGTAAAGCGGTACACTTTACGCGATTTTGATCAATATACGAGATATTTGAGTCCTAGCGGGTAGGAGGCATCACCAGAAGGCCCATTGTCATGCAGAAAGCTTTCCCTGAATCCATGCTTTTCTTGCCATGGCCGTGACCCCAAGAGTCTGAGTAGATCAGTTCATTTTTTGCCTCATTGTAGCCGATGATCAGTCGCATATGGCCCCCACGGGCTTGAGGGAGGTCTGGCTCTGGGAATAGACCAAGCTGCAAACACCAGCCCACTGGGATACCTTGGTCGATGTATTCCTTGATCTTGCTCATGAAGCGTTTGTAGCTAGACTTATCCATCATCACTTCACGGAAGATTTCACCATCACATTTGGAGTAGAATGCGTCCATATTGACGAGGGAATCTCTATCCACTTTGTCGTAGTTATCACCACCCTTGACAGACTTGCCACCTTTTTTCTTGGCCAGTCTTTGATAATTGTTCACGTCGCGGACGATTTCGTTCAAACCAATTTCCAGTTTACGGAAGGCGCGCATGTAGGCATTGTAGTCGTCTCCATCTTTCTTGGTAGGGAGATCGGCGAGGCCTTTAGGATATTCGTAAAGGACGATCACGCGGGAATTTAATTTGCCTGTCACGCGCTTGAGAGCTTCGACCATTTCATTGAGTCTAGTGCCCATCTCTGCTGAAGCTCCTGCGATCTGAGCCATCTCATGTTGGTCAGTTTGGCGGCCGTAATATTGGTAGATGCGAGCTGCTGTGGCACAGGCGCAATAGCCCTTCTTACCTTGGTCGACCATGGGGATGTTGGCGATGTAGACATCACCAGTCTCTTCATCTTCAACCACATTACTTTTCAGGGCACTGCGGTTGGCGGTAGAACCTCCATCCCTAGCAGAGGAAAGTGAGGCTACTCTGAGTCGAATAAATTCAGGTTCGCCACTGCTGGCATTAACGGATTTTTCAAGCTGGAATGCCGTTTTATCCTTCTTCCAGAAAAGCTTCTTGGTGCGGACAGTGCCTCTTTTACTCTTATCCTCGGCTTTGTCTCCTGTATTTGTAGTGACATGCTCGGCATAGGTGTCGAAAGCTTTGTTGAACTCAGAGAGAGCGATGTTACCATCGTCGCCCTTGTTGTAGACCATAATCGTGAAGCCTTTGAGGAAATCCTCAGCATCAGAGTAGACTAGCACTTCACCGGACTTTTCACCAAAGGTCTGAATATTCTTACCTTCGCTGCGGAGACGGTCTTCGTTTGCGCTCATCCATTCAAAACCGTAGTCAGCGAACTTTTCTTTAAAATCGCTGATTTTCATTTGCCACAATTCATCGGTTAAGAGAATTTGGCCCATATCTACTGTTTTCTTAGCCTCTTCTTCCTTAGGCTTTTTTTCTTTGGATTGGGCGAGAATAGGGGTGGTTTGACAAGCAAGGACGAGACTTACTGATAATAAACTAATAAACTTATTCATGTGAGGTAATGAGAGATGAGATAGTAGCCCGCAAGTCATCGAGCGAGCACTTAGTTGTGAGCATTCGATGATAAAACGACACGTATAGCGAATTCTGTTTAACTTATTGCGCTTAACCAGTCAAGAAGTGCTGTATGATCGTGCTGGTCATACTGGAAGCTTTGCAAGCCATGTCTTATGCCAGCTTGGATATTTGCCTCCATATCATCTATATAAATGGTATCCTCAGGGAGGATGGAAAATTTTTCGAATGAATGGGTGAAAAAGTCATCATGGGGTTTGATTGCACCGATTTCATGGGAGAAAACAGCATGGTCGAAGAGTTCAAAGACCGGATAAGTTTCTAGGCAATAAGGCGCATGGATCGGATTGATATTCGAATAGAGAATCAAGCGGTGGCCTTGTTCTTTAAGTTCAGCCGCCAGGTCCCAAGTACCTGGGATGGGGGTGAAAATAGAGTTCCAGGCGGCCATGAACTCCTCTTGAGATGCAGAGGAGTCCAAGAGTTGAGTAGCCCACTGGATGTACTCGTTTGCGGGGATTTTCCCGGATTCGAAATCGTCTTTTACCTCAAGGATTTTTTGGATTGCCTGCGGGTCGGGAGATCGACCGGCCAAGGCTTTCAATGCGGGCTGGAAGTCGAAGGAGAGAAGGACGTTTCCGATGTCGAATAAATAAGTCATGACTCAGATCTGATCTGTTTCAGGATAAACTGGGCTGCGGTGGCTGAACCGCAAGGCATGGCCGATGCTGCTAGGTTGTCTTTCATTGTTCTCCACTCGCGGGCGTCGTTTGCTAACATCTGAGTGATGGCAGAGGTCATCTGCTCTTCGGTATCACAGAGTTGGCCCGCTCCGATATCATGCAGGAGATCCAAGTTACCCTGCTCCTGACCGGGGACTAGGTGGCTGATCAGCATCGGGCACTGGGCAGCGATGGCTTCATGGACTGTAGCTCCACCAGCTTTACCGATGGTGAGATGATGGCTGGAGAGTAATTCCGGGACTTTGCGGGTCCAGCCTTTGATTTGAACGCGGCCAGGGTATTGCTCCTGGATTTCTCTGGCTCGTTCGTAGAGTTTTCTGACGTTTCGGCCCAGGACGACAGTCACTTGGGTTTGATTGCCGGGAACGTCTAGAATCGCTCTGAGATGCTTGCGGACGGTCGGCTTTTTTGAGGTGGGGAAGTAGAGCACCTTAAATGGTGTGCATGATACTTGGGATGTTAGCGGCGTCAGGGTCTGAAAACGGGGGTGCACAGCAAAGCCTGTGACGATGATTTTCTCTGCCGGCAGCCCTTTGGCGACGAGCTTTTTCTTGGTCAAATCATCCGTCACCAGCCAGAAGTCAGTGGGTGCTTTGCTCCAGGCTGCATTGATTTCTATCGAGTCTGTTATCACGGTAAAGACGGGGACTTTGCTTGCTCCGCGTCTGAAGGAACGGTCGAGGAAATAGGGATAGAGTGGATAGGTGCTAATGATCGCATCCGGGGAAAAGCTGAAGAGCAAGTCATGGAGGATATTCTCCGGCTTACGCATCAGTGGGAAACGTTCTTTGGAAAAGTCGTGTCGCTCCGTAGACTTATAGATGCGAGACCAAAGTTTGGGGGTGTGCGTGGTTACGAAGCGATAAAATCTCCTTAACTGCTGGTTCAAGTTTGGCGAGCCACGGTCACATGGATCTACCACTTCGACCTCTGCCTCTGACTCTAGTGCTGAAGCCAGATTGTTGGCCGCACTGTTGTGACCCTCGCCAAACCCGGCGGTTGTAATGATTATTCTAGGCTGGTAGGGCTCTGACACTCGGGAAGCTTTAGCATGAATATCGATTGCGTCGATGGTGATTTCTCATCAAATGTCGCTAGGATAGAAACCGTGCTCCTCATGAAGCTGGTCATGGAACTGTGTTGATCTTGGCTGAGGAGGACGCTATATGTAGATTTAAGTAATCCTAAGTGTTAACAAGTGTGAGGAATGTCTAGTGTAGATAAATCAGAGTTAGAGCCAAACGACTCAGATCAGGAGGGCGTGAAAAAGCCTGCCGTCCATTTGAATGGAGATGGGCAGCCGCCAGAGAGTGTAAATAGAGGCAGGGAGCCCAAACCCTATGCGACGATGGCTGAATCTGGACTCAGTATGCGTAGGCGAGATCCTGATGCTTCATTGCTACAGGCCCAGCGACCTGTACACAGTAGTCCAGAGGAACAATGGGGAGGGGAAGAGCAGAAATCTACTGATAGCTGGATATTGGGCATCGTGTGTACGATTTTTGGTTTGTTGGGGGTGGCCATCCTCTGGTCGATCACCAATCTGGATCATGGTTCAGAGAAGGCTGAGGTCGAGCAGGCCGCTCTGGAGGTCAGTCAAGAACATGCAGAGCAAGTACAGCTGAATGCTGAGGAGATTGTGGAAGAAGTGGAGCGACTGACAAGAGGCTACGTAGAGGCAAAATCTGTCGATGAACGGGCAAAATATGTTCGAGATCCTGAGAGGGTACGACCAATGATGAACAGCTACTATGAAGACCATCCCCTAGAGACTGGACGCCTGAAATCTATCAAAAAGTGGCTCCCAGTCGAGATGGATCACTACAGCTTTTTGGTGATTACCTATGAACTCGAGGGGGAAAAAGGCAGTAGTCAATTACTGATCGGGGAGTCCGAGCAGGGGGTCATGGCTGTTGATTGGGAATCTAAGGTTTCTTATCAGACTGCGGACTGGGATAAGTTCCGAAAAGAGAAGGTTGCCGAACCCACCATGTTTCGCGTGTATCTAGAACTTACTGAACTTAGTCCATTCTATGGCTTTGAGTTCAGTGATTATAAAAAGTATCGCGCCTACAAGGTCATGCTCAAAGATGAGGAGGAATATCTCTGGGGCTACACGGAACTGGATAGCCCCGTGGATAAGAAATTGATGCAAATGGCTGAATCAGAACTGAAGGCCACAGGGAAAATGAATAAGCTGCCTGTCATTGTGAAGCTGAGATACCTGAAGAATAGCATGTCAGACCGATGTGTGGTGATCGATGAGTTGGTTGGCAAAAACTGGGTGCTGACGAATCCTGAAAAGCAGCTCAAGTAGATCAAGAGAGTAGAGGGTGACTGAGAGGTGGTTTTTTCTCTCTTGCGTTCCAAGTCGTTGTGCTTAGTGTGCGGACATCCCCACAAATTCAAGAAGCTTTATGATTATGTTCAGAAAAACGTGGCTTGTGTGTATGGCCCTTGTTGCCGGATTAACAAGTGGACTCACAGCCGGAGAGATACCAGAAGTCTTTAAACCATACTTTGAGGAGGGTAAGCCTGTGCGGGCGGAAATCGTCACGGTTGCGCCGCCAAAAGAGTTTGAAGGTTTTATCCAGAAGCTGGGGGAAGCTGCACAGAAGGATCCAGAGTGGTTCAAAGAGC
Source organism: Rubritalea squalenifaciens DSM 18772 (assembly GCF_900141815.1). Taxonomy (NCBI): domain Bacteria; kingdom Pseudomonadati; phylum Verrucomicrobiota; class Verrucomicrobiia; order Verrucomicrobiales; family Rubritaleaceae; genus Rubritalea; species Rubritalea squalenifaciens. The sequence continues at coordinate 456,852 of NZ_FQYR01000004.1, forward strand.
ATTCCAAGAAGACTCCTGCGGGCTCACCTATTCCTGTATACGATACGCAGCTCGGCATGACCGAGGATGAGTATAATAACTATGTAAAGCTTTGGGATCAGCGTAAAGTGGTCAAGCAGGCAGACGTCGCGCTCATGCTGACCAAAGAGAGTGATAATGTCTGGAAGATCAATGGCTCAGGTCCTGCGAGCAATCTTACCTTGCTGCGCTATCAGGTGGACAAAGATGCTTTTACTTCTACTAATGGCGAGCTCAAGCGAATTGCCGATATTGCGGCTCCTGCACACAGTATGTTTGGTGCGTGGAATGGTAAGGAGTGGCGCTATCTGAGTGAAAATAGCCTCGGGAAAATCAAAGAAAACATCGCCCTCGGTATGACCGGAGATAAGAAGTATGGAATGCTTGTCTATCGTCTGCAGGAAGTGACTGCAGCTGGCCGCCCATTGCTGGACCGCAGCATGGTCATCAGGTTCTTGCCTGTGAAATAATTTCTTATGCTGGGAAGCCTATCCAGACTATTGAATTTTATCCTCAGGCGGCGCTGGTTGCGTCGCCTGATTTGTGTATTGGTATTGGGTCCATTTGTACTCTTCTTGTTATCCAATATCCTTCTTAACAGTCAGTGGGGGCGAGACAAGATAGCCAGTAAGCTAGAACAGCGTACCGGCTATGCTTGGAAGATTGAGACGGCCAACTGGACTCCAGACGGTAAAGTTCATGTCTACGATGCTGTAGCAGACCTAGACGGTGGCATCATGCGCGTGGCCCAGGTTGATATCACCCCGAATGTTTACGAAGTCGTGGACGGGAGGTTGGTGTTTGAGGAGCTGAGTATTCGCCAGCCTGAGCTAGATGTGAGTGTGCAGTGGCTCAGAGAGCAGGTGGGGAAGAGAGCCAGAGATACATCTTCTGTGAAACCGCAGGAGAATGTTGAACCTCGACTACCTATGCAGCCCAGACCACCTGTGGTCGTAGCTCCGCCAGTCAAACCTACGCCTGCAGACAAAGAGGGAGCTGATCAGCGAGAGGCTGGCAAAGTGGTGCCTCCTGCCCAGCCGTCACAGAAACCAGAGGGCAAGCCTAAGTCTGTGAGAGTGCAGCCAACACCGATAATCAGAGTCTTTCCCGAGGCTTGGGTCGTCGTGGAAGGAGCTAAAATTACCCTGCGTGATGGAGAGAAAGTGCTGCTAGAGAGTGGTCCTATCAATGCCAAGATCCCGCTAGGTGGTGATGGAAAGCAAGGTTTTGTGCGCTGTGAAATGGCGAAGCTATTTGATAGGGACTATCAGGCAAAGATAGATGTCCCGCTGGTCTGGAAGAAAGATCGCATGGTCATCAATGGAGAAGATCTGATTTTCTTGGGTGTCCACTGTCGGTCGCAAGCTGAGATTAAAAGAGTGGGGAAAGAATTCGTCATGATGATGAAGCTGGTGATACCTGATCAAGAATGGACTTATGATGAGGAGTTAGAGGGAGTTCATTTTACAGGCAATGCGAAGCACCTGGCCGGAACTGCGATTTTAGAGGGAAGGTTGTTAAAGCCTGTGCAGTGGCGCGGGCTATGTAAAATCATTGCCAGGGAAACGGAGCTTCAGGAGCATCACCGCAATAGTGTGGCGCATTTCGATCATTTGTTGCTGGAGTCGGCTCTGATGCATGGAAGGCTTCAGATATACCAGCTGGAGGCAGTTAGTGATGAAGTGGCACTACTGGGTAATGGAGTTTTACAGATGGATGGCTATATGTATGGGGTCATGCGCCTGCTCACCTCTCCGGGCAAGGCTGCTTGGGTAGATAGTCTAAGTGAGGGGGCTAAGCTATTTCCGAATAAGCACTATGGTGTGATGACTTGGTTCCAGAACCGCGACCGCAAGCATGTAGACGTCCAGGTGGACGGAATGCTATGGCAACCACTGGTGAGAATTGAAAATATCTGTGAGTGGGAGCCTCTGATGCCACGTATTAAGCGTCTCGTGGATTTTGTCCATGACGAACACCTTGAGGATCTGGGACCTAAGATTTCTACCAAATCTCAGAAATAAACCCGTTACCTATTTTGGGTACGTCGGCAAATGCTCCCACCTCTAAACCGAGTAGTTCAGAAGCAATGGGTGAGCTGGGGGTGATCACGGTAAAATCGATGCCGTGGTATTGTACGGATTGTCCGCCGCCCGCTGGTAGGATGAAGTAGGCATATTCTTCCTCGTCAGTGCTGAAGAGCACCAAAGCACCGGCTTGGACTGGCTGGTCCTCCATGTCTCCGATCTGGAGCTGGCCGAGTTTCGTGATTTGCTCGTTGAGAAGTCCAAGCTGCTCAGCCTGAGCCTCAGCTAGGTAAGAGGCTTCTAGTCCGCGAGTGTCGTACTTGCCTTCCTGCTTACTCTCAGCATCAGTAGAGCTGGAGTGAGTCTCTGCGGCAGCACGGTATAGGGCCTCTCGATCCTTTTCCAGGGTCTTGAGGATCTGGTCGACAAGTTGTTGTTTGGTCTCGCTCATCGGAATAGTCCCGCTGGTATAGACAGCTGGAGAATAATGGTCAATCAGTTGATTTTGATCAGAATGGGTTTATCTGTGAGAATATGAAACGTGTCACGAAATGGATTGTGTCTGGCATGGGCCTGCTTGGTCTAACCCTTTTTGCTACCATGACTGCGAGTGCCATAGAAAAGCCCGAGTTTGAACAGCTTGTCAAAGACGGGAAAATGGAAGTGAGGAAGTATGCCAAGATCCACATCGTCTCCACGTCGATGGAGCAGGAGGGGCAGAGGAACTCAGCCTTTCGCAAGCTGGCCAATTATATCGGCAAAGGAAACGAGAAACAGCAGAAGATCAAAATGACGGCTCCCGTTATCGTCGATCACTCGCAGAAGAAAGACAAAGCTGATGGAGCAAAAGTGACGATGAGTTTCGTAGTTCCCAAGAAAGTGGTCGAAGCCGGTATACCAGAGCCTACAGATCCAGACGTGAAGCTCTCAGTCATTGAAGGCGGAAAGTATGCGGTCACCAGCTTCATGAACTCCAATTCTGAAAAGGCCCGTCAAGAAGCCATCACAGAGTTACGCGCATGGATCAAGGAGAAGGGATACAAAGAGAAGGGAGAACCCAGCTTTGCTTTCTACAATCCACCTTGGATTCCCCAAGCTCTTCGGACCAATGAGGTCTGGATCGAAATTGATTAGTCTAACGCTTTTTTCTGCGGGGAGCTGATTTCTTGGCTGCAGGCTTACGGCGGCCGGGCTTGGCTTTACCTCCACGCTGCTGTGGCTTGTTTTTCTGGGAGAACTTGGAGGGGCCGAAGTAGTCTTTCTTTTCCTTCTTCTCAGGCTTGCGGGCGGGTGCTTCCTCTTGGATCGGCTCCTTGTCGTAGGCGAAGCCCGGTGCTTTCTTACGTGGGAGGGTGACACGGATGAGCTTTTCGAGTTTGCGCAGGGCAAGCTGGTTGGCGGGGGTGGTGAATGTGATTGCCTCTCCCTCGGCCTCGGCACGGCCAGTGCGCCCGATACGGTGGATGTAGTCCTCGGAATGTTCAGGGAAATCGTAGTTGATCACGTGGGTTACACCCTCGATATCGATACCGCGAGCGGCTACGTCGGTGGCTACGAGAACACGAATCTTGCCTTCTTTGAAGTCACGGAGGGCCTTGCGTCGCTGACCTTGCTTCTTGTCCCCGTGGATCGCCTCGGCAGAGATCTTGGCGGCACGCAGTGCAGTAGCCAGCTCTTCACAGCCCTCGCGGGTGCGGGCGAAGACCATGACGGCGTAGAAGTGGTGGGAGCTTTCCAGCAGGTGCGCTAGCAATTCGAATTTCTGGTGCTCGAAGACTTCGTAAATGGACTGGGTGATAGTTTCCGCAGGGTTGGCACGGCGGTCTACTTCCACCAGTGAGGGGGAGTTGAGGAACTCCTTGGTCAGTGCCTCGATCTGCGGGGAGAAGGTGGCGGAGAAGAGAAGCGTCTGGCGGGACTTCGGCAGGCGCTTGCAGATGGTGCGGATGTCCGGGATGAAGCCCATGTCTAGCATGCGGTCTGCTTCGTCTAGAACGAGAGCTTCAATCTGAGAAAAGTTTCCATGGCCTGACTCGGTGAGGTCCAGCAGACGGCCAGGGGTGGCGATGATAATATCCACGCCGGAGTTCAGCTTTTCAATCTGTCCCTTATCGCTGATTCCTCCGTGGATGGCTGCGGTGCGGAGATTGGTGTACTTCGCGTAAGCGCGGACGTTGTCGTGGATCTGGGAGACTAATTCGCGGGTAGGGGCGATGATGAGTACGCGGGTACAGCGCTCTTCTTTGGCCTCGGTACGTTCTACGAGATTGGAAAGTAGTGGAAGGGTGAAGGCGGCAGTCTTACCCGTGCCTGTCTGTGCAATGCCGATCACGTCTGCTCCTTTGAGAACGCGAGGGATGGCGCGCTCCTGGATAGGAGTAGGCTTGCTGTAGCCGGTGTCGGCGACTGCTTTCTGAATGCGCTCGTGAAGTAGATTGAAGGACATGGGATCGTGAACCGTTGATAGTTTTTGGTGAATGGGATCAGAGCTCTAGCTTGGAAAGTGTAGCTACTGTGCCGGGGCAGAGTTTAGGAAAAAGTGCTTCCAAGGTCTCCAGTGGACCCGTTGTCTGGATGTGGAGGCTTGGAGCAGCTTCTGTCTCGGCAGATGGTACCAGACTTTGGGTGCGTTTGGCTACCGCTTGGCCTGTGTCGATGATATTGAGGTGATTGCCAACTATTTTCTGAATCGTTTCGCGCAGAAATGGGTAGTGAGTGCAGCCTAGAACGAGGGTGTCCGCCCCGGCTTCGACCATCGGCATAGCGTATTGCCTGACGGCTTCTTCCGCCTCAGGTCCCTCTAAAGTGCCGTTCTCAACCAGCGTGACAAAGTCCGGACAGGGCTGGGTGATGACTTTTACCTTAAGGGGGGCCGCATGTGTCTCTAGTAAATGATGGAATTTTTCCCCGGCGATGGAGGCTTCCGTGGCGAGGATGCCGATGGTGCCTGTCTTGGTAAGCAGGGCAGCAGGCTTGACCGCTGGCTCCATACCCACGAAGGGGATCGGGTAGCGGGCGCGCAGGGCCTCCACAGCATTGATGGTGGCAGAGTTGCAGGCGACCACGATGATGTTTGCACCCTTGGCAATCAACTCATCCGTCAGTTGAAACACCCTCTGCTGAATCAATCCCGCTGGCTTGCTGCCATAGGGGCACCAGGCGGAATCGCCGATGTAGCGGATGGAATGTTCCGGCAAGAGCTTCTGGACCTCCAGCAGCACCGATAGCCCTCCCACACCAGAATCCAGCATTCCGATACAAGGTTCCACAGAATCTGATGATGTAGGCCGCTCACTCATAAATCGCTGCCCGAGTCATAGCCATAGAGAATGCAGAGGGAAAGCGTATTATCGGATGCTAGGTAAAGCTAATCTTAGTGATTCAGAGGCTACTGTACTGCGATTCTGACTCGATGAGATGGGAAAGCAGCTTCCATAGCTCCGACATAAAATATACAAATCAGTATGGTGGTCAGGACAACGCCGAGAGCAATTTGTAGTCGAGAGTTTGCGTAATATCCATTTTGGTGAGTGTTGACCGATAAATAAACAATCCACCCTGCCGGGAGTAACAAAAGAATTAGACCCCAGTGGTGTAGGAATATGGGCAAATTATTCCAACGATACATGTTGGGATCATCTGTATAACCGGATAATTTCATGAATCCGGAGACGACAAGCGATCCGCCCAAGATCACACCCATTTGGAGTGCGATAATTGGGGAAATGGGGTTTTTACAGAAATGCCAGTCCATAGCATCGGCATTTCTATCTCAAGTTAGCATGAGGCTACAAGTTAATAGCTTCTGCTTGAGGCTATCGACTAAACCTACTCTCTACCGGATAATGGTCCGAGGCTTTATCTAACACCTCATTGATGTGGATGGTGGCGGAGGTGGACTTTTGGGCGAGGTTTTGGCTGGCGAAGATGAAGTCGATGCGGCAGTGCTTGGCTTTGACTTCTTCCAGGTTCTTGGCCCATTTGGGGATGATGAAGGGGGAGGGGAAAGAAACCTTTGCAGCGGGGGAGTGTTTGTGGACCAGGTCGACGAAGCCTTTGGATTCAACTTTATTGGTGTAGTCGAACGAGAAGTCTTTCAGGCCTTGTTTGGCAATGAATTCAGCGTCGTGCTTGGAGTCAGCATTGAAGTCACCTAGGATGATGACCCGCTCCTTTTTCTGGATGAGAGGCTCTACTTTGGCGAGGATGCGGTCAAGATCCTGTGGCTTGTTTGGCCAGAGATGGACGACAAAGAAGTGGATGTTGTGCGTCTTGCAGTGGAGAAACCCATGGTGGTAGCCTTGGGCTGCACGCTCGATGACCTCGATCGGTTGATTGGAGGTGAGGCCCATGGGGAAGCCCTTTTCCTTGTTCATGGCTGCGTGGGTGTGCCCCCATTGCTTGGCGTATTCTCCGAGCTGCTTCTCCGTGATTCCATTGAGTTCCTGTAGGGCGAGCACATCCGGAGCCTGTTCCTTCAACCACTGGCTGGCTTTAGGGAGAGTCTTCTTTCCATCGAAGCCGTAGTAAACGTTCCAGTTGAGTACTTTGAGTTGTTGTTCAGCGTGTTCAGCGGCCTGAAGCTGGGGGGCGAGCAGGTAACTGATGGCCAAGAGTATGCACGAGATAGTGGAGAAGGCAGAGGATTTCATGAAATGACTTTACCATGAGTACTAGCACGAAGGGGCCAGCATTTCGCGCAATTTCCGTTTTTGACTGTCACTTTATGAAGAGGTTTTCAGTTCTTCATCAAGCTGTTGAGAATGCGTTTACTGTATGAGTCGGAGAGGTGGGGGCTTTTCTTGGCTTTCAAGCCTTCCAAGGAGGGAAGCGCATACCCTGCGGCTCTGGCATTGGCGAGGATGTTTAGGGCGACTAGCTGAGTAGCTGCATTTATCTCAGGTGCCATTGCAATGTCGACGACTTGCTGAAGGGCCTTACCGCGAGCTGTGGTATCATGCCGTGTCATGATATCCAGTGCTCGAAGACGAACGGTCATATTGGCCGATTGTGTGGCATCGGCTATATGGGCTTTGTTTTGTAAGTAGCTACCTTGGCCGTATGTTAGGACCTGCTGCATCTGCCAGTACTGGATGAGCGGGTGGACTCCCTCAGGTAGGTAGGCAGGGTCTACCATTTTCACCAATTCTGAGAGCGGGTATTTGGTAGGGCTTAAGGCGATGTCGTATCCATTGGTGTTCTCTCCTTCTACTAGATCCAGAAGGTAACTCTCTGGCATGAAGCCCAAATCACGAGTGTCTAGCATATGCTTCATGAGGTGGCCGCGCATTTCCTCAATCACTTTCTGATATTTCTTGTTAGAAGCGAGGTTCACTGTTTCGTGTGGATCAGCTTCCAGATTGAAAAGCTCTTCTGCAGGGTGAGGCTGCCAGAAGGCTGCTTGAGTAGCATTGAGTTTACCTGCTAGGAAGAGCTCTCTCCAGATGCGAGTGGTATTGGTCTTCAGTTGGAATTCTAATTCCTGACCATGAGGAAGGTGAGGCATGAAGTTGCGGATGTACACGTACTTACCTTTGCGGATGGAGCGGCAGAGATCGTATTTCTCATCCATGCGAGCTTTGAAGCCCATGCTGTGGTTGGGGAAAGTTTTGGTGAAGAAGGAATGACCAGGCATGGTTTCTTGAGCTGGCAAACCTGCAAGTGTGAGCACTGTGGGGGCGAGATCGACAAAACTAACAGGCCGGTCTGAAGTTCCTCCTCGCTGATAAATACCATTGGCTAGATTCTCCCACTTCTTGGGAATATGAACGATCATTGGTACATGGAGACCGGACCAACCTGGATACCGTTTGGAGCGTGGCATGCCGCTGCCGTGGTCGGCATAGAAAAAGACGATCGTGTTTTCTGCTTCGCCAGCTTTCTCTAATTCGTCGAGATGCTTCTGGACAAACTGATCCACCAGAGTCAGGCGGTCATAGTACTGAGCCCAGTCTTTGCGGCTCTTTGGAGTATCGGGGTGATAGGGCGGGATGGGAGCTCCAGCTGAATCATGGTGAGGGTTTTTATTGGCGTTGCGAATCTGACTTTCGTGGGAGACGGTGGTGTTGAAGACGGCGAAAAAGGGTTGTCCGGGTTTGCGGTTTTTCCAGTGTGCTTTAGCCGAAGAATCGTTCCACGGTTTGTTGGGCTGGTAGAGGTTATAGTCTTCTTTTGAATTATTCGTGCAGTAGTAGCCGGCTTCCTTGAGGTAGGAGGGAAAGAGTTGCAGGGAGGTGGGGATGGCGGCTTTGGAGCGCATGTATTCGGCCCCCAGAGAGGTGGGGTACATGCCTGTGATGATGGTCGTGCGTGCTGGTGCGCAGACCGGGGCATTCGAGGATGCTACCGTGTAGAGCAGCGATTTTTTCGCCAGGGCATCAATGTGAGGAGTAGTGGCGTAAGTGTCTCCATAGCAACCTAGGTGAGGGCCATGATCTTCAGCGGTGAGCCAGAGGATATTTGGTTTTTCCTGAGCGTGCGTCACCGCTGTCAGGATGAGTGAGAAAATGAGGTGGAAGAGTTTGCGCTTCATGTTTCTGATGATGAGTAGAGTTACGCTAATAGATTACGCCGAGGAGTGGCTTTGTTTTACGACAAATCACTGGTGCATTTTACGTGGCGAGTTGGTGTCTGGCGGCTGGTTGGGTCTTTCCTAACAATAAATCTGCTACCGAGGTTGACAAGTCGGTGTCAAAGCGGGCAAGGTTGCCGAGATGAAAAAAGTGTCATTTTTCTTTGCGGGCCTCTTATTGGCTTCTCCTTTACAGGCGGCTTTGGTGATGGATATCAAAGGGAGTTCTAAGTCTACTATCATTGAAGTGACTTTGTCTGGTGAGGCTTATGGTTATTATACACCGGAAGCTCCACTTGGTGCTGTGGCCTCGATATTTGGCTTAGGTGTAAATATTCCTGATGAACCAGATGCTATTACCATGAAATCAGGTGATAGATTCGTTTATTCCGGGGAAGAAATGAATTTAAATGCAATCTTCGTTTACTGGGATGAGAGTGAGGAACTTGGGTATGTTGGGGGATTTGATGGGTTGGGAGTGATTGATGGAGGCCCTTCAGGGGGAGATAGTATTTTTATGGAGCTAAGCCATAAACCAGCCCTAGGAGATGGTGATCGTTTTTCCTGGGATGGAACTTTCCATGTGGATCTTGCCGCTTACGGAGAGGATTGGAGCATGTTTAAGGAGGGCTCTTATCAAAGTGTGCCCGGATTCGTGGATATACCATCTGTGGTGAACATCATTGACCTACATCCTGGCCAAGGCCATGCCTATGGGCAAGGAGGTAAGCCAAAGGACACTAGCGCTCTGACAAGTACACTTTTCTATAGTGTTCAAGCTGTGCCAGAACCCGGTACATCAACTTTGCTTGTGTTGACTGCCTTGGGGCTCTGTCTGCGTCGTCGCCGGTAAGTGAACTACAAGGATCCAAGGACTCTCCACTGCTCCAGCTTCGTCTCATAGTTGATGGAGGCATTGGCGGGGCTGGTGGAGGGGAGGCGGACTCTTTGGAGGGTTTGTAGTTCCTCGGGCAAGGTGGGGAGGATGTGGCGAAGGTAGACTTGCTCGGCTTTGGCTCCGTTGAAGTAGACGGTCGTGATCGAGGAGTGGTTGCCGAGAAATTGAGAAAAATTGTTTGGGACGATGGAGGACTCGTCGATATCCGAGTCCAGGCTGCTGTCGCGGGTGCAGGTGTGCAGAACATCCCAGACGGCGAGGTGTTTCAGCTTCAGGCCTTCGCAGCGTTCTTCGTAGGTGAGGCTTTTGGGAATCTCAAGAATCTCTTCCATGAGGTGCCAGAAGAGATTGCGCGGGTGGGCGTAGTATTGCCCGGCGGATAGCGACGCCTTGCCGGGCATGGAGCCAAGCACCAGCTTCCTTGCTGAGAGATCAGCTATCGGCGGGAAGCTGTGGATGCGGGACATTGTTCAGTTTTAAATAATACTAGGCTGCTGCTGCGAGATGCAGTGAATGGCGCCGCCTTCCCATACGATGTCGCGGCAGTCGATGCCGATGACTTCTCTGTTAGGGAAGAGTTCGCGCAGGATACCGAGGGCTGTCTCGTCGTTCTTCTTCTGGTTGAAGACGGGGACGAGGACGGCGTGATTGATGATGAGGAAATTGGCGTAGGATGCCGGGAGCATTTCCAAGCGCCAGTCTTCGGCAACTAATGGATCAGGCATTGGCAGGCGGATGGTCTCCACGCTGCTACCGGAGACGGTACGAAGGTCCTGCAGCATCTCCAGGTTGCGCTGGAGTGTCTGGTAGTTCGGGTCTTTGCTGTTCTTCTCCTCAATGGAAACGATGACGTCCTCGCTGACGAAGCGGGTGAGGTCGTCGATGTGGCCATCAGTGTCATCGCCTTCGATTCCGGAGGGGAGCCAAAAGATCTTTTCCGCGCCGAGGGTGCGGGTGAGTTCTGCTTCTACCTCCTGTTTGGTCCACTCAGGATTTCTGTTAGAATTGAGCGCGACAGCTTCGGTGGTGATGACGAGTCCAGCGCCATTGCCCTCGATGCCGCCGCCTTCCAGGTAGAGCGGGGAGCGGATGTGGTCGGCCTCGGTGGCTGCGGCCATGAGTGATGCGATTTTGTCGTCAAGATCCCAAGGTGGGAACTTGCCGCCCCAGGCATTGAAGTGCCAGTCGATGGCGGTAAGCTTGTTGGTCACCTTATTGATGACGTAGGTGGCTCCGTGGTCGCGGCACCAGACGTCATTGGTCGGGTGATTATAGAGACGGATGTTCTGCATGTCCGCGCCAGCACCAATAAGTTTCTTCTCAATGCCGGCATGGAAATTCTCCGAGGCATTGATGCAGGTGGTCTGGAAGCGGGAGGTGGTGGAGATGATTTCCGCGAAGCGCGTCTGGATAAGCGCAAGCTTGTCTGCAGGCCAGGTATCGGTGCGGTGCGGCCAGGAGAACCAGACGGCGTCTTGCGGTGCCCATTCTGCGGGCCAGTAGTTGCTCTGCATCTACGGTGAATTGTTAATGGTTATTGGTGAGTGGGGAAACTGCGGCTCTGGGGAGCCGATCTTTTATTAGTCGAGGAAGCGCTCGGTGATCGGTGCGTAGGTGTCGATACGGCGGTCGCGGAAGAAGGGCCAGATGCGGCGGTGGTCTTCGAGGGCCTTGAGATCGATGTCGTGGTAGAGGATGGTCTCGTCGTGGACAGAGGCGATATCGACTACCTGTCCATAGTGGTTGGAGACGAAGGACTGACCCCAGAACTCGGTTTCACCTTCGGTGCCGACGCGGTTGATGGCGCAGACGTAGCATCCGTTGGCGACGGCGTGACCGCACATCACGGACTGCCAGGCATTGTGTTGGGCCTCTCCGAGTGTGGTATTGCCACTGGGCAGTTTTTTTTCTTCAGGCAGCCAGCCGATGGCGGTTGGGTAGATGAGAATTTCTGCTCCTTTGAGCGCAGTGATGCGGGCGGCCTCTGGGTACCATTGGTCCCAGCAGATGAGTACGCCGATCTTACCGAAGGCGGTGTGGAAGCACTTGTAGCCGGTATCGCCGGGTGTGAAGTAGAATTTTTCCTCGAAGCCTGGATCCTGCGGGATGTGGGATTTGCGGTAGCTACCGAGGTAGGTGCCGTCTGAGTCCACGACCCAGGCGGTGTTATGGTAAAGGCCGGTAGCGCGCTTCTCGAATCCAGATGCCACGATGACGACGCCGAGCTCCTTGGCGAGTGCCTGATGGGACTCTGTGAGTTCACCCGGGATGGGGTCGGCGAGATCGAAATTGTCCGTATCCTGCGTGATGCAAAAATACTCGGTGGTGAAAAGCTCCTGAGTACAGATGATCTGGGCTCCACCCGCGGCTGCTTTGCGGATGGCTTCCTCGGTTTTCTGGATGTTCACAGCGGGCGCTGGGTCTGCTGTCAGCTGAAGCAATGCGATACGTGGCATGGGGGCAGTGTCGAGCCTCGCAGTCGAAGTTTCAAGCGGATACAGGAAGTGAGTTGATTTTCATTCACTTGGATCAGTGCGGGTAGTTTTCTGGGGGTTCTTAAGTTTTTATTTGTTAGTGAATTGTGTTGTTTTTGAAGTGGTTTGTGGGAACAGAATGGTTGAAATTCCCGGCGGATGGCGCACGTAAAGAAAAGCTAAGCCCTGATGAGTGAAAGGGCGCTGGGCTTTTTTCGTGTTAGATTCGTTATGATCTGGCCAAAAGCCTCGGAAAATAGTAAAGAAAGGTTAAACATTCACCCAGCCACAAAGATGATTGAATATCAACGCGACCAGCAACAGACCATCCCCGATTCTCAGGTTAAAATCATAGGAATTGGAGGTGCTGGAGCCAACATGATCGACCGTGTAGCACTGGACGGAATGGAAGGAGCCGAGCTGCTCGCCCTGAATACCGATTCACGTACCTTGGCGAGTTCCGTGGCAGGCGAAAAGATCCAGCTGGGTAAGAAGCTGACCAAAGGACTTGGTTGTGGTGGTGATCCTGAGCTTGGTCTGCAGGCAGCGCAGGAAGTGGAGACCGAGCTCCGCGACTCACTGCGTGACCGCAAAATGGTATTCGTCTGTGTGGGTCTCGGTGGTGGTACTGGTTCCGGTGCGGCACCCTTGGTCACCCGCGTGGCTCGTGAGATGGGAGCTTTTGTCGTGGTCTTCGCGACAATGCCTTTCGTCTTTGAAGGTCGTCGTCGTCGTGAGCAGGCAGAGACCGCGCTCAACGAACTCTCTGTGATCGCGAATGCGCTAGTCACCTTTGATAACACCCGCATGGGTGAATTGGTCCTCGCTGCCCAGGGTATCCATGATGCCTTTGCAGCAGCCGACCGAATGATTTCTGAAAGTATCCGTGCCGTGACCCGTCTGGTCATTCGTCCGGGTATCATCAATGTGGGGCTGGATGATCTGATGTCCGCTCTCCGCACGACTCGTTCACGTTGTCTCTTTGGTTCCGGTATTGCGCGCGGTGAGAACCGTAGCCAAGCCGCTCTCAAGAATGCACTCAACAGCCCACTATTGGATAAAGGCCGTTTGCTGAGAAATGCCCAGACCGCTCTGGTTCACATCTGTGGCGGTGAAGGGATGACCTTGTTCGAGGTAGAGCTACTCATGCGTGAGTTGACCAAGAACGTTCCTGAAAATGCCCATATTCTCTTCGGTGCCGCCGTGGATGACAGCATGGGAGACAGCTTGAGCGTGACGATCATCAGTTCACTCCCTGAGAGCCAGCTGCATTCTCGTGACGAGGTGCCTGTGATTGAAGTGCATACCTCAAAGCCTGAACCTAAGGAAGAGCCAAAGGCTGCACCGGCTCCTGCTCCAGTGGCTGAGACAGTAACTACGCCGCAGCCGGAACCTGCTCCAGAACCAACACCTGAGCCTGAAGAGGAACCTGAGGTCTTTGGTGCCGACACGATGCGTGTGACGGTGAAGCAAGAGCCAGCTCCCGTCATGGAGGAGCCGGAGCCCCTTCTGGAAGAAGATGAGGAAGATTCCTATGAGGAGGAGAGTGTTACCCTGAGTCTCAATGAAGAGCCTGTAGAAGCTGAAGACGAAGAGGAGGAGGAAGTTTATTTTGAAGAGGAAACAGTAGTCCATGATGAGGTGGAAACCCCAGACTACCAGGATCCTGAAGAAGATGAGGAGGAAGGTGAGTACCCGCATGAGGAGCCAATGCAGGCTAGTCAGGATGTGGTTGCAGATCTGGATTTCTCACAGAAAGCAGATCTCAATCTTGAGCCAGCTCCACATCCAGAGCCGGCCCCCAAACCCAAGGTGCCGCAGGGTGAGTTAGCTCTGGATGGAGGCCCGAGAGGTAAATTTGAGGGTGAGGCGCCCAATCTCTTTGAAGGCGAAGATCTGGATATCCCGCCATTCATGCGCAAGAAGCGTTAGTAGTAGCTTATCCCACTTTAAGATAAAAAAGCTCAATGGAATTTCCATTGAGCTTTTTGTTTTGAACTGTGTTGAAGCCGATGACTAGAGGCCCTTAAGGCACTCTTTGACGGCGGCAAAGTCTGGAAGGTCTTTCGGGTGATCCTGGATATCGATGAGTTGTACAACCCCGGCCTTGTCGATCACAAAGGCGGAACGCTTGGAAACGCCGCCCATGATGAGATTTGCCTCAGGGAGGAACTGCTCATAGGCTACACCGTAAGCTTTGGAAACTGCGTGTTCGTAGTCGCTGAGTAGTGGAAGCTTGATGCCTTCTTTCTGTGCCCAGACTTCCTGTACAAATGGATTGTCTCCAGAGATTGCAAATACCTTGGCGCCCAGGTCGGCGTACTCATTGATGCTGTTGGTGATGTCGCAGAGCTCAGTGGTGCACACGCCTGTGAAGGCCATTGGCACGAAGAGGAGAAGGATGTTGGACTCCCCAATGTGGTCGGAAAGGGTCACTGTTTCTGGACCGTCGGCTGTTTTGGTGACGAGGGTGAAATCCGGGGCTTTATCGCCAATTTTGATAGACATGGTTGTATTCGTATTAGGTTTAGAAAACTGATGGATAACATGCTTCACCTAGCAGAGGAATACAAGGTGAGATTGAAGCATTCTGCCGGGAGGGGCATCTTCAGTAAATCAGGGGGCAAGACGGTATTGAATCTTGACCATGGCGTAGGGGATGGGAGTATTCCGCCTTACAAACCATGGACAAAGAGCAACTTTTTCAAGAGATATTGATGGCTAGGCAGCGTGTGTACGCTGCAGGTAAACCAACGCCCTTGCAGAAGTTGCCAATTATTGGATACGACTGCGAGGTCTGGGCTAAGCGCGAGGACCTAGGGCCGATCAAGGCCTACAAGTGGCGCGGAGCCTACAATGCCGTAGCTTGTCTGACCCCGGAGCAACGCGCCAAGGGGATCGTGGCTGCCTCGGCTGGCAACCATGGCCAGGGCGTAGCCCGTGCAGCCAGAAAGCTGGGCTGCGACTGTATCATTTTCATGCCGCTTTCCACTCCCGAGGTGAAGCAAAACGAGGTGATGCGCCATGGCGGTGATCACGTGCAGATCCGCTTGATCGGTGACAGTTATGATGAGGCAGGTCTCGCTGCGCGTGAGTACTGCGAGGAAGTGGGAGCAGTCTATGTACACCCATACAATGATCTCGCGACTATGGGCGGCCAAGGCACCTTGGCAGATGAAATTGTCATGAGTGGCGAAGGCCCGTTTGATCGAGTCTACATTGCCATCGGTGGAGGTGGTCTGGCTGCGTCTGTAAGCTGCTGGTTGAAGCGCTACTGGCCGGACTGCAAGATCATCGGTGTGGAAGGAAAGGACCAGGCCTCTATGAAGGCCGCTATTGAGGCAGGTAAGCCAGTGGAGCTAGAGTATCTGGATGTCTTCTGTGATGGTACGGCTGTTAGAAAAGTCGGTGAGAATACATTTAAGATTTGTAACGAACTTCTCGATGAGATCGTGACTGTGACCAATGATGAGGTCTGTCACGCCGTGCGTCGCCTCTGGGAAACCGTCCGGGCGATCCCTGAGCCCAGTGGAGCCATGGGTTTGGCTGCGATCACCAAGGACTACGAGTCAGGCAAGATCAAGCCAGGTGAGAAGGTGCTTACGATTGTCTGTGGCGCGAACATGGACTTTGCTCAGCTGGCGAATATCTCGCGCCGTGCGGGTATAGGTTCCAGACATCGCCGTTTCCTTCGCGTGCCGATTCCTGAGGGCAAGGGCTCGCTGGTCGAATTCCTCAAAGAGCTTCCTAAAGATGTCAGTATTGTTGATCTCCAATACGGTCGCACTGATTCAGAGGTGCAGTACCCAGTCCTCGGACTCATTGGTACCAAGGACGACTACGCAGCCATCGATGCGTTGCTAGAGCGCCGTGGTGCCAAGGCGGCTGATGTCTCTACTGAGGAGATCGTGGGCTACCGTATCATCAACTACGATCCAGACCTCTTTACTTACCCGCTCTTCGTAAACGTCGAGTTTCCGGAACGTGCAGGTGCCTTCCTGCAGTTCATGTCGCATGTGAAGGGAATCGCCAGCTTGTGCTACTTCAACTACGAATACTCCGGTGAGCGCGTTGGCCGCGCCCTCGTGGGGATGGAGTTCGACAGCCAAGAGGATCACGACAAGTGCGTGACCATGCTGAAGGAAATGGTCGGCGGAGACATCCGCGACGTGAAACCTGTCAGCGAAGGAACGCTGAAGCGTTTGCTGGGGGAGTGAAACAATTTTAAACTGAACAGAAAAGGTAGCAGGCCAAGAATTTAGACTGTTTAGTGATGAGGTTTACATAAAATATTAGTGGGATTTAAATGGGGCATAGCTACATAGTAGGTGAAGGCCTGGAGTTTCAGGTTAGGGATGCAGTTTGTGAATTTATTTTGGAGAGCTTGTCCCTAATCGATAATTGGCACTCAGCATCAGCCCGTACCATGGTTGTAGGATGGCATGATTCTTGGTCAAATTTTCCTCCAGGATGCAAGGAGTTGGAAGTATGCTTAATGAGTAGAGTAGATCGAGAAGAAGTATGTCTTAAGCTTAAGCAAGATGTGATCCCTAGTTTAATTAAAGGTTCCGAAGCTGAGGATACAGCATGGAAAATGCTAAAACTAATAGAAAGTTGCGGCTAATGGTGTTCATTGAACCAAAAAGAAAAGGCTCAGGGTGTTCCCTGAGCCTTTTTTGTTAGTTTGTGATCTTGTGGTTTACTCTACGATCAGTTCGCCCTTCATGACGGTCCAGTGGCCGGGGAAGGTGCAGACGAATGGGTACTTGCCTGGCTTCTTCGGAGCGATGAAGCGCAGAGTCTGTGAACTGTGCGGTTCTAGCAGGCGTGAGTGGTGGAGGATGCGCTTGTCATCAGGCACGTAGTGCTTCTTGGCGCCATTCGCATCCTTGGCCATGTCATTGGCAGCCATGCCAATTTCTTGGATCGGGGTGCCTTGCTCAAGGATGAGTACGTTGTGCTGGGTGGCGTCCGGGTTATTGAAGATAAACTTCACTGGTGCGCCGGCTTTCACCTTAAGCGTGGATTTATCAAACTGAATGCGTTCTGGCACGCAGCCGAGTTGCACGGTTTGAAGTCCCTTTTGTTTGTCGAAGGCTTTCTCCTCGGCGGTGCGTGTATCCTTAGCTTTCTTCTCCTCTTTGCCGAGACTCTTGAGCTGCTTCGGAGTATCTTGAGTCCAGTAGGGGCGGAGCGCCTTGGATTCAAAGGAAGTCTGAATGGCATAGGTGAGGTGTTTGCCTGCTGGTTGTGCCAGCACTGGCTGGATAGCATCGAAGGCTTCCTGTGTGCCGATGTAGCTTGAGCAGATGACGGCTTCTCGCCGAACGTGCTGAGATGGGTGCTCGGCGCCGTACTTCAGAAGAGCGTTCACTTTTTCAGCTGGCATTTCCTCTGCCCAGAAGCGCAGCGGGCCATAGGCGGCTGCAGCGATGAGGTGGTTGTCTGAATGGATGAGGATGCGGACGAGATCCGACTTTTTCTTACCGATGCCTTGGTATACCCAGAGAGCTTCGAGCAAGGCGTGCTGGTCTTTGCTGTTTCTAACAGTCCAGGTGTTCAGGGCATTGAGGACTTCGTTCTTGTCGCGGGTACGGAGCTCGCGGCGGGCCCAGTTGCGGACGCGGATCTGGCCTGACTTAAGGTGATTGAGCAGCTCGACAACGGTCGCGTCTTCGATCTTGGGAGCATCGGCGAGTGTGGCACCTTTGGGAACGACGCGCCAGATGCGGCCAGCCTTGCGGTCGCGACGTGGATCACGCAGGGAGTACTGGGCGTGACCTTTGACCGGGTTGTACCAGTCACAGATGTACATGGCTCCGCGTGGGCCGAACTTGAGGTCGACTGGGATGAAGGAAAGATTGGTAGAGAAGATGAGGTCGAATTTCTTCTCTTCGGCGAAGTGATCTTCCTTCTCGGTCCAGGTGTGGAACTCGACGTTGTTAGTGGGTTTGTAGCGGTTCTTTACGAAGCCGCCCTGCATTTCCTCAGGCCAGAAGGAGAAGTCCACGAAGTCGTGACCACAGACGCCGGAGTAGGCTTGGATGCCCTGTGGCTTAGGATGGAGCTGAGGGTAGGGGGCGTTGGTGGCGTGGAAAGTGGAGCCGAAGACCGGGTGAGAGGCTACATGGTTGCCCCATTTGTCGAAGGTCACACCCCATGGGTTGGTGTTAAAGTAAGAACCGAAGTCGGTGAGCTTGCGGGTCTTTGGATTATAGAGGAACCAAGATGAGTCTCTAACGCGGATCGGGCCGTATGGTGTTTCGACCTGGGAATGATGGAAGACGGACTCACGGAAGAGGAGGTCTCCGCCTGGTGTCCAAGCGAAGTCATGCAGGGAATGGTGGGAGTCTTCACAGCCGAATCCGGTGTAAATGATTTCACTGGTGTCGGCTTTGTCGTCACCATCGGTGTCCTTCAGGTAGGTGAGGTGTGGCTGTTCGGAGCAGTAGACACCGCCTTCACCATCGAGCACGAAGGAAAGGGGGATGTGCAGGTCGTCAGCAAAGGTGGTGCACTTGTCTGCCTTGCCGTTCTGGTCAGTATCTTCGAGAATGATGATCTTATCAGCAGGCTTTTGGCCTGGGTAGATGTGTGGGTAGGCGGTAGAGCAGGAGACCCAGAGTCGTCCTTTGGCATCCCAACGGATGGAGATCGGGCATGCCAATTCCGGGAAGTCTTTCTCAGAGGCGAAGCAGTTGACCTCGAATCGTGGATCAATCTTGAAAGCTTTGAGTTCGTCCTCAGGGCTCATGAACTCGTTTGCGCCGATGGCGAGCAGGACGTCGTCCATCTTAGGAAGATTAGAGTCGTCCGGTTGGGTAGGTGTGCCTGCGGCAGTGGCGTGAATGGCTTTGAAGCGGTTCTCGACCATCAGGTCAAAGTTGCGCATGGCCGGGAGGAAGTCGAGATAGCCATAGGAGCCGCTGCGACCACCAACGTAGTAGAAGGTATTGAGCGGACGGTAGCGGTAGAAGAACTGGTCGGCTTTGTCGATGACGAGAGCGCGGAGGCCTTCATTGATTGATGGGTCCTCCAGATTGAAGAGGGACTTGAAGGTGTTCTTGGCAAATATGGAGTGGCCGTATTCAGTGAGGCTATTGCCGTCTGAGGTGCGGTTCAGCTTGACTCCCTTGCCTCCTGAATAAGAACTGTCAATGAATGCGATTTTGTTAGAAGTGGCTACCTCCTTCATCGCCTCGGTGTAGAGGGCGATGTTCTTATTGTTCATCTCAGCAGCATTTACCTGCTCAGTATCTTCGTTCGGTGTAGGGGAGAGGAGAACGATCTGTGGTGCAGTCTTGCCGTTGTAGGCGCGTGACTTGAGATGTTTGAGGAATTTGTCGAGGCGCTGCTTGAAGGATTCCAGTCCCTCTTTGCCTGCAAAGGATTCGTTGTAGCCAAAGGCTGCGATGATGACGTCTGTCTTATAGTAGAGTAGATGTTGGTCGAGAGTACCGAAGTTGTCCGGGCGAGGCATGATGTCGATCTCATCGGCTGGCCAAGCAAAGTTACGTACTTCGAGTTCGTGCTTTGGTAAGTGCTGATGGATGAGAGTCTCAAGGTGACCGTAGCGACGTTCATTGTCTAACAACAGGTTTCCGATAAGAGCTATATGGCTCTTTGGGGCGATTTCAAGAGGCAGCTTGGTCTCAATAGGAGCGGTAGCCTTTGGCTTAGGAGATGATTTCTTGTTGATGTAGTACTGGGCCAATTTGGGATCTTTCTTAGCCTTTGGGCCGTCCAGTTTGGTGTACTTGGCGTCTTTCTTCTTGGCCGGCTTTGCCTTTGGTTCAGGCATAATAGGAGACTTGAGGTCCTGTAGGTCGGCTGGCTTCACGTTCTTTACATGGCCGCCCATTTTGAAGGTAGTCGGCTTGTAAGGACCTACGAAGTCGATGTTGGCCTTGGCGTCGATCTTGTCTTCCAGGCCGATTGCCCAGAAAACACCGTTGAGCACGAGGCGACGGTAGTCGGGATCCAGAATGTCTTCGGATGCACCTTGTGTGGAGTGGAAGACGCGAGCTTGCTTGCCATTCTTAGCAGTGTAGTGGCGTGTCCAAGTACAAGGCACTGGCGGTTTCTTGGCATCCAGGGCCGCGTCCTTTTTCATGGAGACCATGGGCTGGGAATTGGCGAGTACGGTGAAGTCATCACCAGCGATGCCATTGTAGCCACCTGCATAGCAGAAGGCACCATCGCCTACACCGCGAAGGATTGGGTGTTTCTTTTGCTCAGGAATGAGTTGAATGCGGGTGCCTTGCTTGTGGTTTCTTCCGTAGTGGCCCACCCAGGTGTTTCCAAGGATCTGGTGACCGAAGCCTTTCTCATAATCTTTGCCAGCGTACTTGAAGTCGAAGCGGGAGAATTTTTTGCCCTTGGGAATTTTAAAGGCGTGGGACGAAGTGCGCAGGCCGACCACTGGACCTCCGCGATCCAGATAGTCTACAATGTGCTGCATCTGGTCATCTGGAAGATCAAGAAAGCGGGTAAAGATCACCATCAGGTCTGCCTCCTTAAGAGCTTCCAGCCCTTTGATATTGGAGGCTCCTGCTTCAATGTTGCCATTTTTATCGACTCCAAACAGGACGGTGGTTTTGAAACCCTGGCGTTCTGCAAGAATGCGGGCCAGAGCTGGGCAAGTCTGCTCGGCGCGGTACTCATGGTCTGAGGCTACAAAGACGATGTGCTTGCCCTTGCCGGGGCCCGACTTTCCATCGTAGCTGATTTGAGCGTGCAGGATTAGGGGGCAGAGTAGGAAGAGGAGTAAGAGGAGTAAGATTGATTTCATAGAATTACTGTGAGTGCAAATTTTTGTACACTGGGCAGATACTTACATACTGATTGTCGGCTTTCAGGATTAACGGGAGATTTGTGCTTTTTGCGTCATCGAGCTCTGAGCGCGGAACTGTGACGATGATGCTGCCATCTTCTTGATACGTGATCAGCTGCTTCTTGTCTGAGCTGATCTGACCGTCTTCAGAAAATAAGTAGATGTTCTTAGGCTTGGTGTTTCTTGGAGGTCTGATTAACACTTTGATTTGAGGAGCGCCGATTTTGCTGAGGACGGAAGCTTTCCAGAGGGGATTAGCTTTGGGAATTTGCTGCCGGGCTTGTTCAATGAGCTTGAGGTGGACTGGGGATGCTACGGGGGTGTCGGAGACCTGAAGTGGTAACTTGAGGGTTTCCGTGCCCGGAAAACATTCTTTGGCGCAGCACATCCACGAGGCAAAGGCCTCTACAGAAATACTGTCAGTGGAGATGGTCTTCGGTGGATTTAAGGTAACCAGGAGTGTGACATCGCGCTCGTAACCGTGGCAGGAGTACTCAGCCATGAAGCTCTTCTCAGGATAGGGCCATTGAATCTCTGAAACTGAAAAACCATCCGGAAGTTTCCATTCCAGTTGGGTAGGCATGCCTACGATACCCGGACTCTTCCAGTAGGTGTGAAAGCCCGGCTTGTGCTTGAGGTGGACCCCCAGAGTCACCGGCTTTCCTGGAGTGATGGTCTTGCTCTCTGCGATCAGAGAGATTTCCAAGCCATCATGCTCACCAGCCATCAGTATACTTGGCAGGAGGGTGGAGATTAGTAGACAAAAGTGCGTGAGCTTCATTTTTAACAGTCTGTTTAACTTAGCGTGCATCTGACTATACGATACATGACAAATTCCAGGAACATTTCAGCAAGTCTTGGTAACTTTAGGATGCATCGGAAAATCAAGTAGTTATGGTTTGATTTATACTTAAGTTAATTATTTACAACGCTTTGATGTCTGTTCTTGAGGGAGTATTAGAACAAGAGTGTGCAAGCTCCAGTCCACTAGTTAAAAAGCTTTTCATGAACGGATTATTAGAATTTGTTCATGTATTAGGATCAGTGAGTTATCATGTTTTTTGGATAGTGGTGATATTTTGAACAATGTCTTGACGAGGGCCTCATTTTTAGAGAAACGAAGTGACCCCGATAACTTGGCGAGAGTTAGCAAAACTGCCTCAAACCTTTATCCTCCCGAAGAAATGAAATTAAGAAACTTGTGTATAGGTACAGCTCTCGTGCTGGCCTCTAGTAGTGTGTCCTACGCAGCAGTCAGCATCGCGTCTGACTCCTTAAATAGTTCTTGGACTCAGATGACCTATGCTGGTCTTGGTGAATATGATTACATTCAAGATGAGCAGGCGACAAATTCCGAGTCTGATATCGTAGGTAATACCAACAACTCCTCCTTCTATACCTTTTACGATACTAATGGTACTCTCCCTACCAATGATGATGTAATCGGCTATCGTGTGCGAGTTGCTGGTGATAAGAAGAGTGATGGTCAGTTCGGCCAGGTGGTATTCGTAGGTATGGATCTCGATGGAGATTTTGCCCTCGATGTCTTTGCCGGTGTGTCCTTTTCGGGATCTACCGAAATCATCGGTTTGTTTGAGGCAGGTAATGACCTGAACAACTCACCGAGTACGACCTCCATCAGCGGCATCAGCTCCACGTATCAGAATCCTGCGGTAGACGGTGATAACTTCAGCTTCAGAGCGGTTACCGTTGCAGATGGTGGTACGACAACCGATGTTGATGCAGGTAATCCTGGGAAGGCATCAGGAACTGATTTCTACATCAGCTTCTCCATGCCCTACAGTGATCTGGCCGGCTTCGCAGCAGACAAAGGCATCGCCTTTGGTCCGGATACTCCAATCAGCTACGTATTGGCTACAGCCACTCAGGACAACAGCTTGAACCAGGACTTCAATGGTCTGCCAAAGAACTTCGATGGCACCACAACTTGGGAAGAGCACGGTGTTCTCACTGAGCCAAAGACCGTAACAGGTGCATCCGTACCTGAACCAAGCTCTGTGTTTCTCACAGGTTTGGCTGGACTTGCTTTCCTGTTCAGACGCTCCCGTAAATAATATTTTTAGATACTAGAAATCACGTTTTTTAAGGCTCCTCACTGAGAGGAGCCTTTTTTATGTTCATGAACTCATGACGGGGCCAATGCCTTCCAGCGTGAGGTGGAGTGTGCCTGTCTCATCGCTTCGCTTGAGGTCAAGCAGCAGGCTGAGCTGCCAGTCGTTTAGGTTATCCGGGTCAGTGATAGTCTGGGTGATTCTTTTGTGAGGTGAATCAGGCAGGTCGCAGACTTGGAGGTGTTTCTTGTTTCTGGCTTCAGGGTCCAGACGGATGTCGTGGTGCTCCTCGTAGTAATCGTCGAGTATCTGGTCAAAGCGTGCCGTAGTCCATGGAGCTCCCGTGGCGTCTATGGGCTGGATTCTCTCCAGTAGGCCCGTGAAATCCTCGTGATGGAGGCGCTTTACAAGTTCAAAGACTTGGTTGTGTAGCAATCGGGCGAAGGCTCTTTTGTCTCTCGTGATCGGGGCCTTGTCAGGAGTGGCTTGGTCCCGCATGGACTCAGGTACGTAATCGGGATTGCGTAGGGTTTCCCATTCGTCGAGCAGGGAGGAGTCAACATTGGTGAGGTGGTCTCGGAAATATTCTTCGGCCTCGATGACTTCCTCGGTTTTGAAGTTTGGCGGAACGGTCTGTGCAAGCACTTTGTAAACTTCTGATAAGTGGCGCAGGAGAATGGCTTCCGAGCGTTCCAGTTTGTAGGTCTTGATGTAATCCTCAAAGGACATGAAGTCCTCAAACATCTCTCTAGCGATGTTTTTGGGGCGAATATTTTCTGCTTCCAGCCAGGGATGCTTGGCTCGGAATGTGTTGAAGGTTTGGAAGATGAAGTCCTTGCCAGGCATGGGGTGGGTGACTTGTTCCAGTCGCTCCATGCGTTCGTTGTAGTCGACTCCGTCCTCTTTTAACTCTGAGATGAGTTCGCTCTTTCGCTTGTTGACTTGGGCTTTGAGGATAGCAGCTGGATGCTCCAGAATGGCTTCTACCAAGCTCAGCAGGTTGAGGACGTAGTCAGGAGCCTCTTGATCGAGTTGGGGAATGGCTTCCAGAAGCCAGAGGCCAAGTGCCTGATTCATGGTAAAGTCTTCCTGTAGGTCGACATGGTATTCCACCTTGGGGGTGTTTGGTTCTGCAGAGCGCTTGGATGGAGGGATGATCGTCAGCACTCCGCCCCGCACAAGGGCGATGAACATGGAGCGGGCACGCTTGCGGAGTTTGGCCTTGGAAGCCTCTGTCTCGTGACTGTCCTCGATAAGTTTCTTGAGAGCGGTACAGCCGTCTTCGTTGCGGCGGGATAGCGTATTGAGAAGTAGATTGTGGCGCAGGTTGAAGGAGGACTTGAGAGCCTCAGGCGGGGAGATGATGAGTTTCTGAAAGGTATCTTCCGTCCAGTTGACGAAGCCGTTTTCCGGAGGCTTCTTTTTGACGAATTTCTTTTTCTTGGCAGAAGCCGCCGCTTTGGCTTCGAGGCGGATGTTTTCAATGACGTGCTCAGGAGCTTGTGCGACGACATAACCGATGTCATCAAACCCACGGCGGCCGGCTCGACCTGCGATCTGCTTGAAGTCGCGGACGGTGAGAATTTTGGTGCCTGATCCATCGAACTTGCAAAGCTGGGTAAAGAGGACGGAGCGGATGGGGACATTGACGCCTACACCTAGGGTGTCCGTTCCACAGATCACCTTGAGTAGTCCCTTCTGTGTGAGCTTTTCCACCAGTACGCGATACTTGGGAAGAAGGCCTGCGTGGTGAATGCCGATACCGTGGCGCAGCAGTTTGGCGATTTCCTTCCCATAGGGGGATCGGAAGTTGGCTTCGGTGAGCGCTTTGGATATTTCTTGTTTCTCTTCTTTGCTGCAGAAATTATGAGACAGGAGGGATTGGGCTGATTCCGCACAGGCTCTTTGAGCGAAGTGGACCAGATAGACGGGGGCTTTTCCGTCTTCGACGAGTTCAGCCACTTTTTCCGTGAGTGGAATTTCCGAGTAGTCAAACTCCAGCGGCACAGGACGCTGGTCGGACTGGACAAGTACGGTCTCTGCTCCAGTCAAAGTGTTCAAAGTATCTGAGAATAATGCGGTGTCCCCAATCGTGGCAGACATCAGTAGGAAGCGAGACTGGGGCAAGGTAAGAAGCGGTACTTGCCAGGCGATGCCGCGCTCTGGGTCTGAGTAGTAATGAAACTCATCCATGATGACGTCATCAACCTTGGCGAGTGCGCCCTCGCGTAGAGCCATGTTAGAGAGGATTTCAGCGGTGCAGCATATGACTGGGGCTGTCGGGTTGACCGTGGCATCCCCAGTAATCATGCCTACATTGTCAGCTCCGAAGGCGCTACAGAGTGAGAGGAATTTCTCATTGGCCAAGGCTTTGATAGGTACTGTGTAGTAGGAGGTGCGCCCTAAACACAGTGCACGGTAATGCATGGCCAAAGCGACCATGGATTTTCCTGAGCCGGTGGGCGTATTAAGGATGACATTTGAACCATTGAAGAGTTCGAGAATGGCTTCTTCTTGGTGGTCGTATAGCTCGACTCCAGCTTCCACGACGGTTTCCAAGAAGGTATTGAGGATGTCGTCATTGTCGTAGTTGCCATCAGGTTTGCGGAGCTGCATGCGGGTAGTGGGAAGGAAAATGCTCCTGTGGGGAAGGGCTAAATGGAAAAATTAACGCTCATGGTAAGTTTGAGCTTTTCTGGGCGTGTTTGTGGTCAGAGATTCGAATGATACTGACGGATGTGATCATCACCAACTGTGGTAATTCGCCTCTCACCTGGTTTGATTGGCTCTATGTTTCCTTTAACTGGGGGGAGGCAGCTGCATGGTTAGGCTTGGCCCTATTCATCTGTGGGCGATTTCTCAGAGAGAGAAAGACAAGGCTTGAGCTGGTCTATGCTTTCTGCGTCGCTGCGTTTGGTCTCACGGATGCGTTAGAGGTTTACCAGCTGACTGTAGGCTTGCTACTGACCAAAGCGCTGGTCTTGCTGAGCATTCTAGTATGCAGGAATTGTGTTTCCCGGGCGTATGGAGAACACAAGATATTGCTCTAAAAGAAAAACCCCGCAGGTTGTACCCTGCGGGGTTTGGAGAATTGAATGAAGGGCCTTATTTAAGCTGCGTCAGCATTGCGCTTTTTACGGAGGATGGGATCCTTGTCGCCTTCCACGACCGAGCGGTTGATCGTCACGCTTTCAATATCCTTACGAGATGGGATGTCGTACATGATATCGAGCATCAGTTTCTCAAGGATGGAGCGAAGGGCGCGAGCACCAGTGCCACGTTCGATGGCTTCCTCGGCAAGGGCTGTGAGACCATCCTTGGTGATCTTCAGTTTCACCTCGTTCATGCCGAGAAGCTTCTGGTATTGCTTGACCATGGCGTTCTTTGGCTCGGTGAGGATCTTGACGAGTTCATCTTCGGTGAGCTTGCGCAGTGCGGAGAAGACTGGAAGTCGACCAATAAATTCTGGAATCAATCCGAAGTGGAGTAGGTCTTCCGGTTGTACACGATTGAGCAGATTCGGGTCTTCCTCATGTTTGCGGTCTTCTTCTGATACCTTGAAGCCGAGTGTGCGCTTGCCAAGACGGTCGCGAACGAGATCTTCCATGCCGACGAATGCGCCACCACAGATGAAGAGAATTTTTTCGGTGTTTACCTGAATGTACTCCTGCTGTGGGTGCTTGCGGCCACCTTGTGGTGGTACGTTGCAGATAGTACCTTCGAGGATCTTAAGCAGGGCTTGCTGGACACCTTCACCGGATACGTCACGTGTGATGGAGACGTTCTCGGTCTTGCGGCCGATTTTGTCGATTTCATCCACGTAGATGATACCACGCTCGGCGCGCTCCACATCGAAGTCGGCTGCCTGAAGGAGGCGAAGGATGATGTTTTCCACGTCTTCACCCACATAGCCAGCTTCGGTAAGAGTCGTAGCGTCTACAATGGTGAAAGGAACGTCCAGAACGCGTGCTAGCGTACGGGCGAGGAGGGTTTTGCCTGAGCCGGTAGGTCCAAGCATGAGAATGTTTGACTTCTCGATCTCTACGCCGTCGAGTTCTTCGTCATGCACGTGATCGTCCTGGCGGAGGCGCTGATAGTGGTTGTAGACAGCGACAGCGAGTGTCTTTTTGGCGTTTTCTTGGCCGATGATGTAGTCATCGAGCTTCTTGCAGATGTCTGCCGGGGTTAAGCTTTCAGTGGCTGGTCCTTCCGGGGCATCAATATCAGTCGGGGAATCTGCGTATTTCTTAACTCCATTAAGTTCCTTTTGAAGAATCGTGGAGCAAACTTCGATACATTCATCGCAAATGTATACGCCTGGTCCGGCTATGAGTTTGCGCACTTCGGAGTGACTTTTGCCACAGAAGGAGCACATAGTAAGGTTGGTAGATCGAGCCATGAGGTGAAAGTGTTAACGTATTGTGTATCGTTTGAAGATGATGCCTAAACAGCGATGCATCAAGGAGGATTTGTAGCATATTGTCTCCGCAAACTGTCATCGCTAGTGCAAGACGCTGATCCAGTGAGACTGTGCTAATGGCTGGAATCAGTCAAATACAGGACGGGGCGTATGCCGAAATTTGCCAATCCCGCGCCTCTTTCGGTCAAAAGCCAGTTAATCGCCATGGATAGTGTAGATGATGACATCTTGGGCCTTAGAGGATGGGTTGGTGACTTCCCGTTTGCTATCTAGTGATAAATCCATGCTGTCAAACAGCGTTCGGACGAGTGGGAAGTCTTTCGGGGAGCGCATCAGAAAGCCTTTGAAATTTTGGTGGAGTTTTTCGATGTAATGCAGGGGGACGTAATTGTCCTTTGGAATGACTTCATCGTATTCAGCTATCTTGATTGGGCGGTTACCTGGGATGGCGAACAAGTTGACGCGTGAAGCGTTTAAAGACGGCTGGCTACAATATTTCACTCTCCGAGTCATTCTGATGATATCGGCGTGCTTGTCTCTCAGCTTTGGGTGCCAAAGTTTGTGGCTCAGGTCCGCGCGGTAATAAACCAATGAATAGTCGTATGCTTCTGATAGTGGCTTTTGAGAGTAATGGGAGAGTTTGATGCGGATAGCTGCTGTGTGATTTAGATCCACAGCTTTGGTTCTCGTGGAGCTGAAGGTTCCAAGTTCGGAGCCAAAGTAAAGGAGGCGAAATGCTGAGCACGTAGAGCTGTAGACATCACCTAAAGGAAGGTCGTAGAAATATTGGTGGGAGGAATTCATCTTGGGGGGATGATAAGTTCTCAACTATTATTTCCATGACTTGGAGTTGTGTAAATATAATATTGGATAGCTGATGCAAAAAAAGGCAACGGATGGAGTATCCGTTGCCTTTAGTAAATCGGTCGATACGTGGATTACTTGTCGTCTTCAGTAGGTACTTCGCTACGGTTCTCGAGGACCTTGTCGACGAGGCCGTATTCGGTAGCTTCTGCTGCAGACATGTAGTTGTCGCGGTCGGCGTCTTTCTCGATCTGCTTGGCAGTCTTGCCGGTGTGTTTGGCGAGGATCTCGTTGAGACGAGACTTAAGGCCGTACATGAACTTCACGGTGCGCTCCACATCGGAAGCTGTGCCCTGAGCACCACCAGAGACCTGGTGGATCATGACGTGTGAGTTCGGCAGGCAGAAACGCTTCCCTTTGGTTCCAGCAGTAAGAAGAACGGCGCCCATGGAGGCGGCGATACCGATGCAGTAGGTGTTCACATCACATGTGAGGAACTGCATGGTGTCGTACATCGCCAGACCCGCAGTCACAGAGCCGCCAGGTGAGTTGATGTAGACGTGGATGTCCTTCTTGGGATCCTGCATCTGAAGGAAGAGCATCTGGGCGATGACGGCGTTAGCCACGTTGTCATCGATGGCGGTGCCGATGAAGATGATTCTGTCCTTCAGCAAGCGTGAATAGATGTCGTATCCACGCTCACCTCTACCGTCCTGTTCGATGACAGTCGGAATAGGGTAGTAGTTCCCTTGTGGGACCATTGGGTTGATTTCGTTAGAAATGGAATTATGCATCTGCAGTTTCAGTTTCTTTTTCGGTTGTACCACTAACCTTTGCGTTATCTACGAGGAAGTCAATGGTCTTACCGATAAGAACAGAATTTCTTACATTCTGGATGGCGTTCGCCTTCTGAAGTTCTTTGATGTATTTCTTCACTGGCTTTTGCGCCTGCTGGGCAAGCTGATGGATGCGCTGAAGTACGTCTTGGTCCTCAACCTTGATCTCTTCTTTGAAGGCGATCTCCTGAAGGATGAAGTTGGTCTTGAGGTTGGTACGTGCCTGCTTCTCAGCAGCTTCCATGATTTCGTCCTGCTGCTCGTTGATCTGCTCTTCAGTCATTCCCTGCTGGAATCCACGCTGAGCCATCTGGTTGGCATTGCCTTGTGTTTCGGCCTGAACGAGTTCTTCTGGAAGTTCGAATTCAACAGCTTCGTTGAGGAATTCTACGATCTGGTTCACCTTGGCATCAGCTGCATTGCGCTTCTTCTCTTGCTCAAGTTGCTGAGTGATGACTTCCTTGAGTTCTTCAAGGCCTTTCTCTGGGATCAGTTTGCCTGCGAACTCGTCGTTGAGCTCTGGAAGCTCCTGCTCCTTAACGCCAGTGACGGTAACGTCGAAGGTAACTTCTGCACCACGGAGTTCAGTGATTGGGAACTCATCGTTGAGGGTGATGGTGATATCCTTCTTGTCGTCCTGCTTAAGACCTACAAGCTGGAGAGGGAAACCGGTCAGGAAGGAGTCTTCCTCAACCTTGACCCAGTGACCTTCACGGCCTTCGAGGAAGCCTGCTGGCTTGCCGATGGCTTCAGCGACAGGCTTGCCGTCTGTGGTGGCGGAGAAATTGATGATGGCGAAATCGCCTTCAGCTACTTCACGCTCGACGTCTTTGAAATCTGCGAAACGTGCGCGGAGGTCTTCGAGGGACTTGTCGATGTCCTCGTCTGTGACTTCTTCGCTCTGGCCTTCGATCTCGATACCTTTGTATTCTGGAAGTTCGAATTCAGGAGCGAGGATCACAGATGTGCTGAATGTGAGAGTGCCGTCTTCTTTGAAGTCGATGTCCTGAGGATTCTTTACACTGAGGACCTTGAGGTCTTCGCTCTTGATGGCTTCCTGGCAACCTTCGTTGACGAGGCGGGAAGTGAGCTCCTCTGTGATTTCAGTAGCGTAGCGCTTCTCGACGATGCTCACAGGTGCTTTACCTGGGCGGAAACCTTTAATCTTAGCTTGGTTGGAGTAAGCTTTAACGATGGACTCACGCTCGGAGGCCACTTTGTCTGCTGGCACCTCAACATTCACTGTTGCGGAGCATGTGTTCTTTTCTACTGTGATATTCATGACGAAAATGTTCTGATTGCCTGCCAGTCTGTCACTTGGCGGATTGATTTGGGCGAAGCGGGACGCTAGGTGAGAATTCAGGGAAGGTCAACGGGGTTTTTAGCCCACTTGACAGCGAATTTCAGCTACAGAGCAGCGAAACAGGCCTTTGTGGAGACTTTTTCAAGCGGTTTCTAGAAATAGGAGAGATCTGAGTAGCTTGGTGTGTGGTTTTAAGTGTCTTATGGGCAGTGGGATATGGTTTTCCCTGTGACGAGGTCAGGCATGAGTATATGGGTCTCTGAGCCACTCGCTTTGACGTTGAGGATCATTTGCGTCAATTCCTTCATGAGCCTGTTTCCAGTAGTATAGTGAGTTGGTTCCGGCCAGAAACTTGAGAAAACCTCGTGCGAATTCAGGCAAATCAAGGAGACATCCTGTGGGACTCTGATTCCTGCTCCTACGAGATAAGTCATCGTGGTAATGAAGTGATGAGTGTTGATGCAGATGATGGCCGTGGGAGGGTTTGCCGATGTATAGGAGGCGTTGAGCTTATGGACTAGATTTTCTGCGCTGAAGTTATGTCTGAATACGCATGGTGCCTCTATATCTGCATGACCGCTGTTATTCAGTGCTTCAAGCATACCAGCGTAGGCCAAGCTATCTCCAGCGAGTTTTGAGCGGAAACGAATAAAGCCAATCTTACGGTGCCCTTTGGCCAGTAGTAGTCCTGTGGCGTGGCGGCAGGCGGCTCGATAGTCGATATCGAGACTTGGCAGAGAAACTTCAGGAAAGCGGGAACCCAGAATAATGGATGGGAGCTGGTTTTTGGAAAACCAATGCTGGATGGTCTCCGGGCATTGATAGAGAACCCATAGCGCGAGAGGGAAGTTTTCTGTCAGGCTTTTAATGGTTTTTTCTGTGGCGCTATCTTTATTTGTTAGGGAAGGGGAAAGGATGTGTACTTGGTATTGGGATTTTGACAAGAATCCTCTGAGGTGTGCGGCTTGCTCTAGCAGATTCTTGTTAGATCCAAGTTCGGGTTTTGGTGTTAGCAGGACTACCTGGTTCAGTCTTTTCTTGGTCTTTGAGGTGATAAGAATTCGTCTACGCTTTGATCTCTCTGGTGCTGAGATGACGCCCTTTGATGTTAGGATGGCTAGCGCCTGGCGGAGGCATGTCCGGCTGATGACTAGTTCCTCGGCGAGAAATCGTTCACTCGGTAGCATTCCATTCCATTCTCGCATAGAGATAGCTTGTTCAATCAGGCTAGCGGCTTGTGTAGCTTTGCTTGTAGGAAGTTTTCTCATGAGAACCAGAAGAGTAGATATGGCACATAACAAGGCTTAAGTAAAGCTGTGGAAATGCGCGAAAAGATAGCTGTCAGCACTTTTTTTTTCTGTGTGATCTAGGTGAGCTGTGGTGTGTGGTAAGGGGCGGGTGTGAGGATGTTTATTTAGTTGAATATTCTTGCTTAACTTACTTGCAGAAAGTTGGTTGTCTAAGTACAAAATGTCCATGTCAGAAAGAGCTTCTCAAGAGAGTAGAAAGCCGCTGCTAGCAGCGATTGAGGCGGGTGGGACTAAGTTTGTATGTGCGGTTGGTTATGACCCCTTTGAGCCCTTGCGTGAACATCGTTTTCCAACGCGTGACCCTGAGACCACGATGGCTGAAGCTGCTGAATTTTTTAAGCAAGCCATTGCGGATTTTGGTGAGATATCTTCCATGGCTGTTGGAGCTTTCGGGCCTGTGGATGTTAGACCGGACTCGGAAGGCTACGGATCCATTTTGACGACACCTAAGCCAGGATGGAAGGGAACCAATTTGATCAAAGAGCTTCGCTCCCGGATTGGTGATAGTTTTACAGTGCATGTAGATACGGATGTGAATGCTGCAGCTGTAGGAGAGGCGCTCTATGGGGCTGCCCGTGGTAAGCGTCATGTTGCTTATATCACCGTGGGAACTGGAGTTGGTGGCGGAGTACTCTATGACGGTAAACCTTTGTTAGGTATCCTACATCCAGAGATTGGTCATATGTCGGTGCCGGATTTAGAAGGATCAGGTAGTGGTTCTATCAGTGTATGTCCATTCCATGAATGCTGTCTGGAGGGGAAGGCGTCAGGTCCGGCGATTCAATCCAGATGGGGGACTCCTGGTTACGAACTCCCTGATCACCATGAAGCATGGAATCTGGAGGCAGCTTATTTGGCGCATGCCGCAGTGAATCTGACGGCGACTTGGGCTCCAGAAATCATTGTATTCGGTGGTGGCGTGTTGCAAAAACCTGGTTTACTCGAGAAAATCAGGGAGAAGTTTTCAGAGCTGGCTGGGGGATACTGGGAGTTGCCAGATTTAGAGGAATACATCCAGATGGCGGAGCTAGACCAAAAGGCTGGTATCGTGGGCACGCTGACGCTAGCCAGTCGTATGACTTCCTAGATGGTACTTATCTCGAAAGTAAAAGAGGTACAGGAGCATTAAGCCGCCCTGTACCTCTCCACTCAGTACCTCTGAATACTGTACACACTGATGAAAGAATATTTAGCGGCGGCGTCTGAGAAGAACCACGCAGCCAGCAAGACCCAGAAGTGCAGTGCTGGAGGGTTCTGGAACCGATGAAGTGATGAGGTAGCTGTCAGCTAAGCCGTCAAAGCGGTTTCCTGGTGTGGTGTTGTAAGCGTGTGCTATGAATCGATCATTTGCGGTACCGATGGTATCTGTCAGGATAGTGCTGCTAGTCTGAGCGATTTGGTTTCCGTCCACAAAGGTGGTCACGTTGTTGTTGTCTATGACTAGGCTGATGGTGTGGTAGCCTGCGGCGTCCAGTAGGCTAGTGGTCTCGTGCGCGGCTACGATCTGGTTGCCACTAGCGTCACGAAACAGGAATTGAACATCGTTGGTGGAGGTGAGGCGAATCCAGAATTCACTGTTATCGGATGTGAGCGAGTTGATCTGTCCAAAGAGACCGCGAGTCTGGGTGCCGTCTGGGTCGACAGTCGCAGTGAAGGTATAGCTGTGAGTGGACAGGTCCATGCTCAAGCCAATGCCAGATGCGAAGTTAATGTAGCCGTCGTTTGCGATGGTGTCGACGGTTCCTGAGGAGACGGAGCTGGTGCCGCCGTCCCAAGTGCCGTTAGGGCCAGTGCCATTGTTGGTGATGGTGGCTCCAGTGGTAATGCTACCATCAGCTAGGTCGTCGAAGTCGATATCGAGATAGGTGGTGGCGGCGTTTGCTACACCTAAGCTTCCCAAGAGAGAAATAAGAGCGAGTGTTTTCATGTTTTGAGGTTGTTTATCTGTTGTCACGGGATTGATCTAATCCGTACATTATGTATCGCTTTGTCTCATTTGTGTGCAATGGGAGGCTAGTGGTCTATTTTCATACCAGATTATCTGTTGTTCTTTGATAATCTGATCTTTGTTGTGGGTGGCCAATACGCCAAAAGGGTGGGAGAAGTTGGCAGCGGTACTCACAACTTTGCTAAGAAGGGTATTCATAGGTTTTAGATTATGAGTTGGCCCGGGGTGATTTCTGTTTTCTTAGAAAGAGATGGACATTGTGTTAGTAATGAGATAGTTGTGAAATGTTATGTGGCGTTTTTTGTCATATGGCCTCATATCAATGATACTATTGCGATATTATGAAATATACGAAAACCCCTAACATATGCACTATCGCGGCCCTCTCTGCGGCACTCAGCGCATCGGCCAGTGCCACTTCGATAGCATTATTTGATTTTGCTAGTAACCAAGGTACTGCGACCGCACAGATGTTTATCGATACTGGTGCAACCTTGGTGGAAAATACGGACACTGTCACCTTGGTGAGTAGTGCGACCCTGGGTGGAGCAACGGATAATACGCCGTTTGCTTTGGGAAGTGGGATCAGTCTAGCGATTGATAGCACTAATCAGGCATTCACCTATGGTAATAGTACCTGGAACAACAACGCCAATGTGTCCTTGATGGGAGATGCATGGTTGTTTAACGGTCTGGGCGAGAGTGGATTTAAGACAATCACTCTATCTGGTCTCAGTTCGGCTCTCAGTGCTAATACTACCTACCGGATTTATTTATATGGTAGTTACTCTACTCCTGAATTCACAAAATTTGGCAACCTGACCTATGATGGTGTGAATTACGGTACCAAAGATAGTGTTCAGATAGAAGGGTCGGGAGCCGGTATTACGAATGCCGAAGAAATGGCTGTCTCATTTGACATTTCAACGGATGGAGTTGTTGAAGATGAGCTGGTCTTCACGGTGGGTAAGGCGACTGGGGCTACTGGTAATGCGGCCGGGATCATGGCCATCGGTATCGTCGAGGTGCCTGAGCCTTCCAGTGTCTCATTGATTGGGCTAGCTGGAATAGGCTTTGTTCTAAGACGTCGCAGATAACTGTAAGGAAAAGACCTTTTTTTGAACGGGGCTTGGTGAATACCAAGCCCTTTTTGTTACCACTCGTACTGCAGTTGCTGCATGATTGGAGCCAAACGCTCTTGGGTCTCAGCATCAAAGAGCTTGGCGTAGGCTGGATCGCGCCACCGCCCGATACGCTTGCCGTGAACCGGCTGAGCGACTTCTGAATAGCTGGGAGAGCTCACAAACTTTTGAATCGATGGTGAAAACTGAGAATCGGGCGTTCCTGGCATGTCGAGCCATTGATAGACTCGGGAGAGTTCCTCGGCAGGGTTTGCGGTAAGAGACTCGTAGCGGCATTCCAGCCATGAGTCAGCAGGCAGATTGTCCCTAAGTTGAATCCATGCCTGCATGGTATCACAGTATCTCTGGATCAATGTTTCCCATTGGATGAATGAAATACTTTCAGGGTTCAGTGGGAGATACTGGAAGAAAGTGCTTAGCAGCGTATCTCTGGGGTCACGAAGCATCACGAGGAATTTGGCCTCTGGAAAAATTCTCGCGAGTGATGAGCAGATGACGGTGTTTGAGGGGTTCTTGTCTAAGAGCCAGTGCTGGTCTATACTTGCATTCAGATACTCTTCCATGCCTGAGCAATACCGCTGTCTCAGGAACTGCACTGCTAGTTCACTCTCCTCGTCATTTCTGAGATAACTTTTCAAAGTTCCCGTTGCAATGGGGTGAATATAGAGACCAAATAAATCAAGTTCTTCGGCATCCTTGATGTCGCCGCTTTGGGTGAGAAGTTTTTCAAGCAGGGTGGTGCCTGATCTGGCAAAACCTATTTGGAATATGATCTTCTTCTGTTCTGAGCTTGGGATTTGGTCTCTCAGTTCTTTATAGAAGCCCTTGGGTACTTCATTTCCTAGTTTCAGGGCTTGCTGGGTGGAGGTTTCGCCGCGTCCCAACAGAGGTGAGCTGCTATCAATTCTGAGAGAATGAGCTTCTTGAATGAGTTGAAGGGCCTTTGTGGGATTATTCGGCTCAAGCAGTCTGGCTAGCTCATGCAGGGCGCGGCAGCGCAGTCCTTGTGTGAGATTGGGGAGGCTGAGAAGTGATTCGTAGAGTTTGATTGCTTCTTCTTGCTGAGAAGTTTGGGCTAATAAGCGAGCATGGAAAATCTGGAGTAGATGTGAGTCCGGCTGGATGGAGAGCGCTTTGTGGATTCTCTTCAGAGCTACTTCCGGACGGCCCGAGCGCTCGAGGAGTTGGGCTGCTTCAACCAGGGCGTCTACCGAGTCGGGTATGACTTGGATGGCTTTATTGAAATACTCGAGGGCTTTGTCGGGTCTGCGAATTTCGCGGTAGACTTGCCCCATCATGAGATTGAGCACAGGAATTTTTTTCGCGTGCGGGCGAAGCTTGTTCAGAGTCCGCTCGGCATCCTTGATTTGATAGCTTGATCCTAAGGCCCTGGCTGCATCCAGTATCGCAGAGATATTGTTCTTTTGCTCTTTGTGAGCGGTGCGAAACAAAGCCAGTGATTCGTCACGGCGTCCGAGATTCCACAATTCACGTGCTTCTGGTAAGGGTGACAAGTTGGGGTCAAAGCTAAGTTTAGCCATATTGAGAGGCTAGGTATCGGTGTCGGGAAATCAAGATGATTCATAAGCTGGCAGTGAGGGAGAGCGACGGCTTGGTCATTGAGGCGGTGGGCTAGGAGTATGAGAATGTTGCAAGACACGGGAATGCTGTTTTCTCCGCATTTTCGGCTTGCCTATGCTGGGTGGTCGGAGATGGTCGGGGGAGAGAAAATGGAGAATCAAAAGAAGGTCATCGTAGCATGTGGAGGAACAGGGGGGCACTTGTTCCCGGGGGTAGCCGTAGCGCAGGAACTCAAGCAGCGTGGTCACGAAGTGAAGCTTTTGATCTCGGAGAAGAAGGTGGATGCTGAGGCTTCCAAAAAGTACGGTGACCTGGACTTTGCCACGGTACCCGCGATCGCCAAGCCAGCGACCTTGTCGCTGAAGATGATTCCCTTTCTCTGGAAATTTTGGAAAACCAAGGCCAAATGCACACAGATCCTCAAGGACTTTGGCGTTGATGCTGTGATTGGTATGGGGGGCTTTACATCGATGCCTCCTGTGATCGCTGGCAAGAAACTTGGCGCGAAGACTTATGTACACGACTCGAATGCACTTCCTGGTAAAGCTAACCGGATGACCGCGCGTTGGTGCGATGCTGTGCTACTTGGTTTGGAAGCAGCCAAAGAGTATTTTGGCGGTAGCAAGGTTGAGATTACCGGCACACCAGTACGTGAGGAACTCCAAAATATCCCGAGCAGGGAGGAAGCTGCCAAAAAGCTAGACTTGGATCCAGCCAAGAAGACCGTGCTCGTGATGGGCGGGAGTCAGGGGGCTAAAAATCTCAACAGTCTGGTTGTCGAGGCCAGCAAGGCAATGCCTGATATTCAGTTCATTCAGATTACCGGTAATCTGGATCATGATCGTGTGAAGGATGAGCTTGGGGATACAGGCGGTAGGCACAAACTGATTGCCTTCTGTGATGACATGGCCAGCGTCTATGCGGTGACAGATGTCGTGGTGATGCGCTCCGGAGCGTCCAGTTTGAGCGAGATTTCTTACTTGGGCTTGGCATCTATTCTGGTGCCATATCCGTATGCGGCTGATGATCATCAGACCAAGAATGCTGAGGTGTTTGAAAAGGCCGAGGCTGCTTTGCTCAGGCAGGAAAGAGAACTGGATGCTGGGATGCTGGTGGCTGATCTGAGCTCCATTCTATTGGAGACAGAGAAGTTGGTGAATATGAGTGCCGCATCTGCCGCCTTGGGCGTTAAGGATGCAGCCAAGAGAGTTTGTAATGTGATTGAGAAGGGATGATTGAGGAGCTGAGTAAGAAATTGGTGAACCGGAATGAACCGGTGAAGGTGCATTTGATCGGCGTGGCTGGTTCAGGAATGAGCGGCCTCGCTTTGCTTTTGTTAGGTATGGGGCATCAGGTCAGCGGTTGTGACCGTGTCACGACTCGTGAAACTGAGCGCATGCAGGGATTAGGACTTAAATTCTACAGTCCGCATACGGCAGAGAGCATTGTGGATGTGGACTTGGTGGTCTACTCCTCCGCCATTAAGGAGGATAATGTTGCTCTGGCGGCAGCGCGTGCACGTGGAGTCCAGGCTATTCGCAGGGCGGAGTGTCTGGCTGCTATCTTGGGGACCAAAGATGGAGTTGTGATTTCCGGTACTCACGGGAAGACAACCACGTCTGCGATGAGCGCGCATCTGTTGAGACGTGGAGCTGTTAATCCATCTCACTACGTAGGTGCGGAGATTCCTGTACTGGGCTCCAATGCTCATTGGGATGAAGAAGGGGACCTCATGGTGGCTGAAGGTGACGAGAGTGACGGTACGCTGGCTTTGTATACACCCAAGCATTCCGTGGTACTCAATGTGGAGGAAGAGCATCTCGATTTCTACTCAGGTATTGATCACATCAAGCAGGTCTTTACCAAGTTGCTCGATCAAACGCGCGGTAGCGTCATTTACTGTAAGGAGTGCCCGGTAGCTACCGAACTCTGTGCCCCACGAGAAAACAGTATTTCCTATGGATGGAGTGATGCTGATTTCGTGGCTGACAATCTCAAGGAGCAGGGTGGTGTCGTCGCTTTTGACGTGGTTAGAAGTGGTAAATTGCTCGGGCGCGTGGAGCTGGGAGTGCCCGGCAGGCACAATGCGCTCAATGCACTGGCTGCACTGGCCGTTGCCGAGGTGAGTGGGGTGGCCTTTGCTGATGCTGCAAGAGCGTTGTCCACCTTTGCAGGAGCCAGACGAAGGTTTGAGACCAAGTATCTCAGCAAGAAATGGCGTGTGGTGGACGACTACGGTCATCACCCGACCGAACTGGCTGCGACCTTGCAGACGGCTCGCTCGCTCAACCCTAAGCGTGTCGTGGTGCTATTCCAGCCTCACCGCTACAGCCGCACGCAAAAGCTGGCCAAGGAGTTTGGTCAGGTGCTGCAGGCCGCGGATCGCGTCTTTGTCACGGATGTTTATCCTGCCAGTGAAGCTCCTATTGAAGGGGTGACTGGGCAGACGATTGTGGATTCGGTGCTCGAGCAAGGAGACACCAGAGCCGAGTGTGTAGGAGGGGTAGCAACAGCCCACCATGTGGTCGGAAACTGCCTCAAAGAAGGTGATCTCTTGATCACTTTGGGAGCAGGGAATGTGCATGAAGCTGGCACGAAAATTTCCCGAGACTTGGCTGTGCTAGAGGAATTGATGCGCGAGTCCGAGGATGAAACCTTACAGACCGCACTGTATGAACCGATGAAGAAGCATACCACGATGCTGGTAGGCGGACCTGCTCAGTTCTGGGTACAGCCGAGTACGCATCAGGGATTTGCGAATGCGGTCAATTTCTGCCGCCAGCGCGGTGTTCCTGTGCGTGTAGTGGGCAGGGGGTCCAATCTGTTGGTTAGAGAGGGCGGTATTCGCGGTGTGGTGATTCACCCATCGCGCGGAGTCTTCGGTGACGTCGTCGTAGAAGGAAATCGAGTGACAGCAGGTGCTGGTGTTCGTTTCAAAAAAGTGGCCAGTGTCGCTCAAAAGCACGGGCTGACAGGTTTTGAATGGATGGAAGGAATTCCCGGCAATGTAGGTGGCGGACTGCGTATGAATGCGGGGGCCATGGGAACAGAAACCTTCGATCAGGTGGTTGATGTTACCTTCCTTGATGAGGATGGTGAGATCCGTACGCGCACCCGTTCTGAAATCGAGTCTTTCTATCGCAATGTTCCTGAACTTCGCAGGAACTTCGCGCTCTGTGCCACCTTTGAGGGCAAACCGGCCGACGCTGATGTGATCAATGGCAAGATGCAGGAGTCTAGCCATAAGCGCCGCACTACCCAACCATTAGCTGCCAGTGCAGGCTGCATTTTCAAGAACCCTGAGCTGATGCCAGCAGGCATGCTCGTAGACACTCTTGGATTTAAGAATGAGAGTGTTGGTAAAGCTCGAGTCTCTCTAGAGCATGGCAATTTCATCGTCAACGATGGTAAAGCTACCGCCGACGAAGTCCTTGGCTTGATCGAAAAAATTCGCAAGAAAGCCAGAGAGGAAAAAGCGGTCGAGCTGGAAACTGAGGTGCAGATTATCGGTGAAGATGATTACCTCTTCTAGATGTTAGTAATCTACAAGCTGCTAGCATTCTAAGGTGATTCACTAAGCTGTTAGGAGGTTTTTCTCCTAGCAGCTTTATTGTTTAGCTGATGAGTCCACGGTTAGAGTGAGTTGGTTTTTTTGTTATTATGACAATTTATTTTGCGATACGTCTATTGTGTGAATAGGGGGTGTTGAGCTAGCGTTGTGATCCTCTGATGCAGAACACACTCTAATAACATGCATAAAGGGGATTCGGGATGCTCCTTTGGAGCCTTTGGTTTCATTGCCCGAACCTGTGTAGTTAGGGGGTGTTTGACTTTGGAGAACTCACACCATGGACCTCGTGAAAAATAGAGGTGTCCATGCAACTCATAACATAAACCCTGAGATGAAAATAAAACACACACATTTGGTGGAGCCATTAGCTGCATTGGCAATGTGCTCCATGACTACAGGATTGTCTGCTGCTGACCCCTTTGAGGTCGTTATCATTCCGGATAGTCAGCATTATTCGCATTTTATGGATGATGGTGGGCCGGATTTGTTTACCCATCAGACTTCCTGGATTCGCGATAATGTGACTAACAGTAACATCGCATTCGTGACTCATGTGGGAGACGTGATTCATGATAATACCGGACTCTGGCCATATGCCAGTCAGGCCATGTCTCCTCTGGATGGAGCTGTTCCCTACAGCGTTACCTTCGGTAACCATGACAATGGTGAGCCCGGTCCATTTGCATCGAGCCGCTATCAATCGTACCCATGGTACATAGGTGCGAGTAGTGATAATCTGGCTCATGCCCAGACCTTCACGGCAGGAGGGATTACCTTTCTGCATATCAATGTACCACACGATGCGAACAATGCGCAGCTGACCTGGGCTCAGAGCATCATCACGGCTAATCCAGGTAAGCCGACCATCATCACAACCCATGGCTATATGGCGGATAATACCTTTGGCCGTGCTACACGTGGTGAGAACATCTGGACGACTTTGGTGGAGCCTAATACGCAGGTGTTTATGACCTGTAATGGGCATGACTGGGTATCTCGTCACGAAGTGGATACTACGAATGACGGTAGAAAAATCCTCCAGATTCAGAGTAACTGGCAGCAAGTCATCAACGGTGGTAATGGCTTGTTACAGCGGGTTGTATTCGACCCAGATAATAGCAAGATCACGGTGAAGACCTATTCGCCTTTCTTGGATTTATATCATACCGACTATTCGGGTGAGTTCAGTTACTCAGCCACAATGAGCAGTTCTGCGGTGGTGATTGGCAATGAACTGGGTGCGCCCAAGCGTACCTGGGATGATGGCGCCAAGAAAAACGACAACTGGCAAGACGCCGCAAACTGGGATGGTACTGCACCGTCTGCCGGGGATAGACTATTCTTTGGAGCGACTGGGAGTGGAAGCTCAGTGAATGACTTTACTGCGGGAACCGCATTCTCAGGAATCGTCTTCAATCCCGGGACTTTCTCTAACGGCTACACGCTTTCAGGAAATAAGGTCAACCTTACTGGGGACATCGTCAATATGGGAACCTATGGCTCCGGAGCAGGTTCCGGTCCAAAGATTAACTTTCCGATTGAGCTGATCGGTGACCGCCAGTTTAACACGGGTGACTGGGATATGACCGTGAATGGTGTAATCAGTGGCACTGGGTCACTGACTAAAACGCACGGACGAGATTACTTTCGCGGGTCTTACGATGGCGGAGTCAACATTGGTGACCTGTATCTGACTCAGGTGAATACCTACACAGGTGACACCAGAGTGAGTGGCGGAGCGCTGATTCTGGACAACAATAGTTCGAATAACCTCATGCCCTCATCGCCCAATATCACATTGGATTTGAATGCGGTATTGAGAGTCGTTGACCTGCAGAATGGTACCTTTAACTTGGTCTCAGGCCAGACCCTTAGAGGGTCAGGAAAGGTCTCCGGTCATACCACGGCATCCAGTGGATCTACCCTGGCTCCGGGAAATGGTACTCAAACTGGACGCCTGAATCTATTTGGTGATTTGGCAATGAGTTCAGGTTCTTCATTGGATCTCGAGCTGGCAGGCAAGGATGATGGTAGTTATGATCAAACCTCGATTCAGGGAACGGTGAATCTGGGGAGCGCTACCTTGAACCTCACCAGTCTTGCAGGCTATACACCAGCGATCGGTGATCAGTTGATCATTTTACAGAACGATGGAGTGGATGCGATTAGTGGAACCTTTACGAGTGGCAGTGGCTCCGACCTCACTCTGGGGACCGCGCTGGGTGAAGGTGTAGCAGTCAGCACCAATTTCCTGGGTAGTGGATACACCGCGCGTATCAGCTATGCGGGAGGCGATGGGAATGATGTGAGCATCGTTGTGCTTCCGCCTCCTGGAGCTCCAGTCTTTATCACTGATCCTATCGTGAAGACAGGAGCTGAACCTGGCACGGCCTTTGTTGCCTCTATTGCTGGCAGCTCTCTGGACGGTGACGGTGATACTCTAACCTACAGTAAGGTGAGTGGACCGTCTTGGTTGACTGTTTCTTCCAATGGCGATCTTTCGGGCACGCCTGGCGCTGGCGATGCTGGGACAAGCGTGCAGTTTACGGTACAAGTTTCCGATGGCAATGGAGGGAGTGATACGGCATTACTTCAGGTCGATGTTTTGCCTCTGGTTGGTCTTTGGAAGTTTGATGATCCGGCTGATTTAGCTAAAGCCAGTATCGGTCAGGACTTAGTGCTCACAGGAACAGATCAAGCTGTCGCAGGCTTTGATGCTGGTGATGGCGCCGCGAGAATTGGTGTGGGCAGTCATTATGCTCTTGCCAATACCATTGGAGCCAATGGTGGTGGTAGCTATACCAATGAATATACCTTGGTCTTTGATGTCAGCTATCCGGCCAGTAGCGAAAATAGCTGGATGAGTTTCTTCCAAACAGCACCTAACAATGGAAATGATGCGGACTGCTTTGTTCGCGGTTCTCAGGGAACGATTGGTGTTTCAGGCACTGGCTATAGTAGCTGGGTATTGCCTAAAGAGACCTGGGCTCGAATTTTTGTCAGTGTTGATAACGGTTCCTTCTATCGAATCTATGCCAATGGAAGTCAGATCCTTAATGGATCAATCCAGAGTGTGGATGGAACCTATGCGCTGGAGTCGACGCTTCTTCTGTTCGCAGATAACAATGGTGAAGATAACGCGATGGATGTGACCTCGGTGCGTCTGTTTGATCGTGCTTTGACTGCTGCTGAGTGTGCGGCTCTGGGTGGAGTGCCTAGTTCAACCAGCTCTTCGGACTCGGATGGTGACGGCCTCGATGATAGCTGGGAAATTACTCATTTCGGTAGTCTTGCTGTCTCTGATGGAACTGGGGATGCGGATAGTGATGGATTGGCAGATCTGGAGGAGTTTACCCTAGGGACTAATCCGAATGCAGCCGATAGTGATGGTGACGGCTACGGCGACGCACTAGAAGTGGCTGTAGGAACAGATCCACAGGATAACCAAGACCAGCCGGCTGCTGCTTATGCGGGACTTGTTGGTTGGTGGAAGTTCGATGATGCTCAGGATCTCACCAAGGCGGCACTGGGTCAGGACTTGGGATTAGTGGGTAGTCACCAGACGGCCACTGGTTATGGTCCCGGTGATGGGGCCGCTCGTATCGGAGTGGGTAGTCACTATCAAATGACGCATGGCATCGGAGCCAATGGTGGAGGTAGTTATACCAATGAGTACACCTTGGTTCTGGATATTCGTTATCCAGCTAGCAGTGCCAATACTTGGATGAGTCTGTTCCAGACTGCTTCCAGTAATGCTAACGATGGGGACTGCTTCATCAGGAACTCAAATGGCACCATCGGCCTCTCCGCTACAGGTTATAGTAGTTGGTCGCTGGCGTCTGATACCTGGGTGAGGCTCGTCGTTTCCGTGGACAATGGTTCTTCCTACAAGATCTATGCTGATGGAACTCAGATTCTCAATGGATCTACCCAGACGGTAGACGGTAGATTTTCACTGGAATCTGTGCTGCTCCTGTTTGCAGATAACAACGGTGAAGACAACCCGATTGATGTGACCTCGGTCAGAATTTATGATCGGGCGCTAAATGCCACAGAGGCTGCTAATCTCGGTGATGTAGAAGGCTTCTAAAGAGCTTCTATAAACACATCATACTTACCCGCTGGATGGATCTCATTCAGCGGGTTTTTGCTGTTTTGACAGTAAAGTTTGCATTCCAGCCATTGTTTCCGGAATATCCTAGGTGCTAGCATTCTTAGCCTTTGAGCAGATACTTTCTATCTGAGGATAGAAGCTTACTTTATATAGAGCAGACAAACCAATGAATCGATCCAAGAGACTTTCTTCTATTTTCCTGACTGGGTGTTTGTGCGCTGCGGCACACAGCTCCCTAGCCAAACCTTTTGAGATGGTGATTATGCCGGATACTCAAAACTACTTTACCGTGATTCGTGAGGGCGGTCCTGACTTGTTCACGAATCAGACGGAGTGGATACGTGACCATGTGAAGAAAGAGAACATCGTATTTGTGACTCACGTCGGTGACGTCATTTTGGATCGCAAGGTGTTGTGGGAAGATGCAGGCAAGGCGATGTCTCTGCTTGATGGAGCCGTTCCCTACAGTGTGACTTTTGGGAATCATGATGGAGGTGCTCCGGGAACATTTACTTCAGCACGCTACAAGGACTACCCATGGTACCT
This sequence comes from Rubritalea squalenifaciens DSM 18772, assembly GCF_900141815.1. Lineage (NCBI taxonomy): Bacteria > Pseudomonadati > Verrucomicrobiota > Verrucomicrobiia > Verrucomicrobiales > Rubritaleaceae > Rubritalea > Rubritalea squalenifaciens. The sequence continues at coordinate 501,320 of NZ_FQYR01000004.1, forward strand.
AGGTGGCAGTGATGACAGCATGGCTCATGCTCAGCAGTTCAGAGCTGAGGGCATAAGCTTTCTTCATCTCAATCTGCCGCATAACCCCAAGCCCAAGCATCTCGATTGGGCCAAGGGCATGCTGGAGAAGTTTAAAGGGAAGCCAACCATCATCTCCACCCACGGTTACATGGCGGACAACAGCAAAGGGAGAAGTGGAAATGGAAACCGAATCTGGAATACTTTGATCGATCCATACCCGCAGGTATTTATGACCTGTAACGGTCATGATTGGGTTTCACGGCATGAAGTGGATACCACCTCGAAAGGGCGGAAGGTCTTACAAATCCAGAGTAACTGGCAGCAGAGCATGAATGGCGGAAATGGCTTCCTGCAGAGAGTGGTTTTTGAGCCAGAGAAGAATCAAATCAGGGTGGAGACCTATTCGCCCTTCATTGATGCCTACCACACAGACTACTCGGGGGCATTCGCTTACCGCGCGAAGTTCAGCAAGAGTGGGATCGAGATTGGTGAAGAGCTAGTGGCCCCCATGAAAACCTGGTCAGGTAAGGGGCAAGAAGGAAAGTGGAGTGATGGGGGAAACTGGGGTGGAGATGCCCCTCAAAAAGGTGATCTGTTAGTCTTCGGGGCGCAAGCTAGTGGTGCCCTGCAAAATGATTTGGCGAGCGGTACCAGCTTCGCTGGAGTGGTTTTTCAGCCTGGAAGGTTCTCAGGGAAGTATGCATTCTCTGGTAATGCCATCACTCTAACAGGTGATGTGGTGAATATGGGGACCTACGGGCCAAAGGGTGCTCGCAGTGGTCCCAAGTGGGATCTGCCTATCAAGCTAGAGGGAGACAGGCAGTTCAACACAGGTGACTGGGATATGGTCATTAACGGGGAGATCAGTGGGGATGGATCCCTGACCAAGACACATGGACGCGATTACTTCCGTGGTTCTTATGATGGTCGAGTTTATATCGGTGATTTGTATCTCACGCAGGAGAATAGCTATACAGGAAATACCCGGGTGACAGGTGGAGCTCTGGTGCTAGAGCATGCTGAATCCCAAAATATCATTTCGGGATCTCCAGTCATCACCGTTGATTTTAACTGTTTGCTTAAAGTCGATGGATTGAGAGAGGGGACTTTTGTCTTGGCTCAAGGCCAGACATTACGGGGGCATGGAAAAGTACTGGGTAAGCTCAATGCTGGTAAGGAGACTACCGTTTATCCCGGGCGTGACAAGGTCGTCGGAAGTCTTCTTATCAAGGGAGACGTGTCTCTTGCAGCAGATTCCTTGCTGAATATCAGAATGGCAGGCAGCAGTCCTGAGCAGACTGATTCTGTGCAGGTCGAGGGAACGGTCAAGTTGGATGGTGCTACATTGAATTTAGCGGGTATTGATGGCTATAAGCCGAAGTCAGGAGATCACTTGGTCATTATTCAAAATGACGGTGATGAGGCGATCAGTGGCCAGTTTGTGAGTGGAGCTGGCTCCCAGCTGAATTCTGGAACCACACTGCCCGAAGGCGCGACGATTAGCCGCAACTTCCTGGGGAGTGGAAGAGCGGCGAAGATAAGTTACAAGGGCGGTGATGGGAATGATGTGAGCATTGCTGTGCAGTAAGCTCCATGATGCCCAGATCTTGATTCAGGCGGATGAGTGCCGAGAGGCTCATCCGTTTTTTCATTCAGTATGTAGAGTTGTTCTTTTCTCGTCCTGTTAGTTTGTGGTAAGCCTTAAGGGTGAAGAAGTCCTCTCATCACCATTCCGATCAGGAGCCCAAATATATTACCGAGGCCAAGGATTCCTGGTTGAGGTCCCAGTACCCGGCTGAGGATGTGGACAGGACGGACATGTTTAAGCCTTTCTGGCGCCGGAAGAGAACTTGGCTGGTTCTGCTTGCCGTGATGCTTTCTGCTTTGTGTTACTTTTTTCTTCCTCTGGATAAAGAGGCTCTCTCTGAAGACGGGCTGGAGCCAGAGATGGTGCGCAGAGGTTTGTCGGTTTTTGTACTGATCGCCGCCCTGTGGTTGACCGAAGCGATGTCGCTGGCGGCGACTGCCTTGCTGGTTCCGGTGGTAGCCGCCTTGTTCGGTCTCTCACCCATGGAGAACACACTGAAGAGTTTTGCGCATCCCCTGATCTTTCTTTTCTTGGGAGGCTTCGCTTTGGCTTCAGCCATGGCCTATCAGGGGATCGACCGTTGGATAGCGGGAAAGTTAATTCGGCTAGGAGGCGGTGGTTTTGTCCCGGTTGCTTTGCTGATGTTTTCTGGAACTGCTTTGCTGTCGATGTGGATGAGCAATACCGCGACGGCTGCCATGATGGTTCCGCTGGTGATTGGAGTCTTGCGGCAATTGCCCAAGGAGGCGATTAAGCACAAGGGGAATGCCTATTTCATGCTGCTCGGAGTGGCTTATTCCGCCTCTATAGGTGGGATGGGGAGCTTAGTTGGGTCACCGCCTAATGGGATTGCGGCGAGTGCGCTAGGGGTGAGCTTTCTGGGCTGGCTCAAAGTAGGTTTGCCCGCGGTCCTTCTCCTGTTGCCTCTGATGTGGTTGGTGTTGTTTAGCCTGTGCAAACCTACGCGTGGAGTGAGGGTGGAATTCCCGGAGGAGAAATTCCGCTTTAACAAGCAACGGGTGACGATGTTGGTCTTGTTTGCCTTCACTGCCTTAGGCTGGGTCTTCAGCCGCCAGTTAGGGACTTTGGTTGGCGTAGCCAAGGGGATGGATACAATGGTGGCCTTACTGGCTATCTTCCTGCTTCTCTTTCTTCGTGTGGTGCGATGGCGGGATATCGAGAAAGGTTCGGACTGGGGAGTACTCTTGCTCTTTGGTGGAGGTATTGCGCTCTCGGGAGTGTTGGGTAGCTCGGGCGCCAGTGCCTTTTTGGCTGGGCAATTGGAAAGTTTGGTCAGACAGTGGCCCGCCTTGGCATTGGCCCTGGCCGTGACCTTGTTCGTCATCTTTCTTACCGAGCTTTCCAGTAATACGGCATCAGCAGCCTTGTTGGTGCCGATTTTTATGACGGTGGCGACGGACATCGGATTGGAAGCTTCAGCCTTGGTCGTACCTCTGGCTCTGGCTGCTTCCTGTGCCTTCATGCTGCCCGTGGCGACTCCGCCGAATGCCATTATCTTCGCCACTAAAAAGGTTCCTCAGCGGGAAATGATGAAAGTGGGACTGGTGCTGAATATTGTTTTCGCTCTCGCCTTGGCGGTCTATGCCAAGCTCTGGCTCATGTGATTTCAAGGAGTGAGGTCAGAGAGGCTACTTTTCTCGCATTAAAAGAGAGTTTTGCTGGAAATGACGGGGGAAATCGGTGTATTATTTAAGCATGCTTAAGGATATGAAGATCGCGGTGGCGATGGGAGGCCCTGGCTCGGAGCATGATGTATCAATGGCATCCGGCAAGGCAGTTCTCAAAGCCCTACAAGATGAAGGTTACGATGCCATCCAGTTGGTGGTTGAAGGACCTCACATCACCGTGCCGGAAGGTGTCGGCCTGGTCTTCAATACCATCCATGGCACCTTTGGTGAGGATGGCCAGCTGCAGTATGAGCTGGAGAAGCAAAATGTTCCATACACCGGAGCTGGTTCCAAATCTAGTGAGCTCGCCTTTGATAAGGTGGAGAGCAAGGTACAATTCATCCATGCTGGCGTGCCGACTCCTGAAAGCGAGATTGTCGATTGCACTCACGGCTTAAAGATGCCTGAGATGAAGCTTCCTTACGTGGTAAAGCCGGCTCGTGAGGGGTCCAGCGTCGGTGTACACATCGTGCGTGAGCAGGCTGAGGCGGAAGCCTCCATCGAAGATGCAGCACGTTACGGCGGTCAGGTGCTGGTCGAACAATTTGTAGAAGGCAAGGAGCTGACTGTTGGTGTTCTTGATGGAGAGGCTTTCCCAGTCGTACACATCGCACCTCGCAGTGGCTTCTACGATATGAGCAATAAGTATCCTTGGATGACTGGCGAAGGTGGTACAGATTACTTTTGCCCAGCTGATCTGGATGAGGAGACCACCAGGAAGGTGCAGGAGGCTGCGGTTGCGGCTCATAAGGCATTGGAGATTGAAGTTTATTCCCGTGTTGATGTACTGTTGGACGCCGACGGTAATCCTTATGTGTTAGAGGCTAACACGATCCCGGGGATGACTGAGAGCAGTCTTCTTCCTAAAGCGGCGCGCGAGGCAGGATATTCTTTCCCGGCGCTCTGCTTGAAAATTGCAGAAATTTCCCTGAATACGAAACGATAGGATGTTTAAGAAAAAGACAACGCGGGTAAAAAATCGATCTGACCGGAAGCTTCATCTCCAGGTCAGCTCGCCGCGTATTGTTTTTTTCCAATCCATTCGTGCGCTGCAGGGCATGATCAAGTTGGTGGCGGTTTTGATCATCGTGGGGATCGGGGTGTATCTCGGCGGCCGTGCCATTCGGGATCACTTCGTCAACAACGAGGAATTTTTACTGCGCGAACTCAGCTTAGAGACTAACGGCTATCTCACCTATGAGCGTGTGGTGGAAATCGGAGAAATCAATCTCAATGGTACCATCTTTGAGGTGGATATCGATGAACTTGAACAAAAGCTCATGGACAGGCCTGAGGTGGTCACTGCGACCGTCGAGCGCAAGATGCCAGGAAAGATTGAGGTGAAACTGCAGGAGCGTGTGCCCGTGGCTTGGGTATCCTGTCGCCAGTTAGGTTTGGCGGGTAGGAATCCTTTGTCCGGGATACTCATGGATGAAGACGGCGTAGTTTTCCAGTGTCAGGGTGACCTGTGGAATGTGGCTAAAGATCTTCCCGTGTTTGAACTTCCTGAAGCCGAAGAGGGGGCTTTCCAGCTAGGAGAGAAGATGAATCACAAAGAGGCTGAGCGTGCGCTAAGCTTGCTGAATCTGATTAACAGCAAACTTGGTGAGGAGGCTGACTGGGCGGTTAGCCGGATTACGGTATTAAATTTTCACTCAATGATGGTGACTTCCACTGACCACGTGGACGCCACCTTTGACATGTATGATCACGAGCGTCAGCTCAGTGACCTTCTGGATGCTAGGCGTCACGCCCGCGAGACGGGCCGTGAGTTGGCCTGGATTAATTTGCTGCCGAGGCACAATATTCCCGGCGGCTTTAAAGGAGAAAATGGCGCGGAGTGAAAAAGAGTGGTAAGAAACTTGCGTAAATGAAATTCAGAGATAGCAGGTAGGAATCATTTTCAATGGCAAAGTCAAAGATACATGTAGGGCTTGAGATAGGCACCAGCAAGACATGCATGGTGGTAGGTGAGGTGAAGGTAGATGGCTCCGTGAAGATTCTCGGAGTCGGAGAGACGAAATCCGTCGGCGTGAGGAAAGGTGAAATCTCGGATTACGCACAGGTTCGCACCTGTGTGCGTGAAGCTTTGCTCGAGGCGGAGGATGTTTGCGATGTGGATATCAATAGTGTCTTTCTCTCGGTGACTGGATCCCATATCAAGGGAGTGAACAATCGCGGTACCTACCGTCTTCCGGATGATGAGCAGGAGATTCTTCCCGAGCACGTGGAAGAGGCCAAGGAGATTGCGCGGGATATCGCTATCCCGACAGATGATGTCTACCTGCACAATGTCGTACGCCAGTATTGGCTGGACGGTGAGGAACATTCCACGACTCCAGTCGGTCTGCTTGGCCGTACCTTGGAGGCGGACTTCCATATCATTCACGGGATCCGTACCCGCATCCAGAATAGCATCAAATGCGTGCGTGAAATTCCATTGGATGTGGATGATGTTGTCTTTGCGCCGATCGCCAGTGCGCAGATCGCTCTCAACCGCCAACGCAAGGATGCGGGAGCGCTCGTGATCGATATTGGCGGTGGTACGACTGACTATGTGCTTTATCTTGACGGAGCGATTGCTGCCTCAGGATGTATTCCTGTGGGTGGAGATCACGTGACCAATGACATTCACCTGGTGACTCACATGCCTCTCTCCAAGGCAGAGAAGGTGAAAAAGACGGAGGGAGATGCCTCTGGAGATCCTGCACGTTCCGTAGGAGTGGTTACGATTCCTGATGAAAAAGGTTTCCCGGAGCTGGAGGTAAAACGCCAGCTGCTCAACGACATTATCCGTGGTCGTCTTGAAGAAACGCTCAATCTTGTGAAGGAGAGACTCCCAGAGGGAGCCCTCCAAAAGATTGGTACCGGAGTTTTCCTGACTGGAGGGACCAGTCTGATGCGAGGCTTCGGCGAATTGGCTAATGAAGTCTTCAATCTTCCAATCTACCGCCCTGAGCAACCTGAGGTGAGTGGAGTGCATGCCTATTTCCGCGATCCTCAGTATTCCACTGCTGTGGGCTTGATCCGATACGCCCAGCTGATGGACGAAGATCGCCCTAAAAAGAGCACCGGTGGCCTCTTCGGAGCCTTGAAAAATATGGTCTGGCCCTTCGGAGCCTAATAGTCAGCGTTTATTGACTGAATGTCAGTTGGTCACGTGCTGTGACTAAAATGGCACAGCTGCGCCTTGGAGGCGATTTTTCATAAATCGGTGATTGTGATGAGATTATGATTGCCAATCACCGGAATCTGGAGATGGTGCGCGGCAGAAAAATCAATTTCAGTACCACATGACCGAAAACATCAGAAACATCGCCATTATTGCCCACGTTGACCACGGCAAGACCACGCTCGTGGACAAGCTTCTGGAGGCAGGCGGAGCCTACCGCGAAAACCAGGAGAAGGTGGAGCGCGCGATGGATTCCATGGATCTTGAAAAAGAGAAGGGGATCACCATCAAATCCAAGAACACCTCGATTCACTGGAACGACCACACCATCAACATTGTGGATACTCCCGGTCACGCCGACTTCGGTGGTGAGGTAGAGCGTGTGATGAAGATGGTGGACGGTGTACTACTTGTGGTAGATGCCTATGAAGGTCCTCAGGCCCAGACACGTTTCGTCTTGCGCAAGGCGCTTCAGGAAGGACTGCACCCGATTGTGGTTGTAAACAAGGTTGATCGTGATTTTGCACGTCCAGAGGAAGTGCACGACATGGTTCTTGAGCTCTTCCTTGAGCTAGAAGCTACTGAAGAGCAGTTCGAAGCTCCGTTCTTCTACGGTTCAGCCAAGAATGGTTTCTTCGTGGCCAGCCTCAATGATGATCAGGTGGACATGACTCCTCTCCTCAAGGGCATTGTGGACAATGTACCAGCTCCAGAAGCGAAGGCAGAAGAACCATTCCGCATGCTCGCCTCCAACATCGACTGGGACAACTACGTAGGTCGTGTGGCTCTCGGTAAGGTGGTATCAGGCCAGGTTCAAAAGGGTGACAACGTATGGTTGCACCGTAAGGACGGCACCAAGGTACGCAGTAAGATCACTAAAGTATTTGAATACGGTGCGAATGCCAACGCTGAGAGCACCGTGGCTACTGCTGGTAACATCGTCGGTGTAGCAGGTTTTGAAGACATCGATATCGGTGAGACATTGGCCGCCTCTGAGGATGCCGAGCCTCTTCCATTCGTCAGTATTGATCCGCCGACGATTTCTATGCAGTTCAGCATCAATACTGGTCCATTCGCTGGCCGTGACGGTAAGCATGTGACCTCTCGTGCGATCCGTGACCGTCTTCTTCGTGAAGTGAAGACCAACATCTCCATTGAGGTGAGCGATTCCGATCAAGCGGGTGTCTTCAACGTGGCAGCTCGTGGTGCAATGCAGATCGCCGTTCTCGTGGAGACCATGCGTCGTGAAGGCTACGAAGTGCTTGTTTCTCGTCCTAGCGTGATTGAGAAGCGCGTCGAAGGTAAGCGCATGGAGCCATTTGAAACTCTCTACGTGGAGTGTCCTGAAGACGCTCTCGGTGGTGTGATGAAGACGCTGGCCAACCGCAGAGCCCGCGTGGAAAACATGGGCAGCAATGCTCACGGCTCTACTCTGGAGGCAACGATCTCTACTCGTGGTCTGATCGGCTTCGAATTCGAACTTCTCAACCTGACTAGTGGTCACGGTATTATGTCCCACCTCTTCAAGGAGTACGCTCCTCATTGTGGTGAGATCAGCACCCGCTCTACCGGTACACTCATTTCCATGGCGACTGGTACAGCGATGACCTACTCACTCCTTCCTCTTGAAGATCGTGGTAAACTCTTCATCAGCCCTGGTGACGAAGTGTACGAAGGTCAGGTGATCGGTGAAAACCCACGTAAGGTGGACCTCGCTGTGAACCCGGTTAAGGAAAAGGCTCTGACCAACCACCGTTCCGCTGGTAAGGACAATACCACCACTCTCGCTCCACCAATCAGAATGGACCTTGAGCGTGCGATCGAATACATCAACGAAGACGAGCTGGTTGAGGCCACTCCTAGCTTCCTCCGTATCCGTAAGCGCATCCTCTGCCCGCACGAGCGCAAGCGCGCCGAGCGTAAGTCCAAGGCTGTTGAAGCCTAAGCCGACTAACAGACTTTTTTAAAAACAAAGGCCCGGAAATCTCCGGGCCTTTTCTTTGGTCTCCAGAGGCGAAAGCTTAATCGTATACTTTCTCAGGGAATCTCATTGCCGTCAGCGCGGCGACTAGGATGGTGGCAGCAGAAGTGTAGAGGCAGGCTTGAAGGCCGCCCAGGAGGTAGGCGGTGCCGGAGAGGAGAGTGCCCATGAGGCGGCCGCAGGCATTGGCCATGTAGTAGAAGCCCACGTTGAGGGAAACGGAGTCTGAATCCGTATATGCGAGAATGAGATAGGAGTGCACGGAGGAGTTTACGGCGAAGATGAAGCCGAACACAAAGAGGCCGCCGACGAGGATGTAGGTCGGGTAGAAATTGAAGGCGAGCGAGAGTGCCATCAGGACGCAGAGCCCGGCTAGAGGAAAGGACCAGCCGCGGGCGGCGTGAACGGCGCGTTCCAAAGCATCGGGCGCACCTTTCTTGATTTTGACTATCTTCGGGGCGATGGCTTGAATGAATCCGTAGCCAATGACCCAACTGGCCATCAGGGTGCCCACTTGTGTAAAGCTCCAGTCGAGTACATCATGCAGGAAAATGGGTAGGCCGACGACAAACCAGACATCGCGTGAGGCAAAGAGAAAGGCACGAGCAAAGGAGAGAAGATTGATGGCGCGCGATTTGGAGAAGACGCTGGTGAACTTGCTCTTGCTTTTAGACTGCCCGAAGTTGCCGCGGATGCTCAGCAGGGAAAGGATGAGGATAACGGCGATCAATCCGGCCATGGCGTAGAGGGCATTGTTGAAGCCGAGGGTGGAGAGGAGTAGACCGCCGACGAAGAAGCCGACGCCTTTGATCGCGTTTTTGGAGCCTGTTAGGGCGGCGACCCATTTGAAGAGAGCTGCTTGGTGAGACTGGTCTTCACTTTCCTTGACCAGTAGCTTGACCGATGACTTGGAGGACATCTTGGTGAGGTCCTTGGCGACCCCGGACATGGCTTGAACCAGCATGACGAAGCCCACGGAGAGTGCAGCGCTCCAGTCAGGTGAGACGAGGGTGAGGCCAAGCAGGGCGACAATTTGTAGGGCCAAGCCTGAGAATAAAGTGATCTTGAGGCCGTAGCGAGAGCCGATCCAGCCTCCCGTGAGGTTGGTGACGATACCTGCTACTTCGTAGAGCAGGAAGAGAAAGGCGAGCTGGACTGGATTGTAGCCCAGCTCGTGAAAGTGCAGCAGCACGAGCATGCGCAGCGCTCCATCGGTAAGCATGAAGAACCAGTATGCTAGGGTAACTAGGATGTAGGAGAGCTTGCTCATGCTGCTGGTTTGAATGTTAGCTGATGGATTTGGCGACCTTCTGGGTAAGCTCCATCATGCGGTTGGCGTAACCAACTTCGTTATCGTACCAGACGAAGAGCTTCAGCATGGTTCCGTCGACGACCATGGTGGATGGAGCATCGATAATCCCGGAGCGTGTGTCGTTAGTGTAGTCTGCGGATACGAGTGGTTTCTCCTCGTAGCCGAGGATGCCTTTGAGTTCACCCTCTGCAGCTTCATTGAGCAGTGCATTGACCTCTTCTTCGGTTACCTCGCGGGAGAGTTCAAAGACGCAGTCTGTTAGGGAAGCGTTCAGCATCGGTACGCGGACGGCGTGACCGTTGAGTTTTCCTTTGAGCTCTGGGTAGATGAGAGTGATTGCGGTGGCGGAGCCGGTTGTGGTTGGGATCAGGGAGTTGACCGCAGAACGGGCGCGGCGGAGATCCTTGTGCGGAGCATCGACAATGACTTGGGTGTTTGTCAGGTCGTGCAGGGTGGTGATGGTGCCGCGGACGATACCGATCTTTTCGTGCACGACCTTGATGGCTGGGGCGATGCAGTTGGTGGTGCAGGAGGCGGCAGTGACGATGTCGTATTTCTCTGGATCGTAGAGGTGGTCGTTGCAGCCCATGACTACGTTGAGTGCTGCGGGATCTTTGACGGGAGCGGCGACGACGACCTTCTTTACGCCTTGGTCGAAGTAGGCTTGCAGTAGCTCCGGGGTGCGGAACTGACCGGAGGCTTCGATGACGATATCGCAGCCGGACCAGTCAGTGTCGGCGATGTTGCGGTTGTGAGTGACGGCGATCTGCTGCCCATCGACGGTGATGGAGTTGTTGTCGAAGCTGATGTCACGTGCCCAGCGGCCGTGAACGGTGTCGAACTCCAGCAGGTGGGCTGCAGTTTCGGCAGTGCCGCCTAGTTCGTTGATCTGGGTAATGCTGTATTCCTGGTGGTCGAAGCCAGCGCGGAATCCGAGGCGGCCCATGCGGCCAAATCCGTTGATACCAATGTTCATAGTGTCTTGTATGTTTGTGAAAGTGTTAGCAGCATCCTTTGTTAGGATTGCAGAGTTCGGGACGGCCCTGACAGCAATCTTCAGTGAGGAAGTGGACAAGCGAGCTCATTCCTGAGATCTCCAGTGAATAGATGATACTGCGGCCTTGTCGCTCAGAGCGAATGAGGCCGGCTTGGGTCAGTTCCTTAAGGTGGAAGGAGAGGGTGTTGGGCTGGATGGTAGTCTGCTCAGAGATTTCGCCAGCGCTTAGGCCTTGTTCGCCATGGCGTGCAAGAAGACGGAAGACCTCCAGGCGTGTCTCTTGGGCGAGAGCATTGAGTTTCTTAATGGCGTCTTCCGTTTCCATATTTCGAGAAATATCGAAATAATTAGAAATGTCAACCCGCCTGCATGTGACAAATCAGTCAGTAGTGGCGGAGTGTGCTTCTCTGGGCAAATTGAAATAAAGCCAGTGCATCGGTAGATTGCTAGAGAAGTGTAAAAATTGACTAATGGCTGGAGAAGTCGCTGATTTGCTGCGTATAGAGACTGTATGAAATATTTCTTCTACACGATGACAGGTTTATTTCTGCTGTTCACCTATTGGCAGTTGAATGATGCCACTCAGTATCACAACCACGATAACTGGTTCTGGATCGTGTATTATCTCTGCGCTGCTGTACTGACCTTTCTGGAAGCCAGAAAGGAGCAGCCCACGGCCGTCTACACGGGCATGATCGGTTTTTCCGTGGGAGCCGCATTGTTCCGCATGCAAGACGGGGTGGGAAATTTTGATTTTAGCACCCCATTGCGTGCTACTGCCATCCCGTCTCAGATGAATGCGACCATTCAGGCTCCGAATGAAACTGGCGGACTGCTTTTGGTGGGAGCGTGGTTCATCTTTCTGGCCATCCGTGCGGCGAAGCGCCGCAAAGAGGCTCAGTAGCTAGATGTATCTAGCCTACTTATGGCAGGGTCACCGGGCTGAGGTTCCTTACGTTAGCCCGGATGCGGTAACCTTGTCTCTCTGGCTGGGTGCCTACTTTTTGCAGCCAGTCCAGGATGTCTGCTTCCAAGTGGGCGCAATCCTCATTCCAGTCTTCGCATTGCTTGAGGATGCGGACACAGGATTCGATGTCGCAGAAGTAGACCTCTGAGGCACCGTAGCCTTTCAGCTCGTTAAGCTCCTCCTGAAGCTCTTTGAAGAAGGCTAGCTCAAACCCTAATCCGGCATCACGAGCCGCACGCTCCAGAGAGATGGTCACGGCAGGTGCTTCCGGCTCCAAGGAGAAGGCGATGGAGGCATAGCCGATGCGCTTGAGCATGTGACGGACGCGCTCGTAGAGTTCCTCGATCCTTAGGAGCCTGAGTGGGCAGGTTTTTTCCAAGTAGTGGATAACTCCATCATAGACATCGTCTACGAAGGCAAAGTCGCCAAGGCCGGCGCGGTCCGCGGCCTTTTCGATGCTGCTGTGAATACAGCGGGTATCGTAACCGCTCACTTGGTGGCGGCCGATCTGGAGTACGGGCATGTTTCCAACGATACAGATCATAATGTAATGATTTGGGGGTTAGGGGTATTAGTCTTTGAAGAGTGGGCGTTGTAGCGGATTGGTGTGGGAGCGTTTTTCGAGTTTCTGGATTTCGCGGATGAACTCACCGACGTCCTCGAACTGGCGGTAAACCGAGACGTAGCGGACGTAGGCCACCGGATCGATATCGTGCAGCTTGTCCATGACCTTGGCTCCGATGATATCTGATGGGCATTCCGCAAGGTGGTCCTTGTGGAGCTCGGCGAGAATTTCTTCGACCGCGCGGTCCAGACGATCCATCGAGACCGGGCGCTTCTCACAGGCTTTGACCAGGCCGCGGAGGAGTTTCTCGCGGTTGAGCGGCTGGCGCGTGCCGTCTCGTTTGACGACGCGTAGCTCAGTACGCTCGATTTGTTCATAGGTCGTATAGCGGTAGCCACATTGAAGGCACTCGCGGCGACGGCGGGTAGTCGTGCCGTCTTTGGACATCCGGGAGTCGATGACTTTATCTTCGAGTGATCCGCATTGAATACAGCGCATGAGGAGGTCGGTTTTTAGTTCCAGAGGAGTCGCTGGTGCGGCTCCGTGCTCATTTCTGCTTATAAGACTAAATGTAGGGGTGTCGACGGAATTTTTATCCCATATATTGATGAATGCTAGATAATAAAGGGAACTTAATCAAACTTTTGAGAAGCCCGGATGGCTCTTGTTGAGGAATGATTTCATGGGCTCGAAATTTCAAAAAATATTCGGTCTTGGCAAAGGGGGAAGAGGGTGCATGATGCCGCGCAAATGAGCGCTGGCGAGTCCAAGAAGGTTGAGAAAACCGAAACAGTTTCCCTGCAGAAGGATCTGATGGTCCTGACGAAGGTGAAATTGAATGTCTTCGTGCTGATTACCACGGTGTTTGGTTACGTGCTGGCGTCCAAGACCTTCAGTGAGGCAGGGGCCTTCTGGAAGTCCTTTGATTTTCTGACTCTGTTCCACACTGTGCTGGGAACAGGCGCGGCGGCTTTTGGCTCTGCGGCTTTCAACCAGCTGATGGAGATTGAGCAGGACCGCAAGATGGGGCGTACCGCGAACCGGCCACTCCCAGCAGAGCGCATGAGTGTGACGACGGCCTTTGCAGTAGGTTTCGTTCTCTCTGCTTTTGGTGTGATTCATCTGGGGAACATGGTCAATGTTGGTGCTGCTTATTTGGCGGCCGGTACGATTGCCCTCTATGTATTCATTTACACCCCGATGAAGCGACAGAGCTCTGCGAATACCTTGGTTGGTGCCGTGCCTGGTGCGATTCCTCCGGTCATTGGTTGGGCTGCGGCAGGTGGCAATTGGTATGATCCGGCTGCCTGGTATCTCTTTGCCTTTCTTTTCCTGTGGCAGATGCCGCACTTTGTCGCCATCAACTGGTTTTGCCGCGAGCAATACGAAGAAGCAGGCTACGTCATGTGGTCCAATGGTGATGTGAGCGGGAAGAAGACTGCGAAACTGGCATTGATTTTCAGTATCCTGCTGACCTTGCTGTCTCCTTTGGCTCTTTTACCTGGTATTGAGTTTACCGGCTGGCTTTATGGTGTCGGTGGTACCTTGGCTGGTGTCTACATGTGCTGGCTGAGCATCGATTTTGGTAAAAAGGGAGATCGCCCGAGTTCCCGGAAGTTGTTCCTCTATACGCTCTTGTACCTTCCTTTGGTGCTGGGATTGCTTGCCATTAGTTGGAACTAGGGTTATGTGCCTCTTGTGGCCGCTAAGGGCCGATGCAAATTTATGAAAGCGACTGAATTGGAACCAGCCGAGCGCGATCCAAAGGCAATTCGCCGTACGGTGATTATTCTCATTATCCTCATGATTGGTGGGGGTAGCCTCATTTGGTGGAAGTACCAGCAGAGTGAGAAAGAGAAGATGGTGGAGGTCGAAAAAGGGCGCTCACCGATCATTGGTCGCCTGACCTCTAACTTTAAAGCGATTGCTCAGGATGGCAAGGCGAGGGACTTGTTTCAATTGGAAGGTAAGCTCTGGGTAGTAGCTCCTATTGTTGCCAGCCAGCCTGAAGAGAATGAAGTGGTCTTCCGCGAGATGAAGCGTTTGGCGGATCACTATAAAGACGAAGAGCGTTTCCATCTTGTTTGTCTCTCCGTAGAAGATCCGAACAAGGTCGGCTACGAAAAGCTCGCCGAGGTAGCCGACAAGGTAGGGGCGGATATAGACCGCTGGTGGTTCCTGGCAGCCGATCAGAAAGAGATCCGCGGCTATATGAAGGATAACCTGAAGATTGGCCTCGTCACTGAACACAAAGGAGATGATATCCAGAAATACGGGAAACTAGATGTTCCGGCCAAGCTGCGCATCGTGGATCAAAGCCGCCGCCTTCGTGGTAAGGTAGAGCATTACGATTTTGATATCGCTAAGAACATTGAGCTGAGAACCCGGGATGAGATCGCTAAAGATCCCGAATTGGCGAAGCGTCCTGAGTCCGCAGTCTATCTCAATATGACCCAGGAGTTCCAAAAGCGTATGGTCAAGGTCATCGACTACACGCTTGAGGAGAAAGAGAGTGACAAGGATCCAGACTACAAGACGGCTTTGCTGGTCGTGATCGCGATTGTTCTCTTTATCATCATTCAGGGCATCCGCTTGCGAAAGCGAGTAAATGGGTAATAGTTCCGCAACATTAGACCAGCCATGGAAAAACAGAACAAACAGATCGTCATGATTTACGCAGGGGTCGCTATGATTGCGGTCGCCCTCGTAGTCGGCTTTGCCTTCATTGCTAAAGCGCGTAATCAACAGGCTCAAGAAAGTGAAGAAAGGCGACAGTCTCTCCGTCATCCGATGATTGTGGAAACGATCCAGCCACTCACTGAACTGGACAAGCAATTGACTGAAGACCTGCGAGGTCGCAACCAAGATGGTGAAGAGGTAGGACTTTATGACCTCAAAGGTAAAGTCGTGGTGTTTGCCCAGTTTTATAGCCGTTGCAGCATGTGCTTGGGTCACAACAGGATCATCATGCAGGATCTGCATGAGTCATTGCAGGGGAATCCAGATGTGCAGTTCGTCACGGTGACTGTGGATCCGGAGTTTGATTCACCGGAGAAGCTCAAGGAAATGGCCGAACTCTGGGGTGCGAAGAGCGACAGCTGGTGGATGCTCAACGTTCCCAAGGATAAGCTTGAGCCATACTGCCGTGAGCAAATGTGGTACGTCGATTTCAAGGAGAACGAGAACGCTACAAGTATTGCTGATGGGATCATGCACGACATGGGAATCGCGGTGATTGATCCAACTTCCAAGATGCGAGCCAAGGTAAATCTCTATGAGTTGAAAGTGAACGAAAAGGAAGACGAGTACCAAGCCCGTAAGGCTCAGCTTCTCGAGGTCATCGAAAATGCTCTGAAGGCAAAATCAACAGCCACAAACTAATGTCTGAATACAAAGAGTATCTTCAGCGTAAGCCAAAGCTAGCTGAAGGGCGTAAGATGAAATGGGTAGCCTGGGTGCTGACTGCAGTAGTGCTCATTTTGGTCGGCATGATGCGCAGACCTGAGCTCAAGTTTGCTTTGCCAGAGGGTGTCGAGTTCAGTTTTCTTCCGCCCATTCATGCTGCGCTGAATACCATCGTAGCGATGGCTTTGATGATTGCTGTCATGGCTATCAAGGCGAAGAAGGTGGTCTTGCACAAGCGTGCCATCGCAGTGGCGATGACTGCCTCAGTGCTGTTTTTGCTTTGCTATGTGGCCTATCACTTCACCACCATGGAGACGATCTATGGTGATTTTGATAAGAATGGCAAAGTGGACGATATCGAGCTGGCTCGTGTAGGGATCATGCGTGGCGTCTACTTGATTGTCCTTTTCAGTCACATCGTTTTGGCGGGAGTTAGTCTGCCATTCATTCTCTATACATGGATCTACGGGATGACGAATCAGTTCGCCAAGCACAAGAAGATGGCGAAGTGGGTCTTTCCTGTCTGGCTCTACGTGGCAGTTACGGGGCCGGTTTGCTACTTTATGCTGAAGCCGTTTTACTAGGCCGTAGCTACGTGTTAGAAAATTTCCCAGATAAGTTATGAAGGTTTTACGATTTGATGATGCTGGATACAGCGACTTTGTCAGTGAGCTGGATCGTCAGGCGATGCCAGGCACAGATCTCTACGAGACTGTGGCTGCCATCGTGAATGAGGTGAAGCAACGCGGCAATCAGGCGGTGTTTGAGTACACCTCCAAGTTTGATAAGCTCGACCTCACTGAAGAAACCATGTTTGTGAGCGAGGCTGAACTAGCTGAGGCAGAGGCTCAGGTAGAAGACTCCGTGAAGGAGGCGGTTGCTGCCAGCAAGCGCAATGTGCATTCCTTTGCCAAGCTGAGCATGCGTCAGGACTGGACGTCCACCAATGCTGAGGGGGCTCAGGTCGGGGAGCGCTTTGTTCCTTATGACCGAGTTGGTGTATACGTCCCCGGAGGTAAGGCTCCGCTCGTATCCACAGCATTGATGACGGCTGCTATCGGTCAGGCTGTTGGAGTGAAGGATATTCTGGCAGCGACTCCTGCGGGTCCAGATGGGAAAGTGAATCCTTCCTTGCTCTACGCGCTTAAGGAAAGTGGAGCGACCCAGATTATCAAGGTAGGAGGTGCTCAAGCAATCGCAGCCATGGCTCTGGGTACCCAGACGGTGAAGCCGGTGGAGAAAATTTTTGGACCGGGCAACAGCTTTGTGGTGGAAGCCAAGCGTCAGCTGGTTGGGGCTGTTTCCATCGATCTCTTGCCGGGACCGAGTGAAGTTCTGGTGATTGCTGATGACTCTGCGAATCCGGCATTTGTGGCTGCGGATCTATTGGCGCAAGCCGAGCACGGTGGAGACAGTGTCGTCGGTTTTGCAACGCCATCTGAATCCTTGCTGGAGAAGGTCAAGGTCGAGCTGGAGAAGCAATTGGCTCAGCTTAGTCGTGCAGATTACATCCGTCAGGTACTCGATGCGGGAACCTTCGTGCTGATCACCAAGGATCTGGAGGAAGCGGTGAACATCTGCAACGTCTTCGCTCCTGAGCACCTTTCTCTCATTGTCGAGAACGAGGATGCTTGGTTAGACAAAGTAAAGACTGCTGGCGCGATCTATGTGGGTAACTACGCTGCTGTAGCAGTCGGTGATTTCCTCGCCGGGCCTAGTCACACTCTGCCTACAGGCGGCAGTGGCAAGTCCTTCTCAGGGATTCGTGCCGACCAGTTCCAGCGCCGTACCAGTATTGTGCGTATGGACAAAGCATCCGTGCAGAAGTCTGAGAAATACGTGGCAGAGTTTGCTCGAGTCGAAGGCCTGGATGCTCACGGCGCCTCCGTTTCCATTCGCGCGAATAGCTAGACCAGTTATCTCGACAGAATTTGATGACAGAAAAGCCAGCCTGTTTCAGGCTGGCTTTTGTTATTTGTGTGTTGTTTGTGTGAGAAAATTTAGCGTCTCCTACGCAGCAGGAAGCTGAGCCCGGAAAGTCCAATGAGAGCAGTGGAAGATGGCTCAGGAACAGCTGTTAGCTCAATGTTCTGGATAAAGCTCGCTTTCGCTTGAGAGCCAGAGTTGTCATGCACGGAGAGTCTGAATTCAATGGTGGAACCATCTGCGACTGCTCCAATCCCGCTCAGGTCGATGCTAGGGGTGATCTTAGGGCTGAATTCGGAAACGTTAGCGGTCACTCCAGTCGGAGATTCCGCAGCAAATGTTGAACCGATGGTGCTGAACCCGCCTCCATCTATCTGATAGTAGAGCTGGAATTCGGCGATGATGAACTGATTGGCATCATTAGTGACGCTGATAGCATCAAAGCTGAAGGCGTCCAGGTTGAGACCGGTTCCTGAGTTGTTGGTGACTGTGAAGCCATAGTAGTCAGAATCAGAGTTGGCCGAACCTCCTGTATAGGCGCCTCGCTGGAAAAGCCATTCACCGGTGGCCCCGGGAATGTCATTGCCTGCACCAAATTCGGTGCGTGTAATGACTGATCCTGTCTGAAAGCCGTTAGCAGTCAGATTGGATACCGAGTAGTCAGCTGATACTGGCGCATTGTTCGTGGTTAGAGCCAGGTCATCGGCGTCAGTGCCGTCAACGAAGTGGACTAGAGTGGCTGCCTGAGAGCTCAGTGTAGCCGTGAGTAGGGTGATTGAAGTGAGAAGGGTATTTTTCATGTGTCATATATATCATGCGACACGTTGGGGGAATTGGGTAGTAGGTGCTTGCGTCAAAGTAGTTTACGTTTTTGTTATTGCGACTCCTGAGCTTCGGTTTCAAGGGGGCTCCTAGAATAACCGAAATGCAGGCACTCAAAAAGGTAGGTTTTAAGGAATGCCTTGAGTGAACCAAAGCGCTCATATTGGGCTGTGTGGACGAGCTCGTGCCTCAAGAGTGAAGGGTTCCCGGAGTAGCGCTCGTCTAAATAAATGCCATAGCGGAAACAGATGCCGGCAGCTGAGCCCACGGGGAAACCGAACTTTTGGCATAGCCTCTCTAACCAACAAGGCACGGGGCTGGGAACTCGAGCGACGATTTTTACTCGAATGTCCTCCGCGTGCTGAATACCTAGCTTTTGACAGTGCTCTAGCTCTTTCTCGTTAAGTCTGCGTCCAGTGCTGCGGATGATGACTTCATGATGGCCGACCCACAGGGCGGCTATGGGGGAAGAAAGATAGCTAAGTGTGTGTGCTAACCATGCCTGCATCGCGGTAAGCTTAGCACACGATGTTAGATTTTTCGAACCGATTAATCGATGCGGCCAGGCTGAGGAGGTGGGCAGATCATGCCCATGATCATGGGGCGGTCAATAGGGGGAGCTTTTTCCTCCTTCAATTCCGGTTCGATCTTTAGCTCGGGCTTTTCTTCAGTGGTTTTGGTTACTTTCTCTTCCTTGGGTGCGGGCTGGGTATGTTTTACCGGTGCTTCTTTGGCAGGAGGGATGTACTCGCCCACCACAATGCTGTCATTGTTCGTGGGGTGGCAGGCTGCCAGTGAGAGGATGCTTGCTCCCAAGGCAGTTGAGGCTCCCAGGCGGAACATGCCGCAGAGGCGGCCTTTCTGCTTTGCGTGCAGGAGGTCGATCTCTTCGAGGGTGAGTCCTGTCAGGTCGTGAACATGATGCTGGCACTTGTCGCAGTAGCGTTTTTGTTCGTCTCCTGACATGCAGTTCCAGTTCTCGCTACACGGGGTCTTGATGAGTTCATGTGGTTCCATATCGTCTATTGAGGGATGGTGGGGATTTTGTGACACGAAATGGGGATTTTTTTCGCTTATTCCTATGGAGTGATGCTTAGCCTTTCTTGCGCGAGATAATATCTGCAGAGCTGGGGGAGACCTGGAGCTTCCATTTCTTACCGTCCCGGTAGGCTTCGATCGACCAATTGGATTGCTTGAATTCGACCTCCGAAAGGAGGTAGCCGTCTTTCTCAAGTGATTGTGCAATGGCTGAGAGGGGCATCATGTTTTTGCCCGGGTGTTCTTTGCCTCTGCCGTCCCGGTCGGTATCCAGGATGGCGCCAGTTTTTGATTTTACCTTGAGTTTGAAATGTCGCTCTTGCTTCATGGCCTTCATTCTCCATTCATCGCTGCTCAGAAGGTCTCTGTCATGCCGTGCCTCGGTGATGAGATAACCGCGGCTTTCAATTTGAGAGGCGACTGTAGATAGCGGCAGAGCTTTAATGTCTGGCTTGTCTCCCGCAAAGACGGGGATGATCAGGGTGGATAGCAGCCACAGGTATAGGCTGATGATTTTCATGGCTTGGATGGGTTAGGGTTAAAATAGAATCTCAAAAGAGAGAATGGCCATCATAACATGCTCACTATGTGTGTGAAAGAACTCTTGGGTTCAACTGCTGATCTAAATTCTATGGGAAACAAAAAAGCACCTCATCTGAGGTGCTTTGAAAATGATTGGGTAAGGAGACTGGTCTCCTATTACTTGCCTTGCTTCTGGCGAGCGCTTGCCTTGAGGCGGAGTGCGTTGAGGGCGATGAAACCGGAAGCATCGTTCTGGTTGTAGGCTTCCTCGGCGCCACCTTCCATGGTTGCCACGTCCTCGTCGTAGAGAGAGAGGGGAGACTTGCGGCCAGCCTGGATGCAGTTGCCCTTGTATAGCTTGAGGCGAACTTCTCCAGAGACAGTCTGCTGGGTGGAGGTGATGAGGGCCTGGAGGGCCTCACGCTCTGGAGAGTACCAGAATCCGTTGTAGATGAGCTGTGAGTACTTAGGAATGAGGCTGTCGCGCAACGCCTGAGCCTCACGGTCCATGGTGAGAGTCTCAAGATCCTGGTGAGCTGCAAGCAGGATGGTGCCGCCTGGTGTCTCGTACACGCCGCGGGACTTCATGCCGACGAAGCGGTTTTCCACGATGTCGATACGACCAATGCCGTGCTTGCCACCGAGGGCGTTGAGTACGCGCATCACGCCGTATGGGTTGAGTAGGGTGTAGCCGTCCTGTGTGCCTTCAGCCTTTACGTCGCCAAGTTCAGCGATGAGTGCGTCAATGCCCTCGTACTGGAGGCCGATGACGTTGCCTTTCTCAAAGAGGAACTGCACGTACTCAGGAGTGTCTGGAGCTTCTTCAGGAGAAACGGAGAGAACATACATGTCTTTGTCTTCCTCGCCGGAGGCATCGTGCCAGGTGTCTTCCATGTTGCCAGCCTCGAAGGAGATGTGGAGCAAGTTGCGGTCCATGGAGTATGGCTTCTTCATGGAAGCTTTCACGGGGATGTTGTTCTCCTCAGCGTAAGCGATCATTTCAGCGCGGCCTGGGAACTGAGCGCGGAACTCATCGTCACGCCATGGGGCGATGCACTTGATGTCTGGTGCAAGGGCGGCGGCTGAGAGTTCGAAGCGAACTTGGTCGTTACCTTTACCGGTGGCACCGTGAGCGATGGCATCTGCACCTTCCTTGATAGCGACTTCCATCATGCCCTTGGTGATGCATGGGCGGGCGATGGAGGTGCCGAGGAGGTAACGGCCTTCGTAGAGGGCGTTGCCCTGGAACATTGGGAAAATGAAATCGCTGGCAAATTCTTCCTTCAGGTCACCGATGTAGCATTTGGAAGCACCGGTAGCGAGAGCCTTGGCTTCGAGGCCATCGAGTTCTTCGGCCTGGCCTACGTCTGCACAGTAGGCGATTACCTCAGCGTTGTACTTGTCTTTGAGCCATTTGAGGAGGACGGAGGTGTCGAGACCTCCTGAATATGCGACGACGATTTTCATAGTTCTATCTTGGTTTGGGGAGCGCTTGTTCCCTGTTGAAATCTTCTACGGGGGAGGAAAGCAGGGATGCCAAATGCGGGCAAGTGGAATTGTTTACTCAGATAACCTTAGTTAGCTACTCTGGATAAACGCCCGTTTACTGGAGTAGTTGACACAGGTTTTGTGAAAAATAGGTTGCCTCTTCCAGAAAGTGAGGGAATACTCCGGTCAGCGAAACCTAATAAACTTTAGCAATAAAATAAAGTATTCACGGCGATGATACCAGAACACGCACCTTTCGATACCAATCAGCGCGCTGCATTGACGGCGTTACTGCCGACCCTCTCACCTGAGCAACGCGCTTGGCTGAGTGGATTTTTGGCTGCATCTCCAGCAGGTGCGGTGGTAACTTCAGCCGCAGGCGGCAAGTCTCTGACCGTGCTTTATGGTACAGAGTCTGGCAACAGCGAAGGTCTTGCCGATAAGACAGCAAAGGCTGCGAAGAAGAAAGGTTTCAAGGTCGCGATGAAGAACCTGGCGGATATCTCCGTGGAGGATCTTAAGAAGTTTGAAAACGTGGCTCTTATCGTGAGCACCTGGGGTGACGGTGAGCCACCGGAAGCCGTGGAAGGTTTCTACAAGGCCTTCATGAATGGTGCTCCTGAACTTAAGGGATTGAAGTTCTCAATCTGTGCTCTCGGTGACACCAGCTATGACAAGTTCTGCCAGACAGGTAAGGACTTCGACGATCGTTTTGAATCACTGGGCGCCGAGCGTCTCGTTCCACGTCAGGACTGTGATGTTGATTTCGACGATGCCCATGCTGCTTGGGAAAAGTCACTTTTTGATGCTCTTGGATCTGCAGATGCAGGCGGGGCAGCCACTCTTGCAGCTCCAGTATTTGCTCCAGCAGTAGAATACGGACGTAAGAATCCATTCCCTGCGGAAGTGCTTGATAACGTACTTCTGAACGGTACAGGATCCGCTAAAGAGACAATCCACCTTGAGCTGGATCTAGATGGATCTGGTCTCGCTTATGAAGCTGGTGACGCTCTAGCCGTAGTTCCTGTGAATGCTGAGGACGTAGTAGCTGCACTACTCAAGGCCGCTGGCTTCACTGGTGATGAAGTCGTGACACTCAAGGGTGAAGAACCATGCAGCCTGAAGGAAGCCTTTACTTACAAGCTGGATATCACAGGACTTTCCCGTGCTGTCATCAAGAAGTACCAGGCACTTGCCAAGAGTGAGGAACTCGAGAAGCTGCTTGCAGATGATGCCAAGGATGACTTCAAGGTCTGGACTTGGGGTCGTGAGATCATTGATCTGCTTGAAAACTACCCGGTTGAGGGCCTCGAAGCTCAACAGCTGGTGGACATCATGCGCAAGCTTCCTCCTAGACTTTACTCCATAGCTTCCAGCCCGAAGGCGCACCCAGGTGAAGTGCATCTCACCGTAGCCGCTGTCCGTTATCACGGTCACGGCAAGGAGCGTAAAGGCGTAGCTTCTACCTACATCGCTGACAAAGCAAAGTCTGGTGAGAAGGTGCAGGTCTACGTGCATTCCAATAAGAATTTCCGTCTTCCAGAAGATGATGCTAAGCCTGTCATCATGGTTGGCCCAGGTACTGGTATTGCTCCATTCCGTGCATTCATCGAAGAGCGTGGCGAGCGTCAGGCTAAGGGCGATACCTGGTTGTTCTTCGGCGACCAACGCTACACATTCGATTTCCTCTATCAGCTTGAACTGCAGGATCACCTCAAGAATGGAGCGCTCACCAAGCTGGACGTCGCATTCTCCCGTGACCAGCCGGAGAAAGTCTACGTGCAGGACAAGATGCGCGAGCAAGGCGCCGAGATCTACAAGTGGCTTGAGCTCGGTGGTTACTTCTACGTCTGTGGTGATGCCGAGCGCATGGCAAAGGACGTGCATGCCGCACTCATCTCCATCGTAGCCGAGCACGGCAAGATGAGTGAAGACGAGGCTGTGGCCTACGTGGATGGCCTCAAGAAAGACAAGCGTTACCAGCGTGACGTGTACTAATTAGTGATTAGTTAAAGGTTAATAGACAATAGGAACCAATGCGGCTCTGGTGAGCCGAGAAAAGAAAGATTTAGACGATGAGCGAAGAGAAGAAATTATCCGCCAACGAGTACCTCAAGATTGAGAGTAATTATCTCCGCGGCACCCTGGCTGAAGAGCTTGCTGATACCTCCACCGGTGGTATCTCCGAAGGCGCTGGCCAAATGATCAAGTTCCACGGTTGCTACGTGCAAGACGACCGCGACCTGCGTGCCAGCCGCCGCCAGCACAAGCTTGAGAAAGCCTACAGTTTCCTGATGCGTGTACGTATCCCAGGTGGTGTGGTGTCTCCCAAGCAGTGGCTGCAAATGGACTGGATCTCTGAGAACTTTGCCAACCACACACTCAAGCTGACTACTCGTCAGGCATTCCAGCTGCACGGCGTAATCAAGACTCAGCTCAAGCGCACCATCCAGGAAATGGATAAGGTGGCTCTCGACTGTATCGCCGCTTGTGGTGACGTGAACCGTAACGTGATGTGCAACCCGAACCCACACCTCAGCGAAACACACGCTGAGACTGTGAAGCTGGCGCGTGACATCTCCGAGCATCTTCTCCCACAAGGTGGTGCTTACCACGAGATTTTCCTCGACCAGGAAAAGGTGATTTCCTCTGAAGAGGTGGTAGAGCCGATCTACGGTAAGACCTACCTTCCACGTAAATTCAAGATTGCGATCGCTGTTCCTCCGAGCAACGACGTCGATATCCACGCGAACGACCTGTCTTTCATCGCGGTTCAGGATGAGAACAACAAGCTTCTGGGCTACAACGTAGCTGTTGGTGGCGGCATGGGAATGACACACGGTGTGGATGCGACCTATCCACGTCTCGCAGACATCATCGGTTTCGTGACTCCAGACAAGGCCGTCGATGTGGCTGAGAAAGTGATTCTCGTGCAGCGTGACTTCGGTGACCGTACCGACCGTAAGCATTCCCGTCTGAAGTACACCATCGATGACCGCAGTGCTGACTGGTTCCTAAAGACACTCAACGAGTATCTTGGTTATGACCTTGAGCCAGTGCGTGAGTTTGAATTCACTACCAATGGCGACAACTTCGGCTGGCATGAAGACGAGCGTGGCATGTTCCACCTCAACCTCTTCATCCAAGGTGGCCGTGTGGTGGATAGCCCTGCTTTCCCGATCAAGACAGGTCTTCGTGAGATCGCTAAGATCCATGATGGTGAGTTCCGCCTTACGGCGAACCAGAACCTTGCCATCTCTAACATTTCTCCGGAGAAGCGCCCAGAGATCGAGAAGCTGCTTGAGGAATACAAGATCCTCAAGAGCCACGAGCGCAGTGCACTTCGTCTTCACTCCATCGCCTGTGTAGCCCTTCCGACATGTGGCCTCGCTCTCGCAGAAGCCGAGCGTTACTTGCCTGACGTGATCACCGAGTTGGAGGAAGTTGTCGAGGAATGTGGTCTTCGTCACGACGCGATCACCATCCGTATGACTGGCTGTCCTAACGGCTGTGGCCGTCCGTTCCTAGCGGAGATCGGCTTTGTAGGTCGTGGCCCAGACAAGTACAACATGTACCTGGGTGGTGGCCATGCAGGCCATCGCTTGAACAAGCTTTATCGTGAGTCCGTTCCGGGCTCTGAAATCAAAAACGTACTCAGACCAATCATCGAGGACTACGCCAAGTCTCGCGAAGAGGGTGAGAAGTTCGGTGACTTCGTGATCCGTGCCGGCTATGTGGCCGCTACAGTGAACGGCAAGGACTTCCACAAGAACGTGAAGACTGAAGTGGTAGCCTCCTAAGGAGGAGAAAACAATGTGTGTACTGAATATGGAAAGCACTCTGACAGAAGCAGAATTGATCGCGACAAACATGCAGTCTCGTAAAGCTGGCGAAAGACTCGCCTGGCTCTACGAACAGTATGGAGATCGTGTGGTTGCAAGTTCCAGCTTTGGATTGCAGGCTGCGGTGATGCTTCACCTCATCAGTGAGCACGCTCCCAAAATTCCTGTTGTGTTCGTAGATACTGGTTACCTCTTTAAGGAGACTTACGAATACATCGAGCAGCTCAAGAACAAGCTGAACGTAGACCTTCGCACCTATGTGCCAGAGCTTACTGCAGCACGCCAAGAGGCGCTCTATGGTAAACTCTGGGAAGGTGGGGCTGATGAGCAGCAGAAGTATGCGGTGATCAACAAGATCGAACCAATGAACCGTGCACTCCGCGAAATCGGCGGTGATATCTGGCTCAGTGGAGTACGTCGTGCTCAATCCAGCACGCGTAAAGATCGCTCTTTTGCGGAAAAGCAGACCAAGACAACCAAGGTCTACCCGATCCTCGATTGGGCGGATGCTCAGGTGAATGCTTACTTCGCTCAGAACGACCTGCCAAGGCATCCGCTGGAAGCTCAAGGTTATCAGACCATGGGTGACTGGCATTCCACAGTGCCGGTGGCTGAGGGTGAGAACGCGGAAGCTTCCCGCTTCAACGGCCAGAAGTATGAATGTGGTCTCCACCTCGATTCCGGGGTTCAGGATTTCCAGATCTAATCTGCTAGTAGGTGGGCTTCCTGAGTATTTGACAGAAATTTTTGTTGGGTGATCGGTGAGACCTGCTAGTACTAGTCCGTTCCTTTGAATTTTTTATAGCCAAGCATTATGAGTAAACTTGCAAACAACATGGTAGAAACAGTGGGTAACACTCCACTGATTAAACTGAACAAGCTCACTGAAGGCCTTGAAGCTGAGGTCTACGTGAAGGCTGAGTTCTTCAACCCACTCTTCAGCGTTAAAGACCGTATCGGTAAGTCAATGATCGAGGCTGCAGAGCGCGAAGGTAAGCTCAAGCCAGGCGGCACAATCATCGAGCCAACTTCTGGTAACACCGGTATCGCTCTTGCTTTCGTAGCCCGTGCTAAAGGTTACCGCTGTATCCTGACCATGCCTGAGAGCATGTCTATCGAGCGTCGAGTTCTTCTCCGCATGCTTGGTGCTGAGATCGTACTTACTCCAGCAGCCAAAGGCATGGGTGGTGCGATTGCTAAGGCTAAGCAGCTTCTTGAAGAAAATCCGGATGCGTTCGGTCCTCAGCAGTTCGACAACCCGGCTAATCCACAAGCTCACCGCGAGACTACAGCGGAGGAGATCTGGGAAGCTACCGAAGGTGGCATTGATGCTTTCGTAGCCGGTGTCGGTACTGGTGGTACGATCACTGGTGTTTCTGAAGTGATCAAGCAGCGCAAGGCTATCAAAACTTTCGCAGTTGAGCCTACAAACAGCCCCGTTATCAGCGGTGGCCAGCCAGGCCCACACAAGATCCAGGGTATCGGTGCTGGCTTCATTCCTAACAACCTCAATGTCGACATCATCGATGAGGTGATTCAGGTGACTAACGAAGACGCTTTCGAAACCGCTCAGCAGCTTGCTCAGCTTGAGGGTATCCCAGCGGGTATCTCCACAGGTGCTAACGTCTGGTCTGCTATTCAGGTTGCTAAGCGTCCTGAGTTTGCCGGTAAGAAGATCGTGACTGTAGGTTGCTCTTCCACTGAGCGTTACCTCTCCACGCCACTTGCTGACAAGGTGCGTGAGGAGGTGGCTCAGCTTCCAGTATCTGACGTCGAGTAATTCGATTTCTCATTTTCCAAAAGCCTGTTGGTGTTTCACTGGCAGGCTTTTTTGTTTTTAGGGTTGGTGTGCCTCAGAAAAGGGGTGTTAGTATCCCCCCGTCATGGATGCAGTGATTACGCACGTCGAGAATGGTGAGGAGCTTTCTGCTCAGGAGATCAATGTTGTAGCTGAGTTCTTGCTGGATGAAACTGCCAGCTCGGAAAAGAAGGCTCGCTTCCTGAAGGCCTTTTCCCTGAAGGGGGAGACCGCTGCTGAGATTTCAGGTTTGGTGGAGTGCTTCCTGGACCGTGCGCTGGATCCGGGCGTGGCTGGCATGGAGCTGGATGGTCCGACCATCGATGTCTGCGGGACGGGTGGTGACAAACTGGATCTTTTCAATGTATCCACCACGAGCATGTTTGTGATCGCAGCCGGGGGGGCGACTGTCGTGAAGCACGGTAACCGCGGAATTACCTCGAAGAGTGGTGGTGCTGATGTGCTGGAGGCTCTGGGAATCAAGCTGGATATTCCTCCGGCGCAATTCCGTGATTGTTTAAGTAAGGCAGGTTTGGGCTTCCTCTTTGCTCCTATGTATCACCCTGCATTCAAGGCTGTCGGCCCAGTGCGCCAGGAGTTGGCTAAAGAAGGGGTAAGAACCGTTTTCAACTTGATTGGTCCATTGCTGAATCCTGCCAGACCTCAGTGCCAGCTGGTCGGGGTTTTCGATGAGAGCATGAATAGCATTTTTGCGGACATCCTGGGCAGACTTGGCCGCGATTCGGCTTGGGTCGTGAATGGTAAGACAGCCGATGGCTTGGCTGTGGACGAGATGAGTCTCATGGGGCCAACCCGCATCTGTAAGTCTGGTAATTTCCAGGACAGCGTGGATGAGGTCGTGACCCCAGAAGATCTAGGTCTCTCCCTTGCCAAGGTAGAAGATCTTCAGGGCGGTGATGCGACAGTCAATGCTAAGATCCTTGAGGAAATCCTGATGGCGAAAGACAAGGGCCCGAAGCGAGATATGGTAGTGCTCAATTCTGCTGCAGGTCTAGCCTGCGCAGGTCTCGCAGATGATCTGCTGAAAGGTATTGATCTCGCCAGAGAGTTGATCGACTCCGGCGAGGCTTTGAATCGTCTCAGATTGCTGCAAGACGCTGCCAGCTAGGGTAGGAGTGGGAGTAGTCGGTAGAAGACTTTGTCGGTTCCCGGAGGTGAATTGTCCGTGTAGCTGTCACTGCTGGTGGTCGGGACGAGTGGGGCGATATTACTCCAGGATGTCTCAGAAAAGGTCGTTGATCTCTGCACGTAGTAGTCGAGATTTGGCTGAAGGTTCAGAAACGAGAGCTGAATGTCTGACGGATTTCGGCTCAGTGCGGTGAGGACCGGATTCGCCGGTGCGAAATCCACATGCCAGGCCAGGGAGAAGGAGCTTTCTCCGCTGTTACTGGTGACTTGAAGGCTGTAGGTGGTATTGGGCTGGAGCCCCGTATTCCAGATGTGCTCTACATTGTCCTCGGAGCTGTCACTGGCTTGAATGAGACTGTCTCCAGAATCCAACAACTCTAGCCTGAGATTATCGAGTGATTGGTAGCTGTAGGTGATATTGGATACTTCTCTTTGCCAGATAAGCGCAGCGGAGAGCCTGATCTCACCTGCTGGATAATTTGGTGTCGTGAAAGTGTAGGTGCGAACCTGATTGTTCGGGTTGCCACTCGTGGTTACGGAGTTTCGCGCCCAACCTCGGTGTGAGACATTGCCAGTGGAAGATTCCGCTTCTTCGATGATGCGGTAGCTGTTGTAGATATTCAGCTCTCCTGCGCCGAAGGTGGAGTCCAGTGGTCTTGCCTCAGTCTGGGACCAGTTTGGAAATTCATCTTTGGTCGCGCCAGCGAGTAGACAGGCCTTGATCGTGTCCGGGTGGGAAGCGTCTGAATTGCCGGAAGAGAGAGCTTTATCTCGGATCAATTTCGCTGCACCAGCAGTGGCGCCTGTCGCGTTACTAGTCGATGTGAGTGGTCAGGTTTCTGCCGCCCTGTGCTGCCGGCATCATTCTCGAAGGTAGTATTGGTCAAGCCGTGGGAGTGGAGACCATCGGTACGACCTACGCTAATCGCGTTGTAGTTGCTGCCCCAAATGGGAGGGATGGCGGAATTGGCTCCATTGGCAACACCCACCACATTGACGACATCTGAATCGATACAGAAGAAGTCGAAACGGGCGAGCAGGGCTTTGATGGTTTCTACTGAGTTTGAACCTTGGTAGGAGATGTAGGCATGAGAGATGACATCCGCGTTCGTGCTGCCTACGACTGGAGACCCGATAAAGGTGCTTAGAAAATGATTGGCGTCTCGCACACCAATCGTTTCCGTGTCCGGGGAGAGGCTGTAGGTGTTGCCAAAGAAGAGAGCGCCGACAGAGGTGGCGTGTCCTGAAGTTCCCGAGCTCGTATTGGAAATATTGGTGATGGTCTTCCCTGAAAATCTGGAATCACCGACATTGGGCATGTAATCGCCGTTGCTATTCGGAGCTTCAATGAGTTCAACGGTTGTGGACGCCCCGGACGGTAGTGAGTTTCCGTAATACCCGTTGTAGCCAAGCAGATCAAAATAGCCGACATCCTCCCGCCATCCGGCGTGAGCCAAGCCGGCTGTCAGTGTAAAAGTGAGGATGAGGTAAGATGAACAGGGTTTCATGTATTGGCAATGAAGCCCTGTTCCACATTGAAATCAAGCGGGAAAAAAGCGCTTGAAAGTCATCAATCCTTAGAAGCCTTGGGATCCAAAGCATCTCGCAGTCCGTCCCCAAGGAAGTTCAAGGCGAGTAGGGTGAGGGAGAAAAATGCTGCTGGGAAGGTGAGTTGCCAGAAGTTTGCTTCCATGCGGTCGGCGCCTTCCTTAATAAGGATGCCCCATGATGAGTTTGGGGGTTTCACGCCAAGTCCAAGGAATGAAAGTACTGACTCAAGTAGCATGATGCCTGGGACGGCAAGAGTCGTGTAGACAATGATTGGGCCGATGACATTCGGGAGAATGTGTCTGAATAGGATACGAGACCTAGTCAGTCCGAGAGAGACAGCAGCTTCAACGAACTCTTGTTTTTTATATGACATGACTTGGGCGCGAACGATTCGGGCGATTGTCAGCCATCCGATGGCACCAATAGCCACAAAGAGAGGAATCAGTGTTGTAATCGGAGCGACGACCTCTCGCTCTAGTCCAGAAATTTCAATAATCCATTCAGTGAAATGGGAAGCAGGTTCGTCGACTACCATTGAGAACAAGATCACAAGTACCAGGAAAGGGAGTGCGAAAAGGATATCGACTGCTCGCATCATTAAATCGTCAACTTTGCCGCCAGCATAGCCGGAAATAGCACCATAGATAAGCCCGATGAAAACAGCTACTGCTGTGGCCACAAGTCCCACTAGAAGCGAGACTCGTCCACCGTAAAGGACACGAGAAAAGAGATCTCTACCCAGGTGGTCTGTGCCAAAGATGTGATCTACAGAAGGTCCTGCAGCCACGTTTTCCAGATTGATGGCGTTTGGTGGTTTTACAAAGGGGAAAAATGGAATGATGAAGCAAAGGATCAGCATGATCAGAATAACGACCAAGCTAATCATGGAGGCTTTATTTTTTTTCAACCTGATCCATGCGTCTTTCCAGAGCGAGGTGCCTTCTTCGATTTTTAAATTCTCGGAGCTCATTGAAATGGTAGGTTAGGCGTTACGGAGGCGTGGGTTGAGAGCGATTTGTGCGAGGTCCACCAGTAGGTTGGCGACCACGATGAGGAAACCGTAGAAGAGGACTAGACCTTGAATGAGGAAGTATTCGCGGTCATTTGCTGCATTGATGAAGTGTTGCCCCATGCCTGGTACTTGAAAGATGGTTTCGATAACAAAGGATCCAGAAATCATGGCTGCAAAGGCTGGGCCAAGGAATGAGACTGATGGTAAGAGGCCGCCGCGTAATGTATGCTTCCAGATAATGGTTTTTAGAGGTACGCCTTTAGCGTGTGCCGTGCGCACGTAGTCTTGGGATAGTACGTCTAGCATTCCTCCTCGAGCCAGGCGTGCAATGTAAGCTGCGTTTACCATTCCTAGTGTGATAGCTGGTAGAATCCAGTCAGTGGGAGAGTTCCAGCCAGCTACATTGAGGGACTTAAAGCCAAGGCCGCCAATGATGGCCAGAAGTGGTCCAATAACAAAGCTGGGGAGGCAGATGCCCAGCATGGCCAAGGTCAAAGAGCCATAGTCAATCCAGGTGTTTTTCTTAACGGCTGAAATGACCCCAATAGGGATGCCTACTAGAATGGCGATGCCGATCGATGCGATACCCAATGAGAGAGAGACTGGGAAAGACTGAGAGATGATGTCCATGACCGTGCGCTCACGCTTAATCATGACTCCCAGATCTTGTTTCAAAACAAGATTGGATAGGTATTTGCCATATTGAACAGGGACAGGTTTATCCAAGGCAAAACGTTCCATCATTTGTTTCTCAACGTGGGGGGGGAGAGCTCTTTCCTCTGTGAATGGGCTGCCAGGCATGAGGCGCACGAGTACAAAGGTGATGGTGAGTAGCACAAATAGAGTGACTATCCCCTGTACAAGTCTAGTTAATATGATCTTGAGCATGGTGTGGAAAAATTACTTGGCTGCTGGAATAAGTTCGATCTGCTTGTATGGATGGTTGTCCAGTAGAAGAGGTGTGTAGTTTTTCACCGCAGGGTGGATGAGATAGTTACGAGAGTACCAGGCGACAGGCATGATTGCATGGCTCTCCAGAAAAATACGTTCAGCTTCTTGAAGTTTAGTAAACCTGGCCTCTTCATCGGCGATCTTGCCAGCTTCTTTTAGTTTGCCTTCGAAGTTCGCATCAGCAAAGCCGGTATTGTTGTTCGCATTGCCTTCCGTCCACATCTCCAGGAAAGTGAGAGGGTCAAGGTAGTCTCCAATCCAGCCACCACCAGCGATGTCGTAGTCGCCTTCATGCATGGCTGTTAAGTAAGCGGCCCACTCTTTATTTTCGATTTCAACGTTGATGTTCAAGTTCTCTAGGAAAGATGCTTGGACGGCTTCAGCCATAGTACGTGCAGTTTCTCTTGAGGCGATGAGTATTTTGATTCTAGGGAAGCCTTCTCCATTTGGATAGCCCGCGTCGGCCAACAATTTCCTAGCTTTTTCGATGTCGTAGTCGATTACATGTGGTGGGTCATAGCCTTCCATCGGAGGTGTTATGGCATAGGCTGGCTTGTAGCCACGGAGAATCTTTTCACTAATTGTGTTTTTGTCGATACAGAGGGATAAAGCTTCTCTGACTCGAACGTCATCCAGAGGTTTACGTTTTGTGTTACAACGGTAGAAGATACAGCCTACGTAGATGTCTTGTCTGAGTAATTCTGGCTGCTTGACCTTGATCTCATCAATGACTTCTGAGGGGAGTCCGCTGGTGATGTGGACTTGCTCGTCCATAAACATGCGAGCTTCAGTGTAGAGATTATTGATGGGAAGGAAACGGACTCCATCGAGCTTTACATTCTCCGCGTCCCAGTAGTGTGGGTTGCGCTCGGTGTCCACGGAGTGGTTCATTCTCCATGATTTCAGTTGGAAGGGGCCATTGCTCACCATGTTTTCTGGCGATGTCCATTCTGTGAAGTAGGCGCTCATGTCGCCCTTGCCCAAGTCCATTATGAGATGCTTGGGAACGGGGTACCAAGTGAAATGCTTGGTTAGCTGGGGTAGGAAAGTTGTGGGGCCTCGTAGCTCTAGTTTTAGAGTGTATTCATCAAGGGCTGTTACGCCGACATGGGCTTTGTCCCAGAGGTCAACACCCTCCGCTTGTCTGTATTCAATCAGGCGATCTAGAATTAAGTTCTGAGTCTCTGTGCTGATAGTGTCGGGCCATGGGAAACTGGCCAGATTAGCTTTAATAGATTCTAGGTCTTTCAGTTCGAGGTTGTCTAGGCCAGTCTTTGCGTATTGATTCTCTGCATCCTCTGAGGGTTGGAAGGCGATCTCTTTGAGGGTGTCCCACTTGACTGGGAAATTCGGATCTTGGCCGCAAAGGATGAAGCCGAGCTCAGATCGATTGTATTGTTTGGCATTCTTGAGGAAGTACAGCATCTCGACGAATGGGGAAGCCGTCTCTGGACGGAGCATGCGATGGTAGGCAAATACAAAATCTTCGGAAGTTACAGGGGTTCCATCGGACCATTTTGCATTCTTGCGTAGATTGAAAGTCCAGACAGACTTGTCCTCATTGTGAGTCCAGCTCTCAGCTGCACCGGGAAGCTGAGATTTGTCGTGTACTGGGTCATCCTGGACGAGGCCTTCAAACAACGCTCTGAGTATTTTACTTTCGGTGACTCCGGAAACACGGTGTGGATCCAAACCTTTAGGTTCGTTTCCGTTACCCATGATGAGGATGTCTTCTCTGTTAGCTGTAGTGATTTGAGTCTCCTTTTGGCAGCTCGAGAGCAGAGAAAACGCCAGTCCTGTGGCTAAAATGGATGTGAGAAATCGCATTGCGTGTGCAACTTGGATGATTGTTGGACGCGATGCAGCCTTTTTCTTTGGGAATTTTTAAAGAAAGCGGTTCTTGATTTCGTAGAAACTGTGTCATAAAAGCCAGCACATGGCTCGCCACTGTGCTTGGTGGACCTTATTTTTTTATATGAAAGCCTATTTCATAAGACGATTTTTGTTGGTGATTCCTACGTTGCTGGGAATCACATTAATGGTATTCACCGTATCGAGATTCGCTCCTGGAGGACCCTATGAGCAGGCATTACAGGCCGCCGCCGCTGGTGCCAGTGAAGGTGGTGGAAAAAGTTCAGGTGATGGGAAGAGTGATACCCTCTCCGAAGACCAGAAGGAAAGTCTCGAAGAGCAGTTCGGTCTAGATAAGCCTTTGCTCATTGGCTATCTCCAGTGGTTGGGACTGAAGCCCAAAGAGGATTTAATCTCCAAAAAGGAATATGGTGGGGAGTCTATCGATGATGAAGTAGACACTAATAGTGAAGTTCGTTTTGTTCTGAAGGGGAGTGATCGCTTGGTGTCCGCAAAGATTATAAGACAGGACGGCTCTGCTGAACTGGAAAGTTTCAAATATCTTGATGGCGATGGCGGTGACCCCGCTTCCGATGGATGGGAAATCCGCATCGAGAGTCCGCAGGATCGTAAGGAGAGATGGTCTCGACGTGAGAAAAGGCCAGCCAATGAGTGTCCTAAAGTCTATGATTTCAGAGCTGTAGCTTATCAGAACAGATTCTCAGGGGTGCTGCAGGGGGATTTTGGCGAATCTAATGTTTATGGAGAGCCTGTTTGGGATCTTATCCTACAGCGTATTCCCATTGCTTTGTACTTTGGTATATTATCTACAATCATTATTTATGGTACCTGTATTCCTCTGGGTATTTTTAAGGCGATCAACCATCGTTCGATCTTTGATAACCTGAGTTCGGTCTTGATTTTCATCGGTTATGCGATTCCCGGGTATGCCCTAGGTGCTGTACTTGTTGTTTTCCTAGGTGCTCGTATGGGATGGTTTCCAATCTTCGGTCTAGTGAGTGAGAATTTTTCGGAGTTGAGTGTATGGGATCAGATAAAAGATCTCGCTCATCATACAGTGCTACCTCTGGTTTGTTATGTAATTAGTGGTTTTGCTTTCCTGACGATGATGATGAAAAACAACCTGATGGACAATCTCTCAGCGGATTATGTTCGTACTGCGATGTCTAAAGGTGTGACTTTCCGCAAGGCTGTGATTGGTCACGCTTTCAGGAATTCTTTTATTCCTATTGCGACAGGTCTTGGGCATTTGGTCTCTCTTTTTGTAGGTGGTAGCATGTTGATCGAGAATGTTTTCGATATTCAGGGATTTGGTTTGCTCCAATTTCAAGCAGTGTCAGCCAATGACACTGAGGTGATCATGGGAACGCTCACAATCAGTGCATTCCTCATGTTGATAGGTAACATTCTCTCTGACTTCATTGTTGCTCTAGTCGATCCTCGTATCAAATTCAACTAACCAGCTCCGCGCTGGACGAATTACGTCATTATACTTCTCTCAACGAACTTTCAATCATGCGCAAAATAGCTTGGTTTCTGATAATTATCTCTGTCCTGTCGGCCATTGCTGAGCCGTTAGGCTTGAAGCTGCCCACCGTTAGTTGGGCTTTTAATACATGCTATAATACCGACTTTCTGATGGCCACTTTTGGCGAAGGAGAGTCTGCCTATAAGTTCGCATGGTTCGGTTATTTAGTCAGCTTGGTGGGGATAGCTGTTGCAGTGTTCCTCTTGATAGAATTTCCTAAAGGTAAGGAGCTGTTACCGACAACAAAGCGCCGTATACAGCGCTTTAAAGACAATACACGCGGAATGGTGTCTCTGGTAATCATTGCAGTGATGGTCTTCTTGGCTAGCTTGGACCAACTAGTTGTAGGGAAGAAGGCTCTCTATGTTAGTTATCAGGGGCAGACCTATTGCCCGGCTTTCATGAGAACTGTGCTCTATGGTAAAGATCTGGGAGTGACTGGCGATATGGCAGGTGCTGAGGTAAATTATCGTAAGCTTAAGAAGCGTTTTGAAGAAGAGGGCAGCGGCACAGTCATCATGCCTCTAATTCCCTACGACCCAACTCAGGATACCGCGAAGGTGCCTGCTAAAAAGCTAAAGACCAATGAGGGTAAGCTTTTGGACGAGAAGGGCAATCCTCTGGATGGACGTGCGGCAACTCTCTATGACGACGACTCCGAGAGGCAGAAGCTGATCTACGAATACCGTGAAGGTGTGCGTCAGGGACGTGTGGAAGGCCGCGACGAAAAAGGGGGGCGAATCTATGAGGCATACTATGATAAAGGTGAACTCGTAGAAGGGTCTCAGCGATTCAGCGGGGAAGGGATGACTATGGAGGAATATCTGTCTTCTGGAGACAATACGCTCTACAAAGTGTTCTTCCATGCAGCACCGCCTATGCCGAGCAGTGGCCATTTGCTCGGGACAACAGGGAAGGGCAGTGATCTGGCGGCCTATCTTTATGGCGGTTTGCAGGTGAACATCCGGGCTGCTCTCATTTACATACCGGCAATTTACTTAATCGGGATCACCTTTGGCCTATTGATGGGCTTTTTTGGCGGTTGGTTTGATCTGATCTTTCAGCGTATCATTGAGATTTTCTCTACGATACCGTTTCTATTCGTTGTGATCATTTTCAGTAGTTTGGTTCCCTCAAATAACCGTGGACTGATGATGATTTTGCTAATCTTGGTAGCCTTTGGCTGGATGAGTATGACTTATCTAATGCGTACTGCGGCTCTGAGAGAGAAGGCTCGTGACTACGTGGCTGCAGCGCGCGTTTCTGGAGCATCAACAAACAGGATTATTTTCAGCCATATTCTCCCTAACACCGTAGCTATTCTGGTGACACTAGTTCCTTTCAGTGTGTCTGGCATTATTATGTCTCTGACGGCGCTCGATTATCTAGGCTTTGGTTTGCCACCGGAGTACGCGACTTGGGGTACACTGCTCAAAGAGGGGTTGAATAGCTTTTCCAAACCTTGGTTGGTGACATCTGCGTTTACGGTCTTGGTTTCAACGCTTATCCTTGTGACTTTCGTGGGCGAAGCGGTGCGGGATGCCTTTGATCCTAAGAAATTTACAACCTATAAGTAGTCGAATAGATTTATGAAGTTTTTTCTCGCTATCACACTCTTCGCATCACTGGTCCTCATGTCTACCTCTTGTAAGAAAGAGGTAGTCGTAGTTGAGCGCGAGTCTCGTTTTGAGCCTTTTGTGAAGAAATACAACCGTCACATCAGTGAGTGGCTGAAAGAAAAGCACAAAGCAGCTAAGGAGACTGAGGCAGAGATTCGTGAGAAAATTGCGAAGGCTGAGACTCCCAAGCAGAAGGCTAAGTTGGAAAAGGAATTAGCCAATCACATGCGTGAAGTTGAGAAATACGAATATCGTATCTCTCTTGGCGATTATTTTTCCTTCAAGACTCCAGGTGATCTGCCAGAAGGTCTGGTATGGGAAAATGGGATGGATAACCCTGTTATCGGTGATCCAGCTGCCAAGAAGGGCGGAACTTTTAATACATGGATTTTGGATTACCCTCCGTCCTTAAGAGCCTTTGGTCCTAATTCTAATAATAGCTTCCGAAGTGAGCTATACGACAATATTGAGATCGGTCTGGTAGGTATGCATCCAATTACAGGTGGCTTTATTCCCGGTGTGGCTAAGGAATGGGCTCTAGGTGAGGATGGAAAGACTGTATTCTTTAAGTTGGATCCTGATGCAACTTACACTGATGGTGTACAGGTTAAGGCTAAGGATTTCATGTTCTACCTCTATGTAAGGCTGTCTGATGATGTTTCTGCTCCTTTCCAGAAGCAGTATTTCAAAGAGCAGTTTGCAAATATTACGGTTTATGACGAGAGCACTTTGTCTATCAGTTTGCCTGAACCAAAGCCATTGTTACCCTTTTTTGTAAATATCACTCCTGCTCCTCCACATTTCTACAGTGAATATGGTCCAGACTTTGCTGAGAGGTACAATTGGCGCGTGCAACCTACGACGGGTGCTTATACTGTTGACCCTAAGGATATAAAGAAAGGTCGCAGTATTAGTCTTACCCGCGTGAAGGATTGGTGGGCTAAGGACAAGAAGTTCTACAAGTACTCTTATAACGTGGACAAAATTTTCTATTTGAAAATTGCGGAGCCATCCAAAGCATTTGAATTATTCCGTTTGGGTAAGCTTGATAGTTATAGTCTAGGTGACCCTAACTACTGGTATGATCGCATGGAAATCCCTGAGTACTTCAATGGTTATATTGAAAAAGTGCAGTTCTACAACGTCTACCCTAGGCCTCCATGGGGCTTTCATCTCAATGTAGCGGAGAAGCCTTTGGACGATAAGAATATTCGTATTGGTCTCTCTCATGCTTTGAACTTCGATAAAGTGAACACTATCATTTATCGTGGTGATTCTGAGCGTCTCAAGCAGTTTAGTGAGGGGTTCCAGGAATTTACGGATCCTAGTATCGAGCCGCGTGAGTACTCAGTAGTGAAGGCAGAGGAAGCCTTCTCTAAGGCAGGGTATACTAAGCGTGATAGTGAAGGTTTCTTGGTGAATGATCAGGGGCAAAGACTTCAGGTTGAGATGTCTTGGTCCACGCAACCATTACGAAATCAAATGATGGCCTTGCTGAAGGAAGATGCGCGGAAGGCTGGTGTGAATCTTCTACTAGATGCCCAGCAGCCTACTGTCAGCTACCGCAAAGTGATGGAGAAGCGCCATAAGGCAGTTTATACAGCTTGGGCGGTCACACCTCCTTTTCCTCGTTACTTCCAGTTCTTCCATTCGGAGAACGCATTTGATGAAAAAGGTAACAAGGTGCAGCAGACGAATAATCTGATGATGTACAGTGATCCTGAGATGGACCGCTTGTGTGAGGCCGTTCGCTTCGCTAAGACCAAAGATGAACTAAAAGATGCAGCATGGAAAGTGCAGAACATTGTTCATGATGAAGCACTATTCATCCCCGCATTGAAGAATAGTTATTCAAGACTAGCACATTGGAGGTGGATGAAGTGGCCTGACACAAAATATTATGAGTTCTGCTCACCGATTACAGCTATTCCCAGTGAAAGCTATTTATATTGGATTGATGAAGAGCTGAAGGAAGAGACTCTCAGAGCCAAGAAGGATGGAGTCAAACTTCCTGAAAAGAATAACCTCTTCGATCTCTATCGAGATGGCATTCCATCAGTTGAGATATTGGAGCAGCGTGAAGTCAAAAAGAACTAAGTCTAGGAGGAAGATAAAGTGGGAAAATTAGAGAACATTTTAGAGGTCAAAGATCTAGTTACCGAGTTCAAAACCGATGGTGGATGGCTTAGGGCTGTTGACGGCGTTAGTTTTAATGTACCCAAAGGAAAGACCATCGGGATTGTCGGGGAGTCAGGTTGTGGTAAGTCCGTGACTTCTATGTCCATCGTGGATCTGCTTCCTAAACCGATGGGGCACGTACGTGGTGGTGAAATCTTTTTTAAAGGACGCGACATCCGGAAAGTGCCACATCAGGAATTCTACAAGATACGTGGTGGGCAGATTGGAGTGATTTTCCAAGAGCCGATGACAGCTCTTAATCCGGTTCACAAGATCGGACGTCAGCTCATGGAAGTATTACTTCTGCACCGTAAGCTTTCCAAGCAGGAGGCACGTGAGCGAGCGATTGAGATCTTGGACAAGGTTGGTATACCTGCGCCAGAGCGTCGTGTGGATGAATATCCGCACCAGCTTTCTGGTGGTATGCGTCAGCGTGTGGTGATTGCCATGGCTTTGGCATGTAAGCCAGATCTCATTATTGCCGATGAGCCGACAACGGCTCTGGATGTGACCGTCCAGGCGGAGATTTTGGATCTGATCAATTCCCTGCAAAAAGAAATGGGAATGTCTGTTATCATGATTACCCACGACCTAGGTGTTATTGCTGAGACCTGTGATGAGGTGGTGGTGATGTATGCCGGACGCGTTGTAGAACGTGGACCAGTTAGGGAAATTTTTAAGGATCCAACACACGATTACACACGTTCACTCCTAAAGTCTATTCCATCACTAGATGCTAAGCAGAAATCGGTTCTGGCTACGATTCCTGGTACTGTGGCTTCAATCAATAATTTCGTGGAAGGGTGTCGCTTCTGTCAGCGCATGGAACGTAATGAGCTGGACCAACAAAACAAGCGCCCGGCGTTTATTCAGCTTTCCAATGATCACTGGGTAGAAGACTGCCCAGTATGTAATGCTCAACACCAAACAGTCTCCTAACATTACGGCCATGTCTAATCTTCTCGAAGTGAACGATCTTAAAATGCACTTTCCCGTGAAAGGGGGTGTGTTTTCACGCCAGGTTGCCGCAGTGAAAGCTGTAGACGGGGTGTCTTTTCATGTGAAGCCAGGGGAAACACTTGGCTTAGTCGGTGAGTCTGGTTGTGGTAAGTCGACTCTTGGCAAATGCTTAGTGCGACTATACCAACCAACTGCTGGTAAGATTCAGTTTAGAGGCCAAGATATCAGCAATCTAAATCAGGGTAGTCTCAGACCTTTGCGCCGTGATTTTCAGATGATGTTCCAAGATCCTGCTGATTCTCTAAACTCCCGTTTTTCGGTCCGCCAGATTGTTCGTGAACCTTTAGATATCCAAAAAATTGGAGATAGAGCTTCTCGTGATGCCAAGGTTGACGAATTGCTTGAGAAAGTTGGTTTGCCGAAGTCTGCTGCTGATCGTTTCCCTGCAGAATTTTCAGGTGGTCAGCGTCAGCGTATCGGTGTTGCACGTGCCATCGCATTGAATCCAGATCTATTAGTCCTGGATGAGCCGGTGTCTGCGTTGGATGTATCTGTTCAATCCCAGGTTCTCAACTTGCTGGTGGAGCTTCAGAAGGAGATGAACATGGCTTATATCTTCATTGCCCACGATTTGGCGGTGGTGAAGCACATCTCAGATAGAGTGGCGGTCATGTACCTTGGCAAGATTGTCGAGCTGGCTGACTCTGAAACGATTTACCGCAATCCTCGCCACGGCTATACCAAGGCATTGCTCTCGGCGATTCCTCATGCGGATCCGGATCATCATGGTCAGCGCATCCGTCTGGAGGGCGATGTGCCGTCTCCGATCGATCCACCTAAGGGGAGTGCCTTTGGTCACCGTATCGGTCATCCGCGCTATGAAGAGACCATCGGCCTGGACATGGGGCTGGTCGAAATAGAGCCGGGCCACTTTGTCTCCGCTGACCCGTGTAGCCTTACCGAGGAGGACTGGGCGAAAGCCAAGGGGCTGATGAAGGCTCCGACTGCAGTCTAATTCATTCTAAGATTTGATCTTGCCCTGCAGGCTGAGTACGGCTTGTAGGGCAAACTTGTTTTCTGGTTTTAGTTGCCTGATGGCCGGCTAACTGATTTGTTATTGAGCAATCATTATGGCTATACCTCAAAGTACGATTGCGCTTGTTTACGACTATGACCAGACCTTGAGTCCGCGCTACATGCAGGACGAGGTGCTCTTCCCGGAATTCGGGATCAACCCGGCTTCCTTTTGGGAGAAGTGTAATAATTTGGTCAGGGAGATGAGCTGGGACGGTGAGCTGGCCTACCTGAAGTGCATGCTGGATTATCTAGCGATGGATGGAGTTTCCAATGAGAAGCTCAAGCAGCTGGGCGCGAACCTTAGCTTCTTCCCGGGACTTCCAGACATGTTCGAGGAGATCGAAGATGCCTGCCTGAATGCAGCCCACAAGGCAGCAGGGGTAAAGATCGAGCACTACATTGTTTCGTCTGGTCTCAAGGCTCTCGTGGATGGATCCAGTCTGGCGAAGTATTTCAAGAAGGTCTATGGCTGTGAGTTTGGTGAGGATGAGAACGGCGTGATCAGCTTTCCGAAGCGGGCAATCTCCCACACGACCAAGACGCAGTATCTGTTCCGCATAAACAAAGGGCTTCTGGAGTATGGTCAGGATGTGAATGACCACATGCCCTCAGAGCTACGCCCGATTCCTTTTGAGAATATGGTCTATGTGGGGGATGGACCTACAGATGTGCCCTGTTTCACGGTGATGAAGAAAAACGGAGGTCATGCCATCGCTGTTTACAACCCTGAAGATGAATCCCGCAGTAGCTTCAAGAAGTGCTTCCAGCTCAGTGCCAGCGCGGATCGCGT
This sequence comes from Rubritalea squalenifaciens DSM 18772, assembly GCF_900141815.1. Lineage (NCBI taxonomy): Bacteria > Pseudomonadati > Verrucomicrobiota > Verrucomicrobiia > Verrucomicrobiales > Rubritaleaceae > Rubritalea > Rubritalea squalenifaciens. Next base: position 543,139 of record NZ_FQYR01000004.1, read on the forward strand.
GAAGCACATTGCTCCTGCTGACTACAGGAAGGGGAGCCATCTGCGATTGATTCTGGAGCAATTGGTTACTGATATGGCGGACCGTATCCTCCTCCACAGGCAGGAGGAGAAGGACAGCAAGACGATCTCGGCGCCGACATTCTGAGTGGTTCACAGTGAGAGATTCGTGATCAGTAGGCAGGATGTGACGTTTTGGTGTTGCTTTGCCGCCTGAAGCTGCGTGTCATGGGGCATCCGAGACGATGAGCGAGAAGAAGAATTTTCATTTTGTGGGAGTTTGTGGCACGGCCATGGGCTCAGTGGCGGCTGCGATGAAGGCGAAGGGGTACCGTGTCACAGGTTCTGACCAGAACGTGTACCCGCCCATGTCTACTTTTCTTGAGCAGCAGGGGGTGGAGATTTCTTCCGGATTCAAGGCAGAGCATCTGCCTGAGGATGCCGACGTCATCGTGATCGGCAATGCCATCAGTCGAGGAAATGAAGAGGCAGAGGCCGCGCTGGATCGCAAATTGCTTTACGTTTCCTTACCTGAGGTGCTGAAGGAGCACTTCCTCCGCGGTAAGCGCAATTTTGTAGTCAGTGGCACCCATGGGAAGACTACCACGACCTCCATTCTTACTTGGATTTTTGAATCGGCCGGAAAGAATCCCAGCCACATGATTGGTGGTATTCCACGTAATATGGGGCAGGGCGCGCGCTTCACGGATTCCGATTTTGTGGTGCTGGAAGGTGATGAGTACGATACGGCCTTCTTCGACAAACGTTCCAAGTTCCTGCACTACCTGCCGGAAGTCGTGGTGGTGAACAACATCGAGTTCGATCATGCGGATATTTACAACTCACTTGATGAGATCAAGCTGACTTTCCGCCGACTGCTGAACATCGTCCCACGCAATGGCATGGCTTTTGTCAATGGAGACTGTCCGAATAGTCTCGATGTTGCTCAGGGGGCTCCCGCTCCAATGACGACCGTTGGTCTAGCTGATAGCTGTGATATCCAAATCAAGGATGTCGCCTACGAGGGAGTGACCAGTAGCTTCACTCTTGAGGGCGAACGTTACTCGATTCCAATGTCTGGTGAGTTTAATGTGAGAAATGCAGCCATGGCTGTATGCTCGGCACTCTTTGCTGGTCTGACTCCGGATGAGGTTCGTGTAGGCTTGCTTGGCTTTGAGGGTATCGCCCGTAGGCAGGAACTTCGTGGCGAAGCGCGCGGGGTTAAGGTGGTCGATGACTTTGCGCACCACCCAACAGCGATCCAGCAGGCAGCGGATGCCATCAGGCAGAAATACGATCCCAAGCGTCTCTGGGTGATTTTCGAACCGCGCTCTAACACAACCAGGAGAAATGTTTTCCAGAATGAGCTGGCAGATGCCCTGTCTCGCGCTGATCTGGCGATTGTGGCTGCAGTGCCCAATCCTGAGAAGGTGGCAGAGAGTGACCGACTCAGTCCAGAGAAGCTGATTGCAGATATTGAGGCTCAGGGGACCCACGGGTGGTTCCTTCACACCGTGGATGAGATTGTTGCCAAAGTCACCGAACTAGCAGAGGAAGGTGATGTCGTGGCAGTACTCAGCAATGGTGGTTTCGGTGGCGTGCACGACAAATTGTTGGCATCCTTGGAAGCCTCTGCTAAGCAGGGTGCACTATGATGAAATCATTTTTTGCTGCCTGTGCAGCAGTGTCGCTATTCTCAATGGTCTCTGCTGCCGAAGTGCAGACCAAGGAGGGCAAGTGTGTGCTCCAAGAGAGCAATGGCTTCGACAAGGACAAGGTGGTCCAAGTGGAAGTGGGTAAGGTGGTGAAGGGAACCTGTAAGTTCTATCTTTCCGATTTCTTCGGTAAAAAGATCATCAATGCCAATATAGACATTAAGAACACCGCTGATAAGCCGATGCACTGCCATTACTACGTGGCGTTTTTCAGTGAGTCAGGTGAGCTCATCGGTTGCGCCGGACAGGGGAGTTTCAGTAAAGAGGGACTAGCCGCTGGTGAAAAAACGATGCTAGGTTCTTGCCTGATTCCCGTGCCAGAGGGCTTTCACGAAAAAGCGGTCAGCTACAAGATCACCTTCTACGAAGACGAGAAGCAGATAGGGAAGAAGTAGAGTGTATTCTCAGCTTGGCTAAGCTGCTACTGTGAGATTTATCGAGACTTGATCTTTATTTGATAGTCTCAGTAAACTGCGTGATAAGTTCTATAGAGTATGGGGGCTGACAGATACATCTATTGGGTCAAAAATTCCCACGTAAGCCGGATGATGGACAATTATTCTCCCGAAGTTGGGTGGGTGAGTAATGTGAGTAAATTAGCAGATGAAGGGGTATATGGTGGTAAGATTCTAACCGAAACTAAGGTCTGGTATGGTTGTGTGTTGAATCTACTGAATAATATCCATCCTACATCATCGAATGAATCGGTCAGGAATCTAACTGAGATATTTGAGATTATTCAGCATTGCCCGACAAAGAACAATCTAGATGGAGTTGAGCTATTTCTAGATTGGGAAGTTTATAATGAGGATTGGGATATCTATAATTATGCCTTAGATCTTGAGAGAAGTAGGCATCTTCAAATGCTGGCTAAATCAATATTGGTATCGGATGTCATTTCCTGTTTCTCTCGGGAAAATTTTAGCTACTTACAGAGATGTGAGCGCGATATTCACAATTTGGTGCATGCTTTGTATTGGAAGCCGCATGACGCGCATGTAGTTTTCTGCGTATGTTGGTAATTTTAAGCTCAGGTTACCACTTCTTCTTGATTGGTAAGCTATGAGCATTTCCTGAGATCATGGAATGATAGTTACAAAGTCTCAGGAAAAGCAGCTTTCCAGACTTCAAGGGCCTGCTTGATTTCTTCCTTGTCGCGGGATGGGCTGAGTTCCCAGGTGTGCGGGAGTGAGGGGTCTACGTGCTGGAGGAGAGATTTAAAATCCAGTTCTCCGGTGAGTGGGACGCGGTGATCGCGTTTCGGTGGGTAGACGTCGTGCACGTGGCAGCCGATCAGGTAGGGCTCCATAGTTGCCAGCCATTCCTTGTGGTCTAGCAGATGGATGTTGTGCTTCAGTTGGACGTGTCCGAAATCATGCCAATAGCCAACCCAAGGATTGTCCTTGAAGTGCTCTTGGAGAGCGATCATCTCAGTCTCTGTGGGCATGTCCTCGTAGCGGGAGCGAGACTCGACAGCGAGTCTAACACCCAGTTCAGCAGCTTTCTCGGCGATTTGCTCGAGTGCCTCGATGGCTCGGCTGTAGTAGAGTTTACCTTTCTTGGCACGTCTCTTGATGAACTTGGCTTTGAGTCTTTCGTACTTCTTTGTCTCGTCTTGCTCCTCCTCGACCATGGCGGTGAGCTTCTTGGTCCAGCGGGCAGGATTCATGGGGACGGATCCCATGTGGAGCACCATGTAGTCGGCCTCGAACTGGGCGGCTACATCGAGAGTCTTGAGTGTGAGTTCCATCGCCCGTTTGCGATCGTAGGGGCGGTGGGAGGTATACTCGTAGGCGTCAGGCGCATCGATCATGACCTCCACGGGGGAAGGGAAGTAGTTGTGCACGCCACAGCAGTTAAACTTGCCTGCCTTGAAGGCGCTCTGCAGGCCGGGTAGCTTGGTGATCATCATGCCGTGCGAGAGCTCGATGTTGGTGAAGCCCATTTCGACAATTTCATCGATCATTTCCTCGCCACAGGTGTGGCGGGAGTTGTTCCAGCATGTAGAGAAAGATAACACTTCGGGTGATTAAGAATGGTAGCGCCGAGGATGCAAGCTAGAAGCGCAGGTTTAGCTGGACGGAGCGATGAGAAAGACGATCTCCCCCTTGGCTTTGTGGTGGCTGAAGTGCTCGAAAAGCTCCTGGGCGCTGCCGCGGTGATACGTCTCGAATTTCTTGGTGAGCTCTCTGGCCACACAGACACGCTGGTCTGGTTTTTCTTTGGCCAGAATCTCCAGAGTGGAGAGGATACGGTGAGGAGACTCGAAAAAGAGAGAGGTATGCTCCGCTTCGCAGGCCGCTAAGAGAGCCTTGCCGCGTTTGCCCTTCTTCACCGGGAGGAATCCTCCAAAGTAGAAGGCGTGTACAGGAAAACCTGAGCCGACAAGTGCCGTAAGGACGGCTGACGGACCCGGAAGGACGGTGTATTCGACTTCGTGTTCGATGCAGGCAGTGAGCAGGCGGTAGCCTGGGTCAGATACGGCAGGCATGCCAGCATCTGTGATCACCGCGATCTTGGCCCCTTCTTTGGCTTTCTCTATTAGCTCAGGTACTTTCTTAGCCTCATTGTGATCGTGCAGGGCCACGACAGGTTTAGCGACACCGTAATGCTCTAGCAGCGGACGTGAATGACGGGTGTCCTCACAAGTGATCAGGTCTGCCTCTAGCAGGGTATCGATAGCTCGGCGGGTGATGTCGTCACGGTTGCCGATGGGTGTGGGTACGAAAGTGACCATAGTCGTTTGTAGTCAGCGGATTTCAGGGGTGGAGCGAAATGCGCTAGAAGCCGTTAGCCAGACGGGAGGCCATTTTTTCCGTAGCGTTTTTGACTGCATCCGGAAGTGAGTTTTCTCTGGAGAGCTGCAAGTTAGCATCTACGAAGAACTTGGTCTCCCCGTGGTCGCGACCTGAGGCCAAGACCTTGCCCTCAGGTGACTTGAGCTGCCAGTCGATGTAAATGGTCATCTCCAGTTCCTCAGGTTTGAGGGTGTCGAGACGTTGTGAGCGGAACTCATCGTAATCGAGTTTGGAAATGGTGGCGTAGAGAGTGGCATCAGAGCTACCATTGGAGCCGATACGATAGGAACCATCCCTGGTGATGGCGTCGATGCATGAGTTGGTAGCGAGCACCGCGAGGCGTTGTTCCTGAGTATCATTCTTAAACAGGGGTACGCTAATGGTACGTACTTCCTGCAGGTGAGCCGGTTTGCTGTTACCTAGGCGATAGCCGGCACATGAGCTGAAGGTCAGTAGAATGGCCAGAGAGGCAAGAATTCTCAGGATCATGACTCTGCTAGTTTATTGGGAAACCTCGGCGAGGCGTTGTTTCGCAAGCTTGTTGAGCTCGGTGCCAGACTTTGTCTTCTTGATGACTTCACGGTAGTAGAAGGCAGCGGATGCGTACTGCTTTTTACCACGGTAAAATTCAGCAATGTCATAGCTGCGTTGTAAATCCTGGGAGCCAAGTTGCGCCAGCTTGCTCTTGGCTGCCTTGGCTTGCTTGGAGCCAGGGTAGAGCTGGCGAAGGTCAATGAAGACGCTGCGCGCTTGATCCAGGTTGGCCTGGTTCTGGTTGCCCTCATCCGCTTCATTCATCAACATGGTGCCAGCACGGAAAAGAGCTTCAGGAGCAAGGCTGCTCTTGGGGTAGCGCAACTGGACTTCCTGATAAGCTTTGATGGCTTTTTCCTCGTTGCCTCTTCGCTGCCAGAGATCGCCGATAGCAAATTGGGCTTTCGGTGCTGAGGCGCCATAAGGGGCGTTGTCCCTTACTTTGATCAGCATCTCTTCAGCGGTCGTGGCTGCTACACTGGATTTGAGTCCAAGGAAATTGTGTTTGAGTTCACCTGTGGCTGCGGAATGAGCGACTGCTTCTTGTTTGGCCAAGGCATCACTGTAGTGGCGAGTGCCATGGTAGGAGGTGATGAAATCTTGAAAGGCTTTGAACGATTTAACGAGGTCGCCAGTCTGATAGAGCAGGTCTGCCTGACGGTAGCGAGCTTCGGCGGCCTCTTTGGCGAGTGGGTATTGGTTTGCCAAGGACTCGTAGTGCTTGATGGCTTTGGTAGTTTTACCAGCTTGTTCATAAGCATAGCCTTCGGCATAGAGTTCAGCAGACGTACCAGCGTGCGCGGCGCTAACGGTGCCGTCGGCGAGTCTGATTTCTTCTGGTGAGTTACCGCAGGAAGAGATGAGACACACGGCGGCAGCAGAGGAGAGGAGGGTGAAAGCTCTTGCTTGGTTCATGCTGAAAAACTAGCGGTACTCTCCAGAATTGCCAATGCAAAATTCGGCCTTCTGCTATGCATGAGGCTTAGGTCCCACAAGCAAGTGGGTTCGATGTATCATGCCTCTCTTTCAGGCGTACTCTGGATTGGCTTTCTTTCCCTCCATTGCAAACCAGTCTGCTAGCTCATATAGAGCTGAAACTCATGTGCATAAGTAGGTGTGCAAGCTGTGGGTAATTAGTGAATAAGCTGACAATAACTCTGTGAATAAGCTGAGTATAAACTGTGAACAGCCATCACAGTACCAGCTAGCAGAGTTACTTATTATTCCAGGGGTCTTGCACGAACTCTATGCTGCGGATGAGGGGAACGCCGTCTTGTAGGACTGCTTTGGTGAGAATGTAGATGGATCTGCCGCCGATGTTGACGGCTTCCTGCCGCTCGGAGTGAGAGAATTTGAACTGTGTGCCATTCCAGCCGTAGACTGTAGCGGAGAAGATGGCACTTCCGTGGCCGCCGGACCAGAAGCAACGCACTTGTTTTTTCTTCGCATAGGGTAAAGGATTGACCGAGAAAGTAAGTACCTGGTCTTTGTGGTACTCATTGGTGTCAGGGTCAAAGATGTAGACGTCGTAGCGGTCTGCCTTGCCGTTTTCCATGACCTTGACGCGGTAGTCCAAGTGGCCGTCGAAGTTGAAGTCGTACTCTTCCTTCTGTACTTGTTTCTGCGGCTGGGCGTAGCAGAGCGTGGTGGAGACTACGAGTAGGGTGGGGATTTTTCTTAATAGACTCATACCCAAGGGTACGTGGAAAAACGGGAATTGGTATCAGGCTATTATTTGATAGGTGGATAAGCGGCAGGATTAAGCGATCTCGGCTGCAATCACAGAGACCTCTACCAAGAGTTCCGGGCGGGCCATGCGGGCTTCCACGCAGGCGCGGGCAGGAGCGTGACCCTCAGGTACCCAAGCGTCCCAGACCTCGTTCATGGCGGCGAAGTCTTTCATGTCTCGCAAGTAGACCGTGGCGCTGAGCATGTTCTGGCGGTCTGAGCCAGCCTGGAGCAGGAGGGCATCCACTTTGTCCAGCATGGTCTGGGTTTGTTCGCGGATGTCTTTGCTGGCGTCTGCGCAGACTTGGCCACAGAGATAGATGGTGCCGTTGTGTTTGACGATGCGGCTCATGCGTTGCTTGGTTTCTTGACGTTCGATAGGCATGTCGGGGTGGTAAGGGAAATCGGCAGGCAGTTCAATAATCGCTTTGCCGCATCGCGAAATGACTTGAATGCTGGTGAGGAGTCTGCGGGAAATGCAGCTATGGCAGATGCTTTATGGATGCGGCTGAGAGAAGTGCGCTGGGGGGATTATGAAGTTTCCACCGGCAAGGCGGAGCGTCTGGACAAATTGCTCCAGGATCTGGCATCCCGTAAAGAGGCCAGGGCCATGCGTGCCAGCCAAGATGTCTGGCGCCTGCTATGTAGTGGCGGCATCCGCTCAGCTGCTGTTCCCGTGATACCCTTTCTCGTGGAGATTATCGATGTGTCTGGGGACAATGTTCGCTGTGAAATCCTGGATATTCTAAAAAGCTGTGCCTTGGGAGTGGACAAGCTAGAGTCTGCGCTGGGAGAGCAGCTGAGAGAGGCTCTTATCACAGCAAGAAATGATCTCTTCTGGCTTCGCCGCAAGGCGAAGGGGGATGTTGCTATTGCTGTGGAGAGTTTCTATGATGCGGCTGTTTGATCAGTAGATCAGTTGTGTTGCTCTCATAGAGGGTGCTCGTGGTAACTCCTCGCTGTATGGGTAATACAATCAACAATGACTCTTAAAGCAGGGGTGATCTGTTGTGTTAGTGTTTCTTGTGTAATAAGATGAACTCAAGTGGTTTTGTTATAATTTATAAACGTGTGATAACTGGTTTATAGTTTAGTCCATGTGAAGGTGTTTAGCCTGAGTGGGGTATATGTGTTTATAGTGAGAGTTATGACCTATCTGAGTTTCTTGGCTCGGTAGGGGAAACCCACACACTAACATGAAAAACACACTAAACCCACCTAGTAGTAGGAGGGGCTATCTCTTGTGTTGGATAGCTCTGCTTACTCTGACAGGAATTTGGAATACAGCCAAGGCTCAGCTCCCCGAGTCTTTTGTTGTCAACGTTGATAAGGGGGGAGGGCAGATCGTAGAGCTGAACCTGCATAAGCATTCAGTGAGATCGGCCAACTTCAGGGTGCAGTCCTGGGATACGGTGAATGGCTACGTGGAAGAACACACGGCCCAGAATCCCGCAATGCCCGTACGTACGTACCGTGGCTACGTCACGGAAAACCCGAACGAGCTGGTGACGGCTATCGTGGATACAAGTAATGAATTGCATGCCACGGTGCACAATGGTGCCGGTCGTATCTGGACGGTGGCGAACATAGATGTGACCACGGAGATCGGCAACGGTACATCCATCACACCGCCTCCGGCTCCCTTAGCTACTGGTAGTGCTCCGGCTGGGGCTTTGCTTCCTCCAGTAGGTCTCTATAAAGCGCACGGTGTGTATGATGTGCCGAGCTCCCAGTACAAGGGATCCGTGGATGAGACGCTGGTTTACATCGAGTACCAGTGGAACGTTCACGATTTCTTCAATACGAGGGACGCCAAACTCAACATGGAGCTTAGCGAGGTGATCATTCGGAAGGAACAGTTCTATACTCCAACCAGCGGAAATGCCGGTCAGTTCAGTTCCATGCTGAGGTCCGAGTGGCTTGCCCAAGGGCAAAATGAGCGTGGTTATATTTGCAGTTTCTTCCCCTCTGGCTTCACCTTTGCGGGTGGCTACGCTAGTGGTAACAATTTCTATAATCCGGGCGGCGAGGCCGTGGCAGTAAATGCCCTCTACCACGAGGTAGCTCACAACTGGCGCGCTCAGCACTACTACTATGGTAAGGACACCATGTCTGGCTCTCACCCGGCTCACGGTGAGATGAATACCATGCGTATTCTAACAAAGAGGCAGCAGGAGATTGATGAAGGTGATCTGCAGCTTACACCTTCCTACGCGACGAACATGCACCCGCGTGCTTTTCTGGATCTCGCCTCTACCGCGGTGAATACCGCGGTAAACATCGACCCACTGGCCAATGACTGGGATGCCAACGGCGATGCTATTTCTCTCAAGTACTATACCGCTAATACCGTGCAAGGTGGTACCGTGACCGAGTCCGGCGGAATGCTGACCTACACTCCTGCTGCCGCTTATGTGGGCAAGGACGTGATTGTCTACGAAGTACAGGATACAGCAGGCCTTTACACCCAGGGGCTGATCCATATCGAGGTAATCAACCAGGGGCTTGCGGCTCACTGGGCAATGGAGGAGACCTCTGGAACAAACGCAGCGGATGGCAGTGGCCATGGGCATGACGGCTACCTAGTCGGTGTCGACTTCGGCGCGAACACCATTGATGGTCCTGTGGGCAAGGCCCTGCAGCTGGACAGAGGTAGTTACATCGTAGCTGATGCTACAGACCTGATTGCGGAGCCTGAGACTTACTATCCGTTAGAAAATGCAGCGAGTAATTTCTTTGACCCTATGGATCAGAGCTTCACGGCGACATGCTGGTTCAAGCTGGATAATTCCGGCGACACGGCCATCCTGATGAGCAAGCGAAATCCGGGCTTCTTCGGCTACCATCTGGTGGCCAGCCCAAGTGGACTCTCCGCCACCGTACGAGCCTGGGATGGAGACATCGGCTGGCAGACGGTATCCAGCGGCGCTCTGGTGAGTGATGCCTGGTACCATGCGGCGATGGTGATCAACCGTTCCGACAACACCCTGCGCCTTTACCTCAACGGCCAAGAAGTGGGGACAGCGGCTAGCCTGCCTGCAGACCTTTTCATTTTCAATGGACGTGAGGACTTGAAGCTGGGCGGCGACGCTGCAGTAGCCCTAGACGAGGCTCAAGTATATACCAAGGCTCTCAGCCTTTCAGAAGTACAGGCCTTGCACGATGCGGGTGAAGTGCCGGCAGCTCCGGTTTTCCCTGCAAATGATTCCCTGAACATAGCGGTGAACGGTACCGTACTCTCCTGGCTTGCCGGTAACAGCAGCTACCAGCACGATGTGTACTTCGGTACTGATGCAGCTGCTGTGGCCAATGCCACCACTGCCTCTCCAGAGTATCAGGGCCGCCAAAGTGCGACCAGTTTTGATCCTGGTACGCTGGACCTTTCCAAGAATTACTTCTGGAGGATCGACGAGGTGGACGGCTCCACCATCATTGGTGGCGGTGTATGGAAATTCAGCACCGCTGCGAACTCCTTGGCATCTGGCATGGTGCTTCATCTTTCCATGGATGACTCTGATGTACAGACAGCCAACGGCACCATCCACACCTATGATGATACCGCGCTGCCAGCGCAGGATTTCCAAGTGATCAATACCCCGTCAACCATCGCAGGTGTAATTGGTGATGCGATTGATCTTAGCGGGGCTGACGATGCACTGCGTTCTTACATAGCAAGCCCTGTGAAGAAGCCCAGATCCGGCGGAGTATCCGTATCCTTCTGGCTGAATACGAGCTCCACACAGAACAGTGGAGAGAAGGTCTACGATATAGGCGGCGCGTATTTCATGCGTTACTATAATGGTGACCTTCAGCCTGTCTATGATGGTAGCACAGGGGGGGCAGTCGTGTTTGACACGAACCTCAACGACGGCCAGTGGCACCACGTGGCTGTGATCAACAACGGTGCGGGTCAAACCACGCTCTACATCGATGGTGCCCAGTTCGGCACACAGTCTGAGAGCCTCTATGATGTGGCTTCCCTGCAAAGAACGGTATCTATCGGCGCAATCTACAATGGTACTTCTGAGAATATTGAGGCGGCTTATGATGACTTTGCTGTGTGGGAGAGAGAGCTCTCTGGCCCGGAAGTCAGTGATATCTATACAGAGGGTTTGTTAGGTAATTCAGTGAATGCTGAGCCTGTGTTAGTGGACACCAGCTTTGAAGTTGCTGACGGCTTCACAGGCTTCCCGAGCGGTGGCACTGGCAGCGTCGGTACCGTAGTGGATAACGACGGGGTGACTTGGACGGAGGTGACCGATGTGAAGATCTGGAACAGGACGGACATTCCTCCGGCAGGAGTGCAGACACTTACCCTCGGACTGAGTTCTTCCAACCCGATCTGTGATGTTAGCATTCCGGGGGCCGATCACGGTATTGGAACAGTCAGCTTCGACTACGCCGCTTTCTCTTCCTCCACGAACACGGAGTTCAGCGTGCAATATAATGCGGGCAGCGGTTGGGTAGAAGTATGGTCCACACAGATGGTGGGATTGGACCCTAATTTCTCCACTAAGCCATGGAGAACCGTGGAGCTGGCGCTCAATGTGCCAGGCGACGTGGCCCTACGATTCGAAGCCCTTGGCAGCAAGGGGCCAATGATCGATAATCTGCGCATCACAGGCGTGAGTGTCTCTAACCTCGCACCTGTAGTGAACGACCAGACATTCTCTGTGGCTGAGAATGCAGTCGCTGGTATTTCTGCTGGAACAGTCGCAGCAAGTGATCCTGATGCGGGAGATGCCCTGAGCTACGCCATCACCGCAGGTAATGCGGGTGGTGAGTTTGCCATCAATGGCAGTACTGGAGAAATTACCACTACGACGGTACTCGATTACGAGACGACTAACAGCTACGGCTTTACGGTCACCGTGACGGATGCTGGCGGTCTGACAGATACGGCGCTTATCACCGTGGACGTTACGAATGTGAATGAGGCCCCAACAGCTGTCGAAGCGAGTGGCAGTGTGGCAGAGAACAGTGCCGTAGGCACTACTGTGGCCACTGTGACATCCACTGACCCTGATGCTGGAGACAGCGTTACTTACGTCATTACTGCGGGTAATACGGGCTCCGCCTTTACGATCGATGGTAACACCGGCGCGGTCAGCACCAATGCCGTGCTGAACTACGAGGTGGCCAGTAATTATCAGCTTGCCGTGACGGCAACAGACGCAGGAGGTCTCTCCGATACCGTTTCCGTTAGTGTCAGCGTGATTGATGTGAACGAGGCTCCGACAGCAGCAAACGGCAGTGGTAGCATTGCTGAAGATGCGACCGTTGGCTCCACAGTGACTACCGTTTCTGCCAGTGACTCGGATGCCGGGGATACCCTGAGCTACTCCATTACTGGCGGGAATACGGGCGGTGCATTCCTCGTAAACAGTTCCACAGGAGTGATCACCACGGCTGCTTCGCTAGATCATGAGTCTAATAGTAGTTATACACTCACGGTGAGCGTGACCGATGCCGGAGGATTATCCGACACAGCGGCTGTGAATGTGACTGTGAGCGATGTGAATGAAGCTCCTGTTGCCAGTAATGGCAGTGGTAGTATCAATGAAGATGCTGCTGTGGGTAGCACCGTGCTTACAGTGGCTGCCAGCGACCCTGATGCCGGAGATACACTCACCTATGCTATCACGGCAGGTAATGCTGGCGGGGAATTCTCTATCAATGCCAGCACGGGTGAAATTACCACTGCTACGGAGCTCGACTTCGAAAGCACCGCTGGCTACAGCCTGACTGTTAGTTCTACGGATGCAGGCGGACTGAGTGACAGCGCGACCATTGCTGTAACTGTAAACGATGTGAATGAGGATCCTGTTTTTGCCAATGATCCTATCACTGGAGATAACGCGATTCTTTATGCCGAATACAGTGGCACCCTAGATGGTGAGGCTACGGATCCGGACACGGCAGACACCGTGACCTATTCCAAAGTAAGCGGTCCAGCATGGCTGAGCGTCGCCTCAGACGGTACATTGTCCGGTACTCCAGGTGATGGAGATGAAGGGCTAAACAGCTTCGAGGTAGAAGCCGCAGATGGTAACGGCGGCTCTGCGCAGGCTACACTAGAGATCATGGTCGCTACCAGTGGCGTGGTGTACTCCGATGACTTCGAGGACTACGATATCGAGAACCCATCCGACTTCTCCGTGGGAGGTGTCGTGACTGGAAACTGGGTAGCCAGCAATACGGCATCCAATGCTACTCGTACCTTTAGCACCACTAATTTCGGAGGCACGCGTCTTTGGATTAGTAATGTGGACGGAACGAGTATCACCAGTAATGGTATTCAGGTCGGTAACGCCAACTACACGATGTCTGTGGTGATGGTCACCGAAACTGCCACCGCTGGCCGCCAGTTGAATGCGACCTACGATATCCTAGCCGGGCAGACCGCTGCCACAGCGACAAGTATCATCGGTGGACCACAGGCAGTGGTTACGGATGGTGACAGCTGGAGCATTGATGATTCCAAGACAGACCATGTCTACACCGAAAGCTTCAGCACTGCCGGTCTGGCACAGGGAGATAAGCTCTTCCTGCGCTTCGAACGTGTCAGTGTAGCCGCGAACGGCGGATGGTTTGGTGTGGATGATGTTAAGCTGGAACTGGATGGCATGAACACGGCTCCAGTGCTTGGCGATGCTAGCTTCTCCGTAGACGAGAATGGAGCGGGTGCCCTAGTGGGTACAGTCACCGCGACGGATGCGGATGCCGGGGATATCTTGAGCTACGCCATTACCGCAGGTAATGCGGGTGGTGAGTTTGCCATCAATGGCAGCACTGGAGAAATCACCACCACCACTGCACTCGATTACGAGACTGCTGGCCAGTACGTGCTGACCGTGGAAGTGACGGATGCCGGCCTTCTTAGCGATACAGCAAGCATCACGGTGAACGTCAATGACGTCAACGAAGCTCCTGTGGCCAATGATGTAAGCGGATCTGTCTCTGAAGATGCTGCAGTAGGTAGCGCTGTGGTCGCCGTGACCTCAAGTGATGTGGATGCGGGCGACAGTGCAAGCTATGCTATCACCAGTGGTAACGTTGGAGGAGCTTTCTCCATCGATAGCACGACAGGTGAGATTACCACCGCTGCTGCCCTCGACTACGAGGTGACTACTTCCTACTTGCTGACGGTCAGTGTCACCGATGGAGGTGGACTCACGGACACGGCCTTGGTGGATATCACCGTGATTGATGTTGCTGATGTGGTTAGCACCTATAGCAGTGATGCCGAGCTGGTTGTTTCAGGGCTCCTGTTCTCAGGAAACTACTTGGATACGGTAAGCTCTAACAATGTGTATGAAGTGCTTCAGGAGGAGAAGACTTCAGGCAAGCCCAGTACACGAGTCTCCAGCTTGGAGCACACCTGGAGCTTCGACATCGGAGCAGCTGGTGCCCTGGTGGAGCTGAGTGTGGAAGCCTACCATAGTTCCAATAATGAGGGTGATGACTTCGTCTTCGGGTACTCTACGGATGGTATCGTCTTTACCGACGTGATCACCGTGACCAAGACCTCGGATGATAATACCGCGCAGGTTGCTATGCTTCCAGCGGATATCAGTGGAACCGTCTACATTCGAGTGAAGGACACCGACCGCACCGTGGGCAACGGATCCCAGGACACCATCAGCATTGATCAGCTCAAGCTGGAAGTGACCCGCTAGTCCTGCTTAACTCAACAATTCCAAGGCTGCTACGATTCATGCGTAGCAGCCTTTTTTTGTGGGCATAGGTGAGTAGCGTTAGATCTCCAAAAGGTATAAGCTCCAAAAACAACTCACCCGAGGTCTACGTGCAGAACTCGGGTGAATGGTGGCTCATCTCGGATTCGAACCAAGGACACACGGATTTTCAAATTGATGCCAGCTTTCCGGAGTTTAACGAACCTTGATGAAATAACGGCTCTGAGGGTAGATGGACTAAAAAGTGTTCCTATGTTTGGGCTCATTTACAGAACTGCGGTGGTCAACTGGAGGTGGTCAATAAGAGAGCTTCGAACATAGTGCCTAATTTGTAGACGTCTCCTCAAGAATTATGTCGTCGTCGCTGGTGGCGCCGTCGGGGCCAAGGGAGCGGTTGGCGTCTCTGGGGACTTGTTTCATGACGGCAGCCCATTTTGCCCCAGTAGGAAGGGCTTCGGGACGTTTGACGAAGGCTTCCAGTAAGGCGCAATAGAACATCATCTGAAGGTTTCGAATGTAGTACAAGTGAGAACGAAGAGTGTGCAGCCAATCATCAGGATAGCAGCGGCTCCTGCGATTCGTGCTCTTCTGGAAAAGCGTTTCGTAACTCCTTCGCTTGTCTTGAGATCAAGGGCTTGCCGTCCTAGCAGGGCCAGTACGCCGATACCGCTCATCGCCACCGCCATGCCGGCGGAAATGGCTGCCACCAGAAGAATCGCGGTACCCAGAAGGTTGTTAGCCATGCCGAAGAGCAAAACTAGCAGTGCTCCGGTGCAGGGAACCGAGCCGACGGCTAGTGCGAGCCAGCCCGCTGCCCCTTGGTTTTTCTCAACGGCGGCGCAGGTCTTGCAGCCATCGTGATGGTGATGGTGATCGTCCTGCGAATGTTTCGACGCACGTAGCGCTTTCCACAACATCCAAGCTCCGATCACAGCGATGAAGGCGTAGCTAGCGAGTTTTACCGCACGATAGTCTGAAGGTGCGGCTCCCGTCGTTTGACGTACGGCGAAGTCCATAAGCCAGACAACCATGACAGCTGAGAAAACATGAAAAATTGCAATCCTGGTGCCCATCGTTACGCCGCGTTTCAGGCTTCCGCCTTCGCCGACAAAGTAGGAAATCACCACAGCCTTTCCGTGTCCGGGTCCGAGTGTGTGGACAAGTCCATAGAGAAAGGAAACTAGCAAGCCCCACCACAACGGTCCGGAGGAATCCCTGTCGCGGATCGAGGTCATGGTTTTGGTGAACATGAGCGCCACCCGAATTTGGAGGGCCTCAAACCAGCTGTGCTCGTCGCCGATCTCAGGTGCTTCGACTTTGGCAAGGATATCAGAGTCATCGGGTGAATAGTCCGAGAGCCGATCGGTGGTCATGGAAAAGGAGACCTTCACCCGGGCACTGCCATCGACGAGGAAGAGGTCGTATTCCTCAGGCTTCAATTCAAGCTTCCCCTCGAGCCAGAGAGCTGCGAAACGACCACGATCTTTGGTGCCTCCTGGCACGGTCACATGGATCATCTGATTTGGCGGTGGTGGTGGTGTGTGAACGCAGGCGCCGACCCAGGGAACGAGAAGAAATTCCATGATCCCACTCTCGTCACTACGAAGCGGAAGCATGTAGCCGGGTATCCGAATCTCTTGCCCGACCAAAGACTCATCGACCTGCGTCATGCGTCGTTCCCGTCTACGGGTTACGCGCTCGCGTTGTGATAGAATCCAATCCACGTCGATGCCGACTTCGGCGAACTCTGCGATTATCGTCTCGACCTGTTTCGCGGTCGCTCCGTCAGAGGGGATGGCATCCTTTTCTCGAAGACGCCGGAAGCGCGCGACCCGACTAAGATCTAACAACTGTTCTTCGCTGAGCTTTGCGAAAGGATCATCGAAGGGCTCCTCTGACTCGGGCAGCAGTTGCTCCCACGAGGTTTCCTTAGGTGTTGGCTCCTGAGCCGTGGCAGTGCTGGCCACCAGCACCAGCGCCAGTGTTATCCAGATTGGACAAATCAGCGATTGGGAGAACGAAACCATCCGAATGCGGCGATGATGTTGAGCAAAGTTCCGTAGGTGTTGATGGCTACCCCAACCCCCCAGGCCGTTAGGGAGGCGTATCGGGCGAGCCCCTCTAACGCTAAGGACAGGATATTTCCAATCACGCCGCCACCGCCAAAGATCAGTAAGGCAGGGATCATGGCGATGCGGTAGAACTTGATGTGTCCAAAGCGGGGCAGAAACAGGCAGCAGGAATACACGGCGAAGGCAGAGAGCGAGAAGACCACCGGGGCGGCGCTGAGGCCGGTGCCAGTGGACGATTTGAGATACCCGCTAATCAGCAGATAAGTGATCGAAGCTACTGAATACAAGGCCTGCAGCAAAAGCAGCCATTTCAGCTCGAGTCGATGACCGGTTGGTTTGTCTAACTCGCTCATGGGTGCCCTATTCATTCACGGTGTTCTTGTAAACCTTCCCGTCTTTCATGATCAGGGCGAGCGATTCGTCCGGCTTGGTTAAAATCGAAATATCTTCAAGCGGATTTCCGTTGATGAGCAAAAGATCGGCATATGCGCCTTCCTCGATGACGCCAAGCTTGCCCGGATAGGGATTGCGTGGCCCAGATAACTCCAGAATTTCTGAGTTGATCGATGTTGCCTGCCTCAAAATCTCAGCGTTGGAGAACCATTTTGTGCGATTGGTAAATTCATTGGCCTGAAGCTTTTTCAGTTCCATAGAGCCAACGAAGTCAGTGCCGAACAGCACTTTGGCTTTATGCTTCTTGGCTAGTTTCATCTGCTTGTCCAGACCGTCTGCCGCCATCTGCTGTCGCTCCTTCTGTTGCTTGTTGAAACTTTCCGGCGGCGGAGCCAAGAAAAAGCCTGTTTGAGCGGAGAGATAAGCGCCTTTCTCGACAAGCAGTTTCATCGTATCTTCGGTAAGCAGATTGGCGTGTTCAATGGACAAGACTCCAGCTTCTAGAGCGACGCGGGTTGCTCGATCAGTATAGGCATGTGCTGCGACATAGGTATTCCACCGGTCGGCTTCATCGGCAGCCGCCTTAATCTCCTCGAACGAGTACTCCATAATATCAAGCGGGTCGCGCAAGCCGCTGACCGCACCGCCCACGAAGATCTTTAGAAAATGAGATCCACGCCGCATCTGATCGCGACTTGCTGTGAGGACTTCTGGCACCCCGTCCGCAAATACAGTCCCACCGATCCGTTCCAAGATTGACTCTGCTGCGCCTCCCAGCTGTCGGGGCAGTTCATTCAATGTTCTGTAATCGCCGTGTCCAGATGTCATGCCGATGGCTGCTCCGGAGGCATAAATGCGGGGTCCAATGTGGTATCCATTGGTCAATGGCTTTCTTCACGCCGAGTACGGCACCACCAGTGTCCCGCACGGTAGTAAACCCCCTCATGAGTGTGTTCTTGGCTTCTACTAATGTGAGTGCGGCGAGGTAATCGGGTGGAGAATCAAAAAACTCACCCATGCCGGTATTCCACATGAGATGAACATGTGTATCGATGAAGCCCGGAGTCAATGTCCTGCCCTCGCCATTGATTACCGTTGCTTTATCTGGGGCGGGAATAACCTTGGCGATCTTCGAGATCTTGTTCCCTTCGATCAGCACGCTCATCGACGGAGTGAGTTCATCGCTTTTTCCGTCGAAGATTCTGACGTTGGTGATCAGGGTGAATGAGCTTTGAGGGTCAGAGGCCTCAACGTCAGGAACGGAGGTCTGCGCAATTGCAGAGACAGCAAAACTGACCAATCCGGCGATTGGCAAAAGTATTTTAGCAAAACGTGTATTCATAAAGTCATCAATTGGCTGAGTTTGAATTCAAATGGTGGGGGAGGCTTCTCACTGACAATTTGCCTTATTCATTCAAGGTGTCCTTGTAGACCTTCCCGTCTTTCATGATCAGGGCGAGCGATTCGTCCGGCTTGGTCAGAATGGAGATGTTCTTGAAAGGGTCACCATTGATTAGAAGCAGGTCAGCCAAGGCGCCTTCCTCGATGACACCGAGCTTTCCATAACGGTTTCGTGGTCCAGCCATCATTAAGAGCTCGCCGGACTTTGAGGTAGCTTGCATGAGAATCTCTGCGGGTGTGAACCACTTAGTGCGCAGCTCGAACTCCTCGGGAACTCTCTTGAGCATCTTGGGGGAAGTAATGATGTCCGACCCGAAGCTGATGTTGTTGAAACCGATCTTCTTGGCGACCTTGAACATGGTGTCGATGCCGGCGTAGGCCTCGTCGTGCTTTGCCTTTTGATCGTCGGTATAGCCGTCCGGATGAAAGGTGTATACGATGACCTGGGGTGAAAGCCAGATGTTCTTCTCCTTCATCACCCGCATGGCTTTCTCGTTCATGAGGTTTCCGTGCTCGATGCACTTTACACCGTTCTCGACGGCCCGAATAATTCCTTCTGCATTGTAGCAATGGGAGGTGACATAGGTGTTCCAGTGGGTTGCCGCTTGGACTGCCGCCTGGATTTCTTCATCCGTGAATTGCTCAACATCAAGAGGGTCGGCGTAAGAGCCAGTCCCCCCTCCTGTACAGATTTTTATCTGGGTGGCCCCACGGCGAAGAGCCTCGCGGACGACGGTGAGGACCTCGGGGACGCCATCGGCCACGGCCACGTGACCATATTTCATGTAAACGCTTGGTTCATTGAAGAGCGGACGCGCATCCTGGGCGTCGGTTCGGTGGTCGGAGTGGCCAGAGGTTTGAGATATCATCGGCCCGCTTGGAAAGATGCGTGGTCCTTTCAGGATCCCCTGGTCGATAGCCTTCTTCAGCGAGAACGAATCACCACCGACGTCGCGTACGGTCGTGAAGCCCATCATCAGGTAAGTCTCTGCGGTCTGAGTAGCGACGTAGGCGATGTATTCCTCGTCTGCCGTGGCTGCCTGCCCAAAGGACATCTGAAACATCATGTGAGCGTGCGTGTCGATGAAGCCTGGGGTTAAAATCCGTCCTCCGGCATCGATCACCGAGCCCCCCTCCGGGGCCGTGATGTTAGCAGCGATCTTTGCGATCTTATTATCCTCAATGAGGATGGATTTTCCGGTGATGAGCTCTTCGTCAACACCGTTGAAAATCTTGGCATTGGTGATGAGCGTGGTGACTGGCTTTTCCTCAGCTGCGGTAGATTGCAGGCCGAGGGCAAAGACGAATGAGGAGCATACACACGCGACGATCGTTTGGAGTTTCATGGGGGTAATGAAATTAATGGGGGTTATCAACGTAAGATCATAATTTCCAATCTATAAGGGTCAAGTTAATTCTAGCAGGTCTATTGTGTGAGGTGGCGGAGGGTGCCCGTATAAATTGAGTGAGATTTTGCAATGTCGTGGGTGGCTTTCGGGTAGAGTGCTGGCACGAAGTTCATTGTTCTGGATAAGAATATACTTCTAACAAAATGGTGACGCTGGTTGATTCCCTAACTCTCTCTGAAGTCAATGAGGTGGTGAGTACGTTGCGCTCTCGTGACGTGAGTTGCCATGTGGCTGGTGGGGGGGGGCATGGTTTTGCGGGTAGCAAAGGGGCGTTGCAAGGCTGGGCCTGTGTAAGGAAATCTACGTCTTCCTCAGTATCTATCGGCTGCGGGTCATCGCCCAATGCGGATAAACTAACAAACAATGAATCACAAAATGCCCTGTCCTCAAACTTTGGTGTAGACCCTAAAAACAACTCACCCGAGGTCTGCGTGCAGATCTCGGGTGAATGGTGGCTCATCTCGGATTCGAACCAAGGACACACGGATTTTCAATCCGTTGCTCTACCAACTGAGCTAATGAGCCGTTTTGATTTGTTTGTTTACCGCGTTGCGGTGCGCGTTGTGTAGTGTGAGTGGGGGGATTTGACAACCTAAAAATGATGTTTTCGGCTGTTTTTTTCAGTGAGGGTGGGGGCTAGAGGTGGTCGGAGGCAATGCTGAGTGCTACTTGAATGCTGGTAGCGAGGCTGTTGCGGGAAATGATGTCCAGATTGTCTTTTTCGGTGTGCCACCAATCGCTGGAGCTGAAATCTCCGATCAGGTCTATGGTCGGGATGCCATAAAGGTTCATGGGAACGTGGTCATCCAGGATAAAGCGGTCCGCATAGGTGAAGGAATCCTGTAGCTCGAAGCGGGTGCGCGCTTTCTCGTAGGATTGTTTGAGCTTCTTTGGGGTGTCTGATGGAATGGCGATCTTGAGGTCTTTGTGGCCGATCATGTCCAGTAGGATTCCGAACTCAGGAAGTTTGGGATAAGGCGCTGTCTGTCTTGAGGCGCTCGAGGCTACACGTTTGGAGTAGTAATCACTGCCGTAGAGTCCGTCTTGTTGTCCTTGTTGTTCCAGGTATTCGATGCCGCCTTTGAGAGCTTCTTCTCCATCAAAGAAGACGAGCTCCATCTTGGACGCTTGGTCCGGGTGATGCTTATGCAGGTACTCGGCGATCTCTAGGATGGCCCCGGCACAAGAGGCTGCATCGTCTGCACCGAGGAAGTTGGTTTGTAGCTTGCTGTCGATGTGGGCAGCGAGAACACCTTTGACTGGTTTGCTCCAAGTGCGGGATGTCCCATCCGGTGCGTAGCGGGCGATGACATTCGTGAAAGTTTTCTGACCCAGTGGGGTGGAGGTTTGGAAGGGCTGTTCAATACAAGTCCAGCCATGCTTCTTGAGCTCAGCGATGATATAAGCGCGGGTACTGGCAAGAGCCGCGGACTCTACTGGCCGCGGCCCGAAACTCAGGATTTTTTCGGTATGACCGTATGCTTTGGAGCCAAAGTCCCATTTCTGAGAACTAACCAGTAGATCTACAGAGGATGTTGGAGCAGGGGTGTCCGGCGCAGCATCCTTACAGGATGAAAAGATCACTGCACTTGCACAGAGAAGAGTGGCTAGTCGGATGGTCACCGTTCTAACAGATGTGATTAGAAGTCGTTAAGGGATACGCCGAGCAGCTCAAGGATGCGGTTAAGATCCTCGTTGCCGTAGTATTCGATCTCGATGCGACCTTTCTTCGGAGTGTGGTGAATATTGATACGCGTAGAGAAGTCCTGCTGAAGCTGAGTCTGGATCTTACCAATGAGCGCCACTTCCTCAGAGGAGGCACCACCAGCGTTGGTAGTCTTACTGGTGGTCTTCTGCTTGTTGAAATCCTGGGTGAGTTTTTCAGCCGCACGTACGGTGAGCTTCTTCTTGATGATCTGGTCTGCGGCGAGCAGCTGCTCCTTGTCCTCTTTGAGGGCAAGAATAGCTTTTGCGTGTCCTACGGTGAGGCGGCCGTGGGCGACCATGTTTTGGACGTCTGAGTGTAGGTCAAGCAGGCGCATGGCGTTTGCTACGCTGGCGCGGGATTTACCCACTCTGGTAGCAATCTCATCCTGCTTCATGTCGAACTCCTTGGCGAGGCGAACGTAACCAGCAGCTTCCTCGATCGGGTTGAGGTCTTCACGCTGGAGGTTCTCAATGAGAGCCATTTCCAGTACGTCACGGTCGGAAGCCGTGCGGATGATGACGGGAACTTCAGTCAGCTTGAGTCGGTTAGAGGCTCTCCAGCGGCGCTCACCTGCGATGAGCTCGAGCTTGCCGTTTACCTCACGGGTGATGAGTGGCTGGATGATGCCGTGCTGACGGATGGAATCCATCAGGTCATCCAGCTGACCGTCTGTGAAATGTTTACGTGGCTGCAGGGGGGAGGGGACTACGGAGTCGATAGGTACGAGTCGTACTTCGTTGTCGCGGGTGCCGGGTGCATCATTTGCTTTCGCTACGTTGTTCGCGCTGTTAGATGCTATCGGGGTTGGATTATCTTGTTTTTTGATGAGTGCTCCGAGCCCTTTGCCTAATGCCTTCTTCGCCATAAGGTGTGAAGGATAGAATGATGCCACAGAGTTTTGCAAAGCTGTTTTTTATATTTCGTTTTGCTGAACTATTGTGTGAAAATTGTGAATAACTTCCTAGCTGCCGAAGTGCTGGTGGGTGTGAGAGTTGTGAGTAGGTGGAGGACAGCAGTACTGTCATAAAAAACGGCCAGGAGTGTCCTGGCCGATGGGTAAAAAGAAGCTCTATCAGTTGATCCGTGTTAACCGGCTTTCTTGATCCCGAGTTTTGTCTCGTGCTCAGGGTCAATGGGGTGACCTGCACGAAGGGCGTCGTTGTAGTACTTGCGTGCTTGCTTGAGGTCGCCCTTCATGAGTTGGATGATGGACATGTTGTAGTGCGCTTCGTGGAACTCAGGGTTGAGGCGGATAGCGTTATCAAAGCTCTCCTCAGCCTTATTGAGTTCGCTGTTCTGCGCGGCAATGATGCCCATGTAGAGGTAGGCCATGGGGTCTTCAGGTTTGAGGTCGATGGCTTTCTTGAGTGACTTGGAGGCTAGGGCATCCTCCTTCATGTAGTAGCGGGACATGCCAAGCATGAAGTGAGCGTATGGGTTGTTTGGGCGGGTGGTGATACCTGTCTCAAAGATACGTGATGCGTCTTGTAGCAACTCCGCATCTCCGCTTTCGTTGGCAAGTCTCAGTCGAAGCACGCCACGGTTGATCAGGAAGTTGTAATCGTAGGTGGTATCGTAAGCCATGTCGTAGGTGTCAATGGCAGGCTCAAGCTTCCCTTTCTCGATGAATCCCTTGGCCATGCTGTGGTAGGCGTTGATCTGCTCTTCGCGGCGCTGTTCTGCAATGTCTCTCTCTGTGCCGCTGGCGTATTTTTTACGGGGGTTGATGAAGGTGTCTGTAGACTCAGACTGGTCGATGTACTGCTGCTCCTTTTCCGTGAGGGTGACGGCATTTGAGGCCAATTCGTCCATCAGCTTTTTGAGGTTCTCGTCTTTGTTGGCGAGTTTGTTGTATTCTGAGGAAAGAGTCTCATCGACACGGCGGCGGTGCTTGAGGGCAGCCATCAGGCGTTTTGTTGTGCCGCGCAGGACCTCGATCTCCTCTTTCTCTATATCGGTGAGCTGAGGTTGGCTGCTCTTCAGGTTGAGTTGCTCACGTGTTTCTTTGAGGGTATTCTCTAGAAGGCTGATGCGCTTGATGAAGTTGATGCGCTCGTCCTTTAGATTGAGTATTTGCTGCTTGGCGATGGCGAGATCGTTTTCGGCCTCGATGACTCTGTCTTGAGCCACGTTCTTGTCTCGGTGAAGAATTTCCATGTCCTTCTTCAGCTTCACAATCTCATTGCCAAGGCGGAGGTTTTCCTTCATGAGCTTTTTGCCTCTCTCAACATCGCTGAGCTGGAGAAGCCCGCTGAGCTTGTCACGTTCTGCAGTCATCTTTTCCAAGTCGATGCGCAGCTGGTCAGCGATGGCGTTGGACTTGTTGAGTTGCTCGGTAAGCTCGTTGATCTGTTTCTGTTGGTCAGCTAGCTGGGTCTGGTAATCGTTTACCTGCTTACGCAGCTTTTGGTTTTCCGCGCGCAGGGATCGAACGACAGCGCTGGCATTATCCTTGGCTGCTTCGAGCTGCTGTTCCTTGCGCTTGAGCTGGGCTTGTAACAGGTCGATTTGTACTTTGTCGGCCGCTTGCTTTTTGTAGGCCGCTTCGAGCTTTTTGGCTTGGGTACGGAAATCACGAGAAATGATTCCGAGTTCCTTTTTCTGGATTTCAGTTTCCTTGCGGAGGTTTTCGACCTCTTTGCGGATAGGTGCAGAAGCGAGGTGTTCGCGTCTGCGTCTGAGTTCATCGATAGTCTCCTGATATTTGGCCTGAGTCTTCATGTCGTTGGCCTTGAGGTTGCGGATCTCCAGTTGGAGGCGAGCAATCTCACCGTTGAGCATTCGGATTTCCGGGCTTTCTTTGCCTGGAGTTAGCTGAGCCTTGAGTGATTTGATTTCAGCTTCACGGTTCTGGATTTCCTGGGCGTGCTTGAGGCGCTCAGTCTCTAAAAGCCTCTTGTAATAGTTCTGGTCGCTGTTGATGCCAGCAAGCTCACGTTGCTCGGAAGGTGTGAATAGCTTGCCTGATGGATCCGGTGTCTTTGGGTCGCCTTGCTTAGGGGCTCCCTCCACGAGGTGGGCAAGTCGGGCACGCTCCAGTGCGTATTCTTTCTCCGCCATGGGGCTGATTTTATCGATCGTCTCCTGGGTGCTCGCGATACGAGGGTTCACGATATTAGGTTTCCAATCCGGGTGAACGTTGGAGAGTGTTTTGTAAAGACGCAGGGCCTGATGGTATTTCTCCCAGGCTTGTTTGTAGTCCTTGGCTTTCTCATATTTTTCGGCCTGGATGACAGCCGTAAAAGCCGAGAGGTAGATGGCGCCAGGGTCAGTGGTGTCCTCCACTTGAGCCATGGAGCTCAGTGGTAAGAAGGTAAGGACAGCGATGACGAGGATGGATGTGTAGGTGTGGATGAGTCTGCTCATCATAGGTAGGGTCTTGTAAATGAATCGTTTAGATAGTGGAAGGGTAAATTTTGGTAAAAGGTCTCTGTTTCATGCTTATGACCTGAAACCATGGGCTCCGCCTTATGCTTTATGGCTTTCTGGCGAGTAAAAAGGCTCGGTCCAGGGATGAAATTCGTTCGGGATTGGGGCGAGAAACTCCATCGATTCTCCGGTGGCCGGATGATTGAGTACCAGCCTTCTGGCGTGAAGCATGAGTCTGCCGGGTTGGCTTTTCTGCCTGGAGATCTTGGAGTAAATGGGATCTCCCAAAATGGGGGTGCCAATGTGCACCATGTGAACGCGAATCTGGTGGGTGCGCCCGGTGTGAATGTCGCAGAGCATGAGTGAGGTGTCGTTTTCCTCGTGGGTGCCCAGTACTTTGTAGCTTGTGATGGCTGGTTTTCCTGAGCCAGGGTTGACCACGGCCATTTTCATGCGGTTGACGGGGTGTCTGCCAATATTGGTAAAAATTGTGTCCTCGCTCAGCTTGGGGCGTCCTTGCACGGCGGCCAGATACTGTTTCTTGGTGTCTCTGTCCGCAAATTGCTTCAGCAGTGACTTGAGGGCGAGGTTGCTCTTGGCTACGACAATGCAGCCCGAGGTGTCTTTGTCCAGGCGGTGGACGATGCCCGGGCGCTCGTTATCTTCGGTGACGGCGAGTTGTCCCTGGCAGTGGTGGAGCAGGGCATTCACTAATGTCCCGCTTGCATTTCCCGCGGCTGGGTGGACCACGAGTCCGTGCTCTTTATTGATGACGATGATGTGCTCATCCTCGTAAAGGACATCGAGTGGGATGTCTTCCGGAAGCAATTCCTCGGTTTCGGGCTCAGGAATATTGATAGTTACCTCGTCACCCGCGTTGACGGGATTTTTGGGTTTGGCCTTGGCGTTGTTCACCAAGATGTCTCCAGACTTTAGTAGCGCCTGGATCTTCGCTCTAGAAAGCTCAGGTAGCTTGGATGTCAGAAATACATCCAATCGTGTACCGGTGGTATCATCTACGTGAATCTTCATGGTGTCGAAATCGCTTGGCCCGGCTCTGAGGTGGCTGGATGTGATGTCGCCGAG
Organism: Rubritalea squalenifaciens DSM 18772; assembly: GCF_900141815.1. Classification (NCBI taxonomy): domain Bacteria; kingdom Pseudomonadati; phylum Verrucomicrobiota; class Verrucomicrobiia; order Verrucomicrobiales; family Rubritaleaceae; genus Rubritalea; species Rubritalea squalenifaciens. The sequence goes on from NZ_FQYR01000004.1 coordinate 569,046, forward strand.
AGCTGTTTTACCCTGAGCTTTAATCAACCAGCCTTGTAGTAGCGGTGGGCGGATCGGGATCTTCCTCAAATGTGAGTCTGATGCAAGCATTTGCTGGATCTGTCTGAGATAGGAAAAAAATTACCGAGATCTAAAGTTTTTCTGTTTCCAAGCAGAGTATTCCTCGTAGTGTTTATTGGTATGGAAGTTTCGGTGGAGGAAATAGAGAGCTGCCCGTCGTGCGGATGCGCGATGGACGTGTCTGTTTTGTCTCCGTTTACCAATGTGAAATGCCCGGAATGTGGGGAGCAGACGCGTGTCAAATGTAAGCTTGGTAACTACGAGCTGAAGAAACGTCAGGGTGTAGGGGGAATGAGCTTGGTCTTTGGGGCGGCTGATTTGACGCTCGGGCGCGAGGTAGCCATTAAGATCCTGAATGAGGCCTACTCGATGGATGAGAAACGGATCGCTGAGTTCGAGAAGGAGGCGCGCATCACGGCTGGTATCAGTCATCCGCATGTGGTCAGGGTATATACCGTGGGGCAGGCGTTTGGTAGATATTACATTGCCATGGAGATGGTGGCAGGCGGAAGCCTGGAGCAGAAGATGTCCGAGAAGGGCTCGCTTGATGAAAGTGAGATTGTCTCCATAGCAACCCAGGTGACCGAGGGCTTGCAGGCCGCGCAGCGGGCGGGCCTGATCCACCGGGATATCAAGCCTGGTAACATTCTTTTTGATAACCAAGGTCACGCAAAGATTGTGGATTTCGGTCTGGCGCTTGTGACTCAGGGGGGGAAAGCGAAGGCTGAGGAAATCTGGGCAACCCCTTATTATGTTCCTCCTGAAGCGTTGGAGGGAATCGAGGAGGACTTCCGTGGTGACATCTATGCGCTGGGCGCAAGTCTTTACCATGCTCTCTCGGGTAAGCCGCCCTTCGATCAGGAAACGAAGTCTACAACTGCATTGAGGCAGATCAAAGCAGAGCTTCCTTCTTTAAGAAAAGCAGCTCCTTGGGTGAGCGAGGGGCTTTGTGATGTTATCGACAAGTGCATGGCCTTTGATCCGATGGATCGCTACAAGAGCTATGCTGAATTGCTCAAGGCTCTGAAGCATTATGATACGCTGGCCCAGCGCACCGGTGAGGCGACGGCGCCTGTCAGCGCCAGAGCTAAGCGACGTACCATGAGTAAGCAGGCGTCCGCAAATTGGATGTGGGGTGCCATCGGGGCGGTAGCTGTTGGCGTAGGGATAGCTTACGTGGTGCTCAGTAATAATGGTGAGGATGAGTCCGCGGGTGGGGCGACTGTGGGGGAGGTCATTCCTACTTCGCCTGAGGTGAGTGAGGCTAAGATGAAGCTGATAGCGGCAGAGCTTAGTTCCGCGAGAAGTCTACTGAAGCAGCGCAATTATCGTGCTGCCTCAGAGAGGTTGATGCGCTTGGTGCGTGATCCTGAGGTGCCGAGTGAAACTGTATATTGGGCGGGCGTTCAGTCAGCCATTGCTTCTTGGCTGGATGGACGCTCAGCTGATGCACGTAAGGCATTGCGCGAGGTGAGAAACAGGCAGGATGAGGCGGTGGGCGAACTCTCGGCTACGGATCTGAAACTTAAGAGTGCCACAGAGCTGCTGATGCAGTTTAGGCCTATCCAAAGAGAGCAGCTTGGGGCTATGGAGGATGATTTGGATAAGATGGTTCTCTTTGCCGCAGCGTTGAAGAATTGGGAGCAGGGTGTCTGGGATGGGGCGACTACTTTATTCAAGGAGTTTGAGTCTACCAAGATCTCCGAGGATTCTGAAGCGCTGGTGTTCTATCGTTCCTTGGTGAGGGACTACCTGCATGATGAGGGGCTGATGCGTCCCTATGTTGCTGGCTTTCAGTTAGAGAATGTCCAGGCTGCTAAGGCGAGAAGAGAGGCTTTGCTGGCAGTGGAGAAGAAAATCAAGACGCGCGGTAGAGCTGTTTATAATCTGGATAGCCTGAATCATCAGCTGTCGCAGCAGATAAAAGGGTTGGAATCCAAGTTTGGGCAGAAGAAGTATGGCTCAGGCAGGAATGGAAAGTCGGCATCAGAACCGGCTAGGAAAGATCCTCAGGCGGAATGGCGGAGTGTCCACCGGGAGGTGGGCAACTTGGTGGAGAGGTTGGATTTTGCCAAAGCTTCCGAGAAGCTGAAAGAGTATGAGCCGGAATCTGAGGTGAAGAAATCCTGGAGAGAGCAAATGATTTATTTGACCGACTCTGGAGCTGGGTTCCTGGCGGCGGTGTATCGTGATCTGAAGGATAAAGGTGGGAGTTATACCTTGCTTGGGCGCGATGGTAAAACCGAGTTTAAGCAGATTACGGGAGCCAGTGAAGAGGGTGTGGAAGTCTTGGACGATGGGCAGAAGCGACTGGTGCTCTGGCGTGAAATTGAACCAAGTAGTATGCTGGGCCTTCACAATCAGATCACTCGCACGGGGCTGAATGATTTTGAAAAGCGTATCCGTCTAGAGCAGGCGATTGCTTATGCTTGGTTGGTGGGTGAGAAGGAGAAGGCGAAGACGGCGGCTAGTAAGCTTGCTGACGAGAGTCCGGTCTTCAAGCGGCGCTGGGCTAGTTGTATGGATATTCTCGAGTGAGGTGTGATAACCGTTGACCTGAGGGGGGAATTCTTGGAGTTTGGGGCATGACATGGAGCCCTGAATCCTGGAAGAATTTCCCGATTAAGCAGCAGCCTACGTATCCTGATCAGGATGTGTTAGGTGGTGTGCGTGCTAAGTTGGAATCGATGCCGCCTTTGGTGTTCGAGGATGAAATCGTGAAATTACGAAAGGGGCTCGCGGAGGTGGCTGAAGGGAGAGGCTTTCTTTTACAGGGGGGAGATTGTGCCGAGAGTTTTTCTGAGTTTTCCGAAGAGCATATCCAGCAGATGGTCCAGGTGATGCTGCAGATGGCTGTGACGCTGACTTATGCTGGCCAATGCCATGTGTTGAAGATTGGCCGTATGGCGGGGCAGTTTGCTAAGCCGAGGTCGGCGGATATGGAGGAAATAGATGGAGTCTCCTTGCCAAGCTATCGCGGTGATTCTGTGAACGGGATTGAATTTACAGCCGAGGCACGAGTGCCGGATCCCCAGCGTCTGTTAGATTCCTATCATCAGAGTGCCGTCACGATGAATCTTCTTCGTGCACTGACGCGTGGAGGTTTTGCGAGTTTGAGGAATGTGAAAGAGTGGAATCTTGCCGCGATGGCCGGTGGGCCACTGGGGGAGAAGTATGGAGAGATGGCAGAGCGTATTCATGAGAGCTTGGATTTTATCGAGGCGTGCGGCCTGCCGATTGAGGCCTTTGCTAGTCTGCAGGGGACGGCTCTTTACACCTCTCACGAGGCATTGCTGCTGGATTATGAAGAGGCGATGCTGCGTGAACATGAGGGTAAATGGTATGATCTTTCCGCGCACTTCCTCTGGATTGGTGAACGTACTCGTCAGTTGGATCACGCGCATGTGGAATTTCTGCGCGGTGTTGAGAATCCAATCGGTGTTAAAGTTGGCCCTGCGGCCACGGCTGACGATGTTTCAGCGCTGATGGACAAGTTGGATCCTGACAAGGAGCCAGGTAAGCTTGTCTTCATTACGCGCGTAGGGGCAGAAGGTGCCTATGAAAAGCTGAAGAGTCTCTTCGAGCGTGTCGAGCTCAGTGGGCGTAAGGTCGTCTGGGTGTGTGACCCGATGCATGGGAATACGGTGAAGGCTTCCAGTGGATTGAAAACCAGAAAGTTCGAGTCAGTGGTTTCCGAAATCCAGGCCTTCTTCAAGGCTCACAAAGCGGTCGGTACCTGGCCTGGTGGTGTTCATCTAGAGATGACGGGGCGAAACGTGACCGAGTGCACTGGAGGGGCCTATGCGCTCAGTGATGAGGATTTGCTGGAGTGCTATGATACCCAGTGTGATCCTCGCCTGAATGCTGCCCAATCGCTTGAGGTTGCGTTTCTGGTTGCCGAAGAGCTTAAGAATCTTCGTGGTTAGAGTTGGTTGTTGGGGTGGCTACGTGTGTAGCTCTGCAGCTCCGGGTAGAAGCGGTGAAAGAGGGCTTCGAGGGAATGGTAATTTGTCTTCAAGTCGTCCATGGCATGGTAGATCGGAGCAGTATATTTACCTCGAGTTGATACGCGTTTGAAGGTGCGTTCGATACCGGATAGGGCTTTATAGCCTACCAGCCAGTTTTCTTTCTTCATATAGGGAAGTGCGTGTTTTAAGCGTCCGGCTTGCCAATCGGGGTGTCGCTCCAGGGCGGCATAGCATTCCTGAGCGAAGTCATCTAGCGAGCCTTCATGGTACGAGTCCCAATGTTGAGCTAGAAAGTGATCGTAGGCGATGTCGATGATGATGCCGGCGTACCGTCTTCGTTTGGGGGCTAACAGAATTTTGGCCTCGCTGAACGTCGGGTGTTCATCGGTGAAGCGGTCTATGGCCCGGTGAGTGATGATACCGTTGATGACTTCCGGTGGGTAGGTTTCAGCCAGAGCCTCTAGTGTTCCCTTTGCGAAGTCTCCAAGTAAGTTGCCAATCCGTGAGGCGTCAGTGGGGGCGGCTAGAGCAAGGTGGGCGAGGAAGTTCATATGTGGGGTGATGCTAGGTAGGCTCTGAGGGTTATTGGGGTTTCATGGTATTGATAGCTTTATTTGTGAAATTGGAGGGGGTACTTATTGCGCTGAATGTATTTTTTGGTCACTAAGGTTGTATGAAGTGGTTTTTCGATGTTTGTTTTTAACCTTTTTCATGTGCAAAGTTTTGTTTCTTATGGTGTTTATTGTTGTATGTTTTGGTGTTTTTGAACGGTTTACCAAGGTTTCATGGGGGTGTTTTTGGTTTTCTTGATGATTGGGATGATAATGAATCTTGTACAAATGCGTTATGTTGTTTTGCTTTGGGTAACTCCTAAAAAACACGCATAACATGAAAATAAAACACACATTGATGGTCTGTCTATTGGCATTAGCTTCAAGCGCTCATGCTGCGCTTGTAACTTTGCAGAACCACTCCTTTGAGGATGGGCCGCTGCCTAATGAGCCTACAGCGAGTACCACGTATAACTCGAGTGTGCCAGATGGATGGACTGGTCTTGGTGGTCCAATTGGTGCCCAGTGGGAAGTGACTCCGCCAGATGGTATAGACGGAGACATATACATTTACCTCCAAGGGGGGAGCACTGTCGTCTCCGGGATCGCTCAGGCGTTTACCTTTAACTTTTCCGCTGGTGATGTCTTTACGTTAACGATGGCTGGTAGAACTGCTTCAGGTTCAGCCAACCAGTTTGTCTTTGATATTCGTAGTACGGATACGATTGGAGATGCTGGTGCTGGTGATAGTCTTATCGGTGGTCCTCAAACTTCTTCTGAAATGAATTCAGCTTTTGCGGACTATGATGTTTCAGGTGTTGCTACTGAAGGGGGCACCAATGCTTACTTGGTGATTTACCGTGAAGAAGGGCAATCAGGGCAAATGCGCTGGGATAATGTGCGTTTGGATGTTTCGGCAGCGTCCGTGCCTGAGCCAAGTTCCGCTGCACTAGTTGGTCTCAGTGGTTTGATGCTGGTGATGCGTCGCCGCAGATAAAAGAATCTCGCAGCATCACGTCCAGCCGACGCGGGGAGTTCCTGTGTCGGCTGGATTTTTTATGGGAAGTAATGGAGGATCCTTGCACGAGGCGGTTGACTTGGCTGGCTATGTGGTGTTCTTGGGGTGCATGAGTATTGAGCGGATCGTGACGCACCCTGGAGGTGCACATAAGGATGATTTTTTGGCCTGTAGTTTGTTGGTGCATCACTTTGGCGTCGGGATTGATAGACGTGAGCCTAGTGAGGAAGATGTGGCAAACCCGAACGTCTGCGTGGTGGATGTAGGGGAAGAGCATGATGATGAGAAAAGGAATTTCGATCACCATCAGTTTCCTCGCGACTATGAGCCCACTTGTGCTCTGAGTCTGGTTTTGCGCTATCTTGGCCTTTATGAAGATGCGCGTCTGTACTGTGATTGGCTGGAGACAGCCGAGTGGATGGATACGCGTGGTCCAGTGAAGACGGCCAAATGGCTGGGAGTGGAGCGGGATGCGATGGCAAAACTCAATTCCCCGATTGATGTGACGATGCTTCGCCGTTTTGCCAAACAGGAGAAGCATGAACCGGGCGAGCCGATCTGGGAGTTGATGAGGATGATTGGCTCTGACTTAGTGGAGTATTTGGAGGGGATGCGTGCGCGGATGAATTATATCTCCGAACATGCACAAGTATGGGAGATTGAAGAAGGCTTTAAGGTGCTCTTCATGCCGCGTACTGAGCCTTTGCCGACAGAGCCTTCCGCTGGCTTGGGGCGCTACATTGAGTCCGTAGAGGAAGCTCAGGGATGTGTAGGGATGGTTTATCCCGACCGCCGTGGTGAGGGCTATGGCCTGACCCGATTCAATGACGACTTGAGGCTGGAGTTTACCCGTGTTGAGGGAGAGGATGATGTTCACTTTGCTCATGTGGCGGGCTTTGTCGCCAAGACCAGCGCGACCGAGGAATCACGCCTCCGTGAGTTGCTTGCGATGAGCTGGCTGGGTGGCGCAGCCAAGGAATAGCGAGATATTCCATAATTCGGGATTGCGGCTTGTGCCCAGATAGCTAGGTTCTGGGCATGAGTATTGAGCAGTACGCGAACCGCTTCGTTTGTGACCTGGTAGCCTATGAGCCAGGTAAGCCGATTGATGAAACCGCACGTGAGCTGGGGCTGAACCCTGAGCAGATTGTGAAGGTGGCGTCTAATGAGAACCCTCTCGGCCCTGCGCCGATGGCTCTGGATGCAATTCGCAGTGCTGCTGAGGACATGCACATCTATCCGGATGGCGGCGGCTACAAACTGCGTAGCGCGCTTGCTGAGAAGTACGATCTCGGCATGGAGAACGTTGTGCTGGGGAATGGTTCCAATGAGATCATCGAGCTGCTCTGCCACTGTTTCCTGAACAAAGATGCGGAGCTGATTGCAGCCGAGCACGCTTTCGTGGTCTACAAACTCATGGCCACTCTTTTCGGGGCAGGCTACGTGGAAGTGGCTGATCCTAATTTTGTTCATGATCTCGATGCAATGGCTGAGGCGATCACTGACAAGACCCGTCTCGTATTCATCGCCAATCCGAACAATCCTACAGGCACAATCGTAGACGAAGAGACGATCGACCGTTTCATGGCCAAGGTGCCGGACCACGTGGTAGTGGTCTTCGATGAGGCATACTACGAGTTCCTTGGAGACAATGCTCCAGACACACTCAAGTATGTGAAGGAAGGTAGAAACGTTTGTGTTCTTCGTACTTTCTCCAAGGCTTATGGTCTTGCAGGTTTACGTATTGGTTATGGTCTGGCAGCTCCGCAGGTAGCTGCGATTCTCCAGAAGGCTAGACAGCCATTCAATACCAACGAGGTAGCTCAGCGCGCGGCTCTAGCGTCTCTGGAAGACGTGGCTCACGTTGAGAAGACTGTGACCAATAATGCTGAGGGCCTTGCGTTCTATGAGACTGCGTTCCAACAGCGCGGCTGGAACTATGTGCCGAGTGTGGCCAACTTTATCCTCGTTGAGGTGGGTGACGGCGACAAGCTTTTCGCTGACATGCTGCAGGAAGGTGTGATCGTGCGTGCGATGCGCGGCTACAAACTGCCGGGCTGGGTGCGCATCTCTATCGGAACTCCTGAGGAGAACAAGCGCTGCCTTGAGGTAATGGACAAGCTTCTGAAGTAATGATCTTAGGTGACACGGTAGTGGCTATCGCAACAGCTCCCGGAGTGGGGGCTGTTTCTCTTATTCGTGTCAGCGGCCCGGATGCGGTGAGTCTCTGTGCCAAGGCGGTACGTTGTAAGGGGGGGCTGGAGGCTCAACCGGAACGTTATGCAGCCTTGGCCAAAGTCTTGGATGCCGAGGGCAATATCATTGATGAGGTGCTGGCCACTGTGTTCCGCAACCCGCGCAGTTTTACGGGTGAGGATGTGGTGGAGCTGGCGTGTCATGGTGGCGTGCTGGTCACGCGCCGTGTGTTAGAGCGCTTGCTGGACTGCGGCTGCCGTAGTGCGGACCCTGGTGAGTTCAGCCGCCGCGCTTTTGAAAATGGCAAGCTCGACCTGACCCAGGCGGAAGCGATCATGGATCTCATTTCCGCGCAGACGGACATGGCGATGCGAGCCGCGCATGAACAACTTCAGGGTAAACTGGGGGACCAGAGCGAGCAGTTGCGTGAGACCCTGATTGGGGTCGTTGCCCATGTGGAAGCCTTTATTGATTTTCCGGACGAGGACATTGATCCGGATACGGGGGCGTCTCTTTTTCGCCGCATAGACTCCGTGCAGGAGGGCATCAAGAAGATGCTGGCGACTGCCGAGCAGGGGAGAATCCTGCGTGAAGGTGTACGCACCGTGATCTGCGGTGAGCCGAACGTGGGCAAGTCCAGCCTGCTGAATGCGCTGTTAGGCTACGAGCGTGCGATTGTTTCTGATATTGAGGGGACGACCCGTGATACGGTGGAGGAAGTGATCAACGTGCAGGGGATTCCTGTGAGGTTGATCGATACCGCCGGGGTGCGCGACTCTTCTGATGTGATCGAGAAGGCGGGTATAGTCCGCACCGAGAAACAGATTGAAATGGCCGACCTCATTCTTGAGGTGGTCGACGGGAGCAAGGCTGGCAAGCGTTTGCTGACGGAAGAGCAGATCGGTGGGAGACATCATCTGTTAGTCGTGAACAAGGCCGATCTTGGCGAAGACGATGTCTGGTCTGGCTCCGGAGGCGTGAGGATTTCCTGTTCGCAGGAGCACGGTCTGGATGCTCTGGGCAAGGCGATCGGTGATGAGCTGATGCTGAATGAATCCGCCTGGGGGGGGCATGCCGTGGCCATCAATGCGCGTCACCAGTCCTGCCTCAAGCGTGCGGCCGAGTCTCTCTCTATTGCCAAGACTGCTCTGGAAGTGGGTGAGGGTGCTGAGTTCGCCGCCGTGGACTTGCGCGATGCTCTGGATGCGATCGGTGAGATCGCTGGCCGAGTGGATACCGAAGAAATCCTAGGAGAGATCTTTGGGACCTTCTGCATTGGTAAGTAGATCAGCCTATTCTTCCTCTCGCGAATAGAGGGAGAGGGCGATGCCTATTTTAAGACTCGCTGCCAGAGAGATTAGCTCTGGAGGCAGAAAGTTCGTTTGCACGAAATGTCCTTTTGCTTCGTATGGGACATCGAGCGTCATTTCCACAGACTCATGGGACTTTATGATTGTCGCTAGCTCAGCTTGGTGAGTATCTAGAAACTTGATGGCGTCTTGGATTTGAGCATCTAGATCGCTCCATGCTCTCTTGCTGACATCGATCGAAAAGCCATAGTCAGTCCTTTGTTTAGCTGACTTAGCTGTAACCGGATCACCCTTCTCAAAGGTGAGATAAGGGTTAAGTTTGGAGCTTCTGAGTTGTTCGCTGAAGGACTGATCGCTACTGGTTACCCTTAGGACGCACATGGTTTTATGCTCTGAGTTTCTTTAACGCAGCTAGGCGCACCAACATCGGTGGGTGGGAGTAGTCCAGAAAGACTGGCAGCGGGTGCGGGGTGAGATTGGAAAGGTTATCTGCGGACAGTTTCTTGAGTGCCGAGATGAGGTGCTCTGGCGTGTCTTGAGCATTTGCCGCATAGGCGTCTGCCTCGAACTCATGTTTGCGTGAGGTGATATTAGCGAAGACACCGAGAATTCGCTGAATAGGTGAGAAGAGCAGAGCGAAGAAGATGAGGCCAGCATAGACGGAGATGTTTTCCACATAGAAAGCACTGAAAAGGTCACGGGCGAAGGCGCTGTCCTTGTTGGTGACGAGGCCAAGCAGGAAGAAGACGACTGCGGAGCGGATGATGCCAGTGATCATGCGCTGGATGATATGCTTACACTTGAAGTGGCCGATCTCGTGGGCGAGGATGCCGACTAGTCCCTCGGTGGTATGGCCTTCGATGAGGGTGTCGTAGAGGGCAATTTTCTTATTTTTGCCGAAGCCTGTGAAGAAGGCATTGGATTTGGTGGAGCGCTTGGAGCCGTCCATCACGTAGAGCTCGGTAAGCGGGAAGTCGCACTTCTTGGCCATGTCATTAATGGCGTCCTTGAGCTCGCCGTCAGGCATGGGCTCAAACTTGTTGAAGAGTGGCAGCAAGTAGGTTGGAGCCAGGTAGGTGAGTAGCAGGGTGAAGGCGGTAAAGGCCACCCAGGCCCAGAGCCAGGCGAGTGCCACAGTATTAAAGATCCAGAGGATGAGAGCGAGCAGTGGCGCTCCAATGATGGCCATGAGGACGAGTCCTTTGACTTGGTCTATGATGAAGGTTTTCGGTGTGGTCTTATTGAAGCCGAACTTTTCTTCGATGACGAAGGTGGAGTAGATCTGGAAAGGGATGTTGATGATTGTATGGGCGCCAATGAGGATCCCGATGAAAGCGAGGCCGCGCAGGATATCGTTTTCAATCCAGCTGCGAACAAGGCCATCAAGCCAGCCAAAGCCCCCACAGAGCCAGAAGCCGAGGGTGAGCGCGAGGGAGAAGATGGACTCGAAGATACCGAATCTCTCAGTGACGCGAGTGTACTCCTGGGATTTGGCGTACTTTTCTTCGTCGAATACTTCGCTGAATTCCTCGGGGAGTTTGGGGTCGAGGGCCTTGAGATTGAAAAGGGTAGCCACGAAGTCGAGAGCCCAGAGGGCGATGAGGGAGACGAGAATAAAGATGCCAACGGCGTTTTCCATGATGCAGAGAGTAGATGGGATGGTCAGGCGGGGTTCAACCGAGAAATGCCACTTCGGTGACATTTCGCAATTCTTTCGCTTCGGGGTAGCGGGAATGCGGAAGGGATGTTATCAGGGAAGCATGAAATTTCTGGGCCTTTTATCCTGTGTCTTCGCCCTCGTACTTTCGAGTTGTAGTCAGAATGCCGGTATTGAGAATGATGGTCTACGTAGGACTGACGTTGTAGATTTTGTGGGTACTTCTATCAGAAGTGCCGTGGAGCCGCAGAAGGGCAAGGGTTCCGTGGCTATTGATCGTATGATTTACTATGCTGGTACCGCTGATCTGGATGGACCATTCAAATGGCAGATTGAAGCTATTGGAGAACAGGGTAAGCAGGTCTCCATGCAGGTGCATGAGGTGCAGATCAAGGCGACTCGCACCAAGCGCCTTGAGTCTTACCCTAAGGAAATGTTGGGTGGGCCGATTGCATTTGAGCCAGTGAAGGATAAAAAGTCTAACAAGACTACAGCCGTGTTTCGCCTTCCGGGCTTACTACAGGTTTATCCTAAGGCGGATGGCTTAGTCAGTGTGATCGCGTTGATTGAGATCAAAGGTGAAGAGAAGAGTGATAAGGAGTGGATTAAATTCTCCATGTTGCCTCATGAGGACAAGAATCAGGAGTTTAAGTTTCTCCCTACCGTGATTGAATATGGCGGAGCTCCTGTACCGGTACGGCCTCATCTGTCTCCTGAGGGCATCTATGTGCCGGAACCTCAGCCCATCCCGCAGTTCCCTCTGCCTGTGCAGTAGAATAGCACTGAGTGCTTATCCTGAGTCATCTGAGGTCAATTCATGACCATCGATCACTCTTTTTTCCTCAGTGAAAGCAGGAGGCTCCATTTTGCTTGCGAACTGTTCTACAGCTTATACTGAATAGCTCGGAACTTTGGATCTTATCGTAAACGGTATGTACGGAGAAACTCAGGAGGGTGACTCCATTTATGGTTTCTACATCCTCCCTTCTACTTGGTTAATCTAGGATAAGCTCGAGTTTGTCGCTCGTTATACCTACATGGCTGCGGATGAAGATATCATTCCAGTATCTCGTTATTCTTCACGCGCAGCTGCGGAAGCCATTGGTGTCTCTCGTGGTGAAATCGTAGGTGAAGAGCATCACTCTATCTACGCTGGTCTCAACTGGTATCTTTGCGGTCATAACAGCTAGTTCCAAGCTGGTATAGAGTATCAGACAATCGATAACGAAACTTATGATACCGATGGTGATGCCACCACATTCTGGTTTGGTTACCGTATGTATTTCTAAGCTCTCAGCTTTAATGTAAGTTTATCTTTCATGCGGCTCCTTGACGGGTGCCGCATTTTTTTATAATTGTTTATATTTTGTTGTGACAAAAAATGTCGAGAAGTTGGGTTTTGTATGTGGCTAACAATTAGCTTGTTGCGTTTTTGTGGGGTGCTTGAGTGGGGATTGAGGTTGCCTGAGATAACTCTAATGTGACATTTTTTACACACAAAAGCGGTTTTGCTTTTCCTTAAGAGGGTTAAACAAACACCGCGAAACAGAGAAACCGAGGCACTTCAGGTGCGATTGGATAATCTGTAACCCACAACAAACATCATGGATAAAAAAGTATTAACAACAATCGTCGGTGGTATCGCCCTTGCAGGCGTTGCAAACGCTGGCACCGTGGAAGTTCCTGCTCCAGCTCCTAGCTCACCATGCGGTGACTGGTGTGAGTGCCTCAAAGAAGTAGGCAAGCTTTACAAGAACAAGAGCAATCCTTTCATCCAGGAATTCAAGTTCTTCGGTCGTGCACAGTATCAGTGGGGTTACACTGACGGTGAAGTAGACGGTGAAGAGTTCAACGCTCAGGGTGACGAACTTCGTCGTCTTCGTCTTGGCGCTCAGGTTAAGTTCCTCAACAACTTCAAGCTCAAAGGTAACATCAACCTTGAGCAAGGTGGTTTCCGTAACCACGAGTTCGGTTACAACAACTTCGACGAACTTAAGCTTACATACAGCCTCGGCAGCGTAGGTGGTTTCGATGACCTCGCTCTTACTTATGGTCGCCAGAAGTTCACTTTCTCTCAGGAAGCACACACTTCTTCCAAGAAGATCAAGACTGTTGAGCGTTCCAACATTGCTAACTTCTTCTACAACTCAGCTCGTCCTACAGGTCTTACTCTCAGCGGTAAGAGCTCCGGTTTCGACTTCGGCTTCAGCGTATACAGCTCTGACATCGACGAAGCTATCGGTAACTGGGATGACGGTCAAATCTACCTCCTTAACCTCGGTTTCGAAGCTGCTGGTGGTGAGTTCGGTGTTGACCTTGCCTACAACGACGTAGACGCAGATGACGATGATGATCTCAACTTCGAGTGGGGTACATCTGTTTCCTACACAACTGATCTCGGTAACTGGGAACTCATGGTAAATGGTCTCTACGGCCAGACTCAGGACAGCGACGCTGTATACGGTCTTGTTATCATGCCATCCACATACATCATCGAAGACAAGCTTGAGTTCGTAGCTCGCTACCAGTACTTCGGTGCTGACGAGCAGGATGTTAAGATCAACAGCCGTAACGTACGTAACGCTGCAAGCTTCGACGATCTCAGCGTTGCTAAAGGTGACGAAAACCACTCCCTCTACGCAGGTCTTAACTACTACTTCTGCGGTCACAACTCCAAGCTCATGACTGGTGTTGAGTACGAAACACTTGACGGTGAAGACGCAGCAGCAGACGTAGAAGCTACTACTTTCTGGCTTGCATACCGCATGTACTTCTAAGCCATTGAGGTGTTTTTCTCATAGCATAGAATGCTAACATATCTGAGATGGCGTGGTTCCTCGTGAATCACGCCATCTTCATTTTACAGCTAAGCCTTACGTCTCAGAGAGCTGAGAGAATAGAGGGTGATAGCGAGCCAAATGAGGCCGAAGGAAGCGAGCTGCGTATTGTTCAGTGGCTCTTTGTAATAAAGCCAGCCTGTCAGGAACTGGCCCGTTGGGGCGATGAACTGTAGCATGCCTAGAGTGGATAGATTAATCCGTTTGGCAGCTGCGGCGAAGAAGAGAAGTGGGGTGACTGTGGCCAGTCCTGTAAGGGCTAGCCAGAAAATAGTTAGAGAAGACCCGTCTCCGGCCACCTCACCTCTGGCGGCTGATGGAATCATTAAGAAGGCCAATGCTACCGGAGCGATGCAGCTGAGTTCCATAGTGAGAGCGGTTAAGCCATCACTCTGTGTCTTTTTCTTGATAAAGCCATAGAGGGCAAAGGAAAAGGCGACACCCAGTGCAGACCAAGGGATACTGCCCAAGCCAATGGCTTGGATGGCGACACCGATAGCAGCGATGAGCACCGCGCCGGCTTTGAAGGCATCGAGCTTTTCCTTTAAAAGAGCACATCCCAGGATTACATAGATCAATGGTAGGATGTAGTAGCCCAGGGCCACCTCCACCACTCGGTCATTGAGAGTGGACCAGACGTAGATAAGCCAGTTGCCCGCCAGTAGAGCCCCTGTGATCAAAGAGTTTCTGAGTACAGTAAGGTCTTTCCATTGTCTGAAGTAATGGGTGAGCCTCTGGCGAAAGGCGAGAATGGGAACCAAGGTAAGCACACCCCAGATGATGCGGTGTGCAATAATCGTAGCTGAATTGATGTCCGCTAATTGCTTCCAGTAGATAGGAAGGCATCCCCAGACTGTATAGGCGGCTATACCGTAGAGAATGCCTTTCATGGAAGTGTTAGAAGAATCACGGGTTCAGTTTTACCTTGAGTAGGGCTGTGGCAGCGGAGGTAGGGTCAAAGCGTTCCTTGAGAGATGTTTCAATAGCTTCTTTGCTGCGTTCCACTTTGCCTTGGAAGAGGATTCCACCTTCTGCATTTTTCACAACAATTTCTTTGTCGAGATCGATCAATTGATCGTTCAGTCGAAGAGTGATTTCCTTCACTGAGTCGCTCTCTAGTGTGATGGTCTGGCCATTTGCCTTGGCTGTGATGGACTGTCCTTTCTCCGGCTTGTCATTGGATAGCCAGTAGAGGCGGTTTTTAGTAATATCGTCCTGGGTCCAGACGACTGTCTTAGGCCATGGGTTTCTGCTGTATTTAGCCATCCAGGGAATAGCCTGCTTACAGTCCAGCTTCATCCAGTGGCCGTGTTCAGGATAGACGATCCACTTGTGTGGGTAGTGGCCAGGATGTTGCTTTTCCAGTTCATCGAGCTTTTCCCCCCATTGCTGGGCTATCTTGTTGCGGTCAAAGGCTTTGTCCTGGCCGCCGCATTGGATGAAGAAGGGAAGGTTGTAGAGATTGTCTGGTTTGGCATCATTGGGGTGACCAGCCATCATAGCTGCGGCAGCCCAGCGGTCTGCCATGCGTGGAGCAAGCTGATAGGTACCATCGCCACCTGCTGAATAACCAGTCAGGTAGACCTTGTTTGGGTTTACTCCCTTGAGAATGATGAAGTCTTCGATCAGCCGGTCAAACATAGGGTCGATATGAGCTTCATGCCAGAGATTCCAAGTATTGGTTGCGGCACGTGGAGCCACATAGAAGCCTTCCTCTGGTTTGTAGAGCTCGATTTGGTTTCTCCATTGCTGGTCGTTAACGGCAGCAGTGGTGCCACCGCCGCCATGCATAGAAATATAGAGGCTATGACCACCCTCTGGTTCTTCGCCATAGGTTCTGATCTCAAATTTCAAGGTCTTGTCCGCGTGAACGATTTTTTTCTCATCCAGATCATTGGCTCTTTCCTTCTTCAGCTGAGTGGAGAGTTCCTTGGAGTACTGAGCAATATAGTCGTTGGCTGCTTGCTGGGAGAGTGATTCGGCGTGAAGCCCAGCTGTGAGAGCCAGGGTGGCGGAGGTCAGTGTGAGGATGAATGGTTTCATGGTCTGAGTGTGTGATGTGAGAAGAGACTTGGGAAAAGCTCATTGATGCTTTTCGTAGCTGTCGCAAATTAGAGCGATGTTATGGCTGAATTGTGTGTAAGAATTAGATGCCGATATGCTTAATTAGGAGATCATGATTACTCAAAGACATTCTGGGATTTATCGATTTTCTTTGCGAGCGTGTCTGGGCGCGCTTTCCGCGTTGGCACTTCTGGCAGGACATGCAGGGGCTGAAGAGCGGCCTAATATTCTTTTTATTTTTGCGGATGACCTAGCCTATGAGTCAGTCGGATTCATGGGGAATGAGGAGGTTAAGACCCCCAATTTGGATAAGCTCGCTAAGAATGGGACCGTGTTTACTCATGCCTATAACCCTGGAGCTTGGAATGGTGCTATCTGCATGGCGAGCCGAGCGATGATGATGACGGGCAAGCAATTATGGAAGGTACACAAAGAGGGCCCTGTGCCCGTGATCACGGAAGGGAAAAGTTTTCCGCAGTTACTCAGAAATGAAGGGTACGATACCTACTACACCGGGAAGTGGCATGTAGGAAGTAATAAGGATTGTAAGACCGCATGGGGGCAAACCGGGCATGTACTTCCAGGTATGCTAAAGATGCATAATCAGAAGAAGCGCTATAGCCGTAATTTTGAGCCAGGAAAGGACAACTGGAGTCCTACGGACAAGAGCTGGGGTGGTTTTTGGTCCAAGGATGGGAAGCATTACAGCGAAATTGTAGCGGATGATGCCGTCGGGAAGTTGAAGGAGAAGGGGGACAAGCCTTTCATGATGATGGTGGCCTTCAATGCGCCTCATGACCCTAGACAGGCACCTCAAAAGTATCAGGACATGTATCCTTATTCTAAGATTAAGGTTCCAGAGGATTTTGTCTCGGAGAATCCATACAACCTTGGTGTGAAGAAAATCAGGGATGAGTTGCTCGCCCCCTATCCACGTACTCCTTATTCGGTTCAGGTGAACCGTAGTGAGTATTATGCGCTGATTACTCATATGGATGACCAGATTGGTAGGATCCTGGAGGCTTTGGAGCAATCGGGTAAGGCGGACAATACGATTATCATCTTCAGTGCAGACCATGGTTTGGCCTGTGGGCACCATGGCTTGCTTGGGAAGCAGAACCAGTATGACCACTCAGTGCGTGTGCCTTGGATTATCACTGGGGCAGGCATTCCTAAGGGTAAGAAAATTGATTCACCAATCTATCTGCAGGATGCGGCTGCCACTTGTTTAGACCTTGGCGGTGTAGATAAGCCAGAGCACGTGGACTTTGAGAGCGTGATGCCTCTGGTGAAGGGGGATTCCAGCAAGGCGCGCAAACTTGTCTACAATGGCTACGTGAACCTACAGCGCATGGTGCGTACGGATGATTATAAGTTGATCGTGTACCCGAGGGCCAAGCAAGAGCTTCTTTTCGACCTGAAGAATGATCCCATGGAGATGAAGAATCTTGCAGGCGATAAGAAGTACGCCGAAGTCCTGAAAGACATGCATGCCAAGCTGGCTGAGCAAATGAAGGCAGTGGGAGATCCCTTGGATCTGGAGAATCCAGATGCCTCCTACAAGAAGTATCTCTCTGCGAAGTCAGCTTACTAAGAGATTTGAAAGAAAAAGCCGCGGTTCGAGCGAACCACGGCTTTTTTTGTTACTGGTCTGACTAAGCGAAAATTCCTTGGATCGGGGATCCATGTTGTGATCCCATCTTGAATGGACGTTTACTGCTGGAGTAAACGATCTGGTCATGCTTGAGCCCCATGGCGTGAGCGATAGTTGCATTGAAGTCTCCGGCATTGACCTTGTTCTCGGTGACCTCAGCAGCGGTTTTGTCCGTAGTGCCGTATGCCATTCCCCCCTTGATTCCTCCGCCTGCCATGAGGGTGGTGAAGGCTTTCGGGAAGTGATTGCGGCCAGCATTACCGGTGACTTTAGGGGTGCGTCCGAATTCTGTGGCGAGTACCACGAGTGTGGAGTCTAGCAGTCCTTTTGCTTTCAGGTCGATTAACAGTGCGGAGAGAGCTTGGTCCAGAATAGGAAGCTTGTTTTCGGCTTCTACGAAATTGTCTGCATGCCAGTCAAAGCCTCCGAGTTCGACCTCGATGGAGCGTACACCACGTTCCACAAGCCTTCTTGCGAGGAGACAGCCTTTTGAGAAGGTAGTGGCTCCATAGAGGGCATGAACCTCCTTGGGCTCATTGGATAGATCAAAGGCTTCCAGGTCTTCACTCTTCATCAGGCGCACCGCTGAGTCGTAGATCTCGTTGTAGGCGCGAGTCTCCTTGTGACCCTCGTGGTACTTGGCGTCAAATTCGGCATCAAGGATTCTACGGAGTTTAAGCTGTTTCTCGAATTCGCTATCAGTGACTTCCTTGCGCTGGTGAGAGTTTTTCAGGCCTTCCTCCGGTTTTTCCACGGGGAGTGGCTGGAACTTTGGTTCGAAGAAGCCTGCTCCCGGGTGGTCATTGTTACAGTTGATGGTGACAAATCCTGGCAGGGTGTCGTTCATCGGGCTAGTGAGCTTATTAACCCAGGCGGCGGATGATGGGTGCACGATACTGGCTCTTTGAGCGTAACCAGTACGCATGAAATAGCGGCCTGGGCCATGGGCTCCCTGGGTAGAGTTCATCGAGCGGATCAAGGCCATCTTGTCTGCCTGCTGAGCGAGCTTGGGTAGTAGTGAACCAAACTGGATACCATCGACATTAGTTTTGATGGCTTTGGTTTCTCCCATGATGTCGCTTCCCGCCTCGGGCTTGGGGTCGAAGGTGTCGATGTGCGACATGCCTCCTGACATGAAAAGATAGATGAGATGTTTGGCCTTGCCTCCACCGGCTGCGACCACTGCAGGATCAGCTGCAAATGCGGAGGCGCTGAACAGATTGGCCATGGAGCCTCCGATCGTCACACCGAAGCAGGTACGGGCCGTGGTGGCGAGGAAGTCTCTCCGAGAGAGCTCATTAAGTTTATTCGATTTCATGATGGTGGGTTATTGTACAAAGATGAAGCGCTTGGAGGTGAGCATGGCTTTAGCGAGAGCTCTGGTGTCTCGTGGGTCATCCAACAGGGAGAGAAATTGTTCTTTCTCCTTCTCATTAGGTAAGGTGCTGTAGATTGAGAGGAACAGGATGTCCAAGCGCTCTTCAGCCTTGCTCGCTTTGTTGAGCAGGTCAGCAAGCTTGCCGCGCTTGTCCGTAATCATCGCACTCTCTTTGCCATTCAGTAGGCTTAATGCCTGCGGGATCGAGGATAAGGTGTGCTGGGAATTGGTGATTTCCCGGTCGGAAGCTCCAAAGTCTCTGAGGAATGAGCCAGGGTTATAGGGGGCTGGCATTTCTGAGGCACGCAGAGGTGTTCTTGCTCGGGTGCGCAAGTTACGCGTCATGGTCATGCTCACCATCTTGTCACTGGAGGCGTCCATGCGGATCTGACGCGCTTGAAGAGCCAGCTTGGCGATGTCTCGACGAACTTTCGCAGACTTTTCGGTTTCTCCAGCGGCCTTGAATTCGGCTTCTTTGGTGCGCAACTCCGTGATTTGAGTCCTCAGCTTACGCGTTTTCTTTTCGACTTCGTTGGCAGACTCGCCGAGTTCAATGACTTCCTTGGGGGACATCTCCATGAGGTGGTGAATGCCTTTGGTGTAGGCTGTCCATTTGTAGTTGAGAGCTTTGTTTTCCTTGTCGTCAATGTTGCCCATTTCCAGGGTGAGAAGGGAGTCATGAATTTCTTCGGCACTCATTCTGCGCAGCAGTGGGCCACGGAAATCGTGAGCCGCTCCGCCTTCGAGCTCGAAGGCACATGTCTCTCTCTGAAAAAGTGCTGTGTGGTAAATGATGCGAAGTGTTTCCCGGGTGTCGAAATCTGTGAGGTGCATGATTTTCACCAAACTGTCTAAGACTTCAGGATGTGAAATGTCGCTTCTTTCCGTCCAGTTATCCTGCGGCTCTACGAGTCCGTAGCCAATCGCGTGTGCCCACAAGCGGTTAGCGATAACTTTGCTGAACATAGGGTTATCTTTTGAAGTGACCCAGGCTGCCAGCTGTTCTGTGCCAGAGCTAGAAGCATCGAGCTTTGGCATGGAGCCAAAAAGAACGGCGGGAGAGACCACGTCACCGGGCTTACCGTCGTTGTAGGGATAATCATGAGGGAGCTGAAGCTGCTTGGTAGAGATGTAATTGACTTCGTTGCGTCTGAAATCACGAAAGACATTGCGGAGTCCTTGTGCTTCTTGGCGCATGTTGTTGCGGCGTTTCTTTCTGTCATTTCGGGCAACAGGTTCTGCGGTGCCTCTTTTAAATTCGATGACTTCTCGCACTTTCTTCTGGGCGAGTTCACTGCGGTTATACTCGAGTGTCGCTCCAAAGGCTGCCAGCTGGTAATATTGCTTTTGCGTCCAATCCTCGAACGGGTGGTCATGGCATTGCGCGCAGCCAATCTGGGTTCCGAGGAATACCTGGGCCGTGTTGCTGATGTTGTCCAAAAGCATGTTGGTGTCACGGAGGTAGTAGCCAACAGCAGGGTTGTCTGAGGCATGACCGCTAGAGGCGAGCATGGTGTAGACGATCTCATCGTAGGGGGTATTCTGGTTTACCTGTTCACGGAGCCAGACGTGCCAACCAAGTCCGAACTGGCCTTGGTTGGTTTGTAGCCTGAGCATATTCGCATAGAAATTGAACATCTTGGAGTTAAAGCCCGGTGAGTAAACCAGCTTGTCGACTAGCTTGTGGCGCTTGTCTGGCGTGGAGTCGGCGATAAACTCTTGGGTTTCTTGATAAGTGGGAATACGGCCAATGATGTTGAGGTAGGCTCTGCGCACGAAGGTGCTGTCATCTACGATAGGGTTCGGTTTGATCCCTTGCTTGGCATTGTTCACTTGAATGCGCTCATCAATGCCACGAGCGGTATTTTTCACCACTTCCAGCGAGAGTTCGGCATTCGCTACAGTGCTGATAAGGGCGAATACTCCTATAAAAGGGCGCAGATAATGGACGATCATGATCTCAACTTGTCTGGGGTTCTAGCTAGCAAGATACAGGTGGATCTGTACGAATGCCACATACTAACTAGCTATGAAACCAGCTTAAGTTACAGAAGTTTTATCAAAAACGCAAAATAGCCTGCTTTTTTCTGCTTTCCGGGCGGGAATGGCACTTTTGCACTCAGTCGTCAGTGTCTGCCACAGGGACCGGTTCTACTGCTTTGCCGCGGTTGGGTAGAAAGAGGCTGACTCCGTACACTAGGGGATAGGCTAACATGGCGAGGATGAAGCCTGAGAAGAGGAAGCCGAGGACGAAGTTGCCGATGTTCGCTGTCGTTAGGCCTCCTTCCAGAAGCAGGGTGCCGAAGATATCGATTCTGGGAGCTTCAAAGCTCATTTCCAAATGGGAAAAATACGGCGGGCGGGGAATGCCCAGAGTATGGTGCAACCAGTATCCGAAGCGCTCTTGCAGAGCCATGATAGGGATTTGTGTGATCGGATTCGTAATCCAGCAAGCTGCAATAGCAGCCGGTACGTTGCCCCTGGCTCTTAGGCATCCCAGTGCCGCCAAGACCATCTGAAATGGTATAGGAAGCATGGAGCAGAAGAAACCAACAGAGAGTCCATTGGCTACCGTAGCTCGGCAGGGTAGCCAGTAGCGGCGGTTAAAGACTGACTTAATGACAGGATC
The DNA here is from genome assembly GCF_900141815.1 of Rubritalea squalenifaciens DSM 18772. Taxonomy (NCBI): domain Bacteria; kingdom Pseudomonadati; phylum Verrucomicrobiota; class Verrucomicrobiia; order Verrucomicrobiales; family Rubritaleaceae; genus Rubritalea; species Rubritalea squalenifaciens. The sequence goes on from NZ_FQYR01000004.1 coordinate 590,368, forward strand.
CAGCCACTTGATCCTACGGATGCGGGGGTGGCGCAGGTAACGATAGGCGCGACGAACGAGTCTGAGATACCTGCGTTTCAATGGTGAAGTGGTTTATTGGGTTGACTAAGAAAAGGGTTATTCCTCCAACTTGACGATGCGGATCTTGCCTGAGGCTTGTTGCATGGAATTTGAGAGGGTGTTGCTATCCTCCGCTTTAGCGGGTTCTTCTGCTGGGCTCTGATCCAGCGCACTTTTTAGGGCGCCTTCAACCAGCTGGCCGCAGTGGATTTTCATGGGAGGCAGGGCCCCTAGGTCACCGGAGAGTTCTTGTGCACTCAGATGACGAGCTTCTTCCTCGGTCTTGCCCTTGAGCATTTCCGTAGCCATCGAGGCAACAGCAATGGCTGTCTGGCAGCCGAAGGACTGGAATGAAGCACGGTCAATGACCTTTTTGCCGTTTTCCTCCTTGAACTTGAGCCACATGCGCAGCATGTCCCCGCAATCGGGAGAGCCAACAGTGCCGACGCTATCTGCATCTTGCATTTCTCCCTGATTCTTGGGGTTAGCGAGGGTCTCTCTTACTTTGTCCTCAAAGTCGCTCATGCCGGAAGATTGGTTTGGAAAGTGGAACTTGCAAGTTTCAAGTTGTTCTACAATTGGGACAAAATGGTGATCTAGTCCATTATTTGGCTGGAGAAAAGATGGTGCCAGCCGCTTTGACGCTTATTTTCTGGTTTCTTGCGTAAGCATTGACCGCTCTCATCCTGATTTCTTTTTCATTATTGCTTTTGAATAGTCCCTCCAAGGCGTCATGTAAAATGAAGGCTCCAGGATACATCAGTGATTTGGTTTGCAGTAGTGGGTAGACATTTCCCTGTCTGAAGTATTTTGAAAAATAGGATTCAGAATGACAGCAGAGGGTGATGGTCAGGATGACGGGTGGTTTTTCTGCGCTTGTGATATTCAGCTGAAAATCCATCAAACCGTTGTGACCGATATAGGCGACCAGATTGGATTTGGAACCAATAGCCAGCTTCTTGTCCAGGGAGCTATGTTCTACGCTAGCTTCAAATCCCCCGAGACAGGCATTCAGGTAGTCTTTTATGCAGGTCTTGATCGCGCTGCCTCGGTAGGCGTCTGCTACCAGTAGGCTCTGGCTTTCCTTGTGTTGGAAAATGATTCTCTCCAGAATAGGGGACTCTTTATCCGTTGGTTTGATCACCGCCAATCGCTTCCACTTAGAGGAATTGGAAAAGTAGGATTTGGCCCCATCTGAGCATCCCCAGTAGAGGTTGCTGTCTGGGTCGTTACCATTGCCGATTTTGGCCGGAACTGGTGCGATGCCTTGGCTCTGATTGTCACAGAGTGCGACGAAAAGGTGGATCGTTCTTGGGGCGGCTGAGGCGTAAAACAAGCATGTGAGTAGTAAAAAAAGTGCAAGGACGGAAGTTCTCATGGTTTCTTTAGATATCGCGTAGAATGGCCTTAATCATGCTACAGGTCGAGCAGCTGTGCGAGAAAATCACTTGATTTTGGCTACTTATGAGGGTAGACGCCTTTCCCTCATAGTTGTGTACGCACAGCGATGAGCCAATCTTCCTATGAAATTAGCAAGTTTACTGACTGTAGAACAAGTGATGCTGGACATGAAGTCCGAGGAGCACTGGCCTGCCATTGTGGAGCTAGTAGAGCATCTTGACAAAGAAGGTTTGCTTGCGCCTGAAAATAAGGAGGATGTGCTTGCCGCACTTCAGGTGCGCGAGGATCAGATTTCTACTGGTATTGGTTCCGGTGTAGCCATTCCGCATGCGTTTTCCGATAAGCTGGAGCATGTTGTGGCGATGTTCGGGCGCTCCAAGGATGGTATAGACTTCGAGGCCCTGGATAATGCACCGGTAAACTTCGTACTACTTTTCGTAGTGCCTAAGAAGGACTACCACATGCACCTCCAGACCTTGGCGGCCATCGCTAAGATGTTCAACAATTGTGAGGTGCGCCAGCAACTCGCGGAGGCTGAGACTCGCCGTGATATTCTGGAGATTCTTGGATCTCGTCCTTCACGGATTCACAGCGAGCGCTAGTCCAGGCGTTGCTGGCTGAGATGTTTTTTGATCCGCACGGGGGTTGCGGGTTTGGCGATTTTCTGATTTATGGAGGCCATGACATTCCAGCAGGTTATTGAAAGTCGCTTGTTAGAAGCATTTGCGGCGGCAGGCATCGAACTGCCAGAAGGCTTCAAGGCTCAGGTCGTACAGAGTGCGGACCTGCGCTTTGGCGATTACCAGGCCAATTCTGCCATGGCGCTCGCCAAACGCCTGCGAATGAACCCACGCGAACTCGCCACTCAGGTCGTGGAGGCGCTTCAGGTGGAAGATTTGGCCACAACGGAGATCGCAGGTCCAGGATTCATCAACTTCCGCATCAAGCCTGAGGCATGGGCTGGCAAGGTGGCTGAGCTGCTTGGCGATGAACGTCTCGGTGTTGAGAAGGTGGAGAACCCAGAGAATATCGTAGTCGATTTCTCCGCGCCAAACGTGGCCAAGCCAATGCATGTGGGCCACATCCGCTCCACCATCATTGGTGATTCCCTTTCCCGTATCTCTCGCTTCTTGGGGCACAATGTGATCACGGACAACCACATCGGCGACTGGGGCACCCAGTTCGGGATGGTGATTTATGGCTGGAAGAATCTGCTCGATGAAGCGGCTCTGAAAGCTGATCCGCTGCAGGAATTGCTGCGCCTCTACCGAGGTGTGAATGCTCTCTGCAAGGAAGACGAGGCCGTGAAAGACCAGTGCCGTGAAGAGCTGGTGAAGCTGCAAAGCGGAGATCAGGAAAACTACGCGATCTGGGAAAAGTGCGTAGAGGTCTCCAAGCTGGGCCTCGATAAGATTTACGACCGCCTGGAGGTGACTTTTGATCATTGGCTGGGTGAGAGCTATTACAATGATGCCTTGGCTCCACTGGTGGAGACCATGGAAAAGGAAGGTATGGCGCGTGAGAGTGACGGCGCTCTCTGTGTTTTCTCCAGCGGTGAAGGTGATCCCGGTAACGACCCTTTCAAAGAGAAGCGTGACGGAGAGTGGAGTGATCTACCCATGATCATCCGCAAGCGCGACGGAGGTTTCAACTACGCTACCACGGATATCGCGACTGTAGACTACCGTCTGCATGAGTGGAATGCGGACAAGATCTGGTACGTGGTGGATGCTCGTCAGGGGCTTCACTTCAAGCAGCTCTTCGATGTTTCCAAGCGTCGCGGCTGCAAGGCCGAACTGAAGCACGTGTCCTTCGGAACCATTCTCGGCAAAGATGGGAAACCACTCAAGACCCGTGATGGTGACCTTCCTCAGCTAGAGGATGTGCTCAGTGATGCTATCAAGCAGTCACGCATTGTTCTCGAAGAGAAGAGTGGTCACCTCGAAGAAGAGGAGAAAGAAAAGCTCGCGGAGGTAATTGGACTCGGTGCGGTGAAATTCACCGAACTCAGCCACCACCGTGCGAGTGACTATATTTTCGATCTGGAGAAAATGGTAGCTCTTGTGGGAGACACAGCTCCATATCTGCAAAATGCATACGTCCGTACTCGTTCCATTTTCCGTAAGCTGGAGGAAGAGGTGGTTCTGGATAGCGAGGGTCTTACCATCACGGAGGACGGAGAAATCCACCTAAGCCGTATCCTCTCCCGTTTCGGTGAGGTGCTTCCAAGTGTGCTGGATGATTTGCGCCCGAATATCTTGGCGAACTACTTGCTGGATCTGGCAAAGGCCTTCCACAGCTTCTTCGAGGCTTGCCCAGTATTGAAGAGTGAGGGAGAAGTGCGTAAATCACGTCTCGTGCTCTGTGAGCTCACTGCTCGCGTGCTGGAGAAAGGCTTAGGCCTGCTCGGGATCAACGTGCCTGAGCGCATGTAGTAGCTCTGGCAGTAATCATTCATATAAAGAACGGCCTTGGTTGTAGAACCAAGGCCGTTTTGCATTTGGGGTGTTTGAGGGAGATTATTCTACTATCTCAGCATTGACTGCACCGTCTTGTGTCGCCTCTTTGCTGACGTCTGCTGCGCCTTCGCCAAACTCTAGGTCCAGGAGTCTCTGGATGCCTTCATTGGCGAACTTGCTGTTCGGGTAGATTCGCTTGGCCTCGAGATACCAGGAGAGGGCTGAGCCTGTCTGAGCAATATTCTTTTCCTCGAGGTTCTTGGCGCGGGTGAGTGCATTGGTGAAGGTGGCTACTTCTCCTGCAAGGCGGGCCTTGGTATTGGCGATCTTGGGATCATCGAAGTACTTGACCTGAGCTTTGTAGACGGCCTCCCACGCGGCATGTGGCTGGCCAGCGGCTTCGAGCTGCTTTGCTGTTTCCAGAGCTTTTTCGATTTCCTCGATGGAGGTGCCGATTTCTTCAAGTTGCTTCATGCGAGCCTCATCATTCATCTTGCCGAGTACAACTACGAATGTGGACTTGCGAGGTTCCTCGAGCATGGCGCGGTAGGATTTTGCTGCCAGAAGGTTATCAAAGTCTTTTATGGCGTTTGCGGCAAGGTCCTGATCCTCGGTCATTCCTGCAATCTGTTTATCCAGAGCTGAATTAAGGTCACCGATGGCCGGGTTGCCTGGCCACATCTTGATCGCGTTTTCCATGGCCACTTTGAATTTGTCCGTTTCTTTATTGAGCAGGGCAAATTTGGCGTCACGTACATAGCTGTCTGACCCGCGCTTGTGGGCTGATATGTAGGAATTGGCTTTGGAGCTGTTGTAGTCTGTGGCCTGAGATTTGAGTGACTCATTGAGTTCGGTGGCTCTGGCGAGTTCCTTGGCGGACAGAGCTTCGATGAGATCATTGCCGTCTTGGACGTACTGCTGGATTCTTGCTTTGGAGTCGATCGGGACGGTCTGAACGACAGGAAGGAATTCACCGATGGCATAGGCTTCAACCAAGCGTTCTGAGGCTGCATGTAAGCGGTCCTGAGCGAGGTTGTTGCGGAATGCGTCGATCAAGGTGCGTGTCTTACGAATCGCTTCGTTGGCGGCTGCATCTAATCCGGAAACAGTAGGGTTCACACCTATTCCTTCAGAGAAAAACTTCTCGGTATCAGAGCCTTTCTTGAGGCGCATTTTCTGATCACCGTCTTTGAAGATAAGGTTATAGAAGCGGGAGGAGATCACGACGTGCTCGAAGCGGCGCTGCATGAAGAGCTGCACCATCATCGCCTGATACTGGATCTTGGACTGGGTCAGGCTGATAGCTCCTTCTCCTTCGTACTTCTTCTTGATGGCTTCGATTTCTACGAGCCTCTTCTGCATCATGAGGTACTCGGTAGAGGTGACACGTGAATTATTCTGCTGACGGCCATTCTTGCCGTTTTTGCCGCCGTTGCCTCCTGTAGGCTGTGGCGTTTGGAACTCCAGTTTGGACTCCATGATGCCCATGTTGTAGATGATGCGATCACGTTCCTTGTTGAGGCGCTCAATAGCCTCCTTTTTACTGCCGATGCCTTGCTTGGTGAGAAGGGCGGAGTAGATGGAGTTGCCCAGGGACTCACAGATGTTTCCGTCACCAGGATAATCGGAGGCTTTTTCGAGCAGCTCGTAGGCAGCTTTGAGGTTCTGTCCTTCTTCGTTTGTAGGGGAAAGATGCTCAAGAATTTGCTGAATGGTCTCACGGTATTCGATGGCTGCCTGAGTGGCAAATTCAGTGGATGCCAGATAAGCCTCGAACTGACCACCGAGATTGTTGTCCATCAGGGAATAGGTGCGCCCTTGGAAGGTCACTGTCTTCTGAGTGGGATCAATCAGCGGGAGCTCTTCTCCATGAGGGGAGGCTGAATTTTGCTGTGTGCGGGTGATCGTGGTGTCGTTGCTGCCTGAGGCTGTATTCTTTGAGGATGGCACAATGCTGCCTGATCCTGTAGGCGAGAGGACTTGGCCAGATGCCGATAAGGACAGGACGCTGAGAGCAAGGACTGAAATGTGAGTTTTCTTCATTTTAGGAAAATTAGTCTAGTTATGAGGCGGTGGCAAATGGGCTATTGGGAAGCATATTGGAGGGCTTCCAGATTGCCTCCATTGATGACTTTGACGACGAATGTGTAATTTTGCTTTGTTTCAAGGTTCGGGCCTTGGACTGTGCTTGGTACGAAAATACCAATATCCCGAGGTAAACCCGCTGGATATTTAGCTTCGCCGACATCCACGCGAACGTAGATTTTTTGACCTCTTGCTGGATCGTGGAAGGGTTTGGAAAAGACCTCGCCAGTGACCTGGTATTTGTTACCACGCAGGCTGTTGCCGTCATTGACGTAGCTCTGAAGTGGGAACTCTTTGGCGTCGACCTTGTCGCTTGAGCCGATGACTTTAAAGCCAAGGTAGCCAGCTAGGGCGATGACGGCGATGCCGATGATGACGGTGGTCTGTGAATTACTTTGTTTCTTTTTTCTGGATCTACGAGCCATGGTGAAAGTGTGATTGATGTCTGATAATAAGAGGGATTGCTGAAATGGTTACGACGTCGGGAATTAATGTTCCCATTGATGACGGCGGATTCCGATGTAGGAGGCGATGAGGCCGATGAGGATCTGGAAGCCTAAGACATAGAGGCAAATCATTCTAGTGTTATCAAGTGGAGTCGTGGTGACGGTAGTGATGGCTGCTTGATAACGGTCTTCTAGGGATTCAATGCTGCCAGACCAGGCCCAGTAAGCGGAGATGAAAGGGCGGGTGATTTGGCCCACGAATTCGGGAAGCGCCAAGACTGCACCTGAGAGTGGTAGCTGGAAGCCAACCAGGTAAATGGACAGGAGTGATGCCTGTTCAGAGGTTTTCATCAGCGAGGAAATGCCCAGACAGATGGATGTCATGGCCGCATTGACGAGGATGAGGAACAAGACGTGATCGAAGAATCCATTGGTGGCGTGGTTTTCCGGGAAATGCCAGAATTGCTCTACGAAAATAGCCATCCACACGGACTGGATGATGACCATGCCGGATAGGAAGACAATCTTACTCAGGAGGTAGGCAAAGGGACTGACTCCGCCAAACTTTTCTTTCTCCATGATCTTACGTTCACCAGCGATCTCGCGGGCTGCGTTATTGGAGCCCATCAGTGCGAGCAAGACGACTTGGAACATGATGATGCCCGAGACGGCTCCACCGACTTTGGCTCTGTTTTCGCCGATGGTTTCCAAGTTTTTCATCGACTGCATGGATACTTCTACATCTGGGACATCCGGATACTGAAGAAGAGGGGCACTGGCTTGCTCCCCGAAAAGAGCAACTAGGCAGGGGAAACAGATCAGGATGGCCAGTTGGAGGATGACCTGGCCTTTGTCCCGGAAAAAGATCTTCCAGCGACGAGCCAGCAAGGTGCTGAATTGACTGGCGAAATTAGGGGTGCTGATTGGTTCCGCTCCTTCGGAAACAATTTCGCTGGAGTCGAGGAACTTCTCTGTTTCGACTTCCAGTGGGGCAGAGTCCTCTATTTTCTGAGGCTTTCTTGCGCGCACTTTGCCAGTCTTCTTGATCGGAATGTCACCGAACTCATCAAATTCTGTGTCAGAGGAGATTTCGCTTTTGGTGCGGTCATCTTCAAGAGGACCAGTCTCATCAAGTACGATATCTTGGGTGGATTTTTTGGATTCCTTGGACGGGGTGTCCAGCTCCTTGGTCTCAGGGATGATGAGCTGGCCTTCGTCAATGAGCCTCTGGCGGGTACTATCGATCTTTTTGTAGTAGACGTCTTTGTGCTTGAGCCAGGATTTCTGCCATTTGCTGGCATCTTGCTTAGCCAGACGAGGGTAGATTTCCTCGGTGTCTTCGACGGAGAAATAATGGGTGAGTCCATTTGGTGGTCCGTGGTAGGCGACTCTGCCTTCGTGCAAGACCAGGATGGAATCGTAGAGTTCTAGATGGGCCAGAGAGTGGGTGACTGAGATGACGATGCGGCCATCGCGTCGGGAAAGGGAGTGCAGTCGGCGTACGATATCTCGCTCGGATCTTGGGTCCAGGCCTGAAGTCACCTCATCGCAAAGCAGTAGCTTGGGGTCAGTAACGAGCTCCATGGCCAAACCGAGACGGCGCTTTTGACCGCCTGAAAGGACTTTAACGTAGCGGTCTGCAATACTCGTCAGGCCAGTCTCTTCAAGTACTCGATCAATACGGAGATCCAAGTCGTCCAGATTGCGGGTACGCACTCGGAGTTTGGTGACTGCCTCGATGGATTCGTCTACGGTCAATTCATCATAGGCGATAGAAAATTGGGGGACGTAGCCAAGTTCAGCTGGGTCAAAGTCGCCATCTTCTTCAAGGTCTCTGCCGTTCCAGTAGATAGCGCCTTCAGAAAGCTCGTTCAGGCCGGCAAGTGTATTGAGCAAGGTGGTTTTACCGCAACCAGACGGTCCCACGATGGCCATGAAGTGACCAGATGGGATATTAATGCTTACACGATCAACCAGGTTGAGGGGTTCATCGTCTTTCTCAATGGTAAAACAAAGGTCTTTTATCTCTAGCACGGTTGATAATAAGTTTTTACAGAACGATGGTTACACAAAAGCAAATTTCCCGTAGAAGCGAGAAGAAACCTTGAGACTTGAAGGTATTAACTTAGCTTGTAGCCCATGTCCAGAAGACGAAAAAGTAGTAGAAGAAGAGGAAAGAACCGCATGATGAAGGGGCTTGGGTGGAAGTTGTCTGCGCTCTTTTGTGTGCTGTTAGTGTCTGCATTAGCAGTGGGTTATAACCGTGTTCTGGCTTATATTCATAGCTCTGAGTTCAGTGAAGCAATGAGTCTGAAAGTCGGAGACTTGATGGGGGCTGAGGGGGAATTTGAAAAATTCACCTGGAATGGAATGCATGGAGAGAATGACGGATTTACTGCCGTGAGTGATGGAGGTTTGGCCAAACTGGAGGCGGAAAATCTGTCATTAGATGTGAAATGTGACTTCTTGCAACGGGAAGAGTGGGAGCTGAGAAATGTCGAAGTGGGGGCGCTTCAGGTGGATTTAGATTTGACCAAAGAGTTCAATAAACCACGTGTCAGGGATGCGGCTGAGGGGTTGTTGGAACAATTTCTGCCAAAGAGGGCAGCACTTTATGATGCCACGATACTGCGGGCTGGAGCGAAAATTCTGACTGAAGGTGGTGATTATGAGATGAAGGATGTGCAGGTTGAGTTGGTGAAACAGGATGGTAGTGCCGCTTACGATGCCAGTCTCTCTGGCGGCTATTTCAAGATGCCGCTGGAAATGCTGGGTAAGGCCTATCTCAAAGATGGTCAGGTAAGATTTCTCAATAACCGTCTACACATCGATAAAGCAGATTTTGAGGTGTTTGATACAGGAAAGCTCGGGCTGGAAGGTGAAGTGGATTTTAATGAGGAAGGAAGTGGCTACGCACTGATGGGGGCGCTTGAGAATTTACAATGTGCCGATGTGATTCCGGAGGACTGGAAGCAGCAACTATTTGGGGAGTTTGCTGCAACCTTTAGCATCGAGCCACGCAGTGACAATGAGCCCGTTATCAAGGGAGAGATCATGATCAAAGATGGCAAGCTCACCGCTCTGCCGATTCTCGATAGTATCGCGGCATTCACTATGGTACGTGATTTCAAGACCCTGCGGTTTTCAAATTTCCGCTGCCATTTTGAGAAAGTGGGCCAGGAACTGAAGCTGAATGATATTTACATGCATTGTGATGGCTTGATCCGGGTTGAGGGGGCGTTAACCATTGATGGTGATAAGCTGGACGGCAAATTTTATGTCGGTCTTACGCCGGGGACCTTAAGCCACATTCCTGGGGCTGAGGATAAAGTTTTCCTCCCAGGGAAAGAAGGGATGAGCTGGACCACCGTAGTCATTGGAGGAACGACTGCCGATGTGAAGGAGGACCTCAGCGGGCGCTTGTTGGCCGCGGCTGGCGATAGAATGTTGGAAATGGTGGGTGGGAAGCAGATGCTTAAGTATGGTGGAGAAGTTGTTGGCAAGGTGCCTGGTGGTAATAAAGTCATGGAGAGCGGTAAGAATGTCTTGGAGGCAGGGAAGGATGTGCTAACGGGGGACAAGGATCCCGTCCAGGCTGGTTCCGATGTGCTGCAGCAGGGATTGAATTCCATTTTTGGCGGAGGGGATGAACCGGAAGAGGAAAAGAAGAAAAAGTAGATCTTAATCTGCTCTTAATATGCAGGGCTAATTTGAGTGGAAAGGTGCTCTGGAGTTGTGCTAAAGCAGCGTCCGCATGAAGCACCTTAAGTACCTCGCCCCATCAATATTCATCCTCGGAACCGCCAGTTCTTCCGCCCTTGATATTGTCTTCAGCCCCGCTGCGGGTATGGATCAAAGAGCACTAGATGGCTTCGAGTCCGCAGCACTCTACTGGGAGAGTGTGCTCATGGATGATGTTACTGTGAATATTGAGATCGATTTTACCGCGCTGGATCCGGGTGTGCTGGGGCAGGCGGGGAGTACTACTCAGAGTGTCACTGTTGTTGATTATTTTAATGCCTTGAACGCTGATGTGACGACGGCCGACGACGCCGTCGCTGTGGCTAACTTGCCGAATGCTGGCGGAGGAAGTCTGACCTTCCTCACTCAGACTGACACCGAGTCAAATTCTCTCGTGGTCGGGACTGATCGTGACCGCAGTGGAAACAATAGGGTTCTTGATCTAAATACATCGAATGCAAAAGCTCTTGGGCTCTTCGTTGGTGGAGCGGCCGATGCGGATGCTTTTATCACCTTCAGTAGTTCATTTAACTGGGACTTTGACCAGTCAGATGGAGTGGGGTCAGGACTTCAAGATTTTGTTGGTGTGGCGATCCATGAGATTGGCCACAGCTTGGGCTTCACCAGTGGAGTAGATACCGTGGACTATGCTATCGGTGCAGGAATTGATCTGGAAAACTTCAGGGTGTTTTCAGGTCTGGATATGTTTCGCTATAGTGCCGAGGGTGAGTTGAATCTTGCGGCTGGTGAGGAGGCTTACTTCTCTATTGATGGTGGTGCGACCAATCTGGGGCACTTCTCCACAGGGGTAGACTATGGTGACGGCAATCAAGCCAGCCATTGGAGGGATGGAGTAGGCCTTGGAATTATGGACCCTACTGCAAATCCTGCGGGACAGATCAATGAGGTTTCAGGTCTCGATCTGATGGCATTTGATGTCATCGGTTGGGATGTTGATGTCGCAGCGCAAGCTGTCCCGGAGCCATCAGTGCTTGGCTTGCTCGGCATTGGGGGTGGCCTGCTCCTTGGCAGAAGGAGAAGAAACTAGAGGGGCAATGCCCAGGCAATCTAGTCTTGCTCAAGCTCAATGAGTTTTTGCCTGAGTGCGCGGACTCTCGGGGTATCAATGACTTCCTCCGGGAGATCCATGAGCAACTCAAAGGCTTGTTTGTGATCTCGCATGTCCAATGCACCTTCGATGGTGGAGAGCTGAAGCTCTAGGTCGTCATCAAAGGCTTGGGGTTCCTCCTTATAGATAGTGCGCTGTTTTTCGGCAGGGAGGGATTCCTTTGCCTGCGGGGCATCTACGATTTCCAGATACACATACTCATCGCCCTCACGGATACGTCGGATGATGTTAAAGCTGAACAGCAGGATGAGGCCGAAGAAAAAGAAAGAGAGCTCCATGAGTACGGGAGAGGTGACCATGCCGGCGACTTTTTCTGCAAATTCCTTAGGAAGTCCTTCTAAATAGATGGCGGCAACTGCAATGAAGCCAAGGATGACAAAGAAGACCATCATGAAGGCGCAGCCAATGATCAGAGTTTTGACCCACTTGCGTTCCCATTCTGGAGCTTGTCTGGACAAAATGACCAAACTGGTGATCCACAGGCCGAGGAAAGTAGCAAGCCCTCCAGTGGTCAAGGCCATGTATTTGGGCTCTGAAAGCTTGGAGTCTAGGCCTGCCGCGAAATCTCCCAGTCCACCAGCGCCCACCACGGCAATGGTTTTGATCGCGATGAAAGCGATTACCAAGAGGATCATAATGGCGTAGCCGCCGATAAAGCAGATGCGAAGCATGAGCTTGATGTGACCTCGCTAGAGCAAATATTCAACCCCGAAGTGTGGACTTAACCGTTGGAATTGAGGAAAAAGCACCATTTCTCGCTTGCCAGAACGGAAATCTCTGGTAAACGAGCCGTCCCGCTTGGTGTCCCTGACACCTAAATTCCTGCGGAGCACAGTTATTAACCATTAAGAAAACCGTATCACCATGGCACGAATTTTCGGAATCGAAATTCCAAATGAGAAGCGCATCGAAGCGTCTCTCCCATATATCTACGGCATCGGACCAACAACTGCTAAGAGAATTCTCGAGCACGCTGGTGTAGATGCTGATATTCGCACAGGTCAACTCACAGAAGAGCAACTCGTTAAGATCGCCACGGTGATCACTTCCGAGGGGATCATCATCGAAGGTGACCTTCGTCGTGAGCGTCAAGCTGCCCTTAAGCGCCTGACCTCCATTAACTGCCACCGCGGTCAGCGCCACAAGCGCGGCCTTCCAGTTCGTGGTCAGCGTACCAAGACTAATGCCCGTACACGTAAGGGTAAGAAGCGCACTGTAGGTGTGGTAGGTAAGAAGTAACCTTTGACCTGTTAATAAAATGTCTGAAGAAACAAAGAACACAGAAGCAGTTGAGGAAGAAGTAAAAGCTCCTGCTGCACAGGAAGCTACTGAAGCTCCTAAAGCTGAAGAAACAGCTGAAGCTCCTAAAAAAGAGGAGAAGAAGCGCGATATTTTTGCTGAGCTCGCTGGCGCTGAGGAAGCTGACACCAAGATTCACAAAGCCAAGAAGAGCAAGAACGTTCACTCCGGTATCGTTCACATCACAGCCACTTTCAACAACACACTTGTCAGTGTAACAGACTCAAACGGTAATGCTATCGGTTGGTCTTCTGCTGGTAAGATGGGCTTCAAGGGTTCCCGTAAGTCCACCGCATATGCTGCACAGGTTGTCTCCCAGGACGCATGCCGTCAGGCAATGTCTCACGGTCTTAAGTCCGTTGAGGTTCGCGTAAAGGGTCCAGGTGCTGGTCGTGAGTCCGCAGTTCGTGCTGCACAGGCTCTCGGTCTTGAAATCACTTCAATCAAGGATGTAACTTCCGTACCACACAACGGTTGCCGTCCTAAGAAAGCACGTCGCGTATAATTTTAACGAAGGAACCAAACTACTAACCACAATTTATTATGGCACGATACATTGGCCCTAAAGATAAAATCAGCCGCCGTTTCGGTGTAGCCCTCTTCGGTCCTTCCAAGGCTCTTGAGCGTCGTAACTTCCCTCCAGGTCAGCACGGTCTCCGTGCAGGTCGTCGTAAGAAGTCTGACTACTCAGTAGCTCTCGGTGAGAAGCAGAAGCTTCGTTTCCAGTACGGTGTACTTGAGAAGCAGTTCCGCGCATACTACGCAGAGGCAGCTCGCCAGCGTGGCATTACCGGTGACACTCTCGTTCGCCTTCTTGAGACTCGTCTCGACAACGTTTGCTACCGTCTCGGTTTTGGTAACACCCGTTCCGCTGCTCGTCAGTTTGTGAACCACGGTCACGTTACTGTAAACGGTACCAAGGTAGACATCGCTTCCTACCAGTGCAAGCCAGGTGACGTAATCGAAGTTGCTAAGAAGCCATCTTCACAGCAGCTCGGTCTTCGCGCACTCGATCTCACACAAGCAGTACCTCTCAAGGACTGGTTGACTATCGATCGCGAGAAAATGTCCGGTACTGTTGCTCGCCTTCCAGAGCCAGAGGACATGGATCACGGTGTTAACGTTCAGCTCGTGGTTGAACTTTACTCCCGATAATTTCAGGAATTGCCTCCGGGCAGTATCTTTCGAAAAAGGCGTATCGCAATCTGCGGTACGCCTTTTTCATTGGTGGTAATCTTAGATGAGGAAGAAGGGGGGGAATGGCGGAGAGATTAAATAAAGGGGTTATTCTGCTTCTCGTGATCGATTGAGGAGACAGGCCCATGGCCTGAACACAGGGCTGTTTCGTCCGGCAGGGAGTAGAGGTGCTTTTTGATGCCTTCGACAAGCAGTTCGTGAGAGCCTCCTGGTAGGTCAGTCCGGCCCATGGATTCAGCCATGAGAGTATCTCCGGCGAAGACAACATCGAGCTCAGGAATGTAGAATGCGACGCTGTCCGGCGAGTGACCGGGGATGTGGAAGATCTTGATCTCCAGGTCTCCAATTTTGATCTCGTTTTCACCATCAAGCAGGGTGTCAGCCTCGAATGGGGTGATGTTTACCGGGAGGCCCCAGTTTTCTCGTGCTTCCTTCTGGCGAATCAGAGTTTCAGAGTAAGGTGAATGCATGAGCACCTTCACTCCCATGTTTTGCAGGGCCTCAACGTCCTCTGTGTGGTCGAAGTGTTGATGGGTGAGGAGAAGGTGGGTCGGTTTTAGGCCGTGATCCTGAATGACTTCGTGAATAAGAGCTGGAGCGTCGATGACGATGCATGTTCCGTTGTGATCAACAATGAATCCATTGGTGAAAACGTGTCCGCCAGTATAGCTGTGAATAGGCATAACAATGAAAGGTGATTGAAAAATCTGACGTGAGTGTAGCGTGGGGTAATTGAGCCGCAATGCCTTTCTGTGATTTGCTGGCTGTGTGTCATGCTATGGATGATCTTTTCCTTTACGGGACGTATGTGAAGGTTAGAGTTCCAAGGCTTCTTAGTTGATATAGCTGGTGAAGCGTCGTTAACCATGGCTTCCAAGGAGAAAGATAAAATTGATACACTCCAAAGTGTCGAGCTTGGTGAGGGGGTAGAGATCCTTCTCCGGATGGCTGGGCCCTTTCCCCGTGCCATGGCTTTACTGTTAGATTATTTGATTATCATCGGAGTCATTGTGGTGCTGTGGATCATCATGTCGATTCTTTCCAGCTGGTTCCCTCGGAACGTAATCATAGGTATTTTGCTGTTATGCTTTTTCATGCTGGGCTGGGGCTATTTTGCCTTTTTTGAATCCGGTAAGCGTGGAGCTACTCCGGGTAAGCGAGCCTTGGGTTTACGTGTGGTTGATAGGTCTGGAAATGAGGCATCGCGGGGGCAGGTTCTCGTGCGCAATCTCTTGAGATTTGTTGATATGCTGCCAGGTGTGCCATCTGCCTCAGTCGGAATTATGATCGGAGGTTATGGCTGTGGACTAACATCCAGCCTGTTATCGAAAAAATTCCAGCGTCTGGGCGATATGGTGGCGAACACCGTGGTCATCTACAGTACTCCTGTCAGGCACCTAAGCTCTGCGATACCGCCAGTTTTAAAGAGTGTAGCTCCTCCGGTTGTTCTTACTAAAGAAGAACAGGCGGCTATTGCTGCATTCAGGGAGAGAGCTGGGCTGTGGTCTGAAGCGAGAAGGATTGAGCTGGCTGATCATGCTTCGGCGGTCTCAGGCTCAAAGGGAAGAGAGGGGATGACTAAATTGTTAGGGGTGGCTCACTGGCTGACAGAAAGGGATTAATATGAAGGTCAAGGATTTCGAGCAAAAGCATATCCAGAAATGGAACCACTACGAGGCTACGGTTGCAGCTCTGGAGAAAGGGCAGAAGAATGTGGCTGACGTAGAGGAGGTTCCTAAGATGCTTCGTGAGCGTTGTAACGAACTCGCTCTGGCTCGTCACCGCATGTACAGCGTGCCCATGTGCGAGTATCTGAATCAACAAGTGATCCGCGGGCATAAATTGACGGTTAGAAACAGTGGTGGGTTTACTGAAAAAATACTGCGCTTTTTCGCCGTTGGATTTCCACAGTCCATCCGGAATGAATGGAAATTGTTTGTACTGTGCTGGTTGGTTTTCCTGATCCCTTTGTTTGGGATGTGGGCCTCCATCCATTATGATATCGATTGGGTTCGTAGCATTCTGGGTAGCTCAGGAATGGAAAGCATGGACGAAATGTACGGCAAAGACGCTCGCCCTTTGTCTGAGGGACGAGGTGAAACCGGGGCCGATTTCTTGATGTTTTCTCACTACGTGAATAATAACATCGGTATTGATTTTCAAATTGTAGCTGGCGGGGTCTTGGCCGGGGTAGGGAGTTTGTTTATTCTCTTGATGAATGGTCTCGGGATCGGTGGGGCAATGGCTTATGTGATGGAGTATGGAGATCCAGTGCGCTTTTTTAGTTTTGTTTCAGGGCATGCTCCTTATGAGCTGACAGGTATGGTTGTCGCAGGGATGGCTGGCATGCGCATTGGCTTAGGGATTCTCAATCCAGGGAGAATGACTCGTGGACGTGCTTTGTTAGAGAGTGGTAAGAAGGGCCTTCCTTTGGTTTATGGAGCCTTTGCTCTGACCTTTCTTGCCGCCTGTGTGGAGGGATTTTGGTCTGCCGGTCCAGCGTCCAGCACGATCAAGTACTGGGTTGGTTTTGCGGGGTGGGCCGCCCTAGCGTACTACTTTATTTTTGCGGGAAGGGGGAAACGTGCGGCTTGAGGATGTAACGGCTGAGATTCGTCCACGCGGACGCTGGGAGTCGATCGACTTAGGCTGTGCTCTGGTCCGTGAGAATTTCGGTAAGGTGCTCATGTCATGGATTGTGACGGTGGTGCCCTTGTGGTTTTTGGTGATTAGCGTCTATCAGCTCTGGCCATGGCCGGAAGGTAGGCCATGGATGGCTCTACTTACCTGCTGGTGGTTATTACCGGTATGTGATCGCGTACCTTTGTTCGTGATCAGCCGTGCCCTGTTTGGCGAGGATGTGAAGTTGCGTGAGGTCTTCAAGGCCTGGCCTCGCATGTTTTTTAAAAGATCGATCAAGCTTCTGACTCTGGAGCGTTTCTCACCCGGGCGCGGGTTGGCCCAGCCAGTGCTCGAGCTTGAAGGGCTCAAGGGATCTGCCTATAGGAGCCGAGTCAATCTGCTAGCCAGAAATGGCGGTGAGGGTGCCACTCAGGCAATTCTGATTAGTTGGGTACTTGTCTTATGTTCGATGTTTTCGGCCTGGTTTATCTATCTGAGCTTCATGGGCTTGTTTGGAGACAATGTAGAGATTGAAGAATTCTGGGTGAAACATGTCTTGGCTACCGAGGCCTCATTTGTACCAGCCTACTATATATGGGTTTTACTAGGTTTGTATCTGATGTCGGTGACTTTGATTCAGCCATTCTTTGTAGGAGCAGGCTTTGCCATGTACATCAATAGCCGGACGATCACTGAAGGGTGGGATATCGAGCTGGCTTTCAAGCGAATGAGCGAGAGGGTTTCCTCAAGCGGGTTGGGAATTGGTAGCAAGATTGCTTCTTTGCTGATTGCTGGTGCCAGTTTCTTGATGCTCGGTGGAAATGCTCTCAGCCAGGAGAAGAATGAGCGCCTCGAGAAGGTGGTGGCTGATGAGAGGTTTACGATTCATACTGAGGAGTATGAAGATTACGTGAGCGATGATCATGTAGACTTACCGGATGGTGACATTCCAGATATGAGTGGGTTTGCTGTCATTGGGAATCTATTATTTTGGGTGATTCTTGGAGTAGCGATAGCTGGCATCGTCTGGCTGATTTACCAAAATAGGCACGTGTTCTCAGGTGGGAAGTCCATAGCAAGTCAGGTAAATGCCCCAAGCATCAAGACAGTAATGGGAATGGAAGTCACTTTGGAGAGTCTTCCGGATGACGTGGTCAAAGCCGCCCACGAAGCCTGGAGGCTGGGTGAGCATCAGAAGGCATTGAGCCTGCTATATCGCGGTTCCATTGCTTGGTTGGTGAACTATGGGCAAGTCCAGATCGGAGAAGGGGATACTGAGCGCGATTGTGAGTTGGCCGTGGAGAAAGCACAGGCTGGCGATAAGGCGAGGTATTTTAGTCGCCTGACGATTGCTTGGGTGAGGTTGGCCTACGGCAAGATCAAGCCCAGTGAGGATGAATTTCATAGCTTGTGCCGCGATTGGATGTTCAGCAGTAAACCAGTAGAAAGGCTGGGTGCTGCGTGATGAGGTGTCTTACATATCTTGCCGTAGTGATCGCTGCATTAATGGTCTCTGGCTGTGATAAAGGCGACTATGTCATTAAAGAGCGAGTGCTGGGCTACCAGGGCTTGGCTCGTAAAAACCCATACCTAGCGGCTGAGCTGTATCTACAAGCGTCTGGTATAGACGCCAGCTCGATGACGGGAGTTGTCAAAATGGATGTAGAGGAGGGGCTTGTCTTTGCTCCTGCATCCACGCTCAGATCCACTGGGGACGCCGAACGAGCCATTGAATGGGTGGTACAAGGTGGACATTTTGTGATTTTCCTGCAGAGAGCTGAGGACTATTGGAAGGATGTAGGGGTAGGTGCCGATCATGACCCTGAGTGGTGGAATGATGAGTATGATGAGCAGTTAGGCTTGAAGCACCTGTTGGAAAAGCTCGATCTGGAGCTGGTGACGGTAACAAATCCCCCCTATTTGGACATCGATTTGGAGGAGGCTACCGAGGAGGGAATGAGCGCCCGGGAAAAGACACAACGTGGTCTCATCTTGCCGAACGCCGAGGTCTCTCGAGTTGACACAGGGTATGATGAATTTGAGCTACTGTTGGGAGGTACCCAGCGTGTGAAGTCTGCGAATGGTCTCAGTTACATGGATGATTGGAGTGACCAAGGCGAGGAACACAGCTTTTACAGCCGGCCTTATGGAGGTGGCCGCGTGACGGTGATTTCGGATGGTAGAGTCTTTCGTAACCCCTATCTTGGGATGAAAGATCACGCCGCGATGCTCGACTATTTGAGTGATACATCTCCACCGGGGAAGGTTGTATTCTCACTGGGGAAAGTACGCAGCTTCATGTCCATGTTGATGGAGTATGGCTGGATGGCGGTGTTTGCTCTCTTGGTGCTGTTGGCACTCTGGCTCTGGAAAAATCTACCTAACTTTGGTCCCAAGATGGATGTGGTGACCGGTCATTTCCGGAGCTATGAGAAGCAGCTCTTGGCGACAGGTGATTTCCTCTGGACTCACAAGAAAGACGATTCTCTGCTCAATCCACTCCGGAATGAAGTGAGACGCCGTTGCGGGGCATTCGGCCATGACGCTATCGCGGAAGAGACCCTTTTTGAAAACTTGCACAGCAGCTCAGGCCTGAGCCTGGAACTGATCCAGGAAGCCATGACCAAAACCCAAGTTCACGACGCCACCACGATGGTGCGCATTACCCAAAACCTTCAAACTATTCTCAAATCACTATGAACGAAGAACAGGAACTTAACACCACCACTGAAACTGCCTATACTCCTCAGAGTAGCTACAATCCGCCAGTAACGGAAACTCGCTCTGTGGAAATCGTGAACAAGATTCGCGAGCAGCTATTGAAAGTCGTGTTCGGTCAGAAGCACGTGGTGGATCAGGTGATTGCCACCTTCCTTGCTGGCGGGCATGTTCTGTTGGAGGGTAAGCCTGGTCTCGGCAAAACCCACATGGTGGTGGCTTTGGCTCACACCTTTGGTGGGGCGTTTCGCAGAATCCAGTTCACACCGGACTTGATGCCTTCAGATGTCACCGGCTTCACTTTGTTCGACATGAAGAGTCAGACCTTCCAGGTTCGCCGTGGACCAGTATTTACGAGTCTCTTGCTTGCCGATGAGATTAACCGTGCACCAGCCAAGACTCAGGCCGCGCTGCTAGAAGTAATGCAGGAGCGTCAGGTAACCATCGATGGTGAGACCATGAAGCTGGATCCTCCATTCATGACCCTCGCGACACAGAACCCGATCGAGCAGGAGGGTACCTATCCTCTGCCAGAGGCTCAGTTGGACCGTTTCTTGATGAAGGTGATCATTGATTACCCGAATCACGCCGATGAAGCCGAGGTAGTGCGCCAAGTGACCGGAAGTCAGGGGCTCAAGGCTGAAGCTGTGGAGCAGATTTGTTCACCTCAGGAGATCATTGATGCGCAAAAAGAGGCGGCTGCGATCCGCTGCGTTGATGAAGTCGTGGCTTATGCCGTTAATATTACCAGAGCAACACGTTCCGCTCAGGGCATCAGCCTGGGTGCGGGGACTCGTGGTGCTATTAGCTTGGTTCGAGTCGCCAAGTCCTATGCTCTGATGCAGGGCCGTGATTTTGTGATTCCAGATGATATCAAGGCGGCATCTTTGCCGGTACTGCGTCACCGGGTTCAGCTAGCGCCAGAATTGGCGATCAGCGGGCAAAATGTGGATGATGCGATTACTGCGATTGTGGCTAGTGTAGAAGCGCCTCGCCAATAAATTGAGAAGTCCGCATAAATGCCATTCTTGACTGATAGTCTAGCCGTGGGGGGCTTTGCTGGATTTCTGCTAGGTGTGTCTACCTATGTGGGGCCAGTCATCGCGATGATCCTAATCTGGCGGTACCTCAAGCTAAAGCCAAGTGGCTTGATGTTATGGTGTGCCACTATCTGGTTGATGGTGGGTGTGCTGGCTTCCGTTTTCGGTGAGGTGGAGAAGGCCTGGTGGATACTGGCAGGGCTCTGGGCCTTGGTAGCTCTGATCGACGCCATCTGGATCAAGCTCATCCCCTCAGTCAAAGTGCAGAGAACATTGCCAGGACGTTTTGCTATTGGGGTTGCGGGTGATGTGACTTTGAAGGTCAGTAATTCTTCCAGGTGGCCACTGTCGGCTCATCTTTACGACGGCTTGCCTGAAGAAGGGGCATGCGAACTCCTGCCTTGGTCTGGAACGCTACCAGGTAAGGGGTACCAAGAGGTTACTTACCCAGCTACTCTGCATGAAAGGGGAATGGCGACCTTTGATGAAGCTCACGTTCAGGTTAGTTCACCATTCAGATTCTGGGTCAAGCAGCAACGGATTGGTGAGAAAGAGCAAAGTCGAGTCTATCCTAACTATGAGCCAGTGATCCGCTTTGCATTACTGACCATGGAGAGTAGTCCCGAGCAGATGGGGATTGTGATGAAAAACCGTGTAGGGCTGAGTAAGGATTTTCATCAGCTTCGTGACTACCATTTGGGCGATATGCTCTCTCAGATTGACTGGAAGGCTACATCTAAAAGGCTCTCTTTGATTAGCCGCGATTATCAGGAACAACGTGACCAGAACGTGATTCTGGCCATTGATTGTGGTCGTAGGATGAGGGCCATGGATGGTGAGATGCCACAGTTTGATCATTGCTTGAATGCGATGCTCCTACTGGCATACGTTGCTCTGAGGCAGGGGGACAATGTGGGGATATTAAGTTTTGGAGGTGAGGAACGCTGGTTGCCGCCGGTGAAGGGTGTCAACTCCATGACCACGATCCTGAACCACCTCTATGACTATCAGACCTCGACTAATCCTAGTGATTACGCTGAGGCTGTCGAAAAGCTCATGGTGCGTCAAAGAAGGCGTGCACTGGTTGTGGTTCTCTCCAATGTGCGTGGGGAGGATGGTGCTGATTTGATCCAGCCACTTCAAATGCTACGTAAACGTCACGTGGTGATGTTGGCGAACTTGAGAGAGAAAGAGGTGGTGGATGCCATGGAGGCTCCAATTGCCACACTCGATGATGCGCTCAAATTTGGTGCTACTCAGCGATATCTGGATGACCGAAGACTCGTTCTCAATGAGCTGAATGCGCATGGGATTCAAACTGTGGATACGACTGCTAAGCAGCTTCCGGTTGCCTTGGCCAACCGCTATCTGGCGACTCGCCAAGAGGTCTAGAATGGGTGGTGTTGATAATGCCATTTGTCTGAGCTTTTATGCCATTCCTATTCGATTGAGGGCTGCAAGGTATGCTATACCTTACTAGCCATGAGTAATTCGATTGATTCTACTTCCCTAGAGAATCCTTACATTTTGCTGACTCCGGGGCCACTATCTACTAGTCCAACAGTCAGAGCCACCTTGGTACGTGATTGGTGTACTTGGGACGATGATTACAATCTGGGAGTGGTGACTCCCATTCGTGAGGGGCTCGTGAACTTGGCATCCTCAATAGCGCCGGAGAAATTCACTTCTATTTTGATGCAGGGAAGTGGAACTTTTTCGGTGGAGAGTATGATTGGTTCTGTGGTGCCGGAAACAGGTAAACTCCTAGTACTTGCCAATGGGGCTTATGGTGACCGTCTTGCGAAGATTGCCCAGTACCTGAAGATCAATCACATCGTGCATGACAGTGGGGAACTTGAGAGGCCGGATCTGGAGAAGCTGGAAAAGGCTCTTGATGCGGATGCTGAGATCTCTCACGTAGTGGTCGTGCATAATGAGACAACCACGGGCATGATGAATCCATTGGAAGATATTGCGCGGCTTGTCAAAAATGCAGGTAGAATTTTTATGGTGGATAGCATGAGCGCTTTCGGCGGTGTGCCTCTGGACATGGAAGAGCTGCAGATCGACTTTCTCGTCTCCAGTGCGAATAAATGCATACAAGGTGTGCCAGGGTTTGGCTTTATTCTCTGCCGCATTTCAGAGCTTGAGAAAACGCAAGGCATAGCGCGTTCACTCAGTCTCGACCTTTATGCTCAGTGGCGAGGGATGGAGGATGGACATGGAAAGTGGAGATTTACCAGTCCGACTCATGTGACCCGAGCCTTCTATCAGGCGATGATGGAACTTGAGGAAGAGGGCGGAGTTGCTGCCCGGTATAAGCGCTATTGTGAGAACCAACGCAGGCTGGTGACTGGCATGGAGAGGCTTGGCTTCCGCTGTGTACTGCCGGAGGCCTATCAAGGTCCGATCATCACTGGATTCCATGAGCCTGATGATGAAACGTATACCTTCCAGAAGTTTTACGATCTTCTCAAAGAGAAGGGCTTTGTGATCTATCCTGGTAAGGTGACGGGTATCGATTCCTTCCGTATAGGCACGATCGGTCACGTCTTCCCAGAGGATATTGACCGCTTGATCGAGGCAGTTTCTGAATCCATGTACTGGACGAAGTCTGGCGCAGCGCTCTAACTGAACATTTATATCTCAGGGTCAAATGGTTCAGACATTGTTTGATAACACGCCGGTCAAAGCCAATTTTGAAGTTCCCGAGAGTGACCTTCCGAAGTCCGCTCGAGTGGTTATTGTGGGGGGAGGGATCGCGGGAGCTTCAATGGCTTATTTATTGGCGAAGCAAGGCTGGTCGGATATTGTCTTGCTAGAGCAAAGCAAATTGGCTTCGGGTACTACTTGGCATTCAGCCGGGCAGGTGGGGCAGCTACGGGCGAGTTCTGCCCAGACTAAGGTGAACAAAGCCTCGGTGGAGATTTTTTCATCGTTGAAAGAGGATACAGGTCATGACCCCGGCTGGTTGCAGTGCGGCGGTTTACAGCTCGCGTCATGTGATGAACGCATGAATCAGCTGCAGCGTAATGCCGCGATGGCAGATGTCTTCGGGGTGGAAGCCCAGATGATTTCGGCTGAAGAGTGTCAGCAATACTGGTCCATGCTCAATACAGGTGACTTAAAGGGGGGGATCTATCTGCCGGGAGACGGTAGAGTGCTTCCAGGAGAATGTGTTATATCATTGGCTAAAGGAGCCCTTCAGCGAGGTGTTAAGATCATTGAAGGCGTGGAAGTTTCGTCTTTGCTTTATGAGGATAAAGGTTCCGGGGTTAAACGCATCACAGGCGTATGTACGAACAAAGGTGAGGTGAAAGCTGAGTGGGTGGTGCTCGCTGGCAATATGTGGATGAGGCAGTTGGCGATGACTATCGGTGTCGATGTGCCGCTTTATCCCTGCGAGCACCACTATGTGATCACCAAGCCTATCGAGGGAGTGACAAGGAACAGTCCTTGTACGCGCGACCCCAATGCTGGTCTGTACTTCCGTGCTCTTGATGATGGCGGATTGAAATTAGGCGCCTTCAAGAAAAGGTCAAAGCCCTGGCAGGTGGGAGACAAGGTGCCGAGCCAGTTTGCTTTTGATTTGTTAGAGCCAGATTGGCCTGATTTTGAGGAGCCGTTTGCTGACCACATGCATCGCCTCAAGGGGATTTCCAGAGAGGATGTCGTGAAGTTTGTGAATGGCCCCGAGGCGTTTACAGCGGATAATAATTTTATCATGGGTGAGCCATTCGGTACTGAGGGACTTTTTGTCTTGGGTGGCTGGAACTCTGCGGGGATTGCCTGTTCTGCCGGTGCCGCCAAGTATGCAGTCGAGTGGATCGAGAATGGCGGAATGACCATGGATCTGGGGAGTGTGGATATCAGGCGCTTCATGCCGTTCCAGAACGGGAGAAAATATCTTCAGGAACGTGTGAGCGAAGTCCTGGGCCTCCACTATCAGATGGCATGGCCTGGTCGTCAGATGGAAACGGCGAGAAACGTACGCCATAGTGCCTTTTATGAGAAGCATAAGTCCCTGAATGCCTGCTTTGGTGAGACTGCAGGCTGGGAGAGGCCATTATTCTATGCTCCAGTGGATGAGAAAGCGGAGATTGAGTATTCTTTCTTACGCCAGAACTGGCAGAAGTGGACCGCGGAAGAGGTTAAATCCTGTCGTGAGAGTGTAGCATTGTTAGACCAATCGACCTTTGCCAAGTATCTATTCCAAGGCAGGGATGTGGTTGGGATTCTTCAGTGGCTTTGTGGTGCCAATGTTGATGTCGAAGTCTGTAAGACGGTGTATACGGGGATGTTCAATGAGCGGGGGACCTTTGAGAGTGACCTGACATTGGTTCGTCTTGCTGAAGATTCATATTACATCGTCACCGCTACGGGACAGCAGCGCAAAGACTTCGATTGGATCACACGGCATATTCCTGAGGGTTCTCAGGCTCAGCTGACGGATGTCACCGAGCAATGGAGTGTGGTGTCAGTGATGGGGCCGAACAGCCGAAAGGTCTTGGAAAGGCTGAGTACAGCGGATTTTAGCAATGAGGCATTTCCATTTGGTGTCTCCCGAGAGATTCATGTTGGTATTCATCAGGTGAGGGCGATTCGTCTCACTTACGTTGGTGAGCTAGGTTGGGAATTACACGTGCCAGTGGCCCAGGCATCGTATGTCTGGGACGAGCTCATGCAAGCTGGCCGGGAATTCGGCATAAAGCCTGCCGGGAATAATGCGATCAGTACCATGCGCATAGAAAAAGCGTACCGTGCATATGGCCATGAACTCTCACCAGATGAGACCCCACTGATGGCAGGACTGAGCTTTGCGATCGACTGGGATACGGATTTCTTGGGGAAAGAGGCTTTGCTGCAAGCGAAGGAAAAGGAGCTCAGCAAGCGCTTGGTGAACTTTGTCCTGGATGATGATAGTGCAGTGCTTTGGGGGAATGAGCCGATTTATTGGGGTGAGCACTTGGTGGGCTACACTACGAGTGCTGCCTATAGCCCCACCCTAGGACGTTCTATCGCCATGGGCTACGTGAGTCATCCTCAGGGCTCTGCGATCAAGGCGTCTGATCTGAAGGGTGCTGATTTTAGTATTCTCAATTTAGGGGTGAAATACCCAGCAAAGGCATCACTTTCACCCGCATACGACCCCAAGAGACTTAAGGTGCTTGGTTAGGTTGTAGGTCGCCCAGCTTGATGACTTTGTCTGAGAGCTGGGTGGCCTCTTTCATGCTGTGAGTGATGTGGAGAGCTGTGATGCCTTCGTTCTGAATAGAGTCTTTGAGTAGGCTTAGTATTTCGTCGTGGGTGTCATCATCTAGTCCAGTCAGGGCTTCGTCCAGGCAAAGCAGTGCGGGGCGTGTAGCCAAGGCCCTGCCAAGAGCGACGCGTTTTGCTTCTCCTCCAGATAAGTTGGAGGGATAGCGGTCTAGCAGATGACTGATGGACATGCCTTCGGCCAGATGGTTTATTCTCTGGTCAATTTCAGATTGGTTCCACTTCTGGATGCTAGGGCCAAATGCCAGATGCTCTCTCACTGTGAGATGCGGAAACAAGGCATTGTCTTGAGGGACAATGGAGAGCTTCCTTTCTGATGGTCTCAGGTGAGTGATGTCCTGGTTATTCAGGAGAATGGTGCCTGAAGTGATTTTTCGCAGACCGCAAATGGCCTCCATGATGGTAGTCTTACCTGAACCGCTGGGACCCATCAGTGAGGTGCAGGTGCCGGATTCTACGGTGAAGGAGATATCCTTCAATTTGAACTGACCGGATTCGATGCTGATGCTTTCGATGCTTAACATAGTCTGAGGTCAGTTGTTAGAGGTTCGGCTGCCAAGGAAGCGAAGCAAGGAAATAGTGCTGAGAGACAAAAGGATGAGAACTAAGGATATGGCTGCGGCGCCAGGGAGGTTACCCGTATTGATCTCTAGGAAAATGGAGGTAGAGAGGACTTCGGTTTTGCCGCGCGTGGCTCCTGCAAAAATCAGGATGGGGCCGAACTCGCCCAGCGCTCGTGCCCAGGCTAGGAGACCAGCTGCCAGGATGCCGGGTTGCGCTTGGGGTAGACAGATTTTCCAGAATGCCTGAAAGCGATTGCAGCCAAGGGTGAGTGCTATGTGTTCAGTTCGCTCGGGTAGTTGGTCAAAAGTGACTTTCAAGCTTCGGGTGGCGAAGGCGGTAATGATGGTGAACTGAGCGAGTATGATGGCAGGGACGTGGAAGGTGACCGCTGTTCCTTGGCCGTTCAGCAGCCTCTCGAGCGAGTTCTCCGAGGATGGAAGGCTGTTAAACAAAATCAGCAGCGAGAGTCCTACGACGATCGGTGGAAGTACGATCGGTATATCAAGCAGCGTGTCGATCACGCTGCGGCCCCGGAATCTGAAGCGTGACAGTGAGTACGACAAGGGCACCGATACAAAGAGAGCAAGGATGCTGGACGCCGTGCAGGTCAGGAAGGTGAGTTTTAGGGACTGAAGAATCGCTGGGCTTTGCAATGTCTCGGTGAACGTTTCCCAAGTCAGAAAGCTAGCGCAGGCTAGCACCAGCAAGGTGAGGAGCGCTACATAGGCGCCACCAATCAGCGAGATGCTGCCGTAGAAAGGAAGGTCGGATCGAGTTGGCTTGAGGTGCTTCATGAGTTAGTCGGCTGCTACGGAGCCGAAGCCGTATTTCCTGAAGGTTTGTTTACTGCTCTCCTCTTCTGTGAGGTAGCTGACAAACTGTCTGGCGAGCTTCACTTGTGTGGAGGATTTGAGGATAGCAATCGAAGTGGTCTGTGGTTTGTTCGCAAAAAGCGGGAGAGGGATGATCTTGAGTTCCTTGTTCTGAAGGGCTACTGCATCCCAGGCGATGGTGGCATCTACGGCTCCGAGAGAGACATCCTCTACGGTGTTATTCACGGTGGGTTTGATGACGGTGATGTTTTTCTCAATGGCTGCCCAGTCTTCCGAGTCATGCAGAACCTGTCGCGTGAATTTTCCGATGGCGGCATTCTCCACCGCAAAGGATAGTCGGATGTCCTCACGTTTTAGATCGTCCAGTGCGAGGATGTTGTGTTCTTCACCACGTAAGACGAGAACTGCGGTCATGCTGCTGGTGGGGTGTGTCGCGGTAATCAAGTGTGAGGCTTGGTCCAGATAATCAGCGGTCGCAGGGAGATAGAGGTCACCGCCACTCAGCTGAAGTTGGCTGAGCAAGGCTCCAGAGCCATTAAACACGAGCCTGATCGTGATGTCATGCTCGGCTTCGAATCGTTCAGCGATCTCAGTCATCGGGGATCGAAGGCTAGCCGCGCAGTAGACTGTGAGACTCGGCTTGTTCTGGCTGGATTCCAGCGATGGCCAAAGGGCCCAGAGACAGGCTGCGAGTACCGTCAGAAGAACAGCAACGATTGGGAAAGGTGATTTCATTTCTTGGGGCGTATCGTCTCTGCTTAGCTAAGACTTGTCGAGACGCGGCTGAGCCTTACAGTCTCGATTTACACACGCAAGCATGTGATAATGATCACTCGGAAAGAGTATTTATGGCTAAACTGAACAAAAAGTCCCTACCGCAGCAAGTGGCCGATGCCTTGGAGCAAGACATCATCAAAGGTGTCTGGAAGGGGACTTTGCCCGGTTATCGTGTATTGCTGGCCAGATATGAGGTGAGTAAGGTGACCTGTGTGCGCGCTATTTCTCTGCTTGAGCGCAAAGGGGTGGTGGGTAAGGCTGAACCGAGAAAAAAAAGAGCTATTCTGGTGACTCCAGAAGTCAGTCAGTCAAAGACTGACCTGGGTACCTTACTGATCATTGTCGACATTTCTGAGGCCTACATTGTCGAGAGCCAGGACAATATACGGATTGCTTCCCACGTTTGGAGGGAAAGAGGTGGGCATGTGGTTGTGAAGGAGGTGGATCTGACTCGGAATCGTGCTCCGAACGATTTGATGAAACGGTGGGCTTCAGAGAACCCGGTTTCAGCTGTTTTCATGATCATGCCGCCCAGAGAGTGGGTGCTAGCTGCCTATGAGACAGGAATCCCCATATTCCGGATAGGCGGTTGGCTGGGGGAAGGGGATGTCAAAGGTACGATACTTGCTTATCTTGCGACTGACGTATGGGGGGATACACTAGCCTATCTCAGGTCTATGGGGCACGAGAGAATACTTGTACCTTGGAAGTTTTCTAACAAATTCGTCTGGCAGGGAGTGCTTGATGCATACCGTGCGAGCCACTCAGACTGTTTGAGTCCGCAGGAAATAGAGGCACTGGTACCCTTAGTGGATCATAGAAATGCGGAAGATTGGCACCAGTGCTGGTCAGGCTTGCTGACACGTACTCAGCCGACAGCTGTGGCGATCACCAAGCCATTGGAGGCGATCTCACTCATGATGTTTTGTGCCAAAGCGGGTATCAAGGTGCCAGATCACTTATCGATCCTGCTGGTCAACCCATCAGACCTGTCCTTATGGATTTCACCACGTCTGACTTCTATGGAAGAGGAGCGTAACTTTTCCAGTGGAGCATTCGCGAAGTGGGTGGACGGAGGTCTCTTGGAAAAAGGGTTGATTTCGGTTCCCAAGATTTTGGTGGAGGGTGAATCGGTTAAAAATTTGAGTTCTTAACGATCAAAAAAAGCCGCCCCCCTGAGGGTGCGGCTAAGTCATGCAATTTGGATTTCGAACTGTTTGTGTCAGTTCCTCTGGGGCTATTCTTCGGTTGATTTACGAATGACTGCTTTGGCATCTCTGTCTCCGTGAACGAAGTGACCGAGTTTGTTGCCTTTGGTAGTTGTGATGGCCCAGGATGTACCAGGGGCTGATTTGAGTTCTATGACCTTGCCTGACTTCAGTTTAGCCTTTTCTACCAGTGTGCCGTCTTTACTTACGCGATGGATTTTTACTGGCTGCTTGAGGCGGTTCACGAAGGCGAGGCGCATGTTGCCTCCGTCTACTTTGGAGGCGGGTGTTTTAGAGCCCTGCTTGTAGGGGTGCCACTTGAGCGCTGGTAGGTCGACGACCTTGACTTTCGGCTTGGGTGCAAAGTGTTTTGGGATGTGTTTGCGGAATTCTTCTAGCTTCACAGTGAAGTCGGGATTGCTGGCGAGGTTGTCCCACTCATAGGGGTCCTTGGAAATGTCATAGAGTTCCTCTGAGTCATCTTGATAGCGGATGTAGCGCCAATCCTTGCCCGAGATGCCGATACTGCCAACACGGTGAAGGTAGGTGATGGCGACGGGGTCGACCTCTTGGCTCGGATCTTTAAGCATGGGTGCGATGGATTTGCCATCCACCAGCGGCTTGGCTGGTAATCCACAAAGCTCAGTCAGTGTCGGGAAAAGAGAAATCAGAGAAACTGGCTGATCACTAATGGAGCCGGGCTTGATTCCTTGTGGCAGAGCTGGTGAACAATGCTCAGGAACTTTGATCATGAGGGGGATGCGCGTGCAGGCCCTCCAGGCGGTGTACTTCTGCCAGTGCTCTTTAGAGCCTAGGTGCCAGCCGTGATCTGACCAGAGAACGACGATCGTATTGTCTTTGTTAGGTCCGTTCTCCAATGCATCGAGTACCCGCCCTAACATGGTGTCAGCGTAGTTGATTGAGGCTAAATAGCCCTGAACGCCTTGTTTCCATTGGTCTTGTTTCTGAATGTGAGCAAAGTAGCGGTTACGTCCGGTGATTTTGCCTGCCTCAGGGAGGTCATCTAGATCAGCTTCCTTGTAAGCTGGAGGGAGTTTGATGTCCTCCAGTGGAAACTTATCGAAGTACTTTTGAGGGACGAACCATGGCTCATGAGGGCGGTAGATGCCACAAGCTAGGAAGAATGGCTTGTCATGCTGCTTGCTGAGTTGATTGCCAACCCATTCGCTCACCGTGTAGTCGCCACCAAATTCTTTGCCTTCGACTGGCATTGGACCCCAGTCGGTTTCTACGTATTGCCATGGTCCTGCACGTTCTAGTGAGACGGGGCGTTTGCTGGGGTAGTAGGTATCAGGAATAGGCATTTCCTTTGATTTTTCCGGGAAATACTCATCCCAGGAACGTGCATCGGTGAAGTAGTGGAGCATTTTGCCGGAGCCTCCAGACCAGTAGCCGTGCTTGGCAAAGTATTCGGGTAGAATTTGCTCGTCAGGCAGAACATCACGCATGTTCTGTCCGTTGTCGTAGACACCAGTCTTGTGTGTGGATCGCCCTGTCATCACAGCGGTGCGCGATGGATTGCAGGCTGGAGCGACACAGTGGGCATTGGTGAACAACATGCCGCTGGCAGCGAGGCGATCAAAGTTTGGTGTGATACTTTGCTCGTTGCCGCCCATGCACCCGATCCAGTCATTGAGGTCGTCTACAGCGATGAAGAGGACGTTTGGTCTATCGGCTGCCGTGCAGACACTGGTAGCTAGTAGCGATGTTGCTAGGATGGCTTGTGTTAGTTTTTTTAGAGTCATTGGTATTGATGCGTTTAGTTAGATTGTTTCAGGCTGCTCTCTCGCGCTAAGAGGAGAGGGGTGATTGGAGCCACATTGACTTTTTCTTGAGACACGATGTTTTGTACGGCGGTAGACATGACCTCCCAGAGGTTGAGGCCGATGGAGCTCAGTTTGGGGTTCATGTACTCGCAGCCGGACGCGTTACCCCAGCCAATGATGTTGTAGTCTGTGCCGGGAGTTAGATCTGGAGTGTGGCGTATCAGGTTGGCGGCAAGCCAATCGCTGCCTGCTAGGATGCCTGTGTCTGGCTGAATCGAGGGAAACTGATCAGCATCTAGCTTTTGCGCGATGATGTGATCACTTTCAAATTCCGGTAGAATGGCTTCCCAGTGGTCCTGAAAGTTCGTGTAGTAGATGATGATTCGTTTGGTGCCAGCTACGCGCAAGTGCTCTAGAGCCATTCTTATACCTGCTTTGGTATCGATCTGGATGCCTCCCTCACATTCAGAGATTTCACAGCCATCCAGACGAATAGGAATGAAGGGGACTCCTTCCTGTTTACAGAGTTTGTCTCCAATTCTGACCTTCTCAGATTCATAGCAGAAGGCCACCAAGGCGTTTACTCCATGGCTGAGTATCGCTCTGATTGAATCTGCCCAGTCGTCATGGTTGGACTGGGAGAAAGTAGACATCACATGATAGCCTGCTTCGGCGGCTGCCTCCTGCAGTCCAACGAGTGCACGCTGTTCTACAGGGTGCATGGCGCCCGTGTTAATGGTGCCAATCACTCGAATGGATGACCCTCGGAGTGCTCTCGCTGCATGGTTGGGCAGATAATGCATTTCATCCGCGATCTGGCGGATATGAGAAGCTAGTTCCTTGCTGACGGAGACGCGCCCCTGGCCAGAACCGTTGAGAACATGAGATACTGCCATCACCGAGACATCGGCTGCCTCGGCTATGTCTTTAAGACGTATGCGTTTAGGGTTCACACATATAACGTGATATATATAACGTTATATGAAAGTGGTAATTTAAAGAAAGTTTTCCGGGCTAGGGAAATAAGTGGGGGGAGAGGCTAAGGCTTTTTTACTGAAGGGCTGCGAGGGCCTCTTCAATGTGCGGGTTCACGCCTTGTTCGACGGTCTCCATACCCACGCGGATCGCATTTTGCATGGCAAGGGCGGAGGATCCTCCGTGAGCGATAATGCACACGCCATTCACGCCGAGAAGTGGGGAGCCGCCGTAGGATTCGTAAGAGGAGCGCTCTTTCACCGATTTAAAGGCACCTTTGGCCATGGCTGCGCCGAGGAGGCGGAATGGTGAGCGCTTGAATTCGAGCTTGAGCCACTTGGACATCGCCTTGGCGGTGGCTTCGCAGGTCTTGAGAATGATGTTTCCGGTGAAACCGTCGGTCAGGATGACGTCGAGCTTGGTCTGGAAGAGGTCGTGACCTTCCACATTGCCCTTGAACTTGAAAGGAGCTTTGCCTGTGGCCTCCAGTTGGCGGAGGAGGGCGAAGGTTTCCTTGGTGAAGGTAGTGCCTTTTTCGTCCTCTTCTCCATTGGACATCAGGCCTACGATCGGATCTTTGACGCCAATGACCTGCTTGGCATAGATGGAGCCCATGACGGCATAGGTCACGAGATGCTCAGGCTTGGCCTCTGGGTTGGCTCCTGCATCGAGGAGGTTGCAGATGCCGTGCTCATTGGGGATCGGGGAGGCAATGCCTGCACGCTCGACGCCCTTCAATGTGCGGAGCTTGAGAGTGGCTGCAGCGACTGCTGCTCCAGTGTTACCGGCAGAAATGACAGCATCAGCGTCCCCGGACTTGACGAGACTGGTGGCTACGGAAATGGAGGAATCCTTTTTGGAGCGTAGAGTCTTGGCACCTGACTCGTGCATTTCTACGACCTGGGAGGCATGGATGATTTCGACGCGCTGGTCGGTAAGCCCATGTTCTTTGCATGAGGCTTTGAGGGTGTCCTCGTCACCAACCAGAAAAAGCTTGGTGATTTTAGGGTATAGGGCGAGTGCGTCTTTAGCGCCTACGATATTGACCATAGGGGCGTGGTCGCCGCCCATTGCATCCAGTGCGATTTTCATTTCCGTGGAAAAATGTGAAGGTGTGGAGAATGTATCTGGTGCCAGACACGAAAAAACGCGCGGCAAACTAGTCGCCGCGTCGTTTTGCAAAAATTCGGTTCGCTATCGAAGCGCTGCGATTAGAGGGCGTCTACGTCGAGAACTTGGCGCTCTCCGTAGTAACCACATGATGGGCATGCGATGTGACCTGGAACGCGGCTGCCGCACTCGGAACAGGTCTGGAGTTTAGGTGCACGCCAACGGTTAGCGCCGCGACGCATTCTTTGCTTCATCTTGGATGTTCTACGCTTAGGTACTGCCATAGTATTGGTGCCTCGAAAGGCGGTTAATTGTTAATCTGAAAGGTGTTTAAATGAGTCAAGGGCGCTCCATGGATCGTCACCTTCGCTCGGGGGCGCTTCGTCTACACCATCATCGGTGGGTTTGTCTACTGCTAAATACCTTTCATCGATGTTACATTCATGAGGTTCATCCGCTTCATCGCAGCGAGGGTAGGCTGGGAAGTTGATCAAAACCTCTTCACGTAAGGCTTCAGTGGCATCTACAGTGGACGATTCGATCTCGATGGCGATCGCGCATTCTTCGATAGAAATTGTCTGCGTAAATAGCTGGTTATCACGGACGCACTCAAATTGGAAGGCTGCGGAAATGCTTCCTCGAAACAGGAGTTCATCCTCAAATCGCTGCACATAGAGGTCGTACTCAAGTGGGCCTTGAGGCTGGGCATCTCCCTTCGGAAGATCGAATACAGTCGGATCTAGCTCTCCTGAGAATTCTTTTCCTTCTTCTGGCAGGGTTGCCAGGTCGATGATGAGTGTTTTGCGCATGTTGGTGAAAAATGGAGGTGGAGCCAGTGGCTCTGCTCAGGGATAGATAACTCGGAATGGCCGATTGGCAAGCTCTAGGATTTTGCGTGAGAGGGATCGTAGTAGATCTTGATGTCCGCCTTGGTGGTGCCGAGAAGCTCTTGGGCACGGAGTAGGGCATCTCTTGTAGAGAGATTGGGGTTGGACGGGGAGTAGATGAAAATGTTCGTCTCTCCCAGTTTGCGGTCACAACCTTTCTGGACGGTGTCGAGCACGCCAGAGAGCTTGAGCACCTTGTACACCTCTCTGGTGGCTCCAGAGATGAGGACGTGGCGGCCTTGCTTGCGCATGTGCTTGATGAGGTCTTCAAGAGCCATGACTGAGGTGGCATCCAGATGACGGGCGTTCTTGAGGCGGAGAACGATGACTTTGAGGTTAGGGTCTGCAGCTGTTCTCTGGACTTGGGTGCGGAAGAGCTCTGCAGCTCCGAAGAAGAGGTCCCCCTCAACGTGTACGATCGAGATGGCTGGATTGGGGCGTTGACGCTTTTCACCTAGCTCACGGAGGTTGCCTTCATCGCTGATTTCATACTCCACTAGGTATGGCTTGGAGGCCTTTCTGAGGAAGAGAGTGATGGAGAGCGCTACACCGATGAAGATGGCGTAGTCCAGACGTGTCAGGAGGGTGGCTGTAAAGGTGGTGAAAATAACGAGCGCATCATCTTTGGTGGAACGCAGGCAAATGCGGATGTTATGCCAACGGATCAGTGAGATGGCGATGCCAACTACAAGAGCAGCCAAGGAGGCTTTGGGGATGTTCTCGACGATAGTGAGCTCCACCAGAGCGTAGAAGCCACCCATGCAGAGAATGGAGCAGAAAATGGAGGCGAAGCGTGTACGGGTGCCAGAGTCGTAATTCAGTGCTGAGCGGGTCAGGGAGCCAGATGCTGGCATGGGGGCTAGTAGGGATGCCGCCATATTGGCCATACCGATAGACAGCATGTCTTGGTTTACATCGGGGCGGTCTCCAGAGCGGGAGCCAAGAGACTTGCCCATTACGGTGTTCTCCAATGATGCGAGGAAGGCTATTGCAAAGGCTACACCTGAGAGAAAGGAGATGTCGTCGAAGTTGAAACTAGGGAGTCTCGGGGTGAATTCAAAGCTGTGGAAGGCTTGAAAGGTTTCCAGGCCACCAAATGATGGGGCGAAGAGTCTTAGTAGTAGTCCTATCAGTGAAGAAAGCGTGAGGCAGATGGCGAAGTTGGGTAGGAGAGCGAACCTTTTCTGAAGATACAGATAGAGTGCTAGTGTGAGAGCTCCAAGTAATAGTGGTTGCCACTGGTAGTCTGCGTAAAATGAGCCGATGACCTCCACGATGGTGAAGAAGGTCTTGGCGCCCGCCTCGTTCACTTGTTCGGCAATGCCCAGCAGGTGTTTGGTTTGATTGGTGATGATGAGAAGCGCTGCCCCAGTGATGTAGCCCACCAGCACAGATCTGGAGACGTATTGTAGTAGGTCCGCTACTTTGAAAAAGGCTCCCAAAACCGAGAGAGCTCCCACCATGAATACCAACAGAGGGATCATGTGCAATTTCTGCTCATAGTCTACTTCGGGGTGAGACACGAAGAAGGAGAACAGCATGAAGGCGGTCGCATTCGTGGGGCCTAGGATGGTGTGCCTGGAGCTGGAGAAGAAAGGGGCTACGAAGCCTGCGATGATGGAGCAGATGATTCCGTAATAGATGGGTAGCTCGGCTATGGCAGCATAGGCCATGCCCTGAGGTAAAGTGAGTAGGGCGACGTTCAGAGACGCCTTGGAGTCGGCTGCAAATTTCGTTTTGTTATAGCGTCTCAGTGGGCCGCGGATGGGCAAGGGATCCAGTGCGTTTTCCTTGAAAAAGGCGACGGTGGCGCGCCAAAGGTTTCGGACTGGATGTTTTGGTTTACCCATGCGTGGCAAAAAAATGGTTAAGCGATACTAATCTATTGGCAGCGGGTTGACTATCTCGAACGTGCACGACGGAAGAGAATGATGCCAAGTACGAGTGCGAGGACGTTAGGCATCCAGTACAGGATGGCTGTCGTGGTGTTTGCGTCTTTCGATTGATTGGCAAAAATGTGGAACAGGAAATAGCAGAGGCCTATGCCGAGTGACAGGGCAAAGCCAGTGGAGGTTTCACGTCTACGCGCTCCGATTCCCAGGGGTACGCCAATCAAGGCAAAAGCCAGGCAGGCTAGAGAAAACGAGCGGCGGTGGGTGACTTCATTGACAAAATCTACACGCTTCTTCTTCACGAGGTCTGGGTTTTCTTTCAGGTACTCGGCGATTTCCTTGTTGGAGAGGTAGGAGGCCCTGACGCGCTTTTTGGAGTCCATCTTGAAGTTGAAAATCACAGGCTCCACTTCACCGATAGAGACCGGGGATCTGGTGCCGTTCTTATCGACGGTCTCCATGGTGGCATTGACGAGCTTCAGTTGGAGCTCGTTGTTCACCATGTCGATGAAGAGTTCGGCTTGTTCGGCATAGATGTAGGACTTGAGCTTGTAACCGTTTTGCTCGTTTCCAATATCATGAATGTGGACTCCGTAGAGGGTGTCGCCTTTCCTGTCCCGCACATAGATGCGTTTGTTTTCCAGTTGTGTCTGGACGACTCCGGGATCGAGAAACTTATTGGGATCCTCTTTCACTGCTTCCAAGAGGATGTTTTTCACATTGGCCTTGGAGCGAGGAGCTACTTCCACATTGAGCCAGAAGCAGAGGGCGGAGAGAAGCGCGCCAATGACGAATACGGGAGCGGCAATTCTAGGGATACTGCGTCCGGCCATGCGCATGGCTACGATCTCATTATCGGCAGAGAGCCTGCCGAATACCAGCATGACGGCTGCCAGGAAAGAGAAGGGGATGGTGAACATCAGCGAGAAGGGCAGCACGCTGAGGATGAATTGAAAAACGAGGAAGGGTGAAGGGTGCTTACCCACGAAGAGGGGGCGTGCCTCCTTGAAGATATTACCCAGCAAAAAGACGCCGCTGAGAATAATCACGGCGAATACTGTGGTTCCCAAGATTTGTTTACCTACATGGCGGTCAGCGATGAGCATCAGGAGGAAATTTTATCGGAAGAAAGTTGGTCTGGTGGGGCGACTTGGATGAGAAAGTTAGGATAGTCTTGTACGGCTTTCCTGTGGTGTCGAGCGTAGCTTTCAGGAATGTGAAAGTTTAACAAGTCATTTGTTTTGGGTTGAGCAACCCTAGTGAGATGATGCATCTTGTCAGAGATGGAGCTCATTCCACCACATATTTTGTTAGGAGCCTACACCGAGGGGGTCTTCCCGATGGCGGATGATGGAGAGCTGATTTGGTTTTCTCCGCTGATGCGCGGAGTGATTCCGCTGGATGAGCGTTTCCATATTCCAAAGGGCTTGAGGCGTGCTTTGAGGAAAGCTCCGTTCGAGCTTCGTATGGACACGGCTTTTCTTGAGGTGATGAAGGGGTGTGCAGAGCGGGACAAAACATGGATCGATGACGTCATCATAGAAAGCTACAGCGAGTTGTTTAATCTCGGCTACGCGCACTCGGTGGAGTGCTGGGATGAGGATGGACTGCAGGGAGGGCTCTATGGGGTGCGTATTGGTCGCGCCTTTTTTGGCGAAAGTATGTTCTCAAGGAAGACGGATGCCAGTAAGATTGCCTTGGTCCACTTGGTTAATTGGTTGAGGGAAGAAGAGGCTGAGCTCTTGGATACTCAGTGGATGACGGAGCATTTAAAACAGTTCGGAGGATATGAAGTGTCTCGAGACGAGTACCTTAGGTTACTTCGTCACGCTCTTAGAAATGAGGATAAATCCAAGATCGTGTAAATTCTGCGGGATTTTTAGTCAATATATGAGAAATTGCTTTACAAGGCAGCCTCGATGGCTATTTTCCGCCCCTCAAACCGTAAGTTTTTCCAATCATGAAAGTTCTTTCTTCACTCGCCTCCATGAAACGCCGCCACGAGGATTGCCAAGTGGTGAAGCGCAAAGGCACACTTTACGTTATCTGCAAGACCAATCCTAAGTTCAAGGCTCGCCAAGGTACCACCAAAGGTACCAAGCTCTCTAAGAAGGGCATCAAGTAAGTCTTTGACCGGCTTGACCGGATACAAAAATTTTAGCCATCTCCTTTTTGGGGAGATGGCTTTTTTACGTGTTTGGATGGATCGTTCAGGAAATCTAAATTTTCTATTTCCAGAGAGCCTGTGTGGCCATTAGGCTGAATCGCGATGACCGAGGGTGTGAATGGACGACTAGTAAAGCAGCCGCTTGAGGCGCTCAAAGAGTACTTTGGCTTTGGGGCGTTTCTTGAGGGGCAGGAGGAAGTGGTCGAAAAGATTCTTTCGGGAAGTGACGGATTGGTCGTCATGCCGACAGGTGGCGGTAAAAGCCTCTGTTATCAGTTGCCAGCATTATGTTTGCGTGGGGTGACCATTGTGGTGAGTCCTCTGATCGCCCTCATGAAGGATCAGGTGGATGCCCTGAATGCAAAGGGGATCCCTGCGACGATGATTAACTCGACCCTCGGGCTGGCTGAGCAACGTGAGCGAATTTTACGAATGCGCTCAGGGGAATTTAAGTTGGTTTACGTGGCGCCGGAGCGCTTCCGGGCTGAGGGTTTTGTAAAGGCAATCCAGGAAGTGGAGGTGGCCTTGTTTGCAGTTGATGAGGCTCACTGTCTGAGTCAATGGGGGCATGACTTTCGTCCGGATTACATGCGTTTGGGTAAGGCGCTGGAGAGGATAGGTCGCCCGCAGTGTATTGCACTGACGGCAACCGCTACTTCCGTGGTGCGCGAGGATATCATGAAGGTGCTCCAACTTCAGTCGCCCTTCAATATGATGAGTGGCTTTGCCCGCCCGAATCTGTCCTTGGCGGTGACTCCTGTGGAAAAGCGCACGCAGAAGTACATGCGCATCAAGGAGGTTATCAAGAAGTGGAAAACCGGAATCATCTATTGTGCTACGCGCAAGCGTGTGGAGGAGGTGGCTGAAATGCTTTATGATTGGGGGGTGAGCTGTATTGCCTACCATGGTGGGATGAGTGATGAGGAGCGTGAGAGGACCCAGAATGTCTTCATTAGCAAGGAGGCGGATGTCGCCATTGCCACGAATGCTTTTGGGATGGGGATTGATCGGCCGGATGTTCGCTTTGTGATTCACTTTGAGGTGCCGGGGAGTATCGAGGCCTATTATCAGGAGGCGGGGCGTGCAGGGCGTGATGGTGAGGCTGCCTTTTGTGAGTTGTTGTTTAACTACGCCGACACTCGTACTCAGGAATTTTTCATTGAAGGGGCTAATCCGAGCTATGCCACGGTTTGTGCGGTGTATCAGCATTTGCAGAACCAGGCTGACGGCAATTTTGAAATCAGGGAGACCTTGGACCAGATTGCTCAAGGCGCAGATGTGAAGAATGCCATGTCAGTGGGTAGTGCGCTTGGGGTGTTGGTTAAGAATGGCCTGATTGAGCGCTATGATGTACCGGGATCCCGGGTCAGGGGAACTCGTCTTCTCAAGCCTGATGTGTTGACCTCGCGTATCGGTCTGGACCGTGAAGCGCTTGAGGAGAAAGAGGGTAGAGATAGAGACAAGCTGGGTGCCATGGTGGAGCTATGCTATGCTCGTATTTGTCGCCAGCAGTGGATCATGGAGTACTTTGGGGAGAAAGATGCTTCTCAGTGTGGTAGCTGTGATGTCTGCATGAGTAAGTTCGGGGGGGAGCTCCGTGAGGGAGATGAGGCGGAAGTTCTGATTCTGAAGAAGGCACTCAGTGGTGTGGCGAGAATGAGTCAGAAAACCAGAGGTAAGTGGGAAGGGCGGTACGGTCGAGGTAGAATCGTCCAGATGCTGGTGGGGAGTAAATCCCAAGAGGTTCTGAAGAATAATCTGCATGAGTTGTCCACCTATGGTCTGCTCAAAGATATGGGAACAGCCTACACCAACGAATTATTCCGAGGGATGCATGAGGGAGGCTTGATCTATACCCAGAGAGGTGAATATCCCCTGGTGACGCTCACTCCGGCGGGAGAACGGGTGATGTTCGGTAAGTCTGATTGTAAGCTAGTCTGGCCGGAGCGTTATGCAGCTGAATCACCTGTCACTGATTCCAGTGTGGGGATGGGCGAAGTAGGGTTTGATGGGCGCCTATTTGCTCAGCTTAAGGAGTTGCGCAATGAGATTGCCAAGAATCAGGGGGTGCCTCCCTATGTGGTTTTTTCCAACAAAACCTTGGAATATCTCACCCGCCTGCGACCCAATTCGATGGAGGCGGGATTACGTGTTCGAGGGATTGGTGAGGCGAAGGCCGAGCAGTATCTAAAGCCCTTTATCGAGTTGATCGCGAGTTACGACAATTAGACCTTTGCATTTGAGTGGTGTTTTGTACGAATGCTCACAGTGAGTGAGACTTCCATTGGAAAACAGGTGATTGATGCCTGCCTGAGCGCAGGAATACGAGAATATGTGGTTTGTGCAGGGGCTAGAAACCTCTCATTGGTAGCGGCTCTGGCCGGGGCTGAGGAGGTGATTGTCTGGTCTCATTTTGAGGAGCGAGCTGCAGGCTTCTTTGCTCTCGGTAGAATGATGGATTCAAGGGAGCCTTGCGCTGTAGTCACGACAAGTGGTACTGCTGTGGCTGAGCTTTTGCCAGCAGTGATCGAGAGTCATTATCAAGGTCGTCCTTTGGTGGTTATCAGTGCAGACCGACCTGCGGGGTATCGTGGTTCTGGAGCACCGCAAGTGATCGATCAGGTAGGCATTTTTAATGCCTATGCCGAAAGTTGTATTGATGTGCGGACAGGGGCGGAGGAGTGTTTTTCTGGATGGAGTATGCGTCGTCCTTGGCATGTTAATGTCTGTGTGGAGGAGACGGATGCGATGATCGCCAGTGATGCTCAATTGGCAGAATTTAAGCCTGTACGGGAAAAGCTGGAAGTAGGTGGCTTGTTGAAGTTTTTTGATGCTTGCTGGCAAGGTGTGGTGGTCTGTCTGGGGGGTCTGGAGCCCGAGGATCGTGGTGAGGTCATGCATTTCCTGCAGGAGATCAAGGTTCCAGTTCTCGCAGATGCTACCAGTGGCTTGCGCGAGTTATTGGGCAATCTGGTGCTTGCCGATGGGGATCGCGTGCTTAAGAAGGTGAAGCCGGCTAAGGTCTTGCGCATTGGAGAAGTGCCTGTCGGTCGATTTTGGCGCGATCTTGAGGAGATGCCGGAAGTGGAAGTGCTTTCCCTCTCGAGAACGGGATTCTCGGGGCTGGCCCGTGAGAGCCAGGTAATCACTGGTCAGATCGGGCGGATTATCCGTGGTGTGGGGGAAATCGGTGAAGTGGGGGATGTGTTGGATCTACTTAAAGAGAATTCAAGACGCTGGAGCCAGATTGATGAGTTGCTTGAGTCATACCCGGATAGTGAGCCGAGCATGATCCGTACCTTGTCTATTTATGCGAGTATCGCCGATACGCTTTATCTTGGAAATAGTCTGCCAATCCGTGAATGGGCGCAATTTTCCCAGCGTGAGCATCCTATAGAAATCATCCGAGCTAATCGTGGTGCGAATGGGATTGATGGTCAGCTGGCTACCTGGGCGGGTCTGACCTACGGTACCGATGATGCCTGGTGTGTGGTGGGTGATTTGACCGCCATGTACGATCTCTCAGCGCCGGCTTTGCTCGATGGTTGTGAGGGGGGGGGACGCGTGATTGTCGTCTTGAATAACGGAGGGGGGAAGATTTTTGACCGCCTGCCGAGGGTGGCGAAGATGGATGGGCAAGTAAGGGATGTGATTGCTAACTCACACGGCTACAGCTTTGAGGCTTGGGCGGCGATGTGGGGAATGGATTATATGCGGGCAGACTCTGCGGAAGAGATGGAGGTCGAAGCGGGCGAGGTTCCTTTGGTCGTGGAAGTTTGTCCATGTGACAAGCAGACTCAGGCGTTTTGGAAAGCCTATGAGGCCATGGAAGGAGGGGGGGGATGAAGCAAGGAGGAATCGTCCAGACCTGCATTGTCATTGCTCGCGGTGTTCTGAATAGCAGAGATTTGCGGAGGAAGATGATGATGCAGCAAGTCATCATGCTGGTCCTGGCGATCGCTTTGGGGACCTGGCTGATTGATGATTGGCTGGATGATGGACCCGTACGCTTTTTGGTCTTCTGGGGAGGGGTAGGCCTCTTCGTGGTGATGCTCTGTTTATTTTGTATCTACGACATGCTCAAGGCCTGGAAAGAGGAGGTTGATGAGGATAAAAAAAATTACTAATCGCGCGCAAAGATCTCGATTTCTGAACACATGGTAATTACATGTGAAAGATGATGCTGATGTTTGTCGTAAGTTAATGAAATCCAGAGAGGTATAGGTTTCATTTTGAGCATTAATTGCACCCCTTCTTAGACAGATAGGGCAAAGTACTGTTCAAAAAAATACTAAAAAAGAGTGTAATTGCAGGAAAATCAGCGAATTACGAAATTTTCTCTGGCCAAATCATGAAAATCGTTTCACTAATCTTGCAATGCGAAACGATACGATAACCAGTGAAGGGACTCTGAGGAAGGTGGGTCGTCGTCGTTTCTTGGGGTTGTTGACCGCGTTCGGCAGTGGTCTACTCATGGCAGCTCAAGAAGCGAAGGCCGGACTTTTCTACAGTACAAAGTCAGTTGAAGGTATTCCACAGAGTTGGGTAAACCAAAAGGGCCTCGATGTTCTCCGCTATGCGAATTACATCAAAGG
Source organism: Rubritalea squalenifaciens DSM 18772 (assembly GCF_900141815.1). Taxonomy (NCBI): domain Bacteria; kingdom Pseudomonadati; phylum Verrucomicrobiota; class Verrucomicrobiia; order Verrucomicrobiales; family Rubritaleaceae; genus Rubritalea; species Rubritalea squalenifaciens. The sequence goes on from NZ_FQYR01000004.1 coordinate 632,637, forward strand.
TTTGAAATTGAAAAACGTTACGCCACGTATGGTGCTTAAGCCACATTTTAAGACCCGTGGTAGAACCACAAACAGTTTGCCTCCTCGTCACATGTGGAGTCACATCGCAGGAACCCTGCGTGTTATTGACAAATTGGCAGCCCGTTTGAATGCGCCAGTGGATGACCTGCTCTCCATTTACCGCAGCCCGCAATACAACCGTGCCGTCCGCGGACGTTCCCGTTCCCAGCATATGGAGAATAGAGCGGTTGATGTGAAGTTCCGCGGTGTATCAGCTTGGACAGTCAGCTCGAATGCTCGCAAGCTGAGAAACGCTGGTCTCTTCAAGGGGGGCGTGGGGCGCTACAGCAGTTTCACGCACATTGACACCCGTGGGCACAACGCCGAATGGGGATTCTAAGAGAATGAGCTTCGGCTAAGAAGCGAATAGTTTTACACAAGCAAGTGACTTCGAGTCACTTGCTTGTTCTTTTTTAGGAAGCCTCATAGGTGTGGATTTTTTGCTGGCATAGTTAAGCTAAGTTGAAAGAATGCCGAGGCTCACCAGAGCAAGCAATTCATGAATATTATCATCATTGGGGCTGGCGAAGTTGGTAGGCATTTGGCTATCTCCTTATCAAGGGAAGCTCACAGCATTACCGTCATTGAGCGTAATGAGGTATTGGCCTCGGAGCTGGAGCAGACACTGGACGCCCGTGTTATGTGTGCTGATGGTACAAGTGTGGGAACTTTGTTGGAAGCGGGCATCGGGGAGTGTGATCTCTTCCTGGCGTTGACCAGTGAGAATACGATCAACGTGATGGCTGCCTCTGTCGCCAATAAACTGCAGGCAAAGAAAGTGATCGCTCGTGTGCACCCAGAAGTGCAACGTGAGGAATGGCTCTTTGATTACCGGGGACATTTCGGTATCGATCACATCTTTAGCTCAGAGAGACTGAGTGCGATCGAGCTAGCAAAGTTTATCCGGAATCCAGATTCACTCATGGTCGAGGAGATTGCCCGCGGACGTATCGAGCTGCAGCGTGTTCGTGTTAACGGCAAGAGTGATGTCATCGGGAAAAAGCTCAAGGATATCAAAGCCCCTGAGCGTACACGGATTGCCTCAGTCACGCGTGGAGAGGTGGATTTCATTCCTACCGCTCAGGATGCTCTCGAGGAGGGAGACAAAGTCACGATTTTCGGTGAGCCTCGAAAGCTGAGATCTCTGGCGGATAGACTTCAGAAAGGAAGTCAGGAGGACCGTGAGCTAAGGGTGGTGATTTTTGGCGGCGGTGAATATGGCTTTACCCTCGCCCAGATGCTGGAGAGCTGGAACTGCCGAGTACGCATCTTTGAGAAAGACCCGAGAAGGGCGCAGGAGCTGACCGATCGTCTTGCCAATACCACGGTGATCAACACGGATGGTACGGTTCTTGCAGAGCTTGAAGAAGAGCAGGTAGGTGAAGTCGATTTCTTTGTGGCTACCAGTGGGAGTGATGAGGATAACGTGATGACCTGTCTCCAGGCCAACAATCTGGGAGCGAAGAACTGTCTGACTCTGATTCACCGAGCTGACTATGCTCAGGCGATTTCTGGAAGCGGCCGTCACTTTGGAATGCTGGCTGCTGTCAGTCCCAGGGAAGCCACGCGTCGTGACCTAGAGAAATTTATTACCTCGGACAAATTCCACGTCGTCAAAAAGATTGGTGCTGGAGAAATTATTGAGACCTCTGTGGAGAAGGGCTCCATTGTCGCGGGTAAGATGGTCGGGGAAATCGACTGGCCGGAAGGCTGTATTCTCGTTGCCCGTATGCACGGGCTCCATGCGGCGGTGCCAGGACCTGATGATGTGCTAGAGTCCGGTGATTTGGTTTACGCCATGGTTACGCCTAAAGTGCGTAAGCAATTCTTAAAGCTAGTTCGCTAATTTGAGCTGAAACAGCCATGAATTTTCGTATCCTTGCAAAAATACTCGGAGCCTTGTTGGTCTTGGAAAGTCTGGCGATGGCGGTCTGTGGAATATTTACGATTATTGATCCACTTCGGCATTCAGAGTCTTCTCCGCAGTCCTTGTTCTATGGGGCTCTCATAACGGCTGTGGTAGGTGGAGTAATGATGATTTTGGGTATCGGGAAAATTCATAAAATCCCCAGACGTGAAGGTGTAGTGATTGTGGGGATGGGCTGGATTCTGTCCGGAATCTTTGGAGGTTTACCTTATGTGCTTGGGGAGCCAAGCATGCACCCGGCGGATGCTTTGTTTGAGAGTGTCTCGGGCTTCACGACTACAGGTTCTACGGTGATGACGGACATTGAGTCATGGCCTCGCGGTATTCTCATGTGGCGCTCCGTGACCCAGTGGCTTGGAGGTTTGGGGATTCTGGTATTATTCGTGGCCTTGCTGTCCTACTTGGGAGTGGGTTCGAAGTCTCTCTTTCGAAATGAATCTTCGTTTCAGACAGGTGAAGTGAGCACGGCTCGTATACGAGATACTGCCCTCAGCCTGTGGAAGGTCTATATCTCGATTACGACTCTGTGTCTTCTGGGTCTCAAGTTCATGGGGCTGACTTGGTACAATGCGATTAGTCATGCCTTCACTGCGGTCTCCACGGGGGGCTTTAGTCCACACAATGCGAGTATTGGCTATTACTCAGACTGGGGAAATGGCTGGATGATTGAGCTGTGGCTGAGTTTGTTCATGCTGGCTTGTAGTGTGAGTTTCTTGATCTGGGTAGTGATCGTGAAGAAGCGCTGGAAGCGTCTGAAGTCAGAGGAGGAAGGCAAATGGTTCTCTCTTGTGTGTCTGGGGTCAGCCTTCCTGATTGCTTTCGGATTGGCGCATCAGAATAGTGAGGGGTATCTGGAGGCTTTGAGGCATGCTTGGTTTATCGTGGTCTCCATTGCCTCGACCACGGGGTTTGGTACGGTTGATTATGAAGTCTGGCCTAGTTACGCGCTGATCATTCTGGGGATTCTCATGTTTCTGGGTGGTTGTTCCGGTTCTACTGCTGGTGGCCTCAAATTGAGCAGACTGATTGTGTTCCTGAAAACCGCGCGTTTTGAGGTGGTGAAGGCATTTCGTCCCAACAAGGTTTTCCCGATGCAGGTGAACGGAAATTCACTCGGTCCGGATGCTCGTTCCCAGATTGTGATTTTCATGGCTCTCTACAGCTTCATCGTCATGATTTCAGCCCTCTTCATGGGGATGCTCGAGTACAGTACAGGTATTGATATGGAAACCTCGCTCGGTGCTGTGCTGGCAACTTTGCCAAACATTGGTCCTGGATTTGGGGCTGTGGGGCCTACGGACAATTTCGCGCACTTCATGCCAGCCACGAAGATCTTCCTCTGCTTGCTGATGATTCTGGGGCGTTTGGAGCTCTATGCCGTTCTTGTGCTCTTCATTCCTTCTCTTTGGAGGAAGTATTAGTCAGATTCCCTGAGTTCGCTGAGTAGTCTGGATGTGCCGGACGTCAGGACAGTAAAAAAGCCAGCACCTTTTGGATGCTGGCTTTTGTATTAAAGGAATGAAATGGGTAGGCTGGCTTAGGCTTGAGGTGCAGGCTGTGGCTGTGGCTTTGGCTTGTCCTTCTTGGCTGTGCTCTGGATGTAGAGTTCACGCAGTTGCTTGAAGTCGACTTCCGCAGGGGAGGCAGACATGAGGTCTGCACCACGGTTGTTTTTCGGGAAGGCGATGACTTCACGGATGGAGTCTGTGCCGCAGACGAGCATCGCGATACGGTCGAGGCCGAGAGCGAGACCACCGTGTGGAGGAGCTCCGAAGGAGAATGCATCAAGGATGTGACCGAACATGGTCTTCTTCTCCTCTTCAGTTACGCCGAGAGCGGTGAACATAGCGTCCTGCAGGTCGGCTTCGTGGATTCGGATGGAGCCACCACCGAGCTCGTAGCCGTTGAGGACTACATCGTAGGCCTGGGCGCGGAGATCAGCGTACTCACCATTCTTAAGCTTCTCCTCGTCCTCTTTGACAGGGCGGGTGAATGGGTGGTGAACGGCATGCCAGCGACCTTCTTCGTTGTCATAGGCGAGAAGTGGGAAATCAGTAACCCAGAGGAAGTTCAGCTCGGTGTTGCCTTCGAGCAGATTCTGCATGTCAGCACACATGAGGCGAACGCGGCCAAGAACTTCACAGACTGTCTCCCAGTCGCCAGCACCGAAGAGAACGAGGTCGCCTTCTTCGATGTTCATAGTGTCCTTCAGGGCAGCGAGTTCGCCTTCGCTGAGGAATTTGGTGATTGGGGAGCGCCACTCGGATGGCTCAGCTCCGCGGGCCTGGATGTAGGCAAGGCCCTTGGCGCCAGCTTCGATAGCGGCTTTGGTGAGTTTGTCGATCTGACCTACGGAAGCTCCAGCGAAGCCCTTGGCGTTGATCGCCTTGATGCAACCACCTGCCTTGAGTGCGCCAGAGAATACCTTGAACTCGGAGTTGGCGAAGACCTCGTCGAGAGCTGTAAGGTGCATGTCGAAGCGGCGGTCAGGCTTGTCGGAACCGTAGGTGTTCATTGCCTCCTCGTGGGTGAGACGGTCGAACTTGACTGGTGCGTCTGCACCAATGGATTCCTTGAAGATGCGGCCGAGAAGCTTTTCGACGAGAGTCATCACATCGTCTTGGTTGACGAAGGAAGCTTCGATATCAATCTGAGTAAATTCAGGCTGACGGTCGGCGCGAAGGTCTTCATCACGGAAGCAACGTGCGATCTGGAAGTATTTTTCAATACCACCACACATCAGGAGCTGCTTGTACTGCTGTGGAGCCTGTGGCAGCGCGTAGAAGCTGCCCGGGTGCAGTCGGGATGGTACGAGGAAGTCACGAGCACCTTCTGGTGTGGACTTGGAAAGGATTGGGGTCTCGATTTCGAGGAAGCCGTCTTCGTCCAGTACGTCACGAGTAGTCTTGGTGATGCGGTGGCGAAGCTTCATGTTGCGAGCCATGCCTGGACGGCGAAGGTCGAGGAAACGGTACTTGAGACGCATGTCCTCGTTGTTGATTTCCTTGTCGAGCTGGAATGGAAGAACCTCGGAGCGGTTAATGATGTTGAGCTCAGAAACGGAAACTTCGATGGAGCCGGTGGCAATCTCAGTATTCACGGTGGACTTGCCGTCGATTTCTGGGCGGAGTTCTACTTCACCAGTGATCTGGATCACGTCTTCGTGGCGGAGAGTCTTGGCGACCTCGGCGATCTTGGCGTTGGTTTCCGGGCGGAAAACACACTGGGTCACGCCATCGCGGTCACGCAGGTCGATGAATGCAACGCCACCGTGGTCACGATTGGAATTCACCCAACCGATGAGAGTGACGGTTTTACCGATGTCGGAGTGGTGGAGTTCGTTGCATGTATGCGTTCTCATAGTATTTAAAATGAAGAAAGGTTGAGCCGCTGGGTGTAGCGGGTTGAAAGGGATTGTCGAGTCTAAGGTTGGTCAGTGTACTCAGGATACTAAGCAATGAGCGGGCCATCCGGCTGAGTGAGTCTTTCTTGGATGACTTCCACGACAGATTCTTCTGCTGAAATCGTCACCTCGGTACGTGATTCGAGGATCTTGAGCTGCATTTCCGGATACTCGGCACCGATGATCAATGCGAAACGGGCACCGGAACTTTGGGCTGATTTGAACTGCTTATTGAATTTAGTCGGAGTCATAGAGAAATCCACTTTGATTCCGGCAGTTCTCAGGTCCGCGATCGCTTTGAGGGCGTTCGGGCGTTGGTCTTCGTCAGCCACGACTACATAAACCTCACAAGCAGGCTGGTTCTGCAGCCAGCATTCCAGCTGCATCAGCGCGTGTGGAGTTTCCTCGATGAAGTTGCGGATGACCACGTCACCCATCGCGAAACCGGTGCATGGGAGATCCACGGCTCCGTCGGAGAGGCCCTTGATAAGCTCATCGTAGCGGCCGCCACCAGCGATGGCTCGCATGGACTTGGAGGTGTCGAAAATCTCGAAAACGGTACCCGTGTAGTAGGCGAGGCCACGCACGATGGTGAGATCGAGCTGCAGGTATTCGCCGAGGCCTCGTGCTGTCAGGTCTGCCTGGATCTGCTGGAAGGCAGGGGAGGCGTTGGCTGGATCATTGATGAACTCGCGGACTTGTTCCTCGGTGAGGTCGTACTTGGCGAGCTTCTCGGCGAGCACTTCTGGCTTGTCGCGCTCGATTTTGTCGATGATCTGGAGGAAGGCGGTGGTGTCCTCGATGCCGCGTTCGGAGCAGAAACGCAACCAGGACTCACGGTCAGAGGCGCGAATGACGAAGTCCTTCTTGGTGAAGCCAAGGGCTAGCATAGTGTCGATAGCTAGCGCAATCAGCTCGGCATCGGCAGCGGGATCTGCTTCACCGATGATGTCGGCATTGAACTGGATGAATTCCCTGGTACGGCCCTTCTGTGGCTTTTCAAAGCGGAAGCAAGGTCCGATCTCGAACCACTTCATCGGCTTCGGGTAGTTGCGCTGGTTGGCGCCAACCATGCGGGCAAGGGAGGCAGTCACCTCTGGGCGGAGGGTGATGTCGCGGCCGCCTTGGTCCTCAAAGCGGAAAAGCTGCGTGGGGAGCTCATCACCGGTCTTCTTGAGGTAGAGTTCGGTAGATTCCACGATAGGAGCCTCGTACTCTACAAAGCCGTAGCGCTGGGCGACGCCGCGCCAGGTTTCAAAGAGATAGTTGCGGATCGCGCAGTCGCGTGGGGCGAAGTCCCGGAAGCCGGGGAGAGAGTTGAAATTTGGTTTGGACATGACCTGAAAAACGAAAAGGTGGAAAGTCACCGGCGCGCTGCGCCGTCTCGGGGCGGCGATGTAAGCAGCGACAGCCCTCATGGGCAAGGATGGAGTGGGGAATCTTGGGGGAGACGGATGGCTTCCGCAAATTTGCAGTTGGAGGTTAGAAAAGCATGGTTTAGTGAATTGGGGAGCAATAGGGATTGCGGGCTTGCGATATTTAAGTCAAGTTAAGCATCTCAGGATCGATTTACCATTATGGCAAGTTACACAGAAGACGATATCAAGAGTTTGGACTGGAAGGAGCACATCAGGCTGCGTCCTGGTATGTATATCGGTAAACTTGCCGATGGCTCCAATCCAGAAGATGGTATCTACATCCTTCTCAAGGAGGTGATGGACAACTCGATCGACGAGTATGTCATGGGCTTTGGTAATGAGATTACTGTCAGTATCGACGAGGAAAGCCGGGTGGAGGTACGTGACTACGGCCGTGGTATCCCACTGGGCAAGCTGATGGACTGTGCGGCCAAGATCAACACGGGCGCCAAGTACGACTCCGAGGCCTTCAAAAAGTCCGTGGGTCTGAATGGTGTCGGTATCAAGGCGGTGAATGCTCTTTCCGATTTCTTCGAAATCCAGGCCTGGCGTGATGGTGAGACGAAGTCCATCGAGTTCAGCAAGGGCAACGTGGTGGAAGAAATGAAGACTCCTCGTAAAGAGGAAGCTACCAATGGTACACGCATCGCCTTCGAGATTGACCGAGAAATTTTCCCCAAGAAGACCAAGTACCGCTCCCAGTTCGTGGAGAAGATGTGCCGCTACTACACCTACCTGAATCCAGGTTTGGCCGTGGTGCTTAATGGCAAGAAGTACAAGTCCAAGAATGGTTTGTTAGATCTTCTCAAGGAGGAGATGGATCAGGAGGCGCTCTATGATCCTATCGTCCTTTCAGGCAAGGATCTGGATATTACCTTCACCCACACGATGGAGAGTAGTGAGGACTACTATACCTTCGTGAATGGGCAGCACACCACACAGGGTGGTACCCACTTGGCGGCTTTCCGTGAGGCGGTGGTCAAGGTGCTGAGAGATTTCTACAAGAAGCAGTATGACCCGAGCGATATCCGTGCCGGTATCGAAGCGGCGATCAGTATCCGGGTGGAAGAGCCAGTCTTCGAGAGTCAGACAAAGACTAAACTAGGCTCCACGACAGTTTCACCAAAAGGGGAGACTGTACGTACCTTCATGCTAAACTTCCTGAAGGAGCACCTCGATAACTACCTGCACAAGCACCAGGATGTGGCCGAAGCTCTGCAGAAGAGAATTCTTCTGGCTGAGAAGGAGCGCAAGGATCTCAAGGGCATCAAGAAACTCGCTCGTGAGCGTGCTCGTAAAGCCAAGGTGCACAACAAGAAGCTGCGTGATTGCCGAGCTCACCTCGATACCAAGCACAAGCGCCGTGAGGAGACGACCGTATTTATTACCGAGGGTGATTCAGCGAGCGGTTCCATTACTAAAAGTCGGGATGTAGAGACCCAGGCGGTATTCTCTCTTCGTGGTAAGCCTCTTAACAGCTATGGATTGACTAAGAAGATCGTCTACGAGAACGAGGAATTCAACTTGCTCCAACATGCTCTCAATATCGAGGATGGTCTGGAAGGGTTGCGCTATAACAAAGTTGTGATCGCGACCGATGCCGATGTGGACGGGATGCACATCCGTCTCCTGCTCCTCACCTTCTTCCTGCAGTTCTTCCCGGAAATGGTTCGAGAAGGGCACGTCTATATTCTCCAGACACCACTTTTCCGTGTGCGTAATAAGAAGGAGACCTTCTATTGTTATGACGATGAGGAACGAGAGGCCGCGATCAAGAAATGTGGTAAGGCTGCTGAGATCACCCGATTCAAAGGTCTTGGTGAGATTTCACCAGACGAGTTCGCCTTCATGATCGGCGATGACATGCGTCTGGACCCTGTGACAATGGAAGAGGGTAAGAGTCTGAAGGAAATGCTCGCCTTCTACATGGGCAAGAACACTCCGGACCGCCAGCTCTACATCATCGACAACCTCCGTGAGGAAGTGTTGAGAGAAGATGTGGCTGTTTAATCTTATTGAGCTCTGTATCTCTCAAGCTCATCTTCCAAATCAATCACTAACTCAGGCTCGAAACCTGTGTTGGGTGAGTCCACATAGGCCCTGGGGTTTGAAAGAATTCTCGTCTTTCCTATATTGTAGTCTTGGGAATGGTGGATGTGGCCGTGTATCCAGAGCAGAGGGTTGAGTTCTTCAACCAAGTCGTCTAGATGGGAAGTATAGGCGCAGCTGATTAATTCATTCCTTCGTTGATGGGGGAGTGATCTTATGGAGGGGGCGTGGTGTGTGATGATTATGGAGTTGGCCGGATCACCACTTTCCATAAATTTCGTCATCTTCGATATAGTGCCAGCATGCTGAAACTGAGTATCGATAGGTCGTAGTTTGCGATAGGTTGAGCTATGACGAATACGTTTATAGTCGTTCATTCTGAGCGCTTCGACGCCACCTACCAGTGGGTCGCCGTGTAGAGACATATCGGTCCATAGTGTAGCGCCAAAAAATCGATATCCTTTATGCTCGAAGACATTGTTCTCTAATATGTGGATATTGGTGCCTTCGCATAACTCTTTCAGTTTGCTAGAAAGTTTGGGGAGTTTTTCTCCATAGTACTCGTGGTTGCCAAGTATATAGAGGGTAGGGACATCAGGGATATTCTCTATCGCCCATTTGGCTCCATTGAGTTTTACATGAGTATCACCAGCTAAAACCACGAGATCGGCATCTACTTTTGGGTAGTCAAAAGAGCCGAATTCGAGGTGAAGATCACTGAGGACATGGATACGCATTGAGCTTGATGGTTGTTAGTGTCAGGCTATGCTGAATGAGTATCCTGATAAAAGGATAAACAAAGTAGACTGATGCCAGAACTTTAAGATTTAGGGTTGCCGCTCAGATGTGTGGTGCCATTGTCATTTAAACAATTTTCCAAGCACTATGGCAGAGGTACCATCTACATTCACACTAGAGGCGGGGCAGAAGGCTCCGGGATTTGAACTTCCAGATGCACAGGGCGCGATGCATTCGCTGGAGTCCGTGATGGGGAAGAAGGGGACGCTGGTGATCTTTGCCTGCAATCACTGTCCTTTCGTGATCCATCTGGCGAAGGAGGTCGGTGCGATGGCTGCGGAGATGAAGGACTGGGGGGTGAGTACGGTGGCGATCAGTGCCAATGATATCGAGAAGTACCCTCAGGATGCTCCTGACAAGATGGCCGAATTTGCCAAGGAGTATGGCTGGGATTTCCCGTATCTTTACGATGAATCTCAGGGAGTAGCGAAAAGCTACTACGCAGCGTGTACTCCAGATTTCTTCCTGCTGGATGGCGATGGCTGTCTCTACTACGCAGGACAGTTTGATGATTCTCGTCCGAAGAATTCTCTACCAGTCGATGGCAAGGATCTAAAGATTGCCATCCGTGACTTGTTGGAGGATGCTCCCGCAAGCACTGCCACCAGACCAGCCACCGGGTGTAATATCAAGTGGAAGCCGGGCAATGAGCCTTCCTACTTTGGTTAGGCCGGCGTTACGGAATTGACCGTAATTTATAATAGCAGCTTACCAATTGTCTGTTAGGTGTAGTGGTAATGAATACTACTACACCACCACCTCTGACAGCTGCGGGTTCCGCCCGCTCACTAGAACAATTTTTGGCAGATACTGCGCAACGTGATCGTGGTCAGGGAGTCTTTGAGTTGGAATCTCCACGTATCCTGGAGGTGAATCTTGATGGGAAGATGAATACCAAGATGGGGTCCATGGTGGCTTATCTGGGAAACATCAAGTTCAAGCGCGAGGGGATACTGGACCAAGGTGTTGGCAATCTTCTGAAGAAGGCTGTCTCCGGTGAGGGAATGAAGGTCAGCTATGCCGAGGGTAATGGTAAGCTTTATCTCTCAGATACTGGTAAGAAGATTATCGTTCTCAAGCTAGAGAACGAATCAATCGTCGTGAACGGCAATGACGTATTAGCCTTCGAACCGTCACTACAGCACAAGATCACTATGATGCGCAAGATCACCGGCATGATGGCTGGCGGACTCTTTAACGTGCGCTTTGACGGTAGTGGTCTCTTGGCTATCACGAGTCATTTCGAGCCATTGACTCTCAGGGTGACACCCGGGCAACCCGTTGTGACGGATCCGAATGCGACCGTGGCTTGGTCCGGCAGTCTCAATCCTCAGTTCAAGACCGATGTCTCTTTCAAAACCTTCCTGGGACGTGGCTCGGGTGAGTCTATCCAGATGCTGTTTGAAGGAGACGGCTTTGTCGTGGTACAGCCATACGAGGAAGTCTATTTCCAGTCAGGCAGTTAGATTTTGTTATCTTCTGACCCAATGCGTACCTGTGTCGCTTAATCAGGTACGCATTTTTTGCTTATAATCATGTGATTTGCCCTTTGAATGTGTCATACAGGGTGTTCTGAGGCCTGAAAAAACAAGGATTTAAGGGAAATGACCCTGTTTGGCGGAAATCGTCACAACCCATGCCGAGATTAAAGATTGTCGGTACGCATCCTGCTGTCTAGTTTACAAGCTCGTCACTGACACACATAAAAATCATTATGGATAACTTAGCATTTGTACAACTAGGTACGCTTGATTGGGCAATCATAGCGGCCTTCTTTGTCGTTTCACTTGGAATTGGTGTATGGGCATCAAAATCTGCCGGTAAAGACTCCAAGGAATTCTTCTTGGGCGGTCGAAGCATGCCATGGTGGCTTTTGGGTGTATCCATGGTGGCGACTACATTCTCCACAGACACTCCTAACTTAGTGGCAGGTCTTGTTCGTGAGCAAGGTGTTGCAGGTAACTGGGGATGGTGGGGATTCTTGTTGTCAGGAATGCTGACCGTGTTCGTCTTTGCCAAGTTGTGGAGACGTTCCGAGGTGATGACAGATGTTGAGTTCTATGAACTTCGCTTCTCCGGTAACAGTGCAGCTTTCCTTCGCGGATTCCGATCCTTGTATCTTGGTTTGGTGTTCAACGTTCTGATCATGGGTGCCGTTAGTTTGGCTGTTGTGAAGTTCGGTGAAATTGTTCTTGGAGTACCAGGTTGGCAGACGCTGCTGGTAGCAGGCCTTGTTACCTTGGGATATTCCTCCATGGGTGGTTTGAAAGGTGTTATCTGGACCGACTTTGTGCAGTTTATTCTCGCGATGATTGGTTCAGTATGGGCTGTGTTCTATGTATTGAGCCTGGATGCTGTTGGAGGCATAGATACCATCCTGAATGCAAGTATGGTGGCTAGCAAAACTAGCTTGTTCCCAGATTTTACAGACGCGTCTGTCTGGATCCCTATGATTCTTGTGCCCCTTGCTGTCACTTGGTGGTCTACTTACTATCCGGGTGCAGAGCCTGGTGGCGGTGGCTACATCGTTCAGCGTATGCTCTCTGCTAAAGATGAAAAGAATGCCATTGGTGCTACCTTGTTCTTCAATATCGCTCACTATGCACTTCGTCCATGGCCGTGGATCGTACTTGCTCTGGCATCCATCGTGATGGTGCCAATGAAAATTGATAGTGATTACTCCAAAGGGCACCTCAAGCCTCATGAAGAAACAGTGAAGAGAGTTGAGGAGAAGATGGCAGAACATCCTGAAGCCTATTCTAAGATGGTAGCCGCTCTCGATACTAATGTAGCCAAGATTCAAGAAGACGCTGCTAAGCCTGACAATTCATCTGGCAGAGCTGCAGAGGCATTCAAAGCTAAGCTTGAGGATGCTGCCCGCCTGACATCTCTAGTTAAAGAGAATCCAGACTCCATTGAGGTCAAAACTCTGGCCTACTTGTGGCACGCTGATTCTTGGGATAAAGATGTAAAAGCATACAAGCAGTCTAAGAACCAAGCTGACCCAATTGCCAAAGAGGCATTGGTACACATGTATTTGGCTAACAACGTATCACTCGACAAGCTCGGTCAAGATTTGGGTTACCCAACCATGTTGACCCTCCTTCCTACTGGACTTATCGGTCTCGTGTCTGCCTCCCTGATCGCAGCATTCATGTCCACCATGTCAACCCAGGTTAACTTGGGAGCTTCATACCTCGTGAACGATTTCTATGCACGCTTTGTGAAACCAAAAGCTTCTCCTAAAGAATTGGTTCACATTGGTCGCTTGGTTACAGTGATCATGCTTGTTCTTGGTTCACTGGTAGGTCTTTACCTTACATCGGCGACTCAAGCGTTTAACCTCTTGCTTCTGATTGGTGCTGGTACAGGCCCAGTGTACATTCTCCGCTGGTTCTGGTGGCGTGTGAGTGCTGTTTCTGAAATCACAGCCATGGCTGTCGCTCTCTTCATGGCAATGTTTGTGACTTACTCTCTCCCTGGTATCATTGGCGAATCTGTTGCCAAAGACTATGCATGGCAGATTAACCTGATCAGTGCTCTGACAACGACAACGATCTGGATTGTGGTAACTCTTCTGACTAAGCCAACAACCCAGTCCGTCTTGCTTGATTTCTACTCCAAAGTTCAACCTGGTGGCCCTGGTTGGTCCAAGGTTCACAAGATTGCTGAGTTGGAAGGACGCGACCTTTCATTGATCAAAGAAGGCTGGGACGTGCCAACAGGTATTCTGTGCACCATCTTCTCATCCCTTGGTGTATACACAGCCCTGTTTGCCACTGGTTACTTGATCTATGGAGACGTAACACAGGCCATTATTCAGCTGGTTATCAGTGTAGTCAGCTTTGGTCTGGTCTTCAAGTTGTGGAGAAAACTGAAGATGTCCTAATACGACCGAGATACATTCAAAAACAAAACACCTGCAGGGTTCGCCCTTGCAGGTGTTTTTTATTTCAGAGAGGTGAGGAGCAGTCTGGCTTATTCTGCGAGGGACTTGATGAAGTTCGAGAAGAAGGCATGGCCTGCTTCGAGGTCGGAGATCTTGATGAACTCGTCTTTGGTGTGTGCCTGATTGATAGAGCCGGGGCCGAGGCAGATGGAAGGAAGGCCAACCGCTGAGAGGTGGGCTGCATCAGAGAACCAAGGAGCGCCGACGAGCTGGCAGCTTGGGTTTGCTTTGATGATTTGTTGGATCATTGTATTGTCCTCGGGGGTTGCCATCGGTGGGTTCTCGTGGGCGGAGAGAATCTCTAGTGGGAGGTTCATTTCCTCCAGAAATGATGTAACCAGTGGTAGCGCTCCACCAGCTTCCATCAGGTCTGGAGTGGTGCGGATATCGATTTCAGCTTGGGCAAAGTCTGGGACGATGTTCGGGCGTGTGCCGCCTTGGATCGTACCTACATTCAAGGTCGAGTGACCAAGGACAGGATGGGTAAAGGTGGCGAGTCGGTTAGAAAGCTTGCGGTTGATGAGATCCAGCGAGCGGGCGAGCGTCATGATGGCATTGGAGCCCCGTTCTGGCTGAGAAGCGTGAGCTGCAGTTCCTCTGGCAGCAAGCGTGAGCCAGAGAGATCCCTTGGTTGTGTAGACGATATCTAGAGAAGTGGGTTCGCCCGCGATGGCAAAAGAGTATTCGTCTGCGTGATGTTTGGCGAAGTGCTTGGAACCATGTTGTGAAGATTCCTCAGCCATGAAGGCGACGAAGTCGACAGCGATCGGTAGAGTGGCGAGCAGATCTTTGTTTTCGATGAGGGCCGTGAGCATGGCGGCCATGGGGCCTTTGGTGTCCGATGCACCACGGCCGATGATCGTATCGTCCACGACGTCCCCGCAGAACGGGTCAAAGACCATGCCGCTGACTCCCACGGTGTCTGTGTGAGGTCCGAAAAAGATGCGTGGTCTGTCTGTGGGGCCGGGACAGCGCGCGATCAGGTTTGGCCTGCCGGGAAGAACTTCTTCTAGAGTGACTTCGAAACTATGAGAGGTGAGGAGATCTCTCAGGTATTCAGCGATCCGTTGCTCGCCTACTTGGTCTGTACCGGGATCATTGTCCGGGTTCACGCTGGGGATCCTGATGAGTTCTTGGAGAAGTTGAGTCGTGGTCATGGCTACGACTGCATAGCTAGCAGAAATCCTGCCACGGCACAGCCCGGAATGTATTTCTTGGAGAATAGTTTTGCTGTCGGGGGAGGATGGCCTCTACTATCCGCGTGATGCAAGGCGAGCTCGATTTTGGAGTGCAAGTGAAGCGGGAATTTCTAGGGTGGGAGTCTCCCTTGCTGAATCTGCTTGTGGACTGGCTGATGATTCGGCGCGATGAACTGGCAGAGATGGCGGTAGTCGTACCTACTGGTCAGAGTGGACGGCGTCTACGTGAGGCTCTGGCTCGCAGTGGTGGTGTACTCGCCCCCAAGGTGATGACGATTGGCTCGCTAAGTAAGCGTACCGATGTAAGTAAGCAGATTATGGATTTGGCAGCCTGGGTGAAAGTGCTCAGGAAGAGCAGACCCGAGGATTTTCGTGGTTTGTTTCCCAAGGACCCTTTGGATGGGGCCAGCGAAGGTTTTGGTTGGGCCTTGTCTATGGGGCGGCAGCTAGCGGACCTGAGATGGGATCTAGAAGATTGTGGTGTCAGTGTGCGTGAGGCTGGCTGGAAGTCCATGGAGTCAGAGCGCTGGGAGGATCTCTCCAGCTTAGATCAGCAGGTGACACAGCAACTAAAAAAGTGGGGACAGCCAAAGACTCTCTCGGAGTTGAATCTGGGAGCTGGTGTTAAGCAGGTCGTTCTTGCGGGGATCTGTGAGCTGGGATCGGTAACTCGCTCAGATCTGAAGAGCTTGTCAGGCCGGGACGTTTTGGTGACAGCTCTTGTTCATGCTCCAGAGTTTTTGAAATCACGCTTTGATGAGTGGGGGTGCCCAAATGATTCGTGGTGCGAAGAGGAAATTCCAATGCAGGACTGGAAGGATAAAATCCGTGTGGTGGAGGATCCTGCGCTTGCGGCTCAGTATGTGGTGCGGAAGGTTGGCCGGCAATCGCTCAGACCTGAGGAGCTAGGCCTAGGACTTTGCGACCGTGAGTTGGGAATTAGTCTTCAGCGAGCCTTTGGTGACGCCGGATGGAAGCTTTATGACCCCGATGGTAAATCAGTGGAAGCTTCAAACGTTGTCCAATTTTTGAGGCTTTTGTTAGAGTGGCTTAAGCCGTGGAGACCCATCAAGGCATTCCGAAGTATGCTCAATTTGGTAGAAATGGAAGGGTTCCTGCCAGAGGGGGCGAACCGCTATCTTCTAGTTAAAGAGCTGGATGAGTATCTGGAAAAAAGACTGCCCGAGAGTTCTACGGACACGGTGGGAAGAATGCCCGCTGGCCACTTAAGGTCAGCCATGGAGGTTTTTCTGGATGAGACCCGAAAGCTGGAAGAAGGGAGCGGTGTCCGCGCACTACGTGGGTGGGTAGCACGAATTCTTGGTCGTGGAGATAGAGAGGTGGCCAAAGTGCTCGTGGAGCCCCTAGCAGAGGTTTTTGAGGTGTTAGAGGGGATCGAGTCCAAAGAAGGCTCAATGCAGGTAGAGCATGCTGTCGAGTACCTTCTGGAAGCCAGCAAGGGACTCAGGGTCTATGGAGACTTGGAAGGTGCTGTCCTTAACATGGAGGGCTGGCTGGAGCTGATCTATGATCCGGCTCCTCATGTTTTTTTGGTAGGTATGCATGAAGGTGCGGTACCCGAGAGCCTTCCGGAGAATTCTTTCTTGCCGGAAAATTTTAAGGAATCGATTGGAATGCCAGGAGCCAAGCAGCGCTATGCCAGAGACAGCTATCTCATGCATGCATTATGGGAGAGCCGCGCTAGTGTAGATGTGGTTGTCTGTAAGGTAAATGACGCGGGAGATCCCAAGACTGTTTCTAGACTGTTACTAAGAACTTCCGGTCAGGATCTTGCGGAGCGGGTAAAGTTACTTTTCGGTGAAGCCCAAGAGAAGGCACCGAATCCAAGTGCGTGGACGAGGGACTGGAAGCTTAAGATTCTTGAGCGCGATAACCCGTATCGTGTGGAGGACAATGAGAAGGTGCGAACCTTGTCGCCAAGTGCACTACGTGATTACTTGAAGTGCCCATTCCGATTCTATCTTAAGAGAGTCCTTAAGATGGAGCGCTACCAAGCAGGAAAAATGGAACTTAATGCCATGGATTTTGGTAATGTGGTGCACGAGGTTGTAGAGACTTTTGGTCGTGATGAGGAAATCAGGGAGTCGACAAAGGCGCAGGAAATCGCAGCTTATTTTGATGCGGTTCTGGATCGCGTCCTGGAGTCGCGCTATGGATCAGAGCCGAGTCTCGCGATTCGTATTCAGGTAGAGAGTGCTCGTGAACGCCTGAGAGCTTTGGCTCATAAACAAGCTGATCAGCGTGCTGATGGCTGGAGGATCCAGCATGTGGAATTCTCCATAGGCGAGCGGAAGGAAGGAAAAGAAAGCCTGCCCTGGCAGGTGGGAGGTCATCCCGTGAACATGGTACTAGATAGAGTGGACCGTCACGAAGTCACTGGGCAGATACGTATTCTCGACTATAAGACTTCAGCCAAGGCAAAGACTCCAATGATGGCTCATTTGACTAAATGGGTAGAGGAAGAGTGCAGGCCTTTGTTAGGAGAGCTTCTACCATTGGCTACAGGCAGAGGTAAAAAGCTTATTGAGAATCGGTGGAAAGATCTGCAGCTGCCTCTCTACGCCTGGTTTGCGATGGAGCATTTCAAAAGTGATGAGATCCCAGAGATAGGATATATCAACCTTCCTAAGGCCGTCTCCGAGACTGAGTTCTCGCTATGGAGCGGCTTTGATGAGGTTCTCTTGGATTCGGCAAAAGAATGGACGCTAGGAGCCGTCAAAGGAATCGAGGAAGGTCGCTTTTTTGAGCCTGCTGAATTACCTCGAGCGGAGCAAGAGTGGGATGAATTTCATCTCTTGGCCATGGATGGCATCCGCGAAGCATTTGACTTTCAAGAGATGTAGTAGATTCCTGATTTTTAGGTTTTCAGACTAGAATCCTGTGGCAGATTCTAGTGTCTGAATATGAGTGATCGGTCGAAGGAGTCTTTACTAGAGGAAAACAGAGAGCAGAAAGCTGGAGCAGCAGGCTTTCCGTGGATAAGAGCGTCTGTTTTTGTATTGGTGTGTTTTGCTGTCATTGTTCCCTTTACGTCAGTACCAGAGAAACTCAAAGACTATGCTAAGGAGGTCTATGCTGCTCGACGGGCGGCTAATACCCCATTGCCTCCACCTAAAGAACCTGTAGCAGAAACCACGCCTGAGGAAGAAATTCCACCACTTCCCAAGCCTGTCGTGGTGGAGCCTGAGGAGCCAGAAGAGCAGATTGTTCCACCACAGGATCATACGGTGGAATCAGGCGGAGACATCCGCAAGATGTACAAAGGTTTTAAGTTAAAAACTCATGTCAATGTGGACAAGGGCGACTTGGCCTCTCAGGAGAGAGGGGATGAGGAAAGCTATACCGCCGAGTACACCCTGAACATCAACCTGCCACAGCCTTCCAAGACGATGAGTGAACTCAGTAAGGTGAATCCTAAGCTGGATGCCATCTTGCCGGGCCTTGCCTCCATGGTAGAGGATGCTGAGGTTTCTGGGTTTTACTATAACCTTTATCAGAACAAGGTCGATAGGTTGAAACGGGATGCGCTGAAATTGAACGTCCTTACCACGAAGCACAATTTCTATGATTGTGAGACAATTCTCAATCTTAGCCATCCAGAGAGTAAGCGCAAAGTACTGCTGATGCAGGCCGATATGGATGTAGTGTCTGACGGTTCGGACGGGGACCGTTTGTCGACAATGCCTGATGAGATAGTCAACTCAACGCATTACCAGCCCTTTACGAGTTATGGGTGGCCGAAGCAGACTAGAACGGAGAATCCAATGGTAGCTGGCTGGAAGAAGCGGATCGAAAATGCCAAGAAGGAGATTGCCGACCCTGCTACCAAGGAGGCTCGCAAGCAATGGCTCAAGGATCGTATCGAAATGCTGAAGCGCGGGATCGCTGATATGAAGGCGCGAAGTTTCCTGATAGCAGAGTATGATCCATTCATCGTGATGCCTGTGAATGTGATCACGAACCGGGATGATAAGCATGCTGCCAAGGTGGGCGACTACGCAGTTGTGATTCATGACGGAAAGGTCTATCCAGCGATCGTAGGGGACGGAGGTCCTACTTTTAAAGTGGGTGAAGCATCCTTGCGCTTGGCTAAAGAGATTAACGCGAACTCCTCTCCCTACAGAAGACCTGTGTCCAATCTCACGGTGACCTACATCGTCTTCAGTGGTAGCCGGGATGCTGACAAGTCAGCACCTGATTACAAGAAGTGGCACCAGGAGTGCAGCAGTCTGCTAGAGGAGATCGGTGGGCTAGGTGAGGGCTACGAACTTCATCAATGGGAGGATCTGTTAGCCAAGACACCAGAGGCTGCCGACGAAGTAGAGGAAGATGCTGCGGCTGAAGCAGAAGAAAGTGGCGAAGATGCCGAGCAAGAAAAAGCCCCGCAAGAATAGAGCGGGGCTGCATGTGATACGAGTAGTGGGAAACTCTGGAATTACCAGCTTGGGCCTACCCTGACCGCATTCATATTCGGGTCATAGATGTTGAACTCGATTTGGCTGAAGGCGTCCAGACTGAAAGTCTTCTCTCCAAATGCTTGATGATAGCCGGTCAGCTTGCTCGCATCGAGTGAGATCAGCTTCAGGATCACCCAGCCGCCATTTTTAAAATAGGCCTTAACGTCTTGAGGTTCCTTCTTAGGCTGATGCTTGTCAGACGACTTCATGTAAATGGAGCGCATCGCTGCGACTGGAATAGGAATGGGGGTATATTTGGTTTCCACTTTGAGGACACCATTTTGAACTTTTCCAAGTTGACCGATAATGGCGTCTCCATTTTTCAAGAGAATACGCTGACCTTCACCCTTGAGTTTCTTGAATGCATTCTCGTCATCATTGGTAGGGAGCCGACCGGACCAACGGGAGAGTCTTAGGTTCCTGATACGGATGGGGGCACGCTGATCGCTCAGGAAATGGAGGGCTGAGCCGAAGTTTTCAGGGCTAGCATTGCGGTCGCTGAGTTCGGCGATCTTTTCGCCATCGAAATAGATTTCAAAGGTGCCCTTTTTCTTGTTCATGAAGATTTCCACATAGGTGGTATCCATGCCACTGAGCTGACGGACTGAAGTGGATCCATCCATGGGGTCACTTCCATCTTCAGAGGTGACCTTGCGCATGTAGATGTAGCTGTTGCGCATGACCAGTTCGTAGTAGTTGGATGGCCTGGTTGACTCAAAGTCGTCCGAATAGAGCAAGAGTTTGAGGTTTAAAGAGCTTTTCCAGTCCATGTAGAAGCTCAGGTGGGAGAGGTCATCCAAGCCGATGTCCTTGGAAATCTGGCCGCCGCTGGTGCCACCGCTGATCAAGGAAGCGTTTTTATAGTTCCAGCTGCCGTCATCATCGTGCTGGTACCATTCTTCGAGGCTGTTAGGACCAGAGTAGATATGGGAGTTTTGAGAGGTGATCTCCATGTTGACGATGAACTTCCGGTCTACCGTGATTTCACCAGCGTAGTCAGTGTCGATCGTGATGGATTCATCAGTCACTTGGACGAGTTGGCCCTTGAGTTGGTCATGGGCTTGTTCGTTGCCAAATCGGTGCTGGATAGAAATGATCGCTTCGTGATCTTTCTTTTCGGGCTTGCTGTCTTCTGATTCAGAGCTTTGGAGATCGATCTTGAGAAGGTTGTCAGTTCTCAAGTCCACCGATTGTTTCACTGAGGGATTCTTGACGACGATACGGCCTTCTTTCCAGTTTTCAATTTGGCCAGAGAAGCTATCGCCATTCAGGAAACTGAGGCGGGTAGTCATTGGTGCAGCATCCTGAGCAGGGCTGGTAACAGTACCCAGACAGGCAACAGCCATCATGGAGATAAAGCGTCTTGTAGGCTTGGTTTTCATGGCAAATTGGGGTCTTTAATTGGGTGCTACTTGTTTTGGCTAGCTGCGGAGTTGAGAGTGCTGAAAGCGGTTCGCTTGATGTTGCACTCACCGAGGATAGGGTGGCGTGTGGTGGCCACATCTTTATTCAGAGATGTCTGCCCTAAGGAAATCTTGCCACCACCAGCAAGTGTAGCGGTATAGGATGATTTGAGTTTCTCCTCAGAAGGCTCCTGCTCTTTCAGATAGAGGATGGAGGCTCTGGATGACGGTACCTGCATAGGTTTCTTAGCAAATTGGTAATCAAAGAAGATGGTCAACTGGTCGTTGATCTTCTCGATTTTTGGAGATTCTCCTGAGAAGCGGAATCCCTCACGATCAAACAAGGTATCTGCTTTTTTATTAGGAATTTCCTCATTCTTCTGACGGGTGATGGCATTTCCTCCCCATTCCAAGATTTGAAGATTTTTGATTTTCAGGGTGTCGCCGTCCCGCTGGTTGGATTCCAAAATAACGAAAGACCCGAGAGGGGCGGAAGCGGCATTGTCATCGAATGTACCGTGCTCGACTCCGTCCAGATAAAGCACAGTCTGCTGGTTCTGGCGGTCCACCTTGAGTTCCACATTGACCGTGGAGTTTTTGATCTCACGTGAGCGAATGCTTACTCGGCCCAATTTGTCAAAGTTTCGGGGAGTCACCCGGTTGAACTGAAAGCCGGAAGAGGTGAAGTCGAGGTAGTAGCGGTCGATGCGGTCTACGGTGGTGTTCTCTCTACCGCAGAGATGCAATCTGAAACGCGGACTACTGCCATCCCATTCCAGGTTGAAGCGAATGATGAAATTATTGGGAAGTTCGAACTCTTTGGCGAGCAGTCCCTTGCCATTGACGTTAAGTACTCCTTGTTCGAGAACCCAGTTTTCTGCCGTAGTCCATTCCTTGAGACTATTCGGTCCACTATAGACTAGGGATTCAGGCTTATTCTCAAAGCTGATCTTGGTCACCTTGGAGCGTGGGATGCTGAAATCACCAGCGTACCAAGTAGAGAAGGCAATGGATTTATCATCCATTTTCTTCAGGTCACACGGAAGTTCATCACCATTGCTCAGGTAAATGCGCTCGCCATGGTTATGAGTGCTTGTTCCTTCTTGCTCGAAGGTCAGTGAGTCGAGGCCCTCAGCATTGATTTCCAGGGTCTCTGTGGCTTCCGGGTATTGGAATCGAACCGCTCCTGTGTCGGTGATATCGATGATGGTGCCTGAGATGACGTCGCCATTTTTGAACTTTACTGTATCGCTGGCGCTGACCGCGCAAGTGAGGGCGATAGATGCGGCTGTTAGTTTGCGAAGCATGACTGATCGATTATTTCAGTTGTAAGTTCCAGCGGTCAATGATTGAAGCGTCAGGAGTGTAGTCGATAGAGGAGAGATAGGTGTATTTGAGCTTGAGTTTGCCAAGGATGGGGTGCTCGAGTTCTACACCTTCCTCATTTCCGGAGACAGGATTCGCTGTGAGGCGGCCACTGCCATAAAAGCGGAATGCAACATCATTGGAGCGAGCTTCATCTTTTTTAGCGAAACCTTCAGTAGCGAAGTTCAGACTCTTGACCTGGTCTGTAGGGATTTCCATTTCCGCATAGGGGCCTTTGAGTGTGACCACATTGTCTTGCAGTTTGAGGATCTTGCCCGAGAAACGGTCAGTGCCGTTGTTGAGCAGAGCGATATCCCTCTGTTCATTCTGTAGACTCAGGGCGGAGTCTTTGATGCCATTCCAGGGGGTCATGACAATGTTAGAGATTCGGGAAATGCGGTTTGAGCCATTGAGGTTGGCAAAGCCAAACTTATTACCTTTTGCTTCGTAGCCAATGTCACTCAAGTTCCACTGTGCGATAAGGGCTCCATCTGCATAGCTGGAAACCACCTTCTTCTGTCTATCGACACGCAGCTCAAAATGGGTGTCGGCATAATCTTCGCTGGAGTATCTGGCAGAGGTAGAGCCCAGAGTAGTAGGGATTTTCGTGACGATAGGTGCACCATTCTCATCGAATGAGTATTGGCTGAGGTAGGTTACACCGGAGGTAATACGGAGGAGAAGACAGGAGCCAAAGTTTTCGGTGATGCTTTTGGTATAAGCATGCACCTTGGTATCGTCCTCTTCTTTCCTTTCTGGAATGGAGAGATTGGCATGAAAGGCGAGATAGATATTTGAGTAACGAGCCATCTCTGCCTTGAAGGTCATGCGGAATGCATCTGGCAGTTCTGTATTTTGGTTGATGATGGCACCAGTGTGGCCATCGTTGAGCCAGCTGAAGTTAGCGTACTCCCATACCTTTTGACTTTCATCCTCTTCTTCTTCTTTGAAGGCTACCGTTTTCCAGTTATCTTCGACAAAGGGACCTTGGTAGAGAACTTGTTGTCCGTGAGGCTGGATCTCGCAGTTGTAAACTTGATTGCGATTGATCTGTAGTGTGCCCGCATAGTCAGTGCGTATGGTGCATTTGCTCTCGTCGATGGAGAGTATCTCACATGGGAGGACATCTCCATTGATGAGGGTAACTGTATGGGTATGTGTGAAAGGTTTGGTCAGTAGGCCTTTGTTGAAAATGACTCTGCGGATTTCAGAGGTGGCAAAGGAAATGGGCTTCTCCGCCTGCTGATTTGTCCACACGAGTTTGCCTTCAGCTGAGAATCCATTGAATGAACCGTGAAGGGTATCATTGTTTTTAAAGTTCAGAAGGTCTTCTTCAGCCGATAGCGGGAGAAGGCTAGAAAATAGAAGTGTAGGTAGAAGAATGCGGTTCATTTTTCGTAAATGGGAAGAAATCTGTAATTCAATGCGAGGGAGAGGAGGGCGCCAGCGGTGCTGAAAGTTTGGCCTTTGTTACCTGGGAATGAGCCATCCGCTGCCTGAATCGTGGAGAGGTAACGTACATTTTTTTCATTCCAAGCTTTCCAGACATCTTCATCTGCATGGAACAAAGCCTGGGACATGTAGTACTCGAAGTAGTATGGATAATACTTGTCTCTGTAATCCATCTGCTTCTTGAGATACTCTAGGGATTCTTGGAAGCCTTTGGCGTCTTTATTTTTAGAGAGGGAATAGCAGAGCGAACCGATTGCTGTGAGGGTAGGCTTGCCGCCACCACGTGATGTGTAGCCATAGGCTCCATTGCTGCCGCGGCATGAGGCCATATACTTAAGACCTTTTTCAATCGATGCGTCAGGCACCGGCACACCAGCATTACGAGCTGCGAGAAGAGCGACTAGCTGACAACCAGCGACTGTGGAGTCAGCATCATTGCTTTCAGGGGTGTAGCGCCATCCTCCTTTAGGGTTGTTCTCTTGAGCTGTCAGAATCAATTTCACGGCGTTTTTCAGTGCTGGAGCGAGGCGTTTGTCTTCCACCATGCCGTAGGATTCAGCTAGAGCGAGGGTGGCGAAGCCGTGGTTGTACATGCTATTGCCAATGTACCCGTTAGATTCCTTCTGTTGCTTGAGCAGGAAGTCGAGACCTTTGCGAATATTGTCAGCGTATGGGCCGTGGTTGGCATCCTCTCCATGAGCTAGGAAGGCGAGTACGCACAGGCCAACGACGCCTGGATAGTTGCCGTAAGTGCCGGACCAGCTACCATCGTCATTCTGAGTGTTAGCCAGATAGCGGAGACCTTTCGTGTAGACTGTCTCCACCGATGCAGGGATGGGGTCTTTTTGACGGCGGGGAATCCCTTGACCACTGGAAATACCAGCCATGAGGATGGAGGATGCAAGAATAGAGGCTATGATAGATTTGCGCATGAATCCCGGGTATTAGCGGTTGGCTTTCTCTGAAGTGGCTTTGTTAAAGGCATCGAGTGCTTTGTGAAGCTCGCGTGGAAGAGCGGAGCCTGCAGTGCCAGAGCTCTTTGGTACGCGGCGCACGCTGCTTTTGCCATCGGCATTGCCGTCCACGTCTTTGTGAGCCATATCTGAATCGCCAGTCATGCCTTCACCACCTTTGGAGCCAGGTTGTTGTCCTGGTTGCTCGCCTTGGCCTTCACCTTCACCGGGCTGTTTGCCCATCATGCGCTGGAGCATCTCCATCATGGCGCTGTCCTGTGGCTGCTGGCCATTGGATGATTGCTGTTGCTGCTTTTGTTTTGCGGCTTCGTAGATAAGTTCGATGATCTCCGTCTCGATCGCAATGGTTTCACCGCCCGTATCCTTGCCCTCGAGTTTGTCGGTAGCTTCACCCATGAGCATCTCTGCTTTCTCGAGAAGTTGGATGACCTTATCGTCTGTCTGCTCCTGGATGAGGTCCTGCACGTCAGCAGAGAGTTCATCCTGATCGTAGGATGTCTTCTTGGAACCTGTAGCATGCTTCTTGAGAATCTCTGCTGGGGAGCCTTCAGACTTCTTCGGTTTGAACTTTTCCAAGTCTTTCTCGAAGTCGGATTGGGCGTGCACGATTCCGCTCATAGCAGCGGCTGCAGTTAGATAGAGGAAAGTCTTTTTCACGGTAGGCTATGGGATAGGGGTTGGGCTAGGAACAGTGGGGTTGTTCTCAAGGGCACGCTTGAGTTGCTCCAGTGAACGAGTACGGGCTCGTATGTCTTGCTCCTTTTGAATCATCTTCATGACTTTTAGCATGAACTCAAAATCTTGGTCTTCGTTGTTGGACTGGCCACCACCGCCGCCGCCACCGCCACCTTGGTCGTTGGCGTTCTCGAGCTCTTTAGCCCATTTTCGCAATTGCTCGGCCATGTCTTTGGCCTGGTTCATGGAGAGGTTGGCCTGTGCTTTTTTGATGTCGTTTTTGAGGATATCCATGCGGTCGTCGATGGCTGACTCGCGCATGCTGTCTAGGAGCTTCTTGTGAACTTCTTTCTGGGTTCTGGAGTAAAAGTGCCCCAAGTCTTCCTGAATCCATCGAACATCTGAGTTGGTCTGGTCTTGTTGAGTGTAAAGCTCCAGGAAGGTGCGCTGGTCTTCAGGATCAAGATCTTCATAGCTGAGGCCGATCAGCATTTCGGAGGCATCCATTGAGCGGTTAAGCTCACGAATCAGTATGTTGGCGATGCCATCTTCCTCAGACGCAGCCTTTTTCAAGCGATTGACAAAGGTGCCAGCCTCAAGTTGCTTGTTGGCTTCGTTCGCTTTACTGATGGTTTCCTGCATCTTTTGCAGTAGCTCTTCCTGCTTCTTTACAGCGTCTTGGACGTCCTGGTCGGTTTTCTCCTGCGTGTTACGCTGGTTCTGGGAATCTTGCAGCTTTTGGGCAATGTCTGGCATTTCCTTCTCCGCCATTTCCTTCATTTGCTCAGCGCTTTCAGCCAGCTTTTTCATCGTATCGGTATCGATGTCTCCATTGCGCGTGGCCTCCTTGAAGATGTCTTCCATTTCCTCCGCGAGGTCTTTCATGCGGTCAGCATTGTCTAGTTCCGCGTTTTCCTGCTGGCCTAGCTTGTCTCGGTTCTCATCTTTCTGGAGTTCCTCTCCGGTCTTGCGGTCCAGGCGTTTGTTCTCGTCCAAACTTTCCTGCTCGTTACGCATGAGATCCTCCAGGCGGTTGATGGCGTCCTTGGTGCGACGCTCGATGAGTTGCCTGTGCTCATCGCGAGTGAGGATGTAAACAGTCACTGGAGCCGAATAGATGCGGCCTCGGTCTGTCTTGTAGTCTTCTGTCCATGCCCTGAGAGTGAGCTTTTGAGGCTCAATGTTGTAGGCCTCAAAGGAGAAGTCGACAATATCGGTGAGTGTAGTCTGGTCAGGTGCACCTTGGATGAGTGTCAGCTCTCCCTTGGCTGGGGTTTTAGCGGTCGGCTTAGTGAACTCTCCCTGCCATTCGATACCGGCAGCTTTCAGTCCGTAGTCATCTTCGGCCTGGATCTCAAAGGTGAGTGTTTCTTCAGCTAGTTTAAAAATTTCCGAAGGGACGCCTTGAATGTAAACATGAGGCTCCATGTCTTTCTGGCTATTGAAAGTAAGGACACTCTTCTCTCTGGCCGTGATTCCATATTTGTCCGTCCAGTTGAGAGGGAGCTTGATGTTGGCTGAAACGGCATGGAAAGAATCAGTCTTGATATGGTTGCCTGAATAGGTGGCCTTCAGCTCTTGGAAGGTGGGCTGAGACGCTTCAGCACTTGGCTTGGCAGTTTCTTCCTCAGCAGAAGGTGGCTCTGGAAGTTCTTGTGCATCGATGGCTTCCAAGATGGGGGTGATTTCCATTGGTCCTGCTTCGACAGCCGAGAGGTCTCTGTCAGCTTTTGCCATGACAGTGACCTTGCTGCCTTCGAGGATCGTGGCCACACCTGAAGAAAGATCGATGACCTGAGCTTTACGCTGCAGGTATTCTGGGTACTCAACTTTGGCTGAAATCTCAGTAAGGGTAGGGCGATAGACTGGCTTGACGAGGATATCGTGATAAGAATCGCCAATGCGCAGGTTGACCGTTTCGTCTTTGCTTTGCCCTTTAAAGTCAAAGGCGTAAGTACGGTCGTTTCGTTTAACGGTTTGCCATTCACGCATGCCTTGGCGGGCCTTGGCTTCATCTGGCTTGTCTGAATCCTTGGTGAGCTGGAAGTCGATGGAGTAGTCCTCACCATGGGGAACATGATAGGGCTGGGGTAACTGGTCTTTATCCAGCTTAGTGTATGTGAATCTCTCGGTGTCAGAAAGTGGCAGCAACCAGCGTTTCAAGGCATTGAAGCTGGCATCCGGTGACATCACGCCAGCGATGACTGTCAGGAAAAAGAGCAGGACCACTACCAGTCCCCACTTGTGGTGGCTGGATGCGGGCAGTGCGCGGTCAAGATCGCGCTCGCGCGCTGCTTTGGCGACTTCTTCCATAGCTGCGGCCCTCAGCCGTGGAGACATGGAGGTGGCAGCCTCATTCTGGTCCTGAAGCTCCACCACTCCGAGTAGTCGGTCACCGAGTCGCGGGTAGTGTCTGGCAATTAATCTGGCGAGCTGGTTTTCCCGGCGGTGCTTGAATACCCAGCGGTTGATCCAGATTGGTGCGAAAATAGCGAAAAGTGAGACGCCGGTGATCAGGATGATGAGGCGAACGAGGGGGGGAGTGGGCCAGAAGCGGTCCAAACCATAGACGAGAATGTAGGAAAACAAGAGGCCAAATAAGCCTGCCATAGTGGCTTCAAGTATCTTGATTCTCCAGAGCTGTTTACGGAACTGCTCCAACTGAATTCTGAGAGATTCAGGTAGTGGAGCCAAATGTTCGGTTTTGGGTTTCTCTTCTGACATGTCTGGATGGATTAAACTCTCTGGGAGGGGATCTGGGTATAATACTCGTCTACCCCTATGGGTATCAAGGTATATACGCCTATAGCATGCTATTAATTGCCTAAAATTCCAAAGAAAATCTAGGGTGGTGCTATAACATCATCGGCACAGTAGTGGCAAATTGTCTAAGAAACTATGAATTTGCTTTATTCGACAATTTGAGCCCGTGGCGGTTTTTTGAAAATCGGGTCATTTTTCCCGTCTCTCGGGGGCTCAAATGGCGTAAATCTCCATTTCGGGTCGCTGAGTTTTCCGGTGCCACGGAACTGTCGCAAACCCTTGACCTGCTTGCCTGACAAGATCGTGCGGAGTGCCTGGAATGGAAGTTCGATGATTTTCATGGGGACCTCGGCCAATCCCATGAGTCCGCGGTAGTTCATGCGGATGGTGAGATCGATCAATTCTCTGTTGAGGTCGATCCATCCTTCACCTGTGAAGGTGATATTTGGCGTAGTGGAGACGAGGTCACGCGTGTAGAAAACGCCATTTTTGACCGTGAAATTGCAAGACGCGTTTTTCGCTCGCTCATGCAGCATCTTTTGCTTGGAAACCGGGGACAGGACGCCGTCAATCAGCGTGGAAAGTGGGCCCAGGACAGGGGCTGAAAACATATTGCCGTTGGCCAAGGCAATGTTGCCGTGACCGTTGAGTTTATTGACGGAGGTGGATTCTCCGGTGAATTTGAAGGCTCCAGTGAGGTGGCCTTGTTTGGTGTTGTTGAGTTCGTATTTTCTCCCCAGTTGGTTCAGTTGCAATTTATCCCACTGTAGTCTGCCGCTGTAGTGGCTGGGGTCTCCTTTCTCCCTAGGGAGAGCCACGTGGACATAGCCGCTCACCGGGCCGCTGAAGGTTCTAGCGCTCAGGTTATTCACTTCGACGAGATTCGGGCTGATAATGACTTTAGCCTTTAGTCCACGGAGGTTGAGATCACGCTTGAGGAAGTTGTAGTCTGTAGTGCTATTAGCGACAACATTCAGACTGAGTTTGGTGTCCTGAGAGCCTTTGACGGTGCCGATTCTCCCACCACCTGTGATGGTGGGAGGGGAATGGAAGCGGTAACTTTCCACATGATCTGCAGCTGGTGTGTTGAAAAGACGAATCACAGGGGATGGCCAAGAGGTGGCTTTAATCTCGTCGATATCCACGTATTTCTCATTCCGGTCGAAATGGATTTTGGCGACCTCTACTGTTCCTGTGGCCGATCCGCCAAATTGTTTACGTAGTTCGTAATCCCTGAAATCAAGGATGGCCCGGATATTGAAGAAGTCACTTGAGGCGCGGTTCAGGTTGTAGTCGCTGGATAAGCTGTCCAAGGCGACGCCATTGTAGGTGATGTTTGTAAAGGACCCGTGGCCGGTGGACTCCCAGTCTCGTGGGTCATTTCTATTGATGGATCCTGTGGCGGTTACTCTGATCTTGGACTCTTCGGTGAATTCGATACGAGAGAGGATTCTCTTTAGGTTCTCGTTTTTCAGGAAGGGGAAGAAGGTGCGGGCCTTGAGGCTGGAGACAGCGTCAAACTTCGTCAGGTCGTCTTTGATGAGGATGCGTCCTGTGATGGTGCCTTCCGGATGGTCAATCTCCAGTTTGTCGAGGTAGACATCACCATTGTTCCAAGAGAAATCAGATTCCATCTGGTTGATCAGCGTACCTCTGTAATTAAATTCCCGGAGTACAGCGTGGCCGATCATTTTCAAATTCAGCTTCTCATTTTTGTTGGCAGGTAGTTTGAAGCTGCCGTTGGCCTGAATGTAATTCCCTCCAGTGATAAGTAAGCTGCTCGCGACTTCATAATTGAAGCATTGTCTGGCGAAGTTCTGGAAATGAATGCTGCTGTTCACTTTGAATCTTCCTTCTTTATGAATCAGGTCAAAGTCTGCAGTCGTGCTGAAGTCGTCATCCTGGTTGATAAAGGCCAGCTTGTCGAAGGTGATCAGGTCATTCTTGTAGTCCCCCTCAATGTCTACTTGTTCCATTTGGTAGGACTTATAGGAGAGGTCGCTGGAGCGTACTTTGAAAGCCAGCTCCATATTTTCAGGGGCTGATAAATTGCCTTGTAAGAAGAGATTGATATCTGGAGGGGAGCCCTCATCCCAGGTCCAGTTAGAGAGGTGGTCAAGAAAGGCTTGGTATTTTTCAGCCCTTAGTCTGGATGCTTCAGCGTCTGGCTCTTCAGCTTCTGCGGCCAGGTCTCTCCAAATATTGCATGCCAGTTTGATGTGGATGCCTCGAAAAGTTGCGGAGAGGTCACTCGTGTTGATGGCGTCCTTGTCCGGAAGGTTGATGGTGCCTGAGGCGTTATGGAGTACCAGACGCGGACTATTTGGATCGGTAGGGTTTACCGGCAGATCGAGAAAAGCGTCGATCAGTGAGATCCGTTCGATTTTTAACGTCCCTCTCATCAATTTGGTCTTATCGACGGAGATGACGATATTGGGGAGTTTTGCTACAGGAGTGAGCTTCTTCTTGGTTTTGTAAATGGTGACATTGTCAGCGGTCAGACCCTTGGTGATGTCGTAACGTAAGCTGTCAAAATCCGTGTAGATCCCGAAATCCTCCAGTTCTTTGGAGATACGGTCCCTAGCAGTATCATTGAGGCCGACCTCATTGAGATAGACAGCACCACCAACCAGCGCAGCACAGCCCAGCACCATGAGGAGGGTGAGTAGCATGCGTAGCCTGATGATGAGGCGTCTGAATGACATTCGGATAAAAAATAAGGAAGCTGAGACTGAATCTATCCTCTATCTGACAGCAGGGAAAGAGGAGTTAGGAAGAAGTCAGGGGGAGGCTTGTTCCCCCTAGTAATGTTCTACCTGGCCAGCTTGCTGGTAGTCATAGCCGCGTCGTCCGATGGGTAGCCCGGTTTTGGCTTGGAGCTTCGCCATAGAGTATTGCCTAAGGGCATTGACGAGATACTTTTTGATGAATGGGCGCGAGAGTGCGATCAAGAGAGTGAGAAAGATAGATTTCTTTTTCTTGTTCTCCTGCTTGCGTTTGGACCGGCGTCTGCCTAGGAAGGCCATCACCGTGCCGGAGGCCAAGGCGCCTATGAGCCACTTGGTCGACTTTTCCTGGATGGATTGCTTGATCTTTTTAGGAACATTAAGCTTTTCCTTGAGGGCGGATTTACGGGAGGTAATCTGGTCGTTAAGGAGAAGTTTGGCACCTGTGATGGAATTGCGGTGCTCCTCCATCTGCTGAACTAGCGCTAGCTTTCGCTGTTCGATTTCATTTCCTGCAGCCATAATTTATCTTTTTCTATTTCAGCTTTGGTGAGGGTAAAGAATTCTTGGTTGGTCTTTCGCTTCAGTTTGTCCAGGCAAATGAAGGCCACAAGAGCATGGATGATCAAAAGAGCCAAGGCCACCAATGGCCATGTACCGATGTATTTTTCAGCCTGAGGAACTTTCCCTTCCAGATAATGGCTGCCAGCCCCAATCACTGTCGCTAACAGAAGCAAGTAGGCGATGAAGCCAAAGAAGGCGCCTATGGCTCCAATGGTGGCTTTCCTGACACCATATTGTGCAGCTTCTTTTGCCTCAAGCGAGGCAAGCTCAGCTTTGACCTTGAGGTAATCAACCCCAGAGTCTTTCAAAAACATGACGGTGTCTTTGATGCTGATAGTATCTTGCTTGTTTTGGGTTTCTGGCTCTTGCATGGGTACGATTGGGGTGGTTAGCAAAAACCGGCTCAGCCCGGTAACAGGGGAGCCGGCTTGAAAGTATTATTCGCCTGAATCTAATGCATCAAGCATTTACTAGCGGCGAGAGATCAGGCCGATCACGATGCCGAGACCGAATGCTCCGAGTACACACTTGGTAGGGTGTGCACGGACGTAGTCTTCAGCAGCGGTGTGAACTTCTTTGGCTTTGTCTTTGCTCTGGATGAACTTCTCGTTAGCCGCTTCTTTTACGTGTGTAGCTTTAGCTACGGCTGTCTCTTTGATGGCACTTGCCTTCTCACCTGCGTAGGAGCGGAACTGCTGAGCCTTCTCAGTAGCGGCTGACTTCAGCTGCTTGGCCTTGCTGCTTGCTTCACTAGCTACCTCACGAGCTTTGTCTGAAGCTGCGTGACGCAAGTCTGCGGCAGCCTGACCTACTGTAGGGGCAGGGGTTTGGGGCGTAGTATTATCAAGAGCTTCTGGGTTTGGTGTAGCGTAATCCATTCTATTATTTGATTTCGTTTGTTAGACGGATAGAAGCGTTCAAACCTTTTCTTGGGGACAAAGGCTCGGACACATATCTAAAAGGGTAAAACTTCTACCCGCGGTTACCATTACATAATCTTAGCAAAGTATCAAGAAAGCGTTGATATATCTCAAAATTTCTTTTGTTACGCACTAACCCAGAGTTGCTTCTAGTTTCTCGATTTCGTCACTTAACTCAGACCAGCGGCTGTAGGCTTTCTCAAGTTTATTACTGAGGTTTTGATAAGCGGCCGATGCCTCCTGCATTTTTGCCGAATCCGAGGCGACATCTGGTTTCGACATGTGCTCGGTTAGGGTTGCCTGAGCTGCTTCGATTTCACCGATGGATCCTTCCAGTTTTTCAAATTCCTCTTGGAGGGGTTTGAGGACTTTATTGCGTTTTTGGCGAATTTCAGCTTCAAGCCTGCGCTGTTCTTTACGGGAGACCTTAGAGCCAGAGTCGGCAGTGGTGCTGTTAGTAGCGCCAGCTTGCGCTTTAGCCGCATTTTTCTCTTCCTCTTTCTTTTCCAGATAATAGGAAACATTCCCGTGATAGAGTGTGGGATGCTCTCCTGGTCTAAATTCCAGAGTTTTGGTGACAATGGGGTCTAGGAAGGAGCGGTTGTGAGAAACGATCAGGTAAGAGCCTGGGTAGTCGTTTAAGGCGTTCTGGAGAACCTCCTGGGATTGGACGTCCAGGTGGTTTGTAGGCTCATCGAGAATCAGGAAGTTGGCGGGCTGGACCAGCATGCGGACAAGGGCCACACGTGAACGCTCACCTCCAGAGAGGACACCGATTTTCTTGAAGACATCATCTCCGCGGAAGAGGAAGCAGCCAAGAATGTTTCTAACGACAGGAGCGTTCTCGCGGGAGGCTGCCTCAGTGCAGATGTCGAGCACAGTCTTGTCCGGATCCAGTTCGTCTGCGTGGTTCTGGGAGAAGAAGGAGATGGCGCTCTTGGGGCCCAAGGTATAGACGCCAGAGTCCGGTTCTTCCTGTCCGGTGATCAAGCGGCAGAATGTTGATTTGCCTGCACCGTTAGGGCCTACGATGGCTAGGCGCTCACCTTTTTCCACTTCGAAGCTGAAGTCGGAGAAGATGGTGTTTTCCCCGTAACACTTGGTGGCCTTCTCCAGCTTGGCCACGGATTGGGTGGAGGCGGGAGGAGCAGGGAAGGTGAAGCTCATGACGGCATCGTCCTGTTCAATCTCGATGAGCTCCATTTTTTCCAGTTGCTTCAGGCGTGACTGGGCTTGGGAGGCCTTTGAGGCTTTGGCGCGGAAGCGGTCGATGAACTGCTTGGTTTTCTCGATTTCGCGCTGCTGGGATTCGTACTGTTTGATAAGAATCTCTTTACGGAGTTTGGATTCCTTGAGGTAAAAGGAGTAATTGCCGGCGTATTCCTCTGCACGGCCGTGAGAGAAAGCGATGGTGCGGGTGGTCAGGGCATCGAGCAGGGCGAGGTCGTGGGAAATGATGATGATCGCGCCTGGATAGTTGAAAAGGTATTGCTCCATCCAGGTCTGGGAGTCGATGTCCAGGTGGTTGGTAGGCTCATCGAGAAGGAGAACTTCGGGCTCCTGCAGGAAGAGTTTGGCCATGGCGATACGCATCTGCCATCCGCCCGAGAATTCCGAGCAGTCCCGCTGGAAATCACTGCGCTTGAAGCCAAGACCAGTCAGGACGGACTCGATGCGTGGCTTCATGGTGGCCGGGTTGAAGTGCTCAAGTTTCAGCTCCAGGTCTCCGATACGGTGGAGGAGCTCCATGTATTCCTCTGTGGAGCTGTCGAGTGTGGGTAGGCGCTCGGAGAGGCGATCGATATCTTCCTGAATACGCTTGGCTTCGCCAAAGGCGGATTCTGTTTCTTCCCAGAGAGTGACGCCTGAAATATGGATGCCTTCCTGGGGAAGGTAGCCGATCTGGCATGAGCGCGGTTTGGTAATCTCGCCCGCATTCGCGTCGATGACCCCACCAATGCACTTCATGAGCGTGGACTTACCCGCTCCGTTGTGGCCCGCGAAGGAAATACGTTCCTTGGCGGCTACGGTGAAAGAGAGGTCGTTGAAGAGAACCCGAGCGCCAAATTCGACGCGCAATTTTTTGATCGCTAGCACGCTGAGGGTGGTAGCGGATTTTTTGCGTCAATCAATCCAGAACGCGCAGATTTATTCGGTGACGCCTTCTATGAGAGCTTCATTTTGCTTGGTGAGTTTACGCCAGGCCATCAGGGCTTCGGCAATCATCCAGATCTCCAGAATGATGGTGGTAAGGCCGATGCTTACGAGTAACCAACGTCCATTTTCGATCCAGCTGGTTTCAGAGCCGATGGAGGCTACAAAGATTTGGTAAAGCATGGCCCATGCGGGAAGTGCGAGCATGAATACAGCGGGGATCATCACGAACCAGGTGGAAAGGCCGCGGTTGCGCATCCAGAAGAGGATGACGAGGAAGGCCAATCCGCCTAGCAGCTGATTGACGGCGCCAAAAAGGGGCCAGAGGATGAGACCTCCCGTACCATAGGCTGCACCAGGCTTGCCGGGGAGGGCGGCCATGCCGAAGGCGACAATGATCGCGAAGATCGTGGCTCCGTGTTTGTTTTTGAGAATGGAGAGTGGATTCTTGGGGGCGCTTGCGGTGCTTTCTTTTTTGGAGTCGAAGCAGGTGGCCAGTTCTTGAACGACGTAGCGCTGGAGGCGGCAAGCCGTATCTAGTGTAGTTGCCGCAAAGGAGGCGACAAAGACTCCCATCAGAGCTTTGGCAAAGTTGGAGGAGATTCCCATGGCTGTGAGGAAGTTGCTGGAGCCTTCCACGAAAGCTCCTACTTTGGCCCCGAGGCCGCTGGAGGTAGACCATGTCATGTATTTGGAGTTCCAAGCATCTAACCCGAGGAGGGGGGTGCCATTTTCTTGGTGAACCCCGAGTCCGAGACCGGCCACACAGGCTAAAATGACCAGTACCGCAAGAAAGCCTTCGGTAAGCATGGAGCCGTAGCCTACGAATTGAGCATCAGTCTCGCAACGCAGTTGCTTGGAGGAGGTGCCTGAGGAGACCAAACAGTGGAAACCTGAGATCGCGCCACAGGCAATGGTGATGAATAGGAAGGGGAAAATGAGAGGAAGCTGCTTGAGGCTGACATTTTCCTCAATGGCTGGAGCGGCGATTTCCAGAGGAGGACGTACGCCATCGACGGGAGCTCCACCCCAGAGGCCTGCCACGAGTAGTCCGATCACCACGAGTGCGAGCGCAGAGATGAGCTGCAGGGAATTGATGTAGTCACGTGGCTGGAGCAAGGTCCAGACGGGAAGAACCGAGGCCACATAGGAATAGATCAGCAGGAGTGAGCACCAGGTGAGTGGTGACCATTTTTCTCCCATATGATGGTTCCAATCGTGAAGGACGCCAACGTCTCCATAGGCAACAGAGAGGTACATGATGGCTAGCGCAATGAGGGAAGGGATGAGAATATTGGCTCCTTTTCTGTGTACAAATAAGCCTATAATAATAGCCAGTGGAATCTGGATCAGGCAGGGTATGATGGCTGCTTCATATTGCTTGAAGACAGAGGCAATCACGAGTCCGAAGATGGCCAAGACGATTGTCAGGGCGAGGAAGAGGATCAGCAGGAATAGGAAGCGCACTCTGGGGTTGATCACGCTACCGGCGATATCTCCTACCGTCTTCCCTTTGTTTCTCATGGAAACGACCAGAGCACCGAAATCATGCACGGCTCCAATGAAGATAGAGCCGAAGAGGACCCAGAGCAGGGCGGGGACCCAGCCCCAGATGACCGCCAAGGCGGGGCCTACGATGGGGCCTGTGCCTGCGATCGAAGTAAAGTGGTGGCCAAAGACAATGCCTTTCTTTGTGGGGACGTAGTCATTGCCGTCCTCCAGCTCGATCGATGGTGGCTTGGTGTTGGGGTCTAGCTTGAATATTTTCTGACCCAGCCACTTGCCATAGGTATTGTAGGCAATGAGGTAGAGGATCATGGAACCCAGTGCGATTAGCAGTGTTGTCATGAGGCGGTGAATGGTTTGCGGTAGAGCGGACGAATGATGCTTCTCTGTTCTGTGTCGTGACAAGGGGGAAATGTAGTCATTCTTTGTAAAAAACTGGTGCTGAAAACTTTTTTTACATTTTTTAGTAGAAAAGTATTGACGGATCCGATTCTGAGGTTATTCTCTGCGTGTCGCGACAATAGCAGGCGGCCCGATTGAATGTCTCATCTGGTTTTTGGGTTTTTCCAGGGAAGATTTCACTCGGGTCGCTTCTTTTTTTGCCCAGATGTCACGGGCGCAAATTGAGGGGAGAACTTTTTGAGGTTTGCAGCGCTTTCGTGAAAACAAAGAAGCCGCACGTTAGTGGTGCGGCTTGCATAAAATCGGTGCAGAGGATCTTAGATGTAAAACATCGTGTTATTGCCTTGGCTTAGGAGGGTGTCCAAAGTGATATTCTTAAGGGCGTTGTTTAAAGTGTTGCCCACATTGTCCCACGCCTGACGAATCAGCTCTCCAGATTCACCGTCAGTAGTAGCAGAAGATCCCAACACGGATGGGTCTACAGCATTGACAATATCGTAAAGTGATATTTCTTCAGCTTTTCTTCCGAGAAGGTAGCCACCTAGCTTGCCTCGCTTACTAATAACGAGATCTGCACGGCGAAGGTCGTTCAAAATCTGCACCAAGAAATTTGCAGACACGTCTTCACGTTGCGCAATCTCGTCAAGGCGTGTAATAGTCTGGCCATCGGCTCGCTTTGCGAGTTGAGCCATAGCACGGCAGGCGTATTCTAATTTCTGGGATACTCTCACGAGCAGAAAGCATCATATCATGACCATAAATTCTAGTCCTAATGCTGTCACTTTGTGTCAGTCTCACTCAATCACGGTTGATGAGGTCTGGCAGGCAGTAAGAAATAAAGCAGAAAGTCTGGCAAAAAATGAGCCTCAACTTCAGTCACTTCTCTCAGATGTGATCTTGGATCGACCATGTTTGGGGACAGCTCTGGCGGCTCGTCTCTCCCGTAAATTGGGCAGAGAGGACATGAGTCGCGGAGAGTTGATGCCTTTGCTAAAGGATGTATTCGTAAACAATCCTATGGTCACCCGTAGTGCCGCAGCGGACATGATGGCCATTTATGAGCGTGATCCTGCCTGTAAGTCACCGATGGAGCCTATGCTGTTCTTTAAAGGCTTCATGGCAATGGCGACCTATCGTGTATCTCATTTCTTGTGGAAGATGGACCGTACCTCACTGGCTTTGTATTTCCAGAGCATCTGTAGCGAGGTGTTCGGGGTAGATATTCACCCGGCAGCGCGCATCGGTTGCGGTATTCTCCTGGACCATGCGACTAGCGTGGTGATCGGTGAGACTGCCATTGTTGAGGATAATGTATCCATTCTCCATGAAGTGACCTTGGGAGGTACTGGTAAAGTGGAGGGTGACCGTCACCCTATCGTTCGCAGCGGAGTTCTGATCGGAGCGGGTTCCAAGATTTTGGGGCGCGTGGAAATCGGCCGCTGTGCCAAGATTGGTGCAGGTAGCGTGGTGCTTAATGATGTGCCGGCGCATGCGACTGTGGCTGGGGTGCCAGCTGTGATTGTAGGCCAAGCATCAGAGGATTCTCCAGCTCTGGAGATGAATCAAAGTATCGAGTGCGGTCAAATTTAGGCAAAGAAGATCTTTATGAAAGCAATGCTTATCTTGGTTCTGGCATTTCTCGCCGTGAGTTGTACTGAACCGAGTCTGCATTTGCAGGGCTTCAGGAACTCTCTGCAAAATCTGGATCAGTCCTATGCCAGCCAGGCGGGGAGCTCTGGAGCCAGCCTACTCGATTCTAAACCGATCAGAGGAATGGAGGATGCTTCGACTGCAGAAGTCAATTCTTGGAAGTATCTGGCATTTCAATCGGAAATGTATCGAGGGATGGACAAGGGCGATAAGCCTTCATGGTACCGGAAGGCCGCTCGGGAAGAGGTGGAGAGTTTCAAGTATGCACCTCAGGATGTGCGCCAGTTTGTTCTGCAAAGGACAGAGGAGGCAACACGTCAGCGCCCGTGAGCACTTGGTGTGGTCTAGATCTTAGGAGCCTTTTCCAGCATCACCCATACTTGCTCAGGTGAGTAGCCTTCTTCTCTCAGGCTACGGATGGATAAAGATTGGTGGCGCTTGGCCAGGCGGTTTCCTTCGGCATCGGCTATCAGGTCGTGATGAAGGTAGGATGGAGTGGGCAGCTTGAGTAGGGTCTGCAGCATCCGGTGCAGATGGGTAGAGGCTAGCAGGTCTTTTCCGCGAGTGACGTGGCTGATCTCTTGATAGGCGTCATCAATGACGACTGCAATATGGTAGGAGGTGCCGATGTCCTTGCGGGCCAGAATCGTGTCGCCAAGAAGATTTGGGGCTACTGCGATTTTACCGAAATTTTGATCGTCGAAGCTAAGAGGTCCACAGAGCTGGGAGGCTTTGCTGGCATTGAAGCGCCATGCTGGTGATTCACCTTGGCTAAGTCTGGTGGACGCTTGATCTGGGCTGAGTTTCAAGCAGGTTCCGGGGTAGAGGGGGCCTTCTGGGCCATGGGGGGCGCGTGTGAGATGCTGGAGTTCGCGCTCGATGTCTTTTCTCGTGCAAAAGCAGGGATAGACTACGCCGAGTGATTTTAATGTCTCCAAGGCCTGTTCATAAGCGCTTGATCGGTCAGTCTGTCTGAGTGGTGTCCCTGTCCATGATATACCCATCCAATGGAGGTCTTCTTCTATATCATCGTAGAAGTGCGGGCGGACTCTGGTGATATCGATGTCTTCGAAACGGAGAAGAAACTTGCCGCCGTGATCCTTGGCATAATCACGGGCAATGAGAGCCGCATAGAGATGGCCAAGGTGCAAGTGGCCAGTCGGCGAGGGCGCGAAGCGGGTGACGACTGGCTTGGTTGCTGACGGCATGTGATGGGAGGAGTGATTAGCCCTTAATCTCCAGCATCATCTGGGCATTACTGTGGAAGCGCTTCAGGAAGAAAATAAGGCGCTCCATTGCCTCATGTGGGCGATGGCCTGAGAGCCCGCGTCTGATGAGGTGAATCTTGTGCAGGATGTGCTCAGGCAGAAGAAGTTCTTCACGGCGTGTGCCGGATTTGAAGATGTCCACAGCTGGGTAGATGTACTGCTCAGCAATACGACGGTCGAGAACCAGCTCCATATTACCTGTGCCCTTGAATTCCTGGAAGATGGCATCATCTGCACGGGAGTTGGTGTGCACCAGTGCTGTGGCGATGATTGTCAGGGACCCTGCATTGCGGGTGTTGCGTGCAGAGGCAAAGAGACGGCGTGGCATTTCCAATGCGCCGCCAATGATACCGCCGGACTGGATGCCGCGGCCTCGGCTCTTCTTGTCACCACCCATGGCAGTGTTGTAGGCGCGTGCGAGACGTGTGATAGAGTCCATCATCAGGAAGACGTGCTGGCCCGCCTCGACGAGACGCTTGGCGCGTTCGATGGCGATCTCCGCAACTCGGCAATGATTTTTGGCGCCGGAGTCGTTGGAGCTGGCATAGATCTCTGCGTCGGGAAGTGATCGTTTGAATTCGGTCACTTCTTCCGGGCGCTCATCTACGAGCAGGATCATGAGGTGAAGATCCTCAGAATACTTTTCTCTCACAGCTTCTGCCATGTGCATCATGAGAGTGGTCTTACCCGAGCGAGGAGGGGAGACGATCAGTCCACGCTGGCCACGGCCAACAGGGGAAATAATGTCCACGACACGTGTGGTGAAGCGTTCTGGGGTAGTTTCAAATGGGATGCGCTTGTCCGGGTTGACGGCTTTGAGTTCTTCAAAGTGTGGGAGCTTACGGGCAGCCTCCGGCTTCATGCCGTTGACGTCCTTGATTTCGGTCACTTGGAGACCGCGTGGACCTTGCTTGGCTACGCCTTTGATCCAGACGCCGTCACGCAGGCCTAGGCTGCGGATCAGTTCAGGGGTGACGAAAACATCGTCACGAGATTGGTCGAGTCCCTTGTTGAGTTCACGCAAGAAGCCAAAACCTTTGGAGCTGAGTTCGAGAATTCCGCCGACAGCTACTGGATCGCCAGTGAGTTCAACTGGCTTGCGCTCGCGATCCTCGTGCTGAGATTTGTTGTTATTGTGGCGGTTGTTCTTCTTGTTGCGGCCTTTGTTGCGGTTGTTGTTATTGTTCCGGTCGACTCGGCCACCGCCTTTTACGCGTCCATGTCTCTGACGGCCTTCGTTTTTGTTCTGGCGTCCGTGGTGGTTCCTCTTTTGGGAGTTGTCCCTGTTCTGGTCATTCTGCTGCTTGTCTCTGGAATCTGATTCCTTGACTGGAGCAGCTTGTGTCTCGGGAGATGGAGACTTGGATTCGACGGCGGCTTTGGCTTCTTTGACTGGAGCTTCAGTGCTTTCAGTCTCAGAGGCTGGTTGTTTCTTAGCTTTGGCAGCAGGCTTCTTCTCAGCCTTAGGAGCTGGAGAGGCAGAAGATTCGGCGACGAAATTAAGTTCAGCTTGTGCGGAGTCAGCAGCTACCTTTTTTGCGGCGACCTTTTTGGCAGCCTTCTTGGCTGTCTTTTTAGCCGCTACTTTTTTGGTAGTTTTCTTGGCTGCTTTTTTAGCGGTGGCTTTCTTGGCGGCTTTTTTAGCCGTCTTTTTCTTAGGTGCCGCTTTTTCTTCGGGAGTTACCCCTTCCGTTTTAGCTTCGCTCATGGATGGTTAGTGTGTGAAAAATTGGGATAAAGCTTTCGCGCTATTTCATTGGGAATTGGAATGCGATGGCTAGCATGGGAGCTGAAGCCGTAGCGCTGAGTGTGCTTGAGAGTAGGATCTCTAGTCCGAGGTGATAAAACTAGGTGTTTTGGTTTGGGTCTTAACCTACGTAGAGGGTACGATTGGGGGCGATATGGTGGCGTCCACAATTCCATAGCCGAATGCCGGCAGTGGTCACTTGCGGATATCATAAAGATATTGTGCCGCAAAGTAGTGGGGTGACACTCCCAAGACGGACTCATAAAGTAGTTCCGTCAGATCGTTTAGACTTCTGAAAGATGGCTCGTAGAACGCCTGATGGCAACTATTTTTTTCACCCAAGGCAAAGATGAGTCACAAAATGCAAAAACCCGCGAGGAGTGATCCTGCGCGGGTTTGAGGCTAAATTGATAATTTTTATCCGGCCTTTAGTTGTAGGTCGGAGTCTTGTGTTTGGTGAAGTAGCCTTTCCCAAGGTAAAAATCGTTCGGGTAGTCTTTGAGTGGGCCTGCATCAGGAGGGCGAGGCACGTTGCGGCCGAGGGTGGCGTCCTCCGGCTGGCTTGTAGCAATGTTGACCGGGGTGCCAACACGGACTAGGCTATAAAACTTAGGAGCTACATTTTCGTGCATACGGATACAGCCATGGGTGCACGGGGCATGCTTCATCCAGCCTGTGTGGAAACCGTAGTGCTGTTTGAACTCACACCAGTAGGGCATTGGAGTGCCTTTGAATTTCCAGCCGGCAGGCTTTTTGTAGATATAAGTCTTCACGCTCTGGTTGCCATTGTAAGCGTAGCCATGGCTATTTGCCCTGTGGTAGTGATCCTTCTTGAAGATGCGGAAATTTCCCTTAGGGGTAGGGGTCTTGGCTGTACCTACGGATACAGGCATCACAAGAAGTGGTGTTTGGCCTTCCATCACATAGACCATTTGATTGCTGGTCGATACCTTGACCCTAACATTGGAAGGGTTACTGGGCTTCTTTGCAGGCAGATCATAGCTGTGGTAGGATCCGGACGACATATTGGTGCAGGAGGAAAGCAAAGCTGCAGCAATACCACTAACAATAAGGAGGTACTTCTTCATACGCACAACATAGCTAATATTTCCGGCTATGGGTTGCAATGTGTTTTTGGTGAAAAAAACGCAGAAGTCATTCACCTTCTCCTGGCCCAGCTGGTCACGCGCTCCTTGCGGAATTCCACGTAGGCGGTGCGTTCCGGTACATAATTAACTTCCGGGCCGAATCCGAAACCGGAGTATGGGTGGCCATATCTTCCCCAACGGTAACCATAGTTACCATAGAACCGGTTCGTGTAGACAGGCCGATAGCTATTGTAGAGCCAGCGCTCAAAATCACTTCCGTCGCGAGATCCGGCCATGCTGTTGCTGGGGTGGCCCCAGGCAAGAAAGACCGCTTTTTTACTCATGCCTTTGGCGATGCGACCTTGCTTCACAAGCTCTTGATCTTTGGAGCTTAGATTGTCGTAAATTACGGGATTTTGTTGGATACGGGCAGCAGGGGTGCTTGAAGTGCAGTTTGCAAAGGCGAACAAGCAAAACGCTCCCGACACAGCATGGAGAAGTTTTTTGATCATTCTGGAGTTTAGCTTGGATTCATCTAGAAATCAATAGCTCACGGAAGAGTGCGGATTTCTGTCGATCATGCTTGCCAAGTGTATGTCTATGAAAGCATTATGTGAATTGTTTAAATCACAGTGTCGTTGTTATGTCTGAAGAAATTATATCTCCTAGCGAATTAGAAGAAGAGCTGCGCAAATGTCCCGAATGGGAGATTAAAGGGAGCAAAATCATTCGAGAACTTGAGTTCGAGGAATTTATGGATGCGATAGACTTTGTGAACTTGATCGCCGAGGCCGCCGAGGATGCTTCCCATCACCCGGATATCGATATCCGCTATAACAAGGTGAAGCTAGCACTGACGACTCATGAGATTGGAGGAGTGACAGAGGCTGATCTGGAGATGGCAATCCGTATCGACAATATCTGTGACGAATAGTTTCGCGGAAATGTGAGCTTGAATGGTTGGAGTGATAGGCTATAAGCCCTTCCTAATGCGACTTCTCCAGACATTACCATTCAGCTTAGGCGCGGCTATTCTGCTTTTGTCCTCATGTGCTTCCGAGCGCAAAGTGAGCTACACCAGGGGTGAGAGCAGTGGGATTTCCAAGTATGAGAGTGATGTCCGCTACCAGCAGCAAGCTGATGGCTCAGTAAGACCTAATAAAGATGTGCGCAGCCAATACGATGGGCGACAGGAGTATCTCTCCGCTCGAAGTTTCGGTGGGCAGGATTACACTACGGAGAAATACGGTAAGAAGCGCTGGGGCAGGAATACGGACTACGCCAACAAGCAGTATGGAGGCAAGACCGATGGTAGCCATTTCCAGTACTCACCTGAGTTTGTTCAGCAACAGGCCATGGCGCAGGGGCAGTTGGCTCGAGTGAACGGGCAGAACTATGGAGCAAACCAGTATGCTGCCGGGCAGGCCAATGTTCAAAACAGAAATCACTATCTGGCCAAGCCCGCGAATGCCAAAACAGAGAGCAGGCGTGGTGTGTACAAGCAGCCGGATATCATCAGTAAGCAGGATTTTACGGAGCTTAGCATCGAAGAGTCGAAAAGCTTACTAGGAAGAGATAGGTAGACGCAAAGCTTACTCGTTTTTCCACCAATCTGGATCTCGTTCCCAAGGGTTGCCCTTGGGTTTCTTCTTTTTACGAACAGGGGTGGCTTGACGTTTGTTACTGTGCTCCTCTTTGGAGCACTCTTCAATGAGTTGCTCTTCTGGACTAGGTTTGTCGTTTCTGTGGCGAATGAGTCGAACGATAATCGTGGCGATCACTCCCAGCGCAAAGAATGAGAAGGCCAGCATGGTAAGGGCTGGGACATCGCTTTGGGAGAGGGCTGCCAGTTCTAGTTTCATTCTAATGTCATTCTCATCGGAATCATGCTGGAGTAGGAAAAACCAAGTTTCTTGAAGAAGTTTTGGGAGTCGGCGCTGATTTTGTCCGTGAGCAAAGTGATGCGTCGGAAATTCTTTTGCTTAGCAAACTTGATCACGT
This sequence comes from Rubritalea squalenifaciens DSM 18772, assembly GCF_900141815.1. Classification (NCBI taxonomy): domain Bacteria; kingdom Pseudomonadati; phylum Verrucomicrobiota; class Verrucomicrobiia; order Verrucomicrobiales; family Rubritaleaceae; genus Rubritalea; species Rubritalea squalenifaciens. The sequence continues at coordinate 676,576 of NZ_FQYR01000004.1, forward strand.
GATCGATGAGCATACTACCATAACCTTGTCCTCGATGGGTAGGATGAATGATAAAATCTTCCAACAAAATGACCATGCCGCCCATCGCTGTGGAGATCGTGAAGAGGAGGTTGACCATGCCGAGTATCTGGTGGTCGTTGCGTAGAATGAAAATGCGTCCGCGGCTGGGCTCTTCGAGAATCAAACGAAGGCCGTCTTCCTGAGCCTGCCGGTTCGGGGTGAAGTCACCTTGGAGCTCGAAAAGCTCTTGGACGAGGTCGACCAGGGAGTCCAGGTCTTCGATCGTTGCGGTCTCTACACGGGGGGTGTCAGATGATTTGAGGTGCTCGGCACTGGCTGAAGTAGGAATCATTATCTCGCAAAAAATAACACTGTTATAAGTAGTAAATTAGCATGCCGACATCCGCTCTCCCAGCTATAAAATGAGGTCAGGGGCAGAAAAATAGCCTCTCTGGCAGTTGAATTTGCCTGAATCTGCAAGAAAGTAAGAATGACGTATTGACAAGCGGCTGGAAATATCTAGTTTGCCCGCCCCGTCCTATTGTCTCCAGTAGGGAAGGGACATCAATTTTATCACCAAGGGATTTTTATCATGAGCAAACGCACTTACCAACCTTCTAAGCGTTCCCGCAAGCGCCAACACGGTTTCCGCGCACGCATGGCTACTAAAGCTGGCCGTGACATCCTTCGTCGTCGCCGTCAAAAGGGACGCAAGCGCCTTCTTCCGAAGGGTGCAGAGATTCACTTCAAGCGCCACACAACACAGCACGGCTAATTCATCGTTTCTCACATGGGCTCATAGTCTAGGGACTGTGAGCCTACAGAGAAACAAGCCGGTGATTGATGCGCCCCATGCGCCTTCCGCGAAAGTTCTCCATGACACAGCGGGCAGAATTTGCCCGTGTCAGAGAATATGGGAAGTCGAGACCGGGGCGCTATCTTGTTGTCAGCGTTTTACAGGAACCCGAGCTGGATCATTTCAAGCTCGGTTTTATTGTTACTAAGAAAGTAGGTAAGGCGCATCTGCGTAACCTACTGCGCCGGAGATTCCGGGCAATTATCCAAAAACATGGTGACCAGCTCAAAACAGACCGGTACATTGTCACGATTGCTCGGTGGCGGGCTGTCGAGGCGAGTTTCCATGAATTGGAAAAAGACTGGCTTAAGCAGGCCAGGCACTTTGGGCTTCTCAAGGAGGTTCCGGAGTGAAAAAGCTGCCAGTCATTATCATCCGTCTGGGGATACGTTTTTACCAGAAATTCTTGAACCCGATTTTGCGGGCCTTGGGGGGACCCCATTCTGGGTGTCGATTCACACCAAGTTGCTCCCACTATTTTCTCGAAGCCGTGGAAATACACGGTGCACTCTATGGAAGCTGGCTGGGAATCTGCCGCATCTGCCGCTGCCACCCATGGGGCAAATGTGGGCACGACCCAGTGCCTCCGAAAAAATCTTAACGACTATCTAATCACTTAAATCTACTATGGATCGTAAAGCTTGGATCATACTTATCGTCTGCGGGCTTGGCCTGATGCTGAACTATCAGTTCATGATGAAGAACCAGGAGGACCTGGATCGGCAGAAGCAGCAGGAAGAGCAGCAATCTGAAGCTCCTGCAGGTACTGAGAAGGCGCCTGAGCTGATTACTGAGAAGCCTGAGATCGAGAGAGAAACACGTGAGGATGTTCCATTCCAGCTGATCGGCAAGGATGGCGAGAAAGTCGACGTGATCTATAACTTCACCAGCTTCGGTGGTGGAGTGAATGATGCGGAGTTTCCTAACCAGAAGGAGGTCAATGGTGATGGTCACGTGAGGCTGAACCTTCGTTCAAGCTATGCGGTGGGTGCTTTGGCTGATGATTTCAAGAAGATCGATAAGACCTACTATCAGATTGTCTCCGGCGGCAAAGAAGGCGACGATCATGTTACCTATCGTGCGACTCTAGAGAATGGTCTTCAAGTCACCAAGGAATGGACCCTTAAGGACGGCGCAGACACCAAAGGGTATCAGCTTCACCTGGCGGTTACTTTCAAAAATACCGGAGATTCCAGTGTTAACCTCAATGACTGGGGTGTTTATACGGGGACAGCAGCTCCTCTGCACACGGATGAACTTCAAGATAAGGCTGGCTGGTTCTACTATGCGGACGGCAGCTTTGAATTTGATAAGCAGGGACCCTTCACTAAAGGCTGGTTCAGCAGCGCCAAGCCTGTCGAGTTGGTAAAAACGACCAACCTTGAATATGCGGGTGTGAATAGCCAGTTCTTCACCACCTTCTTCATGCCGAAGGGTTTCTCATCCGATTCTATCTGGGCGACAGGCCGTGAGATTGATCTTGGCGACAACGACGACCAGAAGAAGCGCTGGATGTTTGAGATGGGCGTTGATTTCCCGGATAAGTCTCTCGGTAAGGATGAGCAGCAGAGCTACGCCTTTGATATCTATATGGGGCCTAAGGAGCGTGACATCATCAAGACTGTCGGCCCTAACACGGATCCTATCATGAACTACGGCTGGTTCTGGTTCGTGGCGAATTTCATGAACTGGGCGGTGAACCACATTCACAACTGGTTCGAGGGTTATAGCTGGGCCTGGGGAGCCGCGATTATTCTTCTCACACTATTCATCCGTATTCTGATCTGGCCGCTTCATAACAAGTCCACACGCACGATGAAGCGTATGGGCAAGCTTCAGCCATTGATGAAGGAGCTCAAGGAGAAGTATGCGGACAACCCGCAGAAGATGAATCAGGAGACCATGAAGCTGTATCGTGAGTACGGTGTGAACCCGATGGGGGGCTGTCTTCCGATGCTTCTTCAGATTCCGATCTTCTTCGGTGTCTTCAAGATGCTGGGTTCTGCGGTCGAGATGCGGGGTGCTAGTTTCCTTTGGGTAGATGACCTTTCCTTGCCTGATACCGTCTACGAAATTTGGGGACTGCCTATCAACATGCTTCCGATCGTGATGGCTGTGACCATGATCTTCCAGATGCGTCTGACACCACAGACCGGAGACAAGCTGCAGCGCCGTATCTTCATGCTGATGCCGCTGATGTTCTTCTTTTTCTGTTACAACTACGCGTCAGCCTTGGCTCTCTACTGGTCTACTCAGAATATTATTTCTATCGGTCAGACTCTCTTGATGCAGCGTCTTCCTGAGCCAGAGCTTAGCAAGAAGAAGCCTGGCCAGAAAGGTGGCGGAGACGATGACGGTAAGCCACGCAAGAAGGGTTTCTTTGAGCGCCTTGCCGAGAAGATGGAGGAAGTGCAGGCCCAGCAGGAAGCTGCCAGAGGAGCGGCTAAACCGACAGCGCAGGCGCCTGCTGACAAGAAGCCTAAGAAGCGTAGTCCACGCACAGGTGGTTAATTCAGCCTCTACACAAGTTTGAAATAAGAAGCCCGGTCGTTATGATCGGGCTTTTTTTGTGGGTAGAAAATTACCGGCTTTTTCCAGTGGCGAGCCCTCCAAAGCTGGTGGATAGTCGCGATGTATGAGTGAAAAGGACAAGGATAAGCCAGATGAGTCCAAGGAAATCCAGAAGACCTTGGAGGATTTGTTCAAGCGTCTGGGTGGGATTACGATTCCTGTAGGCGGAGCGAGTGCCTTCAGCGAACAGCGTGCTGCTGAGGGGAAGGGGGATGCAGAGCCTAGCAAAATGCAGAACTCAGAAGAGATCTTTTCCTTCAACTATAGGCCTCGAGAGATCAAGGCTCACTTGGACCGTTTTGTAATTCGCCAGGATGAGGCCAAGAAGGCTTTGTCGATCGCAGTCTGTGATCACTACAATCACGCAAAATACATCAAGGCCTACGAGCGTGACCACGGGGATTTGCCTGCTGGTTTTGAATACCAGAAACAGAATGTTATTGTGGTGGGGCCTACGGGGGTTGGTAAGACCTATCTGGTGAAGCATATTGCGGAGCTCATTGGCGTGCCTTTTGTGAAGGCAGATGCCACCAAATTTTCAGAGACAGGTTATGTTGGAGGGGATGTCGATGACTTGGTGCGCGATCTCGTGCGCAAGGCTGATGGTGACGTGGAGCTGGCTGAGTATGGCATCATCTACATCGATGAGATTGATAAGCTGGCTAGCAAGGGTGGAAATACCATCGGTAGGGATGTTAGTGGGCGAGGGGTGCAGACGACCTTGCTCAAGCTGATGGAGGAGACGGAGGTCGCCTTGCGTAACCCGATGGATATGAAGGGCCAGATGATGGCAATGATGGACATGCAGAGCGGCAGAAAGCCGCAGAAGGAGACCATCAATACGAGAAACATTCTCTTTATTGTGAGTGGAGCTTTCAGTGGTTTGGAGAAATTGATTTCCAAGAGGGTGCAGAGCTCCCGCATTGGCTTCCAAGTGGATGCGAAAGAGGAAGTACTGGATAGGGAGCTGTTCCGGCATGTAAATACGCAGGACTTTATTGATTTTGGCTTTGAAGCTGAGTTTATCGGCCGTCTTCCAGTCAGGGTGGTTTGTGAGAAGTTGGAAAAGAAGGATTTCGTCAATATTATGAAGTACTCGGAGGGGAGTTTGCTCAGGCAGTATGAGCGCGAGTTTGAGGCCTACGGCATTAGTGCCAAATTTGAGGATAGTGCCATTGAGTACGTCGCCGAGCTGGCGGAAAAAGAGAATACTGGTGCGCGTGCCCTGATGACGGTGCTCGCAGCGCAGCTACGTGATTTCAAATTTGAGCTGCCGGGGACCTCGATCACTGAGCTGCCAGTGAATCGTGAGCTGATGGAGCATAAATCTGCTGTGCTGGAAAAGTATCGAGAGGAAGGCACACGTATTGATATGGCCAAAGTGAGGGATGAAGTAGAATTCTTCACGAAGGAATTTAGGGCGAAACACAAGGTGAAGATCTCATTCTCAGAAGAAGCAATAGCCTGTCTGGCGGATATTTCAGCTGAACAGGGGCGAAGTGTCCTTCAGATCTGCCACGATAAATTCAAGGATTACCAGTTCGGGCTGAAGTTGGTTCAGCGTAATACCGGGCTCGACACCTTCGAATTACCAAAAGAATCGACAATTGATTCGGACAAATACTTGAGTGATCTGGTAGTTCAGTCTTATGATGCGAGTAAGCCAGCTGATGATAACCTAAGCGGTTAGTGTGTCAGCGGCATCTACTCGATATTATGAGCACTCATGTCGTTAAACCGATTGGTCAAGTTGCGCTGCCAGGATTCCTCTGTGGGCTGGCTGGCGCTGGCTTGGCTATAGGGCTGGATGTAATGGGGGTGTTAGGTGTTGCCCAACAGCGCCTCACTGAGGTGTTTCAGGGGAAGCCGTTTTATCAGCAAGACTTTTCTACGTGGGCACCTCATTGGGATTGGGCTCTTGGCGGGGTTCTTGCCATCTTGGTTGCTCTCGCGGTGTTAGATTCACCAGGTGCTTGGAGACGATTTTTCGTGGGCTTTTTCGCCTTGGTGCTATTGATTGGTGTAGCTCCGTTACTTGTTCTTTGGGGCAAGTTCTGGTCGCCTGTAGTTCCAGCGGTAGCGGTCATTTGGTCATGGTTTTGTGCCGTGGTCTATAGCTCCCAGCACCGGATGCCGTGTGATATAGCTCTTCACCTTGGTGAAGAACACATTCACCTGAAAACCTCCGAGGAGATTATTGAGGAGGTGGTCGAAGAGGAGCATATCAGAGTAGAGACTGTGCCTTTTCCGCTGCCTGTGAAAAAACAAGAGCAGGAAGTCAGCTCCAAATCTTCCAGTGGAACAGATGAGTTGTCTGACGGCGTGAGTCGTTGGAAGCCAAATACCTCTGAAGAGGCTAGCCGTAAAGAAGGGTAGAGGTCTATGGCGCGAGCAGATTATCCTGAACCGATTACGGATCTCATTGCTGAACTCAAGCGTTTGCCCGGCGTGGGACCGCGCAGTGCTGAGCGCATTGCGATGTGGATGATTCAGCATAAAAGGAAAAATCCTCATGAGCTAGCAGAGGCCTTGTTAGCTGCTGAGAGGGATGTTCAGTCTTGCTCTGTTTGTGGATTCTTTGCGACTGAGGCGGGTTGTCGTGTCTGTGATGATGCAGGCCGTGATGAGCATTTGCTATGCGTGGTGGAGCAGCCTACTGATGTGCTGCCTCTGGAGCGTAGCGGAGCATTCAATGGCTATTACCATTGTCTGGGGGGTAAGCTGTCTCCACTGGACAATGTGACGCCAGAAGATCTACGTCTGTCTCAGCTCCTGAAAAGAGTGGAAGCTCTGGATGAGGTAGAGGTTATCTTGGCGCTGAGTTCTGATGTGGAAGGTGAAGCCACTGCAAATTACATCACCGACATGTTGTCATCCAAGGGGTGTTTGGTCACACGCATCGCCCAAGGCTTGCCTGCTGGTGGAGGCTTGGAGCATGCTGACGAGCTGACTTTACTCAGAGCTCTGCAAGGTAGGCGCTAAGCTGCATTTGATTTACCAAAAAAGCCCCAACTCAGAGATGAGTCGGGGCTTTTGTTTTTAGAGAGTCAGTTGGTCAGGCTGCTTACTTGGCAGATGTACCAGGAAGGAAGCGGTAGTAGACTTCCAGCATGAGGGTGCAGAGGCAGGTACGGTAGTGGAGGCTGTATTCGCCGGAGACGAAGGTTGGGGCCACTGCATTGAGTGTCTGGCCACCACCTGGAGACTTGCGCCAGGAGCCGTCAGCAGCCTGGTTCTTCAGGATCTCGTCACGGAACTTGTTATTGTAGTCTCTCCATTCGCTGCCACCACGGTTCATCATAGCCTGACCGTAGTAGTAGTGGGCGTAGAGGTCAGCGTCTGCTGTGTCGTAACCAAATTTGACGTCGCGGGCAAACTTGGCAGCTTTACGAACAGTAGAGCGAGCGGACTTGCCCCACTGTTGATGGCAAAGCATTGAGCCGCCAGTCATGGAAGCGTGCTTGCCGCCGCCTGGAGTGTAGTAGACACCGCCATTGCCTTTTTGGCATTTCTCAAGATAGTCGAGAGCGTTTCGAACTACGCTGGACATGTTGCGGAACTCCAGTCCTGTGTGGTTGCAGGCTTTAAGTGCCTGTAGGTGCCAGCATACGATAGAGGAGTCACCACCACGGCCACCTGTCATGTCGTAATTGTAGTCCCAGGCACCAGTTCTGCTGTGCTGGCTGTTGAGGATGTGGTTGCCAGCCATCTGGACAACCTCTTTAAGGTTCGGGATGTTGATGTTCTGCTTGCTACAGAATGTGTAAGCCTCAGCGAGAGCATAGGTGGCAATCGCGTGCTCATATGGCCAGTGTTTGTCTTTAAGGTCTTTAGCGAGAGAGCCGTTGTTCTTCATGCCGATGCCTACGAGGTAGACGATGGCGTCGTTGACGGTCTGTCCGAACTCGGCGGAGTTAGGGGTCTCACAGTGACCAAGATAGGCGAGGAGGGCCAGGCCTGTCATGCCGACTGGCTGTGAGTTGGTCCATGAGCCGTTCTTGTTTTGAGTCTTCTGGAGCCAACGAAGTGCATTGACTACAGCTTCCTCACATTCAGGAGTACCACCTTCTTTGGTGAGGCGCTCAAGACGGTCAGCCTTGGAGCAGCGTTTTTTCATGGAAGCTGGGATGTTGCCAAATCCGCCACCGCCAGTGCCGTCGCCATCGCCGTCGCCCCAGCCGCTACCAAAGTCGTCGCCACTACCGAAGTCGAGCTGTGGTTCGGTGATTTGTACGTCTGGTACAGGTACAGCAGTAGGAGATGCTGTGGAGGCTGCAATCACCTTTGCCATGGAGGAAGATGGTGCAGAAGGCTTACGCTCTACTTGGTTGGTAACTTCAGGCTTCTCAATTCTGTCTTCAACCTGGCTCCCAGCATTGAAGGTGATGATCTCTGGAGTCTCTTTAATCAGAGGGTTGATGAAAATGTAAAAGAGTATCACCAACAAAAGGACAAATACCAGCAAGGCGATGATGATCGCTGAGATGGTAGAATTCCTTTTTTGAGCAGCCAAGGCTGCTTGGGCTTCTGGGCTTAATTGTGCATGTAGGCTCATTTTTCGATCGCTATGTGAAGTGTGTGAGTAATCGGTGTAGCCCTGTAGTCTGGGTAACTACGGGGCGACACCTTAAGAACTCATCACAGCAATCAAAAATTAGGCTGAAAAGCAGAAAAAATCAAAAATGTATAATAAATAAGTGTAATAATCGTCCTTTGATCACCATGGACTTGGATGTGATCAGATAATGACCATGGCTAGCGTTTGCCATTCTGTAGGGCATTATCAAACCAGTTACCGCCAAACTGCTGGTTTTGCTGTCTTGGGCGTCTGTCTCTGGACTGAGGTCTGCCACCGCCTGAATCACGGCGTCCACCTCCACCGCCGCCTCCTCTGGAGGAGGTTTCAGGGTTTGACTTCATGGAGAGGGCGATACGGTTTCGGCTCAGGTCTACCTCTGTCACGGTGACATTGACTTTCTGACCTACTTTGACGACCTCGTTAGGGTCATCTACGAATTTATCGGCGAGCTGGGAAATGTGTACCAGACCGTCTTGGTGGACTCCCACATCGACGAAGGCGCCGAAGTTGGTCACGTTGGTTACGATGCCAGGAAGCTTCATGCCGATTTCCAGATCGGATGGCTTTTCGATGCCCTCAGCAAAGGTGAAGACCTCAAACTTGGCACGCGGGTCACGGCCCGGCTTAGCTAATTCGTCGAGAATATCCTTGAGGGTGGGGAGGCCCACCTCAGGGGTCACGTAATCATTCAGCTTGATCTTCTTGCGGAGGTCGCTGGACTTGATGAGATCTTCCAGGGAGCAGCCCAAGTCGGCAGCCATTTTTTCAACCAGTGCATAACGCTCTGGGTGGACTGCTGACTGATCCAGTGGATTTTCAGCGCCTTGGATTCTCAGGAAGCCTGCTGCTTGTTCGAAGGTTTTGTCTCCGAAACGAGGAACTTGCTTCAATTCCTCGCGAGACTTGAATGGGCCATGTAGCTTGCGGTACTCGAGGATGTTTGTGGCAATCGTCGAGTTGAGGCCAGAAACATAGCTGAGAAGCTGGCGGCTGGCTGTGTTCACCTCGACACCGACGCCGTTCACGCAGGAGATCACGGTGTCATCCAGTGAGTTCTTGAGCATATTCTGGTCCACGTCGTGCTGGTACTGGCCTACACCGATGGACTTTGGATCGATTTTGACGAGTTCGGAGAGGGGATCCATGAGGCGGCGTCCAATCGAGACGGCGCCACGCACGGTCACATCTTTGTCTGGGAATTCTTCACGCGCAACTTCACTGGCAGAGTAGATGGAAGCTCCTGATTCATTGACGACAACGATGGGGATGCTGCCAGGTAAGCCTGCTGCTCTGACCGCGGCCTCAGCTTCTCTGGAGGCAGTACCGTTACCAATGGCAATGACCTCAGTCTTGTAGTGCTCGACCATTTTCTTGAGGATCATACCGGACTCTCTGGCTTGGGATGCGCTCGTGGTTAGGTGGAGTACTGCGTCAAACTGGAGGGTGCCCTGAGCATCCAGAACGACAGTCTTACAACCTGTACGGAAACCTGGGTCAATGGCGATGGTGCGCTTCTGGCCCAGAGGGGAGGCGAGGAGGAGTTCTCGAAGATTGTCAGCAAATACGCGTACCGCTTCAGCGTCTGCGTCTTTCTTGGTGCTCATACGGAACTCGGTCTCCAAGGAGAGAGAGAGCAGACGCTTGTAAGCATCTGTTAGTGCGAGCTCTAGTTGATCTGCAGCTACTCCTCTGGTGCCGCCAAAACGGGAGCGGAGGATTTCAATCGCTGAATCCTGATCTGCAGAAATACGCATGAAGAGGAATCCTTCTTTTTCACCCCGGCGCATCGCAAGGAGACGGTGAGATGGGACATCACGCAGGGATTCGCTCCAGTCGAAGTAATCTTTAAATTTCTGCGCAGCTGGGTCCTCCTGTTTGGACATCAGGACCTTGGAGGTGATGATGCCAGTGTCTTCGATCAAGGTGCGGAGTTCTGCACGGCACTCAGCATCATCAGCAATACGCTCCGCAATGATGTCTCTGGCACCGGCAAGCGCCTCTTCCGAGCTAGGTACGGCGACTTCCTTGTCATCGCTCTCGACGATAAACTTGGCGGCCTCTGTTTCTAGATCCGTGCTGCCGTTGTCGCGGTTGTCCCAGATGAAATCAGCTAGAGGCTCGAGTCCCTTGTCCTTGGCCATGGTGGCGCGTGTACGTCGTTTCGGTCTGAACGGGGCAAAGACGTCTTCCAGGCGGGTCATGGTATCCGCTTCTGCCACTTTCTTTTTCAGTTCGGGCGTGAGGAGTTTGCGTTCTTCCAGGCTTTTAACGATAGCTTGGCGGCGGCGTTCGAGTTCGCCGAGTTGCTGCATACGGTCCCTGATCGTCGTAATGGCGACCTCATCCATACTGCCAGTGGCTTCCTTTCGGTAACGGGCAATGAAGGGCACTGTAGCTCCTTCGGCAAGGAGCTTGGCTGTGGAGGCTACTTGGGCATCGCGGAGTTTGAGCTCAGCTGCGATGCGGCCAACAAAGTCGAGTGGATTAGGAGTATCGCTCATAGAAGTTGTGGCGGGAAGTGTCTCTATGGAGAGTCGCTGGGAAAGCGCAAAATGCGTCCCTGAAGCGAGATCTGGCCATGTTTTCCTTATTTTAAAAAACTTCCCACCTAAGCCATTCTAACGCGTCTGCCCATTCAGGGAATTTTAAAGAGATTAGTCCCCAGAGGCTGATAATTAAGACATCTTGATTATATCTCCGTATTAAACGTTAGGGGAAGGAACGCCTCTGCCTAGACGGTTTCGTAAGGCTTACGTTTGCCTGTGACGAGGCTTTCGTTGAGCCAGCTGAAGAGGGCGTCCACCTCGGAGGAATCGTTGCGGATGGCCTCGAGAGCATTCCAGTCGATGTGTGGTTTGGAATGGGCAGCTGCGATACGGGAGATTTCGAGTCTCTCCATGAGTGCCTCAGTTTCACGAGGGTGGGCATTAAGGATATGAGCTGGGCGAGGCAGGTCATCAATGGCGTATGGATTCAGGCCAAAGGAGGTGACTCCTACACCGAAGGCGGCATTGAGCTTGCGGTAGGCCTCAGTAAGAGCCTCGTCTTCGATAGGTGCGGCATAGATGAGTTCACCACCATTTGCCCAAACGGATGCGCTCAGCGCCTGGAAGAAGTCTTCTCTGAAGCTGTGATGGCTCGGGAAAATACGCAGTCTAGCAGCATGCAGGCGGAATGGGGGGAGGGAGAGGTTTTTCTTGAGTTGGAGGATGGCACTTTCGTCGTCATCTTCTCCGGCACCTTCCCAGTCTACCATGACCAGTTCTGGAAATTTCCAGAGATTGCCCATTGGTGCATCCTGTTGGAATGGCTCACGGAAAACAAAAGGGAAGCGTCCGTTCACCTCACACCAGCGATGCACGATGGCGCGGAATTTCTTCACGCGCATAAGAGCCTGGTCGACGGTGCTCTGATCACCACTCAAATCATCGAGGCGGCCTTGGGTCAGAGAGAGGAGTTCCTGGGCTCCAGATAGGGCTGGAACGGGAGCCGTGCGGCGGTAGTAGCCCTGACCTTTGTCTACCTTGGCAATCGAGGAGCCAGGGTCGCAGGACATGATAGAAAAGTGATAGCGCAGGGAGGCGTCCGAGTAATTTCCATTGAGCCTCATTCTGACCAGTCGGATCAATTCGGTCCCCTTGATGGCCTCTTTAGGATTAGCTGGGAGGATTTCTGGAAGGACTTCGTTAAGTTGTGTGCGGAGGCTCATGTGGTGCTTCGGTGTACGCGATTGACGACAATGAGTGCTGGAAAGTGTAAAATCTTCAAGCCTCAAGTGCGCGAGTTTTTTGAAAAAAGTGTCGGCAGTTTTGGCGAGTGACTGAGAATACAGTGCTTCGGCATGACGGCATCTCCGATTTTTTTTGAATAAAAAGAATTTGCTTGAGGTCTAAGTAAATATGAAGTGTTATTTTTCTAGCATGATAAGACAAGCAATGATCGCTCTGTGCGTGTGTGCAGGTGCTATGACAAGTGTGGTAAAGGCTGATGAAGCGGCCGAACGCATTCTGGCGACAGCACGCTACGTATCCACTCTTCAACATCAGGATCTGCATGGTCATATGACCAAGGATGGCAAGAAGATGCCGGTATCTCTATTCCTTCGTGGGGACGATATCCAGTTCCACTACAAGATCAAAGGTCAGCCTAACCGTTTCCACATGAGGCTGAAAGACGACATGTTTGATCTCTTTGAGATCAAGAATGGAAAGACGCTCAAATTTAATGATAACAAGATGGCGGAAACCATCAATGGAACTGACCTGACTTACGAGGACTTGTCCATGCGCTTCCTGTATTGGAAAGACGCCAAAGTCGAGGGGCAGGAGAGAGTCAATGGCCAGCCATGTTACAAGCTACGCCTGATCAACCCGAATAAGAATGTGGGTGACTACCAGATCGTTTATGTTTGGGTTCACAGCAAGCAGGGCGCTTTGATGAAAGTCGTTGGCTACAATGCTGCTGGTAAGCCGCTCAAGCAGTTCCAGGTCACGGATATCATGCGAGTAGGGAATGAATACACCCTGCGCCGCATGCGTGTGGAGAGCATCGATGCGGCTTCCAACAAGTTTACTGGTGTGACTTACCTAGAGTTCGATAAGCCCACCAAGGTGAGACAAGCAGAGGGTAAGCCGATGCGATAACCCTTCACCTCGCTTTATTCAAAGTAGCCACCTCAGTCATGGGGTGGCTTTTTTGTGTCTTCGAGGATCTATAATTAACGAGTTATGCAAGATAGTAAGCATTTCTTAAAGTGTTAGAATGCTTAAGGTGAGTCCATGTAATGCCTGAAATAAAGGGCTTTCCTGTATGTGTTAGTAGCTCTTTTTTAGCGATTTATTGACTTTTTGGCCAATTTGTTGGATAAGATCCCTGTGTGTTACATAGAGCTTTTAACTGCTTAACCCCCCGATGAACCCTGCCCCGTCATATCTTGAAATTTTCGATTGCGGACTGTTCTCTAAACGTTCGGTCAAGAGACGGATTTTTTCCCCCCAGATGACTGCTTGTATGCAGCCCTGCGGAAAGAGTCCGAAGGTGGTCGATGTCCGGCGATCGATACTCAAGTGAATTTCAACCAATTTTGATGTGAGGTAAATAGCTAGCCTCGGTCTGGGAGGGCCGGGGCTAGCGCTTTTTTACAGGCGACTACTTGTCCTGAATAGGATTCAGCCAATTGGTCTCAATCATCTTGTCGCCAAATTGGAGGGATCCGGTGAAGTTGGGTTTCTCCTCTGGAGAGCTAGGCGGGATATAGCTGTAGGATTTCCCGCTGTGCGGGATGGTTGGAAGCTTAGTCAGGTACTCTGGGCTGAGCTGGGAGAGGTCTTTTGGATATTCTCCGTTCTCGAGCTGATAGAGGCGAGTGGCTAGCGCCAGTCGGTGGCTTGAGAGCTTCATATCGGAATCCAAGCTGTTGTGGTAGTAATAGGAAAGACCAATGGTAACGATGGATATGGCTGTGCGGCTGAGGAGGCTGTAGTGACTGATCCTAGGGTCATTGATGTCGTCAATGGAGTCGAGATCTCCCGGTGCGATAAGCTTGGAGCTATTGGGGCGCAGGAAATGGTCGATCATGAAGCGCACATAGTCCGAGCGCAGGTTATGCATGATAAGCGGAGAGGCCTTACTGTAGCCCAGCGAGTCAAAACCTGAGCTTTCTTGGGGCTGGTCTTCGTTAAAATAAGCATCTTCCATCATGACCAGTACTGCAGGAATCTCGTCGCGGAACATCTCCCGGAAAGTCGGGTGCATGAGGTGTAGTGGGTGCTGCTTGAGGAGTTTTGCAATCACTTCAGCTTTCGCCTCTGGTGAAAAGGAATAGGCGGCTATGGTCCCTGTGATTTGTAAGTCAGTGGCAATAGAGACAGTATGGCCGATGAGGGTGAGTGAAGCATGCTGCTTGTCGAGCTTGTGGAAGTGAATCAAAGCCTCCAGATCACTAGAATTCCCAGAGTCGAGGACGAGACGCGCATATCCTCTAGCAGTAAGTCTATTGACAAGATTCATAGTGATGCGAGCCATGACGTATCCCTTGGAGTCTTTGAGATACTGGGATCCGTAGTCTGTAGACTTCATGACAGCACTTACAAATCTATCGAGCTCCTCGTTTGCTGGAGACATCGCGTCCAGAAGGCGCTGCGCGAGTTCTTTCTCTGTGAATTGCTCGTCTTCTGAAATTTGAAGAGCTTTGCGGATACTGCGCAAGTTCTCCGCATGGTCATGAGTGAGGCCAATCTCGCCGACATCAAGACCGGGAATGTCCACGAGTTTGTTGCGTGGCTCCTTGGTCGAATCAAAGAGCTCTTGGAGCCATGGATGGTCGTCAATGAGGGCGGTGCCTTCGCCTTTGTGTGAGTCGATATAGGTATTGAGGTCCAGCTCTACTCCCATTTCCTTGGCATAGGCTTGGGTATCCAGCCATTTCTGCTCGGCCAGTCTCCATTGTTTGTCCTGGTACCATTGATGGGCAAAGTAGGAGCCAACAGAGAGGATGAGAATCATAGTAAGGGCTGCGAACTTGAGTCCTGGTTTTCTGCTTGTTTTGCTGACTGATGGCGACGACATGGGCTGACCCTAGAAGCCACTTTGGGCAGTGTCAGTTATAAAGCTAGGAAGTTAATGGAATAGCTCCAGTAGAAGACTTCTAGACTGTCTCGGAAGCAATAGCTAGTCGGTTTTCGGTGTCCGTCGCCCACCGCTACACTCTAATCTTTTACTGGATGAAGCCAGTCAACCTCGATCCGTTTGCTACCGAATGTAAGAGAGCCTGTGAAGTTGGGTAGAGAGCTAGGTGAAGCCGGAGGGTGATAGCTGAAAGGTGTTCCGGTGTGAGGGATGGTGGGAAGCTTAGTCAGGTACTTTGGGGTGATCTGGGAGAGAGTCTTTGGATACTGGCCATTTTCAAGCTGATAGAGGCGAGAAGCTAGGGCGAGGCGTTTGAGGCCAAGCTGCATGTCTGACTTGAGATAGATATGGTAATGTTTATCCATACCATCCATGATGTCGGTTATCATCTGTCGACTGTGTGGTTTTAGGTTGCGGACTCTAGGGTCAAGGTCCCCGGCGATCGGTTCAAGATCGGATGGCTGTATATCTACTGCGGTCTCGTCTGGTTTGATAAGATAGTCGATGTAGAAGCGGATGAAATCAGAACGTATCTCAAGGAAGACGTGCTCAGGCATTGGGCTAGAATCTGGGTAAAGAGGGTTTCTCCCTTTTTTTACATCCTCGTGCATGTCAGCCCAGATGACAGATACGGCCGCAAGTTCACTGCGTATTATAAGCTTGAAATTTAGATGGTTCGGCTTGCTGGGCAAGATTGCAACTAATTGTTTTACCGTATTCGTTTTGGCCTGCGGCGAATAAGCGTAGGCATTTGCTGTAGACTCGGTCCTTAGCTTGATGGCGATGTTTACGGTGGTTTCTAAGAGGGAGCCTACACCGTGATTGCTATAGAGTTCCCTTAATTTACAGGCCGCTTGAAAATCACTACAATCATTGCCGCCTAGCATCAGCGTGCAATAAGCCTTGGTAAGTAGCAGGTCATGCATGAGTTTGACCCTGAAATGGTAGTTCACTGAGCCTTTCGCAGCCTTAAGAGATTCGGTGCCTAGGTCGCTAGACTCCATGATGGCTTGTTTTAGGCGGTCTAAATCCTGATTGCATGGAGTTAAGGCTTCTTGAAGTCTTTCAATCACTTCCCGGTCGCTTAGTTTTTCCTTGGTGGGAATGGTTAGTCTCTCTCTGATCAGGAGTATGTTTTTATTGTGATCCCGATCGAGAATGGGGACTCCGTTGGGTAAGGCCGGTAATTCAGTAAGCCCAGAAGACACATGGTCTGTGTTTGAAAAAACTTCCTTCAGCCAGGGGTGGCCATCAATAAGAGCAACGCCATTGCCTTTTTTTGAGTCGATGTAGGCATTGATATCGATCTCAACACCTTTTTCCCGAGCGTAGTCTTGAGCCACTTGCCATTTACCTTTTGTTTTATCCTGGCTACTGCTCAAATGCCACTGATAGCCGAGTGAGACAGGTGTGGAGAGGGCTAAAATACAAGTGAATGAGATAAGTAGATACTTTGGGGATCTAACTAAAGAAGTAGCAGGCATGTGTGATATAATAGGAAGCTACTTTATGGGTGTCAGTTATAAAGCAAAGCGTTTTGTAGAATGGCTTCTAGCCCTTCTTGGAAGGTCTGTCGACGATCTCTAGCAGAGGTGACTCGGCGATGTCAGATGGAGCGACTACTTTTTCGCTGAGTGGGAGGCGGTTGACGGAGCCGTAGCGCTGTTTGATGAGGGCTTGGACTTTTGGGTGACTGAGGTCGTAGTCACGGATCGTCTTGGGTTTACAGAGCTCGACGTTGGCACAGCTTTGAAAGACCTTCCAGACGAGTTCGGAGCAATAGAGGTGGTTGTCTGACCACAGGAATTGAGCGTCGTATTGCTTGCCAACTTGCTCTTTGGCCCAGAGGTGGGCTTTGCTGATGCTGCTTTGTGTCAGTGGAGAAGGGTCTTTCAGACGCATGACCTGATAGTTGCCTCGGTGGCTGCGCTTGAGGAAGTCCTTGAGGGCGGTCACGCGTACTGGCTGGACAGCTTCAAGGACCATGGGGGTACCTTGGTGGATGAATACGACACCAGTGTGGGTCCAATTGGACTTTGTGGCGAGTTTGACGACCTCCGCTTGCTGACCAGCTGTTTCCTGCAGGATAATGTCACCGTCTCTCCATTCGGCGATGGATGTGAGTGTGCTGAGGAACAGGGATATGAATAAAATGATCCAGTTTTTCATAGGGTGATTGAAGGCTAGGTGTCAGACTCGTCAGCTATGATAACTTGGTGTGAGCGTTTTGTCATGAATCTATTTGTTCTAATATGCCTATGAGTAATTCGGGAGATGAAATGGATTGGGTGATTGTGGATGGCATCGGGCCGTTTTTCCGCGGCTATGAGAAAAGGCGTATCAACTGGTCAAAAATTCCACTCGCAGAATTACCAGTCAAAGGGAAAAAAGCCGAGGCCTTCTGGCAGGGGGTGCGCAAGGATATGGCTGAGTTTGTGGAACGTGTGAAGCGTGATGGCTATAATACCGTGACACTGGATGATGTGGCTCATGTGACTCCTCACGAAGCTCATGAGGAGAAGCTGGCAAAGCGAATTGATCGATTGAGGGAAGAGATGAAAGAGTTGGTAGCAATTATCAAAGCGGCTGGACTCAGAGTCCTGATGACGACCGATGTATTACCAATGACCGGGAAAATGAGCTCGGAGTTTGGTAATGATCGGAAACAAATGATGCTCTATTTTGAGCAGCTGCTGGAGAGTTTCTTGGATGATTTCTCCGAGGTGGATGGCGTGATTTTGCGCCTAGGTGAAGGGGATGGCAAGGATGTGAAGGGGGAGTTGCATAATGAACTCTATGTACGGACTGCACGCGAGGCGAATGAAATGCTGAAATTGTTAGTAGGGGCATTCGAGAGCAGAGGCAAGGTGTTGATTTGCCGGACATGGACTGTCGGTGCTTACCCGATAGGGGATCTGATCTGGCACCGTAAGCGCGTCGACGAACTGCTGAAGGGAGTGGAGAGTGATGCTTTCTTGCTGTCTCTGAAATATGGGGAGAGTGATTTCTTCCGCTACCTCCCACTCAACCGGGCATTCTTCAGGACAGAGGTGAAGACGATCATCGAGTTTCAGGCGAGAAGAGAATATGAAGGAGCTGGGGAGTATCCCAGTTTCATTGGGTTTGATGCTGAAGCTTATGCGGAGGAATTAAGAGATCAGGAGAACCTGGTTGGGGTAAGTGTCTGGGTGCAGACGGGGGGGTGGCATGCTTTTCGCCGCCTCAGTTATCTGGGAGAGGGATCTCCATGGGTGGAGCTCAATAGCCGGGTCTTGCTGGGTATTTTTAATGAAGGATTGAGTCTGAAAGAGGCGATTGCTCTGGCAGTGGGTCACAGTAGGGCCGCCACTGCAGAGCGCTTTCTGAGGCTTGCGGATGAAGCGGTGAAGAAGGCGCTTTATGTGGAGGAGTATGCCCGGCAGAAATGGTTCTTTCGCCGTGTGAGAATCCCGCCATTGATTCACGTTTATTGGGACTGCGTATTTCTCTATCACCCGGTCAAGAAGCTGCTAGCGCATTTTGTGAAAGGGAAGAATGAGGCAGTTCAAGATGGCTACCAAGCCCTAGAGAACTTCCCAGAGATGATAGAGTTGGCTGAGAAGTTAGGCTGGAGCACAGCGGATGTAGAGTTCATGAGGGACAGCTTCGGAATGTTCGTCAAAGCTAGGGAATACTATTTCGGAACGTACACCGAGGAAATGAAGCGCGAGTTACTGGAAGCGAAGGCTGCCTACAAAGCCAAGTATCCACGAAGTGTGCGCCACCGCTATCGTATCAAGACGGACTTCAGTCAGTTCGGTGTGAGTAAACAGAAGATCGCGGTTGCCCGCAGGATGTTTGTCAGGAACAAGCGAGGATACCGCCTGATTGATCACATTGTGACTCTCCAGCTGTTAGGGGTGATTTATCGGCTGTTCAACAAACGTTACCAAAGACACTTGCCCAAGTTTGTTCGGAAAAGTGCGATGGGGGTAGATGCTCTGTTTAAGTAAGAACGGAATCTATTGACCGATTTCTCTGAGTCTCTAAGTTTGGCTTCAGTGTTATCAGCCTATGTGTCGTCTAGTCTTATCTCTGATAGTTTTGGTTCTACTACCCAGTTGCCAAACTTTGCCTCAACCAGAATTTTCTCCCAAGCAGGATTCTGTCAAGGTGGTGACCTACAATGTAAACGTTAGTGGATCTGGGGCAGAAGAGGTCGCTAAGTATTTGCGAAAAGAAGACGCCGATATTGTGTATCTCCAAGAGACCCATGATCAGTGGGAGGAGTACTTGTGTCGCCACCTCGGAAAGCTGTATACCCATGCGTACTTTCATTCCTCCAGAGGTGCTGGCGGCATTGCCTTTCTTTCCAAGTACCCACTAAAGAAGCTTAAGGTGATCGAGCCGGAGCGTGGTTGGTTTCCAGCCTTGGCGGCGTCGGTTGATACAGAGATTGGCGAGTTGCAATTGCTGAATGTACATCTCAGACCACCATTGAGTGATGAAGCCTCCGTGACGGTATCTGCCTACTATCAGAGTCCTGAGATTCACCAGGCTGAGCTGGCTGGCTTTCTAAAGCATATGGATGGCGATAAACCTTTGATCGTGTCAGGGGATTTCAATGAGAACACAACCAAGGCGGGAGTGCAGTATCTATTGGAACGGGGGTTCCGGGATGCTTTGTCTGGCTTCGATACGAAGTCCGAGACTTGGCGCTGGAAGGTGTCGCCAGGAATAGCGATCTCCAATCGCTATGATCATGTGATCTACAGCAAAGCCTTACATTGTACCGGAGCGAAAGTGACTCACCTTGGGGCCAGTGATCATGAGCCGGTTACGGCGGTTTTGATCAAGGCCGAGTGATCTTTAATCCCGGTTGTCAAAACCTACCAGAGCCTGAATGGTCGTTTCCAGTTCTCTGAGTTTTTCTGGATCGGTCACCTTGGTGCCGTCTAGGTTAGAGACGTAGATCGTGTCCATGGCTGCTCCCTTTTCGGTGCAGATACGAGCGTGAACAGTTGCTAGACCACACTTGCCGATGTGCAGGAATAGGTCGTGCAGTAGGCCGATGCGATCCAAAGCCTGGATTTCGATGGCTGTGTATTTGGATGAGAGGTGCTGGTTAACGAAAGCCCTGACAGGGAAGGGTAGGGCTCCTTCATTCTTGTCCTTACGCAGGAAGTTCCTCTTTCTCTTGAGGTAAAGCGATGAGTCGTAGTCCTCCTGCTGCATGAGCTGGTCGAACACTTCCTTGACCTTCTTCTTGGTCTTGGAATCGGTGACGGGCTTGTGGTCGACGGTGCAGACGTGGAAGATATCACACACGATGTTATCGGTGCGGGTATAGACGTCTGCAGCAATGATGTTGATTTCATTGGCTGCGAGAGCGCAGGAAACTTTCTCAATCAGGTAACTCTTGTTCCAGGTGGTGACGATGAGCTCGGTGTAGGCTCGGTCCTCTCGGCTGATCCAGCGTAGGTCAGTCTGGATCCTTTCCGGATTATCCTCGTGCCTACGTAAAAAGCGGCGCACAGCACGGATGTGGATGGCGAGGTTTTGCGAGTTACGATAGCGGAAGTAATTTCTCGGCATCCGCTCGAAATGGTGTTCGAGCTGCTCATGGTACTTCTCTTTCAGGAGTGAGCGGGTCTCGTCCTTGAGTGCAGAGATCTCCTCAGTCAGGACAGCCTGATACTTTTCCTTACCTTTCTCCATGAAGGAGAGAGTGGAGTGATAGAGCTGTAGCATGAGGGACTCTTTCCATGGCGACCAAGCCTCTTCATTGGTGCCGTTAGAGTCAGCGTAGGTGAAAAGAAGAAGCGTAGACAGACGTTCCTTGTCTCTCATGATGGAAGCGAATTCCTCAATCACCGCTGGATCGTCCAGATTTCGATTCGTAGCGAAGCGCCAGAAGGTGAGATGGTGGTCGACCAGGAAGCTGATAAGGGAGCGGCGAGACCCTTTGATGTTGAGTCTTGTACAGACTCGATCCGCAAGTATAGCGGAACCGTCGATGTGCTCGCGCACGTTTTCGGCCCGGCCTGTATCGTGGAGGATGAGGGCGATGTAGAGGGCGTAGGGATCCGGGGCATCTGTGAGGAGGCGGCGGTAAATTTCCCGTTCAGGACGTTCGTCCTCGATCAAGGCGTCCAGCTGATCGATGCAGCGCAGCGTGTGTTCGTCTGCAGTGTAGCGATGGAAGAACTCATGCTGCACCAGACAGTCGAGTGCTCCGAACTCGGGCATGAAGCGGCCGAGGAATCCGACGCGGTGCATGCGGCGCAGTACGGAGGCGACTTGGCCTTTACGCTCAAGCATGGCGCGGAAGGTTTCGCGGTTCTGCTTGTTGGCGCGGAACTCTTTATCAATCAGCTTCCAATTGGCTTTCACCAGCTTGCGCATCTGCGGACTGAGCTTGATGTTCTTCAGCTGGGTGTGCTGGAACATGAGCATCAGCATGTGAGGGTTGTCCTCGAAGATGTCTTGGTTTTTTGGGTAAATGAACCCCTTACGGCT
This sequence comes from Rubritalea squalenifaciens DSM 18772, assembly GCF_900141815.1. Lineage (NCBI taxonomy): Bacteria > Pseudomonadati > Verrucomicrobiota > Verrucomicrobiia > Verrucomicrobiales > Rubritaleaceae > Rubritalea > Rubritalea squalenifaciens. Next base: position 697,707 of record NZ_FQYR01000004.1, read on the forward strand.
GATGAAGCAGTCAAACTCCTCACGTTTGGCTTTAGGTTTAGGTAGAAAACGAAGCCAGCCGCCCTTGTTCTCATTTTCATCCAGTTCTAACTGAAAGATTTCCATCAGAGAGGTGGTGTGATTGTAGATGTTGCGCGTGTGGCGGTAGTAGTCGCGCATGAAGGATTCACAACGGCGGAGAATGGATTTTTCCGGATACTGGAAATTGGTGGCGACAACCCCTTGCAGTTGCAGGGTGAGGATGTCCGTTGATTTTCCAGTATGGTAATGCAACTCGTTGCGCACGCGGTGAAGAAAGTCGTAACCTTCCTGAAGCTCCTTGTAGGCGCGTTTGGTGAGAATGCGCTCGCGAACTAATGCTTCGAGCTCGCTGGTGCCGCGTTCGGCTTGGGATACCCAGAGGATGTTGTGGTAGTCACGGAGTCCACCACAGCTCTCCTTCACGTGCGGTTCCTGGAGGAAAACAGTATGTGAATACTTGCGGTGTCTGGAATTGATATCCTGACGTCTAAGCTCGAAAAAGTCCTCAGGGTTCTTTTGGATACAATCACGCTGAAACCTACGCTTGAAGTCTTCATAAAGGACATCATCTCCAGCAAGCAGGCGAGTGTCCATGAGTGCCGTTTTGGACTGTTGCTCTGAACGAGCTTCAGTCAGGCACTCATTGATTGAGCGGGACGCGTGCCCCACCTTGATTCCGGAATCCCAGAGGAGGTATAGGATTTCCTGAATGAACGCTTTGGCGCACGCATTGAGCTTGTGTGAAGGGATGGATAGCAGGAACAGGAGGTCGATGTCCGATCCCGGATTGAGTTGGCCGCGGCCATATCCGCCTACGGCATTCAGGGCGATGCCTGGAAGCTTGCCTGTACAGCGGTTGCTAGCAGCGGTGAAAGCGCTCTCTAGCACCACATCAATCATGGTGGAACGAGCGCCGGCGACTTCAAGACCGCCGGCGCCTTCTACGTGCTTAGCCCTGATGAGCTCGTCTGTCTCACTGATGAACTCCTTTGCAGCCGCGGCGCGTTCAGCTTGCGGTACATCAGACATGAGGACGGGGAGAAGTTCAGCTTCCGCCTTCTCCCGGATCTTCGTGAGGAGTTCTTGCATCTAACGAGTTAGAGAGGAAGAGGTTAGAGAATGGAGCCTGGCTCGTAGCTTGCCGCATCAGGATGCGCCGAAGTGTGTGCTGCTACGGTCTTGCTGAATGCTTTGACTTGCTCGTAGGCGGAGCCTGCATTCTTACGGCCTTCGTCCAAGAGTAGTTCAAGTTGCTCGAAGCTGAGTGGAATACGGTCGTCTTCAGCCAAGCGGGTAAGAAGATCGTTCTCCTTGATAGAGCCGGCGCGAAGATCATTCACGGTGGCGACGGCATTTTCCTTGATAGCTTTGTGAGCTGCCTCACGGCCTACGCCGGCCTTTACTGCTTCCATCATGATGGTGGTAGTCATCAGGAATGGCAGGTAGTGATTGTTCTCGGCTTCGATTACCGCAGGGTAGGCATCCATCTGATTGAGGATGGTGAGGAATGTTTCGAACATGCCGTCACAAGCGTAGAAGGCATCTGGAAGCATCACTCGGCGAACCACGGAACAGGAAACATCGCCCTCATTCCATTGGTCACCGGCGAGGCCTGTGGCCATGGTGAGGTAGCCAGTGAGGATGGTTTGGAAACCATTCACGCGTTCGCAGGAACGTGAGTTCATCTTGTGCGGCATGGCACTAGAGCCGGTCTGGCCTTTGGCGAATCCTTCACTGGCGGTCTCGTGTCCAGCCATCAAGCGAAGTGTGGTGGAGAATGAGGAAGGGCCTGATGCAAGGTCTGTGAGAATAGAGACTGTGCGGAGATCCAGTGAGCGAGGGTAGACTTGGCCTACATTGTCGAAAACTTCCGGGATGCCGAGGTGGGCGCAGATCTTGGCTTCCAAGTCAGCTACCTTGGCAGCATCTCCATCGAAGAGGGAGATCTGGTCCATCTGGGTGCCGACAGCTCCTTTGAGGCCGCGTACGGTGTAAGTGGCAATCAGGTGGTTGAGGGCTGAGAGGCCGCCGAGGAGCTCTTCACCAAACATGGCGATCCTCTTACCGAAAGTCGTAGGCTGGGCTGCCACGTTGTGAGTGCGTGCTGTAATAACGAGGTCATGCCACTGCTCTGCACGCTGGCTCATCTTGGCGAGGGAGGCGATAGTTTTGTCACGCTGAATAAGAAGGGAACGGTAGACCTGAAGCTGCTCCACGTTCTCAGTGAGGTCACGTGAAGTCATGCCCTTGTGAATGTGCTGGTGACCAGCAAGGTCGCAGAATTCCTCAATGCGAGCTTTGACGTCGTGGCGAGTGACTCGCTCACGCTCCATGATCGCGGTGAGGTTGACCTGGTCCTTGACAGATTCGTAGGCATCGATGGCCTCCTGTGGGATGTCTAGTCCCAGCTCTTTCTGGGCCTTCATGACGGCTATCCAGAATTCACGTTCCAGAACGATGCGGCCTTCTGCAGACCAGATATCACGGATGGCTTTGGAGGCGTAGCGCTCGGCTAGGACGTTTGGAATAGCTGACATGCGCTGATTAGTAGATTGAGAGGGGGAAGATTCAACACCAAATCTTGTCCATTCACTACAGAAGGTGTGTTGTCCTGTGGATTGCTTTGGGTGGGTAAACTAATTTGTCGGCTTGCAGGTCTGCTAGAAGCTTGAGGAAGCTTAATCTATGTCGCTGAGGAATAGTCTGATTTGAGTTTTGGTCTGGCCTGGTGTGTCAGGGGTTATGTTAGGGGGATGCCTATATGATGGGGTTTTTGCTGGTCTAGAGGTAGATTTTTGTGGTATATAGTTGCCTTTTGTATCTGAAGGTCGCAGTCTTGGCCCATGCACCCTGAGGTAGCAAAACTCGTAGAAGCTGGCCGGATTTCTGAGGAAGTCGGAACTCGTTTGTCTGAAATCGCCCCAGGCAAATTCTGTCTGCACAAGAACTGGGGTGCAGGTAAGGTGAAAGACTGGGATCTTCGCAGCGGCAAGATCGTGATCGATTTTGAAACCAATGAAGATCAGGAAATGGCCCTGCAGTTTGCGATCCAAAAGACCGAGTACCTGGAGGAAGATGACTTCCGTGCACAGAAGCTTGAGTCCATGGGCGAGCTCCGCAGACTAGCTGATCAGGATCCGGTGGAACTCGTGAAGCGTACGCTCCAGAGTCAGGGTGGTAGCATGAAGCTGGACCAGCTCGAGCGTGAGTTGATGGGTTCCGTGATTCCTGAGAAAGACTATAAGAAGTGGTGGGAAAGTGCCAAGAAGGCTCTCCGTGCCAGCCGTGTTGCTGTTGTGCCTACCAAGCGTACTGAGCCACTCGTTCTCAGGGATGAGAATCTCAGCCCGGCAGAGTCCTTGGTTATGGACTTTGAAAATGCTCGTGACTTCAAGGCCAAGGCCAGAGCTCTTGAGGCCATCATCAAAGATTTCAAATACTTCAAGGGGGATGCGGATGCTCAGAGCCGTATCAACAAGAACATCGATGAAGCGGTACGTAAGGGCATGAAGATGCACCTGGGTCAGTCACTCGATCTCTTGGTAGGACGTGACGAGCTTATGGAGCTCTCTGAAGTCATGGACTTGGATGCCTCCGCGATTCGTATCTCCGACATCATCGCTACGGAAGGCACTCGTGTGGGTGAAGAACTTGGTTCTCTCCCAGCAGCACGTCAGCGCATGGTCTTCGAGGCTTATCCAGCTGCGTTCGGTGACAGCTGGGTGGAAGAGCTGCTGAACATTTTTGATAATGTAGGACCACGTGGTCTTGCTGAAATCGCCAAACTTCTTATCGAGAAAGGTGAGAGCGAGAAGCTGTTCGCTTTCCTTAGAAAGCACATTGTTGGCCGGACTCTTGGTGCGGACTCCTTGCTTTGGGTTTGCCGTGAGCGTGAAAAATCCTCCGAGCCTGTATTCGACTTCGAGGTTGGCAATGCGATTCTCAGTCTCCTGGAGCGTGACTCCATGGATGACGGTCCTCGCAAGAGCAGCCGCCTGCAGTCCTACGTCATGGAAGACCGCGGTCTGATCGGTGACCTTCTCAAGAGTGCTGACAACAACGAGACTCGTAACTTTGCCCGTAAGCTTCACCAGAGCCAGATCTTTGCTGAGCTCGATCGCAAGTCTCTGATGGCTCGTGTGATCAAGGCCAAGCCTGAAACTCAGGACCTCGTGACTGGTGAAGGCTCCGAGAAGAAGGAAGAAGGCGTGGTTTCCTCATGGGACAGCATTGAAAAGCGTAAGGCTGACTTGGCGGACCTGAAGAACAACCAGATTCCTCAGAACCGTGAAGATATCAAGATCGCTCGTTCCTACGGAGACCTTCGTGAGAACGCTGAGTACCACATGGCAAAAGATCACCAGAAGGTGCTGATGCGTCGCCAGTCCGAAATGGAGAGAGCACTGGACACCGTCCAGGGTACAGATTTCTCCAATGTCGATACCAGCGAAGTCAACATCGGTACTATCGCTCATCTTGAAGATGAAAAAGGTAACAAGATTACCATCACTATTCTTGGGGCGTGGGACTCCATCCCAGAGGAGAACGTCATCTCCTACCTCTCAGAAATGGGCAATAGCCTGCTAGGTCTGAAAGTTGGCGATACTGTCGATATTAAATCACAGACTATGACGGTAAAAGAAGTAGAAGCTTATAACAAAGGCTGATACTTCACCCGCAACACCACGAGGCGCGCTCACCATGGTGCGCCTCTTTCAGTTTACCCGAGAGGGGCTGACTCTAAACAACCACACGAAATATAAAGTATATGGAATTCACAGCAATTGAGCAAATCAAGGGTCGCGAGATCATCGATTCCCGCGGTAACCCTACTGTAGAAGTAGATGTTATCCTCGCTGATGGCAGCTTCGGCCGTGCAGCAGTACCAAGTGGTGCTTCCACTGGTGAGCATGAAGCTTGCGAGCTTCGCGACGGCGACAAGGACCGCTACCTCGGTAAAGGTGTTCTCACCGCTGTTCAAAACGTGAACGACAAGATCGCTCCTGAGCTTATCGGCATGGACGCGACTGATCAGGCAGCTATCGACCGTACCATGATCGAGCTCGACGGTACCAAGAACAAGAAGAACCTTGGAGCAAACGCCATCCTTGGTGTTTCCCTCGCAGTAGCTCGTGCCGCTGCCGCTTCATCCGGTCTTCCTCTTTACAAGTACCTCGGTGGCCCTAACGCCAAGGTTCTCCCTGTGCCAATGATGAACATCATCAACGGTGGTTCTCACTCTGATGCGCCTATCGCATTCCAGGAGTTCATGATCCGTCCAGTGGGTGCTCCTTCATTCAGTGAAGCAGTACGTATGGGTGCTGAGGTTTTCCATAGCCTCAAGAAAGTTCTTCACGACCGCGGTCTCAGCACTGCTGTGGGTGACGAAGGTGGTTTCGCTCCGACCTTCGAAGGTACTATCGACGCCCTCGACACAGTTTCCCTTGCTGTTGAAAAGGCAGGTTATGTAGTTGGTAAGGACATCACATTCGCTCTCGACTGTGCTGCTTCCGAGTTCTTCGTGGACGGCGTTTACGACTACTCCAAGTTTGAAGGTGAAGGTGGCCAGAAGCTCAGCTCTGAAGAGCAGGCAGCATTCCTTGCTTCCCTCGTTGAGAAATACCCGATCGATTCTATCGAAGACGGTTGCGACGAGAACGACTGGGATGGCTGGAAGGCTCTCACAGACAAGATCGGTGACAAGGTTCAGCTCGTGGGTGACGACCTCTTCGTAACTAACGTTGAGTTTCTCCAGAAGGGGATCGACCTCGGCGTTGCTAACTCCATCCTCATCAAAGTGAACCAGATCGGTACACTCACTGAGACTCTCGACGCTATCGAGCTTGGTAAGATCAACGGCTACAACTCCGTTATCTCCCACCGTTCCGGCGAAACAGAGGACAGCACCATCGCTCACATCGCTGTGGCAACTAACGCTGGCCAGATCAAGACTGGTTCCATGAGCCGCTCCGACAGGATCGCCAAGTACAACCAGTTGCTTCGTATCGAAGAAGCTCTCGGAGATAACGCAGTATTTGCTGGTAATCTCTAAGTCAATTTGTTAAAGCAATCTTAAGCACCTGCCGTTGGGGTGACCCAACGGCAGTTTTTTATTCAAGACAAGATGCCGCCACGCAAAGCTACTCCCCGACGTCGCCGCACGACTTCCTCCATAGGAGGTCGGAAGATGCGTGCCCGTACGGAGAAGATGCGTAAGCTGAATCAGTTTACCTTTTGCCTGTTTATTGCGGCAGTTTGCGCCGGTGTCATTGTTAGTAGACTCCCTCATTTTAAAGACCTTGAGAAGATGGAGATGGAGCTAGCCGAAGTGAAGAGTCACGAGGCTGACGTGCTTTCCAGAAAGGATCAGCATGAGAGGGAATACCGTGCTCTAGAGCAGGATCCACACTTTCTAGAGATCAAGGCGCGTGACAGGCTCGACCTGTATAAGCCGGGAGAAGTGATCTTCCGTTTTCAGCGGGACTAAGTCTCTGTATGCAGCTTAGAATTGCTTCCTCAGATGGCTGGGGAGGATATTCAGCTGGTCGCGGTATTTGGCGATGGTGCGTCTGGCTACCTTGAGTCCTTTCTCTTTGAGCATTTTTTCAAGAGCTGAATCAGAGAGGGGTTTCTTAGGGTTTTCGTTGGCGATCATTTCCTGGATCGTGTCTCTCACACCGGTGTTAGAGACTTGTTGACCGTCTTTGGTCTCGTAGCCGCTGGTGAAGAAGGTCCTGAGTTCCACAAGTCCGTGCGGAGTCAGCACGTACTTGCCAGCCACCGCGCGGGAAATAGTCGCTGAGTGTACACCGATGACATCCGCCACTTCATTCATGGTGAGAGGCTTGAGGGAGCGGGGGCCTTTGGCGAAATAGTCAGATTGACGCTTGATCAGCTCGTTGGCTAGCTTGAGTAGAGTGTCCTGCCGTTGAGAGATGGAGCGGATGATTACCTTGCCATCACGGATCTGGTCGCGCAGGTATTGCCGGGCCTTGCTGTCGTGTGTGCTCGCCATCAGGTCTTTGTAAGCGTTGCTGATGGCGACATCGGGAATGTTGTCGTTGGTTAGATTGGCCTCCCATTCACCGTCAGCATTTTTTCTGATGATGACATCCGGGGTGATGTAGGGATTGGAAGTCGGGTCAAACTCAGCACCAGGATCTGGTGTTAGGGTGGCTATCGTTTCCGCTGCTTGAGTAATGGAGCTAGTGCTTACGCCAAGCTTGCGCGCGATTTCTGGATAGCGCTTTCGCGCCAGATCGTTAAGAAAGTCCTGTACGATCCTTGTTTCCAAGGTGCCGTGGTAACCTCGCTTATGAAGCTGGATGAGCAGGGACTCTGCTAGATCAGAGGCTCCCACACCTGCCGGGTCGAAATTCTGGATAACAGCCAGAGCTTTTTCCAAGTCCTGCAGTGGGAGGGCAGAGCTAATGGCCATGTTTTCAAGTGTCGTGCTCAGAAAGCCTCGGTCATCGATGTTGCCGATAATTTCTCTGCCGGCTGTCTTGATCTTTTCAGGGTTGATTGAGTGCTCTAACTGGGAAAGTAAGTGCTGCTGCAGAGTCTCTGGTGCGACGATTGAATTGTAGTAATGATCTCGTCGTTCCTGATCGTCTTGCGAGGTGCTGGTAGTTCTGCGCTCCATGATCTGGAGTTCGCGAAAGTCATCATCCAGCTCGGAAAGGGTCTCCATATCATACTCGGCGTCAGGAGTGAGATCTTCCGGAAGCTCTTCGTCATGCTGCGTGACTTCGAGAACAGGGTTTACCGCAATCGCTTGTTGCAGAATTTGGCCAAGTTCCAGGGAGTTTGCCTGCAGGATCTCCAAGCTCTGCCGCATTTGCGGTGAGAGAACCTGACTCTGAGATAGGTTTTGCTGGAAATCGATGCCTGCCATGGATGAAAGAGTGAACTGAGAGCTTGTCGCTGCTCGTTACTTTGGTAGGCTAACCCAGATCCTGTAAGACTGCTAGCAGATATTGTGCCATGATTTGGTCGTGCCTAATTTTGCAATCAGCTTTCCAGTGATATTTAAGAAATATAGAAAGTATTTGCGTGGATACGATGGTGTGATAGCTTCCGGCAAAATACATCCAAAAAGGAGGGTGCTGCGTGCCTGGTGGTCGCCGGAGTCTTCAAAACTCTTGAAGGGCTGTAATGGTCCTTGATTGGTTCAATTCCTTTCCCCTCCGCCAATTTGGGTGATGATTATTATATGCGGAATCTTGAGGGCTGTGGCCACAAGCTAGAATTTTGCTTCTTTGAATTCCATCGCAATGCATAGGGAGCACGTATCAATGAAGCTTTGGATGAGAGGATATTGTCCAAATCCTATAATGTAGGGGAGGAGTATTTCTTCTATGCCTATCATCGTTGAATAGTTTTGCGAGAGCTTGGTCTGGGGATAGCTATAAAATCGGCATTTATTGATATTATCGTGTGAAGAACGTTCTGCGATATTGCGTTTTTAGTTTCTGTTGGATAAGTGTTAGGTGGTGTTGTTAGTTTGATGCATTGTTTTATGAATCTTAACTAAATGATCTGATTTTCTTTCTTCATAGATGGTTGGAAGGTAGTAGTTTGTGCTTTTAGGGTTTCTTGATTCTTGAGTTGTTAGGGGGTGTTTAGTCTTTTCCCGTCGAGCTTATGAAGACTACCCCTTCAAATTCCTTATTTAAGTGTTTTCGTGTATTTGCAACTATCCTCACCGCGGCGATTGGATCGCTTTGTGCTGAAGATATCGCGGTGTTATCGAAAAATTCGCCCAATCTGAACTCCGGCAGAATCGAGGGCGATGTTGCCGTGATTGATCCCGAAAATGTGAATGTGAATGCAGGTCACACGATCCAGGGGACACTGCATGTACCGGGAAATCCTACGATTAATGGATCCACCCAGATCATTCAGGGCTCTGGCAGCACTGAACCAAGTAGCCACACGATTGGGATCCACAATAAATCGACTGTCGACACAGTCGAGGTGAAGACTGAGGTCCGAGTATTGCCTGTGGTCACGCAACCAGCGGATTCAAGCGGTACAGTGGATGCGGTACTCTCTGTTGGGGGTTCTCTGGGGGATCCTGCTCAGTTGAGGGATTTGGTGCTGCAGAGTGGTTACGGTAGTTTGAGCCTTCCTGCTGGAAACTACGGGGATATTACGATCAAGAAAGACTCGACTCTGGTACTGGGGGTAGCAGGCCAAGTGAGCGAGTATGTGTTTACTTCTTTGACCTTGCAGAAAGGTGCTGGCCTGGAAGTGCTTGGCTCCGTGCAGATCACACTGCGCAAGGATTTACATTTGAATGGGGCTGTCGCAGGTGATGAAAGTCATCCTGAATGGTTGACGTTGAGTCTGTTTGGGGGGAATGCGCACTTGAATGCCAAGTCCACCTTCTACGGGCACATTGATGCAGCACTCGGCAATGTTCACTTGAATGCCAGCTCTCAGTTGATTGGTTCCGTTCGCACGGAGATGTTCAGCATCAATGGCCGATCCCTGCTTCGCTACGCGCCAAGGGAAATCGTGGTGGTCAATCAAGCTCCATCAGCCAATTCAGCCAGCTATGAAGTAGTCGAAGATACCAGCATTCAGCTGGAGCTCACTGGTGTGGATCCTGAGGGGCAGCCTCTTACCTACACCATTACCGCTCAGCCTCAGCACGGTACCTTGAGTGGAACTGCTCCACTGCTGACCTACACGCCTGCCGCTGGCTACGCGGGTAGTGATCAGATCAGCTTTGTCGTCAGTGATGGTGTGAATACTTCAGCTACAGCAGTCATCGATCTGAATGTTTTGCCTGTCAATGATGCGCCGACAGCCGAGTCCAAAGTGTATAGTTTGGACGAAGATACGTCGGTCAATGTCTTGCTGGCAGGGAGCGATCAAGAAGGCGAAGCCCTCAGTTACAACGTGTTGAACCAGCCGTTGCATGGGCAGGTGACAGGGACGTCTCCTAACTTGGTGTACACTCCGGATGCGAACTTTTTCGGCCAGGACTCCTTCACCTACAAGGTCAATGACGGTGAATTGGATTCAGAAATTGCCACGATCAATCTCACTGTAGATGCGGTCAATGACCAGCCCGTGGCCAATGCCCAGAGCTTGTCGACAGCCGAGGACCAGAACCTCACTATTCAGCTTACTGGAAGTGATGTGGAAGGGGATGTCCTCAGCTATACCATCAAGACTCAACCTCTTAGCGGTGTTCTTTCAGGCGCCGGAGCCGACTGGGTGTATACGCCAAACCCTGATTATCACGGCGATGATTCCTTCACCTTTGTAGTGAATGATGGCTCACTGGAATCTGAAGAAGTACAGGTTTCCATCACAGTCACACCTGTAAATGACGCTCCAGTAGCTACCAATGCGAGCCTCCAGTTAGCAGAAGACGGCAGTGTCGTGGTCACATTCACTGGCAGCGATGTGGACGGCGACAGCTTGAGCTATGTTCCAAGCCAGCCGTTGAATGGGGCACTGGTAGATGACAATGGCAGCTGGGTATATACCCCCAATGCCAATTTCCATGGTGAGGATAGCATAGCCTTCCAAGTGGCCGACCCATCCGGAGCCACGGCTTCAGGTGTGATTAGTTTGACCGTCACTCCAGTGAATGACGATCCTGTTGCCAGCTCAGACTCATTCGGCCTCAATGAAGACACATCTCTGCAGATCGTGTTCCAAGCCACCGATGTAGATGGTGACAGCCTAACCTACACTCCAGCTCAGCCTCAGCACGGAAGCTTGGTCAACAATGCTGGGAATTGGGTATACACCCCTCAAGCGAACTACCATGGCACAGACAGTATTTCCTTCACAGTGGCAGATGGTAACGGGGGAACAGATACAGGCACCCTTACCTTGACGGTGTTGCCAGTCAATGATGCGCCGCTTGCTGTCGCGCAATCCGTACAAGTGAATGAAGACGAATCCTTGTTGATCGATCAGTTGGGGACGGACCCTGATGGCGATGCACTTACATTCACCGCATCTTCTCCGGCTCACGGCACCTTGACCGTCCAGGCTGGTCAATGGCTTTACGTGCCTGCTGCCGATTACCATGGCGCTGACTCCTTCAGCATCACAGTCAATGATGGCAATGGGGGGCAATCCAGTGCGCAGGTAACGATCACCGTAGTACCAGTCAATGATGACCCAGTCGCACAAGCCCAGTCTGTGGAAACCCCAGAGGACAATGCGGTTCTCATTACGCTCAATGCAACTGATGTGGACGGCGATGCGCTCAGCTACCAGGTGAACCAGCCTGCAAACGGCACTCTCACCCAGCAGGGCGAGAACTGGCTCTACACGCCTAACGAAAACTTCTACGGCGCTGACTCCTTCATCTTCACCGTAACGGATGGCAACGGAGGAAGCTCCGCAGCCCAAGTGAACATCACCGTGCAGGCGGTCAATGATGCTCCAGTTGTCTCGAATATAAATGTTAGAAGCTTGGAGAATGCTACTGTGACCTTACCATTAATTGGTGAGGATCTTGAAGGGGATAGCCTGAGCTACGAATTAGTAACCCAACCAAGCCACGGCTTGATCGTACAAGGATCACAGGGCGAGTGGAGCTATACTACAAATACTGATTTTTCAGGTATCGACACTGCCACATATAGGGCTTTCGACGGGACAGAATATTCGACAGCGGGTCAGATTATTATTGTGGTTGATGCTGCGCCGAAAATTGTGATTTCTTCCCCTGTTGAAGACAGCGAACATGTTCTGGGTGACCAGCTAATGTTAAGTGCCACAGCAAGTGATAAAGATGACTCTATTGTAGTTACACGACTATATTTGAATGATGATCTATTGCTGCAGAATGCAGGTGCTACAGCTTCTTATGATGGGAGTGGTCTGGCATCAGGTATCTATGTTGTTAGGGCTGAGTCTGTGAACTCGGATGGTATTCTTGTTCGTAGTGAAGATGTAAGGTTTACAATCAAGGCGCAAAACAAGCCGCCAGTGGTTAGTGCTGGATCTGACCAGACTTACGCGCTTGATGCCGTATTTTTGAATGAACTTGTTATAAACGGTAGTAATGAGGAGGAGATGGTTGATGGGGTACCTGCTGGCTGGAATGTTGTCTCAGGCAATTGGGGGAATGGTCAACCTTCGGGAGCTCCTGCTGGCTTGGATGGAGTTAAAATCTTTGCAGCAAGTAATCCTGATACGAATGAACTAATGCAGGATATTGATTTGTCTTCATTCGAGAATAGTATCGATAAAGGGGTTCAATATTTTCAGCTTAAAGCATTTATTCGCTCTTTACCTGAGCCGGACCGCTTAGATAAATCGAATATCATTCTCGAATATAAGGATGCAAGCGGAGCGGTACTTGAGAAGCAGCATTTCAATCCAACACCGGTATCGGATAGGTGGTTGTTAGTAAGTGACCTTCGTGCTGCTCCGATCGGATCACGTGTAGCTCGAATTCGTCTAATTGCTGACTTCAATCTCACAGGTACAAGTAATGATGCTTATTTCGACTCAGTTTCATTCGTTCCTCTTAAATCTCCTGTTGTGTATTTATCAGGTGAGGTTGAGGATGATGGTCTATTAACGGATAAGCCTACCCATAGATGGGAGCAGGTGAGTGGCGCTCATTCGGAAATTATCAATAAGAATGCCTTGTTGACTCAGTTAGCTTTACCGCTACCTGGCCAGTATGTCTTCCGCCTGATTGCTGATGATGGTGAGTTTGCTGTGGAGGATACGGTGATTGTAAGTGTGTCTCCTCCTGGAACAAACCTGCCTCCAGTCGTTCAGGCGAATGACGACTTTACGGTCCCATTTAGCTCTAGTGGAATAGAAGTAGGAGCTGTAATTACCGATGATACCTTTGTAGGTAGAGAATCTGCAGAGATTCTTTGGACAAAGGTTGAGGGGCCAGCCGATATCAGTTTCGCAGATCCATTTTCCAGTGCCACTGAGATCTCTTTTAGAGAGCCAGGTCGATATGTGTTTAGAATATCAGTCTTTGATGGGGAATATACTGTTTCAGATGACATTATAGTACACTTAGAGTGTACTGATGATGATGTCCCTTATGATATCGCGATCATGATCGATCATTCTGGGTCTATGGGATCCGTCAATGATCCATCATCCAATGTGAGTCGTGCAAGACAGGGAGCAATTCGTTTGTTAGAATCCCTTAATTATTCATTGGACAGTGTTGCTCTGGGTTCATTGTCGAGCGTTTCAGTTCCATTTACAAATGATCCAGACACGTTGATTCTTTCTGTGCCAAATATTACAGGGTCATCTTCGAATACAGATACAGGCATAAGCCTTGGATATGAGGAAATCGTTAATAATGGACGTAGTAATGCACGTAAGCTTGTCATTGTTCTTGCTGATGGTAATGCGACGCAATCAACTACTGGAGCGGATTTAGCTAAGGACGCAGGCGTACGAGTGGTAACTATTGGTCTGGGAGGATCTGTAAACGATACATATCTCAAGCGTCTGGCGACCAGCCCCAGCGATTACTACTTTATTAAAGATAGTAACGATATTGATGCTGTTTTTCAGAGTATTAGTCGAAGTTTCTGCAGATTCGTTAACCTGGCTCCAGTGGTTTATGCTGGAACTGAACAAGCAATCACCTCTGCTGAGGAATCTGTATTTCTTAGTGGAAGTTATCTAGATGATGGAGTTCCTACTGGAGCGGTCTACGCTAGGGAGTGGGTAAAGATAAGTGGCCCAGGTGAAGTAATATTCAGTGAGAGGACTTCACTGACTCCAGAAGTGACCTTTTCGGATCCTGGAGTCTATGTTCTCGAGTTGCGAGTCGACGATGGGAACAAAGTTGGCTCTGCTCGCACCCGTATTAGTGTGGGCTCTGGTTGTAAAATGATCATCGCTCCAAACGCTACGGCATGGTGGAGCGGTAGTGACGTGGCGACCGATCGTATCGGAGGGATCCAAGCTCGCCCCAGTGCTTTTACAGCTAGATATCGTCCAGGTAAAGTTGGAACGGCATTTAGTTTTAATAACAGTAATCTCTTGTATTTGGGCACCAATCCAGCGACTCAGATTGATGAGTTTGATCAAGGCTTTACTGTCGAAGGATGGTTTCAGGTTGAAAACAATTATACTTATCTGTTTAGTTTTGGAGATTATGCAGGAGTAGACATCACCTCAAGTAACCTGTATTTCCGCTGGAGGTACTTTCTCAACGGTAGTCTGCAATCTTCAGCTGCAACTATAGCCAAAATCAATGATGTTAGGGGATCAGTTGATGATTATTTTCATGTCGCAATCACGTATGATGCTGAGACAGCTTTGGCGAAAGTATTTGTCAATGGAGAGTTGACCTTTAGTCGAGTGATTCCGCAACTCGTGTTGTCAGAATTGGGTGAACTTACTCTTGGGGGGGTAACTGGCGATAGTACGCTTCTGAATGGAGGAATAGATGAGTTTACCATCTATGAGAGGCCATTAAATCAGAACGAGGTGATTAATATTGTTGAAGCTGGTGATCACGGAAAATGTCCAGAAAGTAAGAATCAGGCACCATTCGTGGATGCTGGGGAGAGCGTTTTCCTGCCAGCTGGTGTTCAGAATGGTCATCTTAATGCTTTTGCAACTGATGACACCGGAATTCGTTCTATTGCTTGGGAAGCAGTTAAAACGCCAATAGGTGGAACCATAACTATAGATGATCTTAGTAATTTAAAGAGTTCCTTCGTAGTGACAACTGACGGGTATTACCTGCTCAGGCTGACCGTGTCCGACGGAGTTCAGCAAATGAGTGACTATGTAGTTGTAAGGGTAGGGTCTCCGTGTGGTGTGGGAGCGGGCGATGGAGTGGTTTCTTGGTGGGGTTTTGACGGGACTTCTGAGAATCAGGTTGCCATATCTCCAACCAGCTGGGATCGCTATGCTCACTATGAGGAGGGGAATGTCGGCTATGCACTATCGATCAATGAAGCAAGTGAGAGTGTTGTGGTTGAAGCCTCTGAAAACCATGATTTGGATAGCTTCGTAGATGGATTTACTCAAGAATGCTGGATCAACCCCTCAGCTAGTAATTATTTATCTATCTACCGATGGGGGGACAGTGGTTCGTATTTACGTCAGAGCGGCAGTAGTATTCAGTTCTACTACTTACGTGGCCAAGGCGGTAGCACTATAGGTAGAACTATCGGTCAGGTGACCATTGATGGTTCCACATGGTCACACGTTGCGGTTACCTATGATAAGGCATCAGGGTTACTTGTGGGCTACCTGAATGGGGAACAGGTCTTCAGTGTAATTGATACAGTGTATCTGGGCTCAAACACCGATTTGGTAATTGGAAGTAGACCAACAGCTACCAGTACTTATAGAGGGAAAATAGATGAACTCACTTTCTATAATAAAGCTCTGAGTGCCGCTAAGGTATTGAGTATTTACCAAGCGGGAGAATCTGGTAAATGCCCTGGTCCTCGGAATCATGCTCCAGTTGTTGATGCAGGTCCTGATATCATGCTAGCAAGTGTGTCTGACATCGCATCTGTAAATGCATCAGTAAGTGATCCAGAGGGGCAGAATGTGGCTGTTCATTGGGAGCAGCGATTTGGGGCAGGTGTCGTTAGTTTTTCAGCTCCTGACTCAGTCAATACTCAGATCTCGGCGAGTGCCCCTGGTATGTATGTCATTGCCCTTGTAGCTAATGATGGATATGCGACTTCAGAAGACCTTGTGTCTCTGAGAGTGGATACAGAGTGCAGGGCTATGCTCCCAGATGGGGCTCTGTTTTGGCTACACTCTGAGGGAAGCACGGTGGATCGCCTGAGTGGACAAGCAGGTGAGAGTTATGGTTATAGTGATTATGTAGATGGTATTGTTGGTAAGGCATTGGATACATCCAAACTTGCAACCAATGGTCTGAGCTATACTGGTGTACCTAATGCCTTGTTGCATGATGGGGTGGAAGGTTTCACCTTTGAGGCATGGATGTCGCTGACACCGTCTCGCTATATTAAAGTCATAGATTGGGGAGGAGGTTTCTACTTGAAACAGAGTGGATCTTATTTCTATTTCTATTACCAAGATGCAAATTTGAATACTCGTGCGGTATCGTTAGGATCAGCGATTAGTAGCACAGAATTTGCTCATTACGCATTTACTTATGATCCACAAACTAAAGTTCTTAGGGCTTTTACGAACGGTAGTTTGGTGAGGGAAGTTTCGAATGTGACCATGGAACTTTCAGCTCAACAAGCCTTGACGATTCCCAAGACCGTCGATCCAATTTTTATAGATGAATTGACTCTTTATAAGAGGGTACTCAGCTACTCAGAAATTTATGCTATCTATTCAGCTGGTATGTACGGTAAATGTGTACCAGGTGAGAATCTTGCACCATTGGTTGATGCGGGGAGTGATATAAAAATCACATCATCAGTGGATGCGGCCCAGTTGAATGGCAAAGTGGTAGATGATGGGGTCTTCGCTGTTGAGTGGAAAGTAAGCTCGGCTCCAGAAGGCTCTCAGGTGACTTTTGTTGATAGCACCGCTCTCCAAACGAGTGCCTCATTCACAGTGGACGGTGTCTACTTATTAGAGCTTGAGGTGAAAGATGAATACCACACACGTAGGGACCTAGTAATGGTACATGTGGCGGATGTCTGTCTGGAAAGTATTCCAGAGCCTGAGATGTGGTTCGCATTCAACCTGGACTTGAGGGACAATATGGCAAATCGACGCTTCGAGCTAATCGAAGGCTTGGCGGAGTATGAATCATCGGATTTGTCTTACGGCCTTGCTATGACAGGTGTACGTGCAGTATTACCAGAGAGCAAAGCTCCACATTTAGCTGGAGGTGAAGGCTACACAATTGACTTCTGGCTTAAAGCTGGGGAGATCGATCGAGTATATGGGGACCTTTTGACCTGGAATACAAGCAAGTCATCCATTTACTTGAGTTATGGTAGACTGTACGCCCGGTGGTATGATGATTCAGGATATCCCTACAGTATCTATCTTGGAGATATGACTTTGGATAAAAATTGGCAGCATGTTGCTCTGGTTATAGATGTCGAAAACCTTCAGCTTCGGGGTTATATTGATGGAGTTCTCTACAGAACCACTGCATTGAGAGCGAATTATCTCTACCCATTGATGGGAGATATTCTCTTTGGAGCTGAAAAAGCTAATGAAAGTACTTTTGATGGTGTCATTGATGAGCTAGCCCTAACTGAATCTGTGCTCACGGGTGAGCAAATTCAGCTATTAGCTACGCAGCCGATATCAGGACGTTGTGTAAATCATAGTGCCAATACGCCTCCGCTCGTAGAAGTTGGAGGTCAACGGGCAGTTCAGCTTCCGAACGCGGCTATCACTCTCAAGGGTTTGGCTGTTGATAGAGAACAGGAATCAACCCAGCTATCCTATTCGTGGACCCTTCAGCAAGGGCCGGTAGGCTATAGTTATAGCGGTTCAAATGCAGCTCAAACTGATCTTCAATTCTCAATTGCTGGAGAGTATCTTTTTAATCTAGCGGTAAGTGATGGCGAGTTGGCTACTACAAAGCATGTTAGAGTCATCGTCCTCCCGGAGATAAATAGTCCGCCTATTGCGAATGCTGGGCAGGATACTACCGTATATTTTGGAGAGAGCATCTCATTAGAGGGGAGTGCTCAGGACGATGGTTTGCCAAACGGGACACTAACCTATCAATGGAGGCAAGTTTCTGGCCCTGAGATTGAACTACTCTCAAGTTTATCGGCTCAGGCTCTAAAATATATCCCATTGTCCGGAGGCAGGTACGTATTTGAGCTCCATGTTTCGGATGGTGAGCATTATGACACTGATCAGGTGGTTGTTGATGTGCCACTTATTGTCAACCAACCACCTGTGGTAGATGCTGGTGAAGATGAGCTGGTTCGTTTGGAGAATGGTAAGACTCTTACTTTGCACGGCTTGGTCACAGATGATGGTCTTCCGGGCCTTAATCTGGAGGTGCAGTGGCGCCAAACTGCAGGGCCTGTGGCGAATCTAGAGAAGATCAATGATACTGATGCTTTGGTCCTTTTCGCTGAGCCAGGGAACTATCAGTTTAGTCTGATCGCGTCAGATGGAGTTATGGAGTCCAGTGATTCAGTCTCTGTGACTGTCGTAGAAAACAATGATCCTCCAGTTCTTGTTTATAATGGCGATTTGTTAGTGAACAGTAATACTGGCTCTTTGTCGGTGTTGGCGACAGATGACGGTAAAGTTCAACCGCTTTCCTACACATGGACTCAGATATCAGGGCCACAGGCGGTGATCGCGAATCCCCAGCTTGCGGCTACTCAGGTTACTTTCAGTGATTATGGAGTATATGGATTCAGGGTCGAGGTAAGTGATGGTCAATTTGCTTCAAATCTGGATATCTCAATCGGCTATCCAGATCCTGACGGGAATAAGCCTCCTCAGGTTAGTTTGTTATCCGAATATCAGGTGGTTCTCCCCAGTCCATTGACAATGTCTGCCTCGATTACTGACGATGCAAAGACAAGTGAAACCGTGGATATTCAGTGGACAGTGTTGTCCAATCCTGATGGAGGAGCAGCAACCATCTCTGATGCGACTGTGACAAATCCAACAATAGAATTCTCTGAACCTGGAGCCTACCAGTTACAAGTTTCAGTAAGTGATGGAGAGTACACGACGACAGCGCAAACCACAGTGATTGTAAGAACAAACACCCCTCCATCTCTGAGTTTACAAACGGAGTATACAATTGTTCAGCCATCAGGTCAGCAATTAATGACTGTTAGTGTACAGGATGATGGGTTGCCTTCAGGCTCCCTCAGCTACCAGTGGGTACAGGTGTCTGGACCGGCTGAGTCTGAAATTGTAGGCGCGAATGAGGCCTCTGCGACTGCTCAGATGTCAATCGTGGGTGACTATTTGTTCTCTGTGACTGTGAGTGATTCTCAGGATAGTTCCACTGCTCTCGTTGTAGTGCATGTTGTGGAGGCTGGAAATCAAGCTCCAGTCATCGAGGAGTTGGGTATTCAAAACATCCAACTAGGAAGTTTGTATCAACCTGTACCAGTCGTGTCTGATGATACGACGGAGGTAGAGAATCTGATTTATCAGTGGAGAGTCGTGTATGCTCCTGAAGGAGCACTTTATCATGTCAATGATTTGGATGTCGCGTCTCCGGAGTTTTCGTTCTACACCGTGGGCTCGTATGTTATTGAGCTGGCTGTATCGGACGGTGAACTGCAGACCAGAAGGCAGGCGGTTGTTAGCGTGGTAGACATTCCTAAACTTGAAATGATTTATCCTTTCAATTCTTCAGCCATCGATGATCAAGGAATAGTCCAGTATGTCGCAGATGTATTTTCTGGGGGGCAGGTTGTGACTAAGCTTGAGTTCTATCTGGATAATGTGTTGATCGGTGAAGGCACTCGCTATCAAGACACTGTCCGCTTTGTCTATAATGCAGGAGTGCCTAGTCAGGGGAGTCACTCGGCATACGCCAAGGTGTATGTTACTAATGGACAAAGTTACGTGAGTGAGGTTGTGAGCTTCGAAGTCGTTGATTATGATGAGGAGCAACTTGATCTGTCTCTCGCTAGCCCGATCGATGGAGATACCGTTTCATCTAAGATCGCTGTAACTGGCACAGCATACAGCAATTTCTTGGATCAATATATCCTGGAATATCGAGTGAAAGGAGACACTTTCGCTGCATGGAAAGCATTCCATAGAGGTTATGAGCCTGTGGTAAATGGGGTATTAGGCTATTTTGATTCTAGCCTGCTTGAAAATGGCTTGTATGAAATTAGAGCCAGAGCGTTATCTAAAACTGGGGCTGAACTAATTCATCCGTCAGTTGGAATCATCCTCGAGGGGAATCTCAAGATTGGTCACTTTGCCTTGGCCTTTGAAGATCTCTCCGTGGCCATGCCGGGTGTGCCGCTCAGTGTCACTCGCACCTACGATAGCCGTGATAATTCACAAGGTGACTTTGGTCCGGGCTGGCAGCTTGGCCTGAAGGGAGTCGAAGTCCTCAAGACCCGCAACCTTCAGGAAGACTGGGAAATGCAGGTAGTTGAGCTTGGAGGTATACTTCAGGCGTTCTACACCATCATGGATTCCACCAACCGTAAGCGCGTGATCGTCAAGTTCCCGGATGGCCGCACCGAGGTGTTCGAGGCATCCATCGATGCCGCGGGTGTCAGTTCCTACAACTTGTTCGGTGATCTGCCTGAGAACGGGGTCTTCTTGCAGGCCGTTACAGGTGGTAAAGTGATCTTCAAACCGGTCAATGGAGCACTGGGTAAACTGGAAATCACCAATGGCGGTGAATTCTACTGCTTTGGTAATGAAGGTCCAAAAGACATCAATATCGAAGGCGGCGAACCGACCGAGTTCCGCTACACTGAGGAGGATGGCACCAGCTACCTCATCAGCACCACTCTCGGCCTGAAGGAGCTTACCGACAGACAGGGTAACAAGGTGACTATCCAGGAGGATGGTATCTACCACAGTGCCGGTGAGAACGTGCTCTTCACTCGTGATGCAGCCAATGGCAACCGCATCACTGCGGTGACCGACCCGGCGGGTAACCAGATCCTCTACGGATACGATGAGCAGGGCCGTCTGGCTTCCGTGATGAACCGTGAGAACGAGGTCACCACCATGCTCTACGAGAATGTGGCCTTCCCGAACTACCTCACCAGCATCCTCGACCCGCGTGGCGTGCAGGCCATCCGTACCGAGTACGATGACGATGGACGCATGATCAAGCAGGTGGATGCCGATGGAAATGCCATCGAGTTCGAGCACGATCTGGCGAACAACCGCGAAATCATCCGTGACCGCCTCGGCAATGTCACCATCCATGAGTACGATGACTTCGGAAACGTGATTCGCACGACCGATGCCCTCGGCGGCGTGACCACCCGTGCTTATGACGCTCAGGACAATGAGATTTCTGTCACCACTCCGGAGGGTGTCACCACCAGCCGCACATTTGACAGCAAGCGCAATGTCACCTCCGAGACCGATGGTCTAGGGCATGTGACCAGCTACAGCTTCAATGACAGCAGCCAGCCGACGACTATCGTGGATGCTCTGGGGCAGGCCACGACCTTCGGCTACAATGCCGCTACCGGGAATCTGACCGCGCTGACTGATGCCGTGGGTACTACCACCAGCTTCGGCTATAGCGGCTCCAATCTGGCCAGCCTGACGGATGCCAATGGCGTGGTGACCTCCTTCTCGCATGACAGCCTCGGCCGCGAGCAGGGGATGACCGTGAAGGATGCAGCCGGAAACGTGCTGCGTAGCGAGAGCTATACCTACGATGACAATGGCAACCGACTCACCACTACCACCACCCGTACCAAGCAGGACGGCACCGTGGATACCCTGGTGACCAGCTTCACCTACGATGCGGAGAACCGCGTCCGCGTGACCACCCTGCCGGACGGCTCCACCACCGAGGTCATTTACAATAGCTTCGGCAAGCAGCAGAAGACTATCGATCAGCTCCAGCGCGAGACTCTCTATGAGTACGATGACCGCGGAAATCTCGTGAAGACCACCTATCACGACAATACCTTCTCCACCACCACCTATGATCTGGAGAACCGCAGTGTGGCCTCCACGAACCGCATGGGAGTCACCACCTACTTTGTCTATGATGCCCTCGGCAGAATGACCGCCACCATCCTGCCGGACGATTCCATGCCGGCGAGCGTGCTGGATTCTGTGGCAGACATCCTGGCCTCATCCGCTCTAGCAGACAATCCGCGTACGGTCACGGAGTACGATGCCGATGGCAGAGTCGTGGCCAGTATCGATGCCCTGGGGAACCGCACCGAGTTTGAGTACGATGCCGCTGGCCGCCGCACCCTCGTGCGGGATGCACTGGGCAAGGAGACGCTCACCACCTACAATGCCGTGGGCAGTCAGGTCTCCGTGACAGACGCGCTGAACCGCACCACCAGCTTCGTCTATGATGATGCGAATAGGCTCGTGCAGACGGTCTTCCCGGATGCCAGCACCACTTCCGTGAGCTATGATTCCCTCGGCCGCCGCCAGAGCGTGACGGACCAGGAGGGCAATGTCACCAGCTTCGAGTACGATGACCTTGGCAGAATGGTTGCCGTGGTGGATGCCGAAGGCTTCCGCACCGAGTACGACTACAATGAGCGTGGCGATCTCCTCGTGCAACGCGATGCATTGGGCCGCGAGACAAGCTACCTCTACGACAAGCTTGGCCGTCGCATCGGCCGCACCCTGCCGGAGGGGCAGAGCGAGAGCGTGGCCTACAACGTGCTGGGCAATATGACTAGCCGTACGGACTTCAACGGCCACACCACTACCTACACCTACAACAGCAGGGACCTGCTGGAGGTAGTCACGGCGGATACCAGCCATCCGTCCCTCGCGCTGGCCCATGCACCGGCGAAGTTCGAGTACGGCTATGATTCCATTGGCCGCCGTATCAGCGCCACGGTGAAAGGCTCTTCCAACAATGTCCTCTATCAGGACGGCTGGAGCTATGACCTGCGCGGGCGTCTGTCCCAGCACAGCTCAAGCAATGGCACGCTGGACTACAGCTATGATGCGAACTCGAATCTCCTCAGCGCCCACAGCAACAGGGCAGGGGGCTACGACCAGAGCTACAGCTATGATGCGCTCAACCGCCTGGAGAAACTCTATCAGGGCCGTGATGCGGGCCGCACCGAGATTGCTGGCTACAGCTACAATGCCGTTGGCAGCCTGGCGAATGTCAGCTACCAGAATGGCATCGGCCACGAGTACTTCTACAATAGCCTGAACCGCCTGACCGGGCTGGATGTGGCGAAGAATGGAGTGGCAGCCGTGCAGCAGGGCTACGCCTACACGCTGAACAAGGCCGGTCACCGCACCAAAATCGAGGAGGCCAGTGGCCGCGTGATCGACCACGTCTTCGACAAACTCTACCGCCTGAAGCAGGAGAGCATTGCAGGCTCGCTGGACGGACGCAATGGCAGCATCGACTATGTGCTGGATGCTGTGGGTAACCGCACCTCCCGTACGGCATCCACCACCAGCCTGCTGGAGCTGCTGCCTGACCAGAATTTCTCCTACACGAACAACGACCTCCTGAGTCATCACAGCTACGATGCGAACGGCTCCACCACATCCTCCCCACAGGCGGACTACCCTGTGACGAAGGACGAGGACGGGGCGACCCGTGCGGGAACTAATGGAGACATCTACGACTTCCGTGGCAAGTTGCTGCGCCGCAACCGTGGCGATGGATCCTACGTGGACTGCCACTACAATGCCGACGGTGACCGCATCCGCAAGGAGATCACCGACGACCTTGGCATCAAGGTGAAGGATGACATCTACCTGATCGATCGTAATACCCATACGGGCTACGCGCAGGTGGTCGAGGAAGTGGATGTGAACGGGCTACTCACCGCCAGATACCACTACGGTCACGATCTCGTGGCGGTGGATCGCAAGGCGAGTGCGGGCGCGAATGTCACCCGTGACTTCTATTCCTACGATGGTCATGGCTCCGTTAGGGCGATCACCGATGAATACGGTGACCTGCTAGAGGAGTACGACTATGATGCCTTTGGAATCATGCTCGCCTTCCGTCAGTGGGATGCTGGCACAGGCATGATGGAAGACCGCGACGTGGCGGACTATGCCTACCTCAGCAAGAACCGCTACCTCTACACAGGAGAACAGTACGATGCCGACTTAGGCATGTACTACCTCAGAGCAAGGTACACCAATACCCAGACAGGCAGGTTCCATAGTATGGATAGTTATGAGGGGAGAAGGGGAGAGCCACTTACGTTGCATAAGTATCTGTACACACATGCCAACCCTGTGAGTTACACTGATCCGAGTGGGGAGTTTATCTTATCAAACTTTAAATACGGAAAAATTGTGCACGACACTATCGGTTACCATTTCGTAGCTGATGCTCCAACTCGATTGAGATATGATGATCAGACCATCAAAACTATTCTAGCAACAAATGGTAGCCCTTCAAACGGTGAGCCTGTTGGTGCTCGTCTAAGACCCGATCTTGTGGATTGGGATTCGGCAGAAGTATGGGAAATTAAACCAATGTTATCTTCACAAGGTGCTTTAGCACAAGTGATGCAGTATATCACATTGTTGAGTTTACAAGACAGGAGAGCCGTGATTTACACACCAGGAATATCATACATACCTCCGAGTATAGTTTATGTGGAGCCTCATATTCGAGCTTTTACATGGGTAGCTGCACCGGGTGTAATACTCTATTATCTACTAGATACTCAGGAGCTTACTGCTTGGGGGTTAGCTGGCGTTACTGTATATAGTCTACATGAAGTAACAAAAATGGTTACTACACGATCAGCAGCTACAAGAATTGCGATATGAATGATTTAGAAAAGAAGTTAGCGACAGTAGGAAGAGTGTTCTTAGAGGAAGAAATGGGGAACTCATTTCAGACTCTTAAGAAAATTCGCCTCAGAGGTCTTAGAAAAGTAATAGAGTGGATAAATAAATTGGACGACACTGCAAAACTAGATTTGATTAGCGATTGGTACTCAGATGGGAGGGGTGAATACTACGAGCAGAAAAGGATTGAAACTATGACTCAAGCAGGCATTGAACCCAGATATAGTTTTGAGGGTAATAAAAAGTTTCTGAGAAAACTTAAGTCGGAGTATTCAGGCGTTAAATTTTCTGATTTTTCATCAGACAGTATATGTGCTGATTCTTCATGTGGTGAGCTAAAGTTTAGAACTTTAATAACTGCAAATAGCAGGAGAGAGAATATCACATGCATGAATTTTGTTACAAGTGGTAACGGGAAGCCTAGTAAGTTTTCATTGCTGCCTATGTGTCGTATCTACGGTTATGATGCTTGGAAAGCTGAAAGGTTGGATGTAGATGATTCTGTTAGGGAGGTCAGTGAAGTCCTTGATAAATGTTATGAGCTAGCCAGTCATTTGTAACCATGGTACCTCGTATCAAACCTGTGATGATTGATATTCATTGATAACATGGTCTAACCGTGGGGAGTCTGACCGTCCGATGTGGTGGAGGAGCGGGGGTGGGGAATGGAGAGACTCATACCTACCAAATTCTTTAACAAGATCATGAGAGACGAATACAAAGCCGCCCTCTTTAAGTGGGTAGAAAATTCCATCCTTGATGTATGGAAGGGTGCTAAGCTCCGTTCAAAAGATAGAGCCAAGAATGCATTAACGTTTTGGAAGCATTGTAGTGATCCTGATTTATGGATGTTTGTTAAGGTTCGTGTAGATTCGCTTGCTGAGTCCTTTAGCTGTGAGATTGGATGGAACTCCATACAAAAGATAGAGGCACCTGATTTCATGGATTCTAGGAGCCTAGATTTTGACGGTAGTGCCTACGAGCTTGGTCACCACGCCTTTGGTTTGAAGTTATTGACTGAAGGTAATGATGGCTGCTGGTATTTGTTTACGCTCGAAGAGCAGTCTCAAATAGAATATATCATGGGTTTGAGCGGCGATGTGACTGATGCCCAAGTGCAAGAAAGGCTTATGCCGCATGTTTCTGATTTTCTGACACAATTAGAATCTAATGGGCTACCATACTTAGAGTGGGTATGTAGTAAAAAGCTTGGTAGTTAAGTGTTTTATAGAGACCGACCTATTCAGCCCAATCCTCTCCCTCAGAGTAAGCGCTAAATCATCGACCCTCGGTTTGCGCTTCGCCGTTGTAACGTCGATTTCATAGACGTCATAGCATGACAACTATGACGTCTACGAATTCGCCGGGAAATCCCCTCATTAAGACCGACTGCATCGGCCGGGTTCGTCTGGACAAGAAACATCGGGAGGCCCTGCTGGATACCTTCGAAAAGAGCCCTCTGTCAGGAACGAAGTTTGCCGCCCTTCACGGCGTCAAATACCAGACCTTCGCCACCTGGGTCCAGAACCGCAAACGCGAGCGTGATGAATACCCGGTAGTACCCGGCGACGAGCCTCCTGCG